>CAVRUT010000003.1:0-380454 GCA_963724465.1 uncultured Acidobacteriota bacterium | reverse complement strand
CTCCTAATACCCGTGCGCCTGAAGCCAGTCCGCAACCTGCTCGCGGCTGATCCCGTGCTCGTCCTGCAGGTGAATGATCTTCGCCTCCAGCGTTCGCCCCGCCCGCCCCGGCGCCGGGCACCGGTCACGCGGACCCGCCGGGCATTCAGGCCCAAGATCCTGTGTCAGCACCGGATAGGCATCGGTCAAACTGACCGAGAGGAACCCCCGCAAGCCGCTGTCCTCATCGTGGGCCGGCCGCTCACCGTCGTAATACTCCGCAAGCCACGCTGCCGCCAGCGCGTCACACCCGAGCCGCCCCGTTGCCGGCGAGACGCCGAAGTACCGCCGCAGCGGCGCCGCATCGGGCATGATCTGAATTCCGGCGCGCACGGCCTGCGCAAAGTAAGGAAAGCGCGGATGCTTTTCGTCCATCTGTCGAGCCCCCAACGAAAACTATCCCACCAAGCCGCACGGCCAAACTGCCTGCGGGTCGCAAGGCGAGGCTTGACTCTGGTGGAGAAGCGAGATTTACGGCCGGTTTCCGCGGATCTTTCACCCTGATTTCTGGTGCCGTCTCCACCAGCTCTCAGGATTCAGGAGGGTCACGTCCCTGTCAGCCTGGACCTCTCAGAGCCGACCCGGATCTACGGCCTCGAGGACGCCCGGGAGTTCCTCGGGTCGGCAGGCGTCGACATCCACGCGATCGCGTCCACAGTGGACGGAAAGATCCGAAGCGCGTTCGTTCGCGCGGTCAAGCCCGCACGCGCAAGCGCCCGAGAGCCGGGTCGCTCGGCTTCAAGGGGCGCCTGGACTCGCTGGCGGGGCGATGCGGCAGATGCCGTGGTCCTCACAGATCCTTCTCATCGCCGCCGCGGCCGTGTTGAACGCGAGGATGATCGAGCCCCCCTTCTTGCCGGCCGTCAGATCGCCAACAAGGAAGAGTCCGGGCACGCTAGTGCCGAAGGACTTCGTCAAGCGGGGCGAGCCGCCTTCGAACTCGATTCCCACGGACTTCAAGAAATTCTCGGGCGTCGTCCCGCCGAGCGCGTAGACGACGCGGTCCACGTCTGCCGAGGTCTCGGGCGGTCTGGAGAACACGACGCGCACCTTCCCTCCCGCCGCCTCCAGCGCTGCGACCTCGGAATCGAGCCGGACCGCCAGTTTCCCCTGCCGCACGAGGGCGAGCACGCTCTCTCGGTTGATCGGGTTCGGCCGCGTCAGATCGGGGCCCCGGTAGGAAAGAATCACGCGATTGCCCTCCTGGACCAGGAATTGGCAGTACTCCATGGCCGTGTCGCCCCCGCCGACGACGAGAATGTCCAGGCCGCTAAGCGCTTCGCCCGTGACGTCGAACCGCACGCGCCTGGCGACCTCGCGCGGGATCGGGTAGGCGGGCTTGTTCGGCCGCCCGAAGAGACCGATCGCGATCACGACGACCGGCGCGCGGTAAACGCCTGCCGCCGACTCGACATGAAGCCGCCCATCCGGCTCGCGGCCGATCCGGTGAACCTCCTCGCGGTAGCGCACCTCTGCCCCCGAGTCCCGGATCGCGCGGTCCAGGTAGGTGAGGGTCTCTTCGCGCGTCAGGTCGGGGATGCAGAGCACCCCCTCGCATTTGGCCTCGATGCCCTTGTAGTTGGCGAGGACGGGCTTGGCTACCGGGTAGTACTTGCGAATGATCCAGGAGTGCTCCTGCGCCTTCTCGAGGACCAGGATGCCGCCCGCCGGCACCCCGGCCGCGCGGGCCTCCGCTGCCAGGGCGATCCCTGCTGGACCGGCGCCGACGATGATGAGGTCGAATTCCCGAGCCATGCCAGTTTCCCCCAACACATATCTTCCGTTGAGTGCAGCGGTTTTCGTCAATCCTAAAGCGGCACTCACGCGCGCCCGCCCGACAAGGAGAAGAAGGTGCTCACGAGCACGGGCAAAACCTGACATCGGGAGCTTTGAACTCGGACACAGGATTCGGACACGTGGCTCCAACTCACTGACCTGTTGTGAGCTTCTAGTAGGTTCGGGTCCTACACGGCTCACCACTCACTCGCTTTCACCTTCCCCACGTCTGAGGGCGAGAGGCTCGACCGTCGAGCGCGTCAGTCGAACGACGGCGGAGAGGACTCCCGGAGATGCTGCGCCAGTAGATTCCGGAGGCTTCATCGTCGAGCGAGTTCCCCGGCACACCCGTCGAGGGCAGGCTGTGCACCGGAGAGGTGGGGCCCTCGCGGGCTCGACAATTTCTAAGCGACGTGCGTTTGTCCTCGATTTCGGGCTTTTCATCCCTCGTCGGTCTCGTCAATGCGTTCGCCGCGATTAAGGGCTCATGAAACGAAGTGCGGCAGCGCCTCCGACGAAATACGTTGCGAAATCTCAAAGGAGGGGTTGTTTATGGGGTCTTCGGAAACAGGTGCGGTTGTGGAGATCGACCAGGCGAGGCTCGACGAGTTTCTCGGCCGAGCCGTCAATGACATGGGCGCCGCGATGAGCGGTCTTCTCGTCGTCATGGGGGACCGGCTCGGCCTTTACAAGGCGATGGCCGGCGCGGGACCGATGACGTCCGCCGAGCTCGCGAAAAAGACCGGCACGGCGGAGCGACAGGTCCGCGAGTGGCTCAACGCGCAGGCGACCTGCGGGTACGTCACGTACGACTCGGGATCCCAGACCTACACGCTGCCCGAGGAGCAGGCCTTTTGCTTCGCGAACGAAGACAGTCCCGCATTTCTGCCGGGGTTCTTCGAGCTCGCAATGGCCTGCTACAAGAACGAGTCGAAAATCACCGACGCCTTTCGCAGTGGGAAGGGGATGGGCTGGCACGAGCACCATCCGGATCTCTTCGCGGGTACGTTTCGGTTCTTCCGCCCCGGTTACAACGCGAACCTCGTGTCGTCCTGGATCCCGGCGATCGAAGGTCTCGACGCGAGGCTAAAGGCGGGCGCGCGCGTGGCGGACGTCGGCTGCGGCCACGGCTCCTCGACCGTGATCCTGGCGAAGGCGTATCCGAAGTCGACTTTCGTCGGGTTCGACTATCACGCGCCCTCGATCGAGGCCGCACGCAAACACGCGGCCTCGTCGGGCGTTGCGGACCGCGTGACCTTCGAGGTGGCCCGCGCGCAGGACTACCCGGGGAAGAATTACGACGCCGTCTTCTTCTTCGACTGCCTTCACGACATGGGTGACCCGGTCGGCGCTGCGCGCCACGTTCGCGAGACCTTGAAACCCGACGGGATCTGGATGCTCGTCGAGCCCTTCGCCAACGACCGGGTGGAGGACAATCTCAATCCGGTGGGGCGCATCTACTACTCGGCGTCCACGGTCATTTGCACGCCGGCGTCCCTGTCGCAGGATGGCGCTGCCGGTCTGGGCGCGCAGGCCGGGGAGACTCGGCTGCGCGAGGTGGCCACGCAGGCGGGGTTCAAGCGGTTCCAGCGCGCGACTGAGACGCCCTTTAACCTGATCTTCGAAGGGCGTCCGTAAGCTGGTTCAACATGGACCTCGGCGGGGTTGCGGCCGGGCCACTCGTGCCCAGCAGCGGAGGGAGCGGCCCGGCGCAACCCGAGGTCCACGCAAACTAGTTGGGTGACATAAGGCTCAGGCTCACGCTGTCGGGATGCAGCGGAAGCGCGGCCGGTCTGCCCCCATTCGGCGAGGCCCGCCACCGAGTCCCGGTACGGCCTGGCAAGGAGGTCTCGATGCCCAAGTTCATCGTGTCCACGGACAACGCTCCTCGTTCCGCCGCATATAGCCAGGCCGTCAAGGCCGGCGGGCTGGTTTTCGTCTCCGGGCAGGGACCGTTCCACCCGGCCACGGGCGAGTTGGTCGGTCAGACGATCCAGGAGCAGACGGCGCAGTGTGTTCGCAACGTCCAGGCGATCCTCCAGGAAGCCGGTAGCTCGCTCAGCCAGGTCGTCAGCGCCACCTTCATCCTCGCCAATTCGGACGACTTCCCCGGCATGAACGAGGAGTGGGTGCGGTGGTTCCCCTCGGACCCGCCTGCTCGTCAAGGGGCGAAACTGCCGATCGACCGCGAGGGTTTTCGGCTTTCGATCGCGGTCATTGCCAAAGCGTCGTGATGCTCCCCGCAGCTACTTCGCGAGATCCAGCTCTTTCAGCAGGGCGATGAAGCGCGGATCCGACCGGATCGGGTCGAATACACGGCTCACCACTCATCGTTCCTCACGCTTCCCACGAAACCACGACAGCACCACGATCGCTGCGGCGCTTGAGCGGGAGTGAGGGAAAATTGGGGATGTCTTTCACGGTTCCGATCAATGACCAGGAAGCTTGGACCGGGGTGCGCGAGGACTCGTGCCAGGACGGGGCCGATCGCGTTGGCGCCGCCGAGTTTCTCGATCCGCGCCCCGAAGCCGGCGGCGACCACCGCCATGTCCACGTTCGGATCGTCGAAGTCCATGCCTACGAAGTGTGTGGTCTCGATTGTGGTTCCCATCGCGTGGCACCAGAGGTCCTTGAGCAGGCGATACTCGTGGTTCACGAGGCAGACGAAGATCGTCGGAATCCGGTACTTGGCCGCGGTCCAGATGGCGTGAATCGAGAACAGGTTTCCTCCGTCTCCGACAAAGCACACGGCGTGCTTTCCGGTCGCGAGGCCGATGCCCACGCCGAGAGGCATCGCCCAGCCGAGCCCCCCGCCTCGAGGAGAGAAGTGGACGTTTCGAAATCCGAGCTTGACCGCCATGTCCTGAACGATCGCGTCTTCGGAGGAGCCTTCGGTAATGATGTGCGTTGCGAGATCGAGATGGCGAAGTAACCTAACAATCAGGGCGTCGCTGGGGCGCTTGCCCGATGCCGGATACTTGGCTTCCAGTTCCGCTATGGTGGCCCGAGCGGAGGCAGCGTCTGTCGTGGTGCGGGATCCGAGCGCTTCCGCAATGGCTTCGAGGGTCGCGCCGATGTTTCCCAGGACGGCCATGTCGCACGGATAGTCGAATCCGAGCTGACTCGTCGCAGGAGCGAGTTGGATGACCTTCCAGTTGCAAATTTACGGGGCCGACGCCAGGAGGGCGTCGCGGAGCGCTGACGCCGAAGCGAAGCGCTCCTCCGGCAGCTTGCGCATGGCCTTTGCGACCACGGCGGCGAGACCGTCCGGCACCGACGGCGCGACGTCGATGAGCGGATCGGGGTCCTCGTTGAGAACGAGCTCCATGAGCCGGAAGAGCTTGGCGTGGCGGAATGGGGGCTGGAAGCTGAGGAGCTCGTAGGCCAGGGCTCCGAGGAGGAAAACGTCCGTGTGGGGACCGATCTCGCCGCCGCACACCTGCTCGGGCGACATGTAGCCGACCGTTCCGACCGCGGCCCCGGCTCGGGTCATGCCGGTCGCCGAGCCGATCGTCTTTGCGATCCCGAAGTCCATGATCTTGACGCCGCCGTCCTCGAGGACGCGCACGTTCGAGGGCTTGATGTCCCGATGGATCACGCCCTTCCGATGCGCGTAATCGAGCCCGTCGGCGATCGAGACGAGGATCCGCCGCTTCTCCTCGAGCGCGTACGGCTGGCGTTCGAGGATCATCGTCGATAGGTCGCGGCCGGTCAGCAGCTCCTGGACCATGAAGGGCGTGTCGGCGTGCATCCCGGACTCGTAAACGGCCGCAATGTTGGGATGACGCAGGCCTCCCGCGAGCCTCGCCTCGCGGAAGAACCGCGCATGCCCATGCTCTCCGAGCGAGCAGGTCTTGACCGCCACGAGGCGGCCAGTCTCGGGGTCGACGGCCTTGAAGACCGACCCGAAGCCACCGGCGCCGATGCGCTCGAGAAGGCGGAAACGTCCGATCGTTGCCGAAACCACCGTCGAGGCGCTCTCGCCGGGACCCGGCGTCAACGTCGCTCCTCGTCGCTTCGGACCGAAGTCGAGAAACATCCGGCTCCTACCAGCTCTGCGGCACGCGCTGGAGCCTCGGCACATCGTAGCCCAGCGCGGAGGCCTTCGCGGCGAGCGCTCGGAGTCCGCCTCCGAAATCTTCGGCGTGCGCGCCATGATCCAGACGTCGCCGCGCTTGGTCCGCGCGAGGACGGTCTGCGAGGCATCGGGGAGAGGTACGCGATCAGGTGCTCGGCCTTGAGCGGTCAGGCGAACTACATTCCCCAGACCGCGTTCGATTCCGTGTCCGGGACGAAGCCTTTCGGCTTCATCGTCTTCACGAGTCGAAGCCGCCCGTGCGGCACGTGAATGTCGTCGCCATCATGAAGATCCCTATTTTTAGATATTTAGGATAATAGCCATTGACTCTCTTTCCAATAATAGATATACATTGCTCCAGATATGGAGAGATCTGATGGCTGAGCGCCTTGCTTATCCGACGACCCGATACGAGCCCCACGATCGCCCTCATGCTCGCTTCGATCCTCCTCGCGAAGCCCGATAGAAAGAATTCTCGACGAGGGAGGGCAGTGCTATTTTCTTCGCATCCTTTCCTCGACATCGGGCTTGTCGATTGCAATCTGTGGGCGTCGTGATGTGGCGTCCTCGGTTCGCGGCTTCGGCGCCACGACGTCTTCGTGACGAGGCTGCACTTCTGGGGCAATGCTTGGTTTGAACTCGTCGTGTTCCTCCAGCGGACTGTCGGGGACGTCTTGTGGGGCTTCGATCTTCTTGAATCGCGGAACGTCGATATCGCGTCTCCTGGCGACGACTCGGTACGAAAACGACACGCTGCTCGTGCCGCCGCGCTGCTCGCGAACGGTGAAACTCCGCGGGGTCCGGCGTTCCACATACAGCCCCTGTGAATCCCCGTAGGCGGTGAGAAAGACGTGATAACTGTCGGTGCGCGTCAGTAGCTCGAAATCTCGGTCTAATTCGATCTCGACCGCGCCATCCTGTAGTCTCCCTTCGCCGAGGTCCTCGAACCAGCTTTCGGGACTCTCGATCGCACAAAACAGTCGTCGGCTGCCGTCGGGATGAGGTACCACGGCGCCCTTCGCACCAGTGACAGTCAGGTCGCCATCGACCAAGACGCCACCCTTGAATCGTCCGGCAAGCCCGTTGGGGTTGGCGACCGCGCCGTACACACCGGTGCCGTTTGCTGATTGGCCACGAACACCGATGCCGTGTTCGGATCGGCCGTAGACGCCAATCTTGTTGGTACCTTCGCCGAGCACACCAATCTGAGGCGATCGTCCGACGACGCCGACGTCGTTCACGCTTTCACCGAGTACGCCCGGACCGCCGGTGGAGCTGCCCGCAACGCCAGTCGATGCGCTGGACTGGCCGGTCACACCCGAACCATTCAGGCTTCTGCCAAGCACCCCCATGCCATTGGGACATTCGCCGAACACGCCCAACACCCCGGGAGAGAATCCTTTGACGCCGACATCGTTGGCCGACTCCCCCTGAACTCCGGCGGCTGATTGCGAGAATCCCGCCACGCCAGCGTTGTTCAAGCTGGTCCCGAGCACGCCGACGTCGTCTTGCACATCACCCCAGACGCCAACCGACCTGCTCGATCGTCCGACGACACCGGCGTTGCCTGTGCTTTCACCCAGCACGCCGTAGCCTTCGGTGTTTCCAACGCCTACGACACCGATGTGATTTTGGCTTTCACCCAGCACCGCTGCATCGTTTTGGGCAACGCCCCACACGCCGATCGAGGCTTCTGAGCGTCCAACGACCCCGACATTCTCTTTGCCACGGCCAAGCACGCCGTATCCTCTCGTGTTCGCGATCCCGACGACGCCGGTTGCGTTCTGGCTCACGCCGAGCACGCCGGCCTCGTTTTGCGCATCTCCCCAGACGCCGACCGAGGCATCGGATCGTCCGACAACGCCGGCGTTGTCCTTGCTCAGGCCGAGCACGCCGTAGCCGCGTGTTTTCCCACGCCCGACCACGCCACTAGAATTCTGGCTTTCACCGAGCACGCCCAGACTGTTCTGAACATCTCCCCACACGCCGACGGACGTATTCGATCGCCCAACCACCCCCGCATTGGTCTGGCTCGTTCCGCGGACACCATATCCCGACGTGGCGTCACCCACCAGCCCGCTTCCGCGCCCACCGGCGATGCCCTGCAGCGCGTGAAAGTCCCCGCGGCTCTGTGCCGCCGGTTTGATCTGCAACACGATGGCGTTCGGAAAGCGCTTCAGTTGATTCGGACCGAGATCGGCGTTCTCGGCGATCAGCTCGGTCTGTTTTTCCGCAAAGTTCTGATCTTCAAGAGAGAGGTCGCTCATTTCGGACTCCTATTCTTTCTGCGTGGTCGGTCCACCGAGCGGTGTTCGATGAATCGGCGCACAGCATCGGACGGCCGGGTGATCATAGCCCAACTGACTTGACGCTCGACATCAGCGTCACGGCCCACCCTGCGAGCCGTCGGCCCAGACGATTCGCAACTGGCTGCGCCAGGGGGATCTGGACGAGGGGCCGACGCAGCGACGGTTTGACGAGCGAGGAGAGGGAAGAGCTTGGGCGGCTGCGGCGTGAGAATCGGCGGCTGAAGCTCGAGCGGGAGATTTTGGCAAACGCCGCGACCTGGCTTGCTCGGGAGACCGACGCCGTTCCCGAGAAGTCTTCGAGTTCGTGAAGAGCAACCGGGCCGAGTACGGGGTATCGATGACGTGCCGGGTGCTGGAAGTCTCCCCAGCGGGGCCGAACCCTTAGCCGCGAGACGATGGCGTTCCTCATTGGCGCGCTTGGAAAGGCGCGACCTCGAATCGCCTTTGGCCACTCGGTGGGGCGAAAGTGGGGCGATCTGGCGCCTACAGGAAGCGAAAAGTGACGACTCGAACGCCCGAGCGAGTCGCGTTTTGTCGTGTCTTTTCTACTTGAGACGACTTTTGTGGAGTTCTCATAACCCAAAGGTCGAGGGTTCGAGCCCGGTCCACCCCGGCCCGGATCATGTCGCGGGCGGCGGTGCGGCGGAGGTCGTGAAACAATTTCGTCGAGGGTGTGAAGTGACGAACGCGATCTCGGATTTGGAATCCGCGGAAATGCGACGAAATCGGGTCCCTGCGGCGTTTAGTAGGATCTCGTGATTCGCCATGAGAGCATGAGATGAGAGGAGGAGGAGAGATGAGCATTCGAGGCCGGTCGATCCCGTTGGGGCTTGCGGTGTCGCTCGCGTTCGCGCTGCCGGGCGTCGCCCGGGGGCAGGCGGAGGCGGCTCAGCCGTTTGGACGCAGCGTCGCGGAGATGAAGTTCGTGACGATCCCGCCTTTGCCGACCTGCGCGCACGGATCCGTGTTGAGCGGCGATCCCACGAAGGGGCCTTCCATTCTCTACGCGAAGGTGGCCGCGGGATGCACGATCCCCTGGCACTGGCACACGGCGAATGAAAACCTCATGATGGTCAACGGTACGGCCGAGGTGAGCATGAAGGAAGGCAAATCCATCACGCTCAAGCCGGGCGGCTTCGCGATGATGCCGTCCCACCACGTCCATCAATTCCGGTGTGTGGCGGCCTGCGGCTTCTACCTCTACACCGACGCCGCCTTCGACATCCACTATGTGGACGCGGGCGGAAAGGAGATCGCGCCGGCGGAGGCCCTCAAACCTCTGAAGGAAACACCCGCGACCGAGATGAAGTAGAGCGCCACGGCTCTGAGATGCATGCAGGCCGCAAACAAAACCAGAGGCAACCATGAGCACTAACGCAATCCGTAGTCATGACGCGACCCCCGACACGCGCGTCGGGAAGGTCGACATGAAGCTCGAAGTCGTGGTGATCGGCGTTTCCGACGTCGACCGCGCGAAGGCGTTCTACGAGAATCTTGGCTGGCGGCTCGACGGCGACTTCGTGACGGGCGACGACTTCCGCGGCGTGCAGCTGACGCCGCACAACTCGGAAGCCTCGATCATCTTCGGCCAGGGAATCACGTCGGCCAAGCCCGGCTCGGCGGACAGCCTGGTCCTCGCCGTGGACGACATCGACGCTGCCCGCGACGAGTTGATCGCCCGCGGCGTCGACGTGAGCGAGGTCTTCCACTACGCCGGCGGCCCCTTCAACAACGCCGTGAAGAATCCCCGCGTCGGCGGGCGCGACCCGCAAGGTCGTTCCTACTACTCGTTCGTCTCATTCGAGGATCCGGACGGGAACCGCTGGCTGGTCCAGGAGATCCAGACGCGCCTCCCCGGCCGCGAGTGGAAGTCGACGCGAGGAGGAGCCATGGACGTCGCAACCCTCGCAGAGCTCCTCCACGAGACCGCGGAGCACCACGACCACTACGAGAAGACGCATGCCAAGCATGACTGGTGGGACTGGTACGCGCCTTACTTGAGCGCGCGCCAGAACGGCCGCAGTCCGGAGGAGGCGGTCGCCGCCGCCGACCGCCACATGGAGGAAGCCCTTCATGTTCTTCCCCGATGATGCCGTTCGAGTGGGCGTCAGCGCAACTGTACTGGGAGAACGGGGGACGAGGCGTGACCAGTGCGGCCGCGCAGATGACCAACGAGATCTCGGTCCCGCTGGCCATCACGGTGCTTCCGGACGAGGCCTATCGAGCCCCTGAGACATGGGCCCGGCGCGCCCACTCTGGTCGGCGCGACGGCGTGGCTCAACTCGCCTCCGTTGACCGCTGCCGGGCTGCGCGGCAAGGTCGTCCTCGTCGACATCTGGAGCTACACCTGCATCAACTGGCTGCGTACGCTCCCCTACGTCCGGGCCTGGGCCGCTCGATACAAGAACCAGAGACTCGTGACTCCGTGCGGCAAGTACGGGGGAACGTCGGCTTCGCGTCGATACGACCCTGACACTCGAAGCGACTAGAATCGCCGCAGCGGTCTTCCGATGACACTCGCTGCCGGCACCCGCCTCGGGCCCTACGAGATCCTGTCGCCGTTGGGTGCAGGCGGGATGGGAGAGGTGTACCGGGCGCGGGACACGCGCCTCGCGCGCGAGGTGGCAGTCAAGGTGTTGCCGGAGCGGCTGGCCGACGATCCGAAGGCCCTTGCGCGCTTCGAGCGGGAGGCCAGGGCCGTAGCCGCATTGTCGCACCCGAACATCCTCGCGATCCATGATTTCGGTCAGGAGCAGGAACTTCGCTACGCAGTCATGGAGCTGCTCGAGGGGCAGACGCTTCGAGAGCGACTGGTGCGCGAGCGCCTGGCGTGGCGCAAGGCGATGGAGATCGGGATCGCAATCGCGGAGGGGCTCTCCGCCGCTCACGCGCAAAGAATCGTCCATCGAGATTTGAAACCCGAGAACATCTTTCTGACTTCGGGCGGCCACGTGAAGATCCTGGACTTCGGGCTGGCCCGTGCCGACGTGGTGCCCTCGGAGGAAATGACCGCCGTACCGACGGAGTCGGTGGCCACAGAGGCCGGGACGGTTCTCGGTTCGCTCGGGTACATGTCGCCGGAGCAGGTCCGCGGGGAGCTTGCCGATACCCGGAGCGACATTTTCTCCTTCGGTTGCGTCCTGTACGAGATGCTGACGGGAAGGCGGGCATTTTCCGGCGGGTCGGCCGGCCAGACGATGGCGGCAATTCTGCGGGACCAGCCCGACGAGATTACGGTCTCGGGGACGCAAGTGCCCGAGGGCTTGGATCGCATCGTGGGGCGATGCCTGGAGAAAAACCCCAGTGAGCGGTTCCAGTCGGTAGATGACCTGTCGTTCGCGCTCAGCGAATGTCTGGGCTCCGGGAGTTCGCGACCTGCGCCGAAGGCGCCGGGGGTCTCGCGACGTAGGGCCGTTCTCCTTGCGGTTGTGGCGATCACTCTCGCCGCAATCGCGCTGGTTCTCCTGCTGCGCCACCGCAGCGCGGGCTCCCGGCGAATCGAATCGCTCGCCGTCTTGCCGCTGGCCAACCTTTCGGGTGATCCGCAGCAAGAGTACTTCGCGGATGGCATGACGGAAGAATTGATCAGCGATCTCGCGAAGATCTCGGCCTTGCGTGTGACGTCGCGGACCTCGGTGATGCGCTACAAGAGTTCATCCAAGTCGCTGCCCGAAATCGCGAAGGAGTTGGGCGTCGATGCCATCGTCGAGGGTTCGGTGATGCGCAGCGGCTCGCAGGTGAAGATTACGGCACAGCTCATCGACGCGCCCAGGGACAAGCATCTCTGGGCGGATTCATTCCAACGTGACCTGAAGGACGTCCTGGCCCTTCAAGGAGAGGTTGCCAGGACCATTGCCGGCGAGATCGGGGTCCGGCTGACGGAGCATGAGCGCCTGCGACTCGCGGACAAGAAGACCGTCAACCCGGAAGCCTATGAAGCGTACTTGAAGGGCCAGTATCACTTGTTCCGGCGCACGGCAGCCGACGCGCAGAAGAGCCTCGAGTACTTTCAGCAGGCCGTTCAGAGGCAGCCGAACTACGCGCTGGCCTACGCGAGCATCGCTCAGGCCTACGAAACGGCAGCCGGTTCGGCGCAGGGCGCGCTCTCTCCGAGGGAAGCCTTCCCGAGCGCGAAGGCGGCTGCGCTGCGGGCGGTCGAGCTCGACCCGACGCTTGGCGAGCCGTATGCCTCGCTGGCCTGGAGCAGCTTCGTTTTTGATCGAGACTGGAAGACCGCGGAAAGCCAGTTTCAGCGGGCCCTCAAGCTGAATGCGAATCTCTCGATCGCGCACGAGAACTACGCAATATTTCTCGTGAGAATGGGCCGGTTCGACGAAGCCGTCCGTGAAATGAAGCGAGCACAGGAGCTCGATCCCGCCTCCCTCGGCGTCAACACGATGATGGGAATCGCCCTGAGCCTTGCGCGGCGGGACGACGAGGCTATTCCCTGGTTTCGCCACGTACTCGACATGGATCCGAACTTCCTCCGAGCGCACTTTGGGCTGGGGCTATCCCTGATACACAAGAAACGCTACGACGAGGCCATCAGCGAGCTGCAGAAGGCCGTCGAGCTCTCGGGAGGCGGCGCGGCGCAGCTGGGGGCCCTTGGATACGCCTACGCCGTCGCCAACCGCCGGGCAGAGGCGCTCGAGATCGTCGAGAAATTGAGAGCGAGGTCGAAGGAGCACTACGTGCCGCCTGCCATGGTGGCTGTTGTCTTCTCCGGACTTGGTGAGAATGACCAGGCTATGGCATGGCTCGAGAAAGCCATCGAAGAACATGATCCCTGGCTCACTGGCCTCAAAGTGGATCCCATGTTCGACCCCCTCCGGTCGGACCCGCGATTCCTCGACCTCGTCCATCGCGTGGGACTCAATTGAGCGCACTCTCCGTCGGGACCCGTCTCGGCCCCTACGAGATCCTGTCGCCTTTGGGCGCGGGCGCGATGGGCGAGGCGCACCGGGCGCCGGATTCGCGGCTGGGATGCGAAGTCGCGGCAAGAATCCTGCCGGGAGAGGTAAGCGACCGACCCGGAACGCCACGAACGCTTCGAGCAGGAGGTCTGAGGTGTTGTCGGGAAGCTGCTTCCGGACATTGGGCCCGCGAATGCGCGAAACAGCGGACTCCAAAATGATGCAACCGGGTCATGACAGGCGATGCACTTTGAGACATGTTGGTTCCTGGAAAGAGGAGGACTGTCATGAAATTCGCAAGAAACGTCAGCTTTCAGATCAAGCCTGGTAAGGAGAAGGACTTTACGAACCTGTTCGAGAAGGAAGTCGTTCCGATGCTTCGGAAGCAGAGCGGTTTTCTTGAGGAAGTGACGCTTGTCAACCCGAAGAATGCCATCGGCATCAGCCTTTGGGACAATCGGCAAAGTGCGGAGGCCTACCAGACGGCGACGTACCCGCAAGTTCTGGCGAAGCTCGGCGGCGTGATCGACGGAATACCGAAGGTCGAGACCTACGAGACGGCTTCCAGCTACGTTCGCGCCACAATCTAACCGATAGGGCGCGCGCCGTTTCCATAATGGTGAGGCCCCGAAGGGGGCCTTTTTTTGGCTCAGGCGCCGAGCAGTACCCCGACACCTGCACCGGACGCATTCGCCTGCTGAGGCGCTGCTCGTTGGGCGTAGGGAGGCTGGGCCTCTTCAGCAACACTAGGTGCGTCGGTTCGTGAAGGCAAAACTGGCTCCATCCGAGACGCCTGTTCGTGAACGCCGACTCCACCTCCCATGTGGAGCGAAGGTGGGCGATCTGGCGGCTACAGGAGGCGAAAATCGACGCCTCGAAAGCCTGATCGAGTCGGGTTTCGTCGTCTTTTTTTCTGGCTGTATCGCCTTTTGGGGGAGGTAACCCAGAGGTCGAGGGCTCAAATTCCTCCGACTGGCCCGATGACCCTGGATCTCCTCCGGCTCGAAGCCCGCTTGACGGACGCGGTCCGAAAACTCCCCGTCATCGTCATGTGCGCTTACGACGTCCGCCGCCTCGCGGGAAGCCCCCTTCTTCTCGGGGGGCTCGAGTGCCACCCGCTGACGTACCCGCGGTGCCTTGCGGCCGAACGAGCTCTACGTACCGGCCGAGCAATTTCTCGCGGCACTGCCTCCGGCTGGTCCGATCGAGCCGTCAGCGTAATGTCTGACCACCGGGGGTGAGGCACGTCTCTCCGCCTCCCCGTCGGTCGAAAGTGGGGCGATCTGGCTGTGGTCTCATACTGTGTCGGTTTCAGACCAACGCATCTCGAGCCTGTGAGCAAAGAAAGTCCGGAGTTCGATCTCATCATCGTGGGTGGGGGGCCCGCGGGCATCGCCATCGCCGCCGAGGCCAGAGCCGCGGGCGTTGTCCCGGAACGGGTCCTCGTTCTCGAGAAGGCTCAGGAACATTCCTGGATCGTTCGCAAGTACTACGCGGCGACCAAGCCTGTGCTCGCCAATTACAAGGGGATTGAGGCGAGATGCGAGGGCGTGCTTTGCATTCCCGACCTGACACGCGACGAGACCTTGAGTTACCTTGACCGCGCAATCCGCGAATCAGGGGCCCGCGTGCGCTACCGTGAAGAAGTTCACCGGATTGAGGCCGAGGCCGGCAGGCTGCTGCGTGTCGAGACGAACACAGGCGTGTGGCGGGCGCGCGTCGTCGTAATCGCGATCGGGATTCTGAGCCGCCCGAACAAGCCGTCGTACGCCGTCCCGCGTCAAGTGCAGCACCAAGTCCTCTTCGACGTGACGAGCGAGGAAATCCGAGGCAAGGACGTTCTCGTGGTCGGCGGCGGCGACACGGCGCTGGAGTACTGCCAGTTTCTCGTGCAAGAGGGCAACCGTGTCACGCTCTCCTACCGCGGCACAGACTTGTCGCGGCCCAATCCCATCAATCGCGACAGCGTGCTCGAGCTCGAGCGGCAGGGAAGGCTGCACACCCTTCTCTCCTCCAACGTGGCCGGACTCGAAAGTACCGGGACCAGAGTCCGGGTCCGTTTTCGGGAGCCCGACCTCGATCCTCTCGACGTCGATCGGGTCGTCTACGCCCTCGGTGGGACGACACCGGAGAACTTCCTCAAGTCCGCAGGCATTGAATTCGATGGCCCGCAGCCGAGACTGACCGATTCCTTCGCGACGAGCGTTCCCGGCCTCTTCCTTGCCGGTGACCTGACCGCGGGCAGGAAAGGCGGGTCGATCATCCTCGCTTTCAACACGGCCGCCGCCGCCATGCGGCAAATCTGCGAGGACCATGGCATCTGCGCCATCGATCCTCGCCCCAAGAGTTAGGCGGGCGCGAAGGAACGTCGGGCGGTGTGCCCGGGCCCATCCAACCGCCGGGACGCGCCATCATGCGGATCTTGGGAGGCGCGGTGTAGTCTCGACGGTTCAATGATCCTGCGCCGTTTCCCACCTCGTGTATCACGAGATCATCGCTCCAGTGCGCGCGAGCGGAATGGGGAACGGTTGTCCGGCGCCGTGTTCTGGCTCGCCTACGGGCTACTCAATGCATGGGTGGGTGCCTGGGCCGCGGTCTCGCGTCCCGCGCCGGGGCGGCCGGCGGCCGGAGGCGAGTTCGCATCGCTGCAACTCTGAGACTGGATCCGATTAGAATCGCCGTCGCGATCAAACCCGCGAAGCGCAAACGCCGACCGCCAGGCCGGCGGTCTCCCAACGATCGCGAGACAATGGGCCGGTGCTCGACGTATTGGTCGGGTGCCAAGAGTTGGGACCTGCTCTACCGGCCGCCAAGCCGGTCCGGCGTGGGATTCGCCGAGCGATCCTGTCGAACGGGACCCGGACGATGATCGCTCTTCGTCAGCTCGAATGGATGGGATGCCGATGGCGCTCAGCGGGCCGGGCGTTTGGTTGCATGGACCGACCGCGGCGGGGACCTGCCAGCCGCAGAGCCGAAATACCGCGTCACTTCGCTGTCCGAGGTCATTTACCTCCTGGAATAGCGCCTCGAGCTTCCGGCACGCCATATGATCGAGGCGATGTGACCGACGCGACCCGGGGACGCTCACGGAAGCCACAGACGGTCTACTACTACGGCACCTGTCTCGTGGACCTCTTCTTCCCCGAGGCGGGGCTCTCGGGCATACGGCTGCTCCAGCACGAGGGAGTGAGGGTCGTCTTCCCGCGCGGGCAGACCTGCTGCGGGCAACCGGCCTACAACAGCGGATACCAAGCCGAGGCCAGGTCCGTGGCGCGCGGACAGATCCGGCTCTTTCCCGAGCCGTATCCGATCGTGGTCCCCTCCGGCTCTTGCGCCGGGATGATGAAACGTCACTATCCCGCCCTCTTCGAGGGCGACCCGTTTCACGGCGAGGCGCTGGCCTTCGCGTGCCGGGTCGTTGAGCTGACGCGCTTCCTTTGCGACGTTCTGGAGGTGAACCTCGTCGACCGCGGCGAGAAGGTTCGTGTCGCCTGGCATTCGTCCTGCCACGCGCTGCGCGAGGCCGGAGTCGAGGACGAGCCCCGGCGCCTTCTCGCGCAGCTCGAAAACGTCGAGCTCGTCCCCCTCTCGCGGGAGCGGGAGTGCTGCGGCTTCGGGGGGACCTTCGCCGTCCGGCACCCGGAGATCTCGGCGGCCATGGTCGAGGACAAGGCCGGCGACGTCGCGTCCACCAGGGCGACGACCCTGCTCTCCGGGGATGGAGGTTGTCTCCTCAACATCGCCGGGCGGCTCGAGGCTCTCGGCTCGGGAATCCGGTCCTGCCACGTCGCGGAGTTCTTGTGGGAACGGACACGTGGGCGCTGAGGGTCGAGGTCCCTCCTTCCGGGCCGCCGCGTCCGGCGCGCTGAAGGACCCGCAACTGCGCTCGAACTTCCGGCGGGCCATGGACGGGCTGATGAGCAGGCGCGCCGCGCAGTTCGCCGATCCGGCGGAGTGGCGGGATCTCCGGGCACTCGGCGCCTCGATCCGCTCCCGAGCCCTCGCGCGCCTGCCGGAGCTACTCGTGCAGCTGGAGGAAAACTGCCGCCACAACGGCATCGCCGTCCACTGGGCCGAGACCACGGACGAGGCCAACGCGGTCGTTCTCGACCTCCTCCGGCGGCACGGCGCCACGCGCGTCGTGAAGGGCAAGTCCATGGTCTCCGAGGAGATGCACTTGAACGACTTCCTCGAGAAGCGGGGCATCGAGTCGCTCGAGTCCGACCTCGGCGAATACATCATCCAGCTGGATGGGGAGACGCCGTCGCACATCATCATGCCGGCGATTCACAAGAACCGAGCGCAGATCGCGCGGCTCTTCGGAGAGAAGATCCGGGACGCGCAGTACACGGAGGACGTCGACGCGCTCACCGCAATCGCCCGCCGCGTTCTGCGTCGGAAGTTTTTCGAGGCGCAGGCGGGTATCTCCGGGGTCAACTTCGCCGTTGCGGAAACAGGCACGCTGTGCCTCGTCGAGAACGAAGGCAACGGGAGGATGTCCACCCACGTCCCTCCGGTCCACATCGCGCTGATGGGAATCGAGAAGGTCGTCGAAAAGCTGGAGGACGTGCCCCCGCTTTATGGCCTCCTGACCCGGTCCGCGACGGCCCAGCCGATCACGACTTACTTCAACATGATCAGCGGCCCCCGGGGCCGGGACGAGAAGGATGGCCCCCGGGAAGTCCATCTCGTCATCCTCGACAACGGCCGTTCGCGCATGTTCGCGGACCGGGAGCTGCAGGCGACGCTTCGGTGCATCCGGTGCGGAGCCTGCATGAACCACTGCCCGGTCTACACGCGGGTCGGCGGGCACGCGTACGAGGCCGTCTATCCCGGGCCGATCGGGAAGGTCGTGACGCCGCAAACCGAGGGCGTGGGTCGGCGATTGGATCTGTTGGAAGCCTCGAGCCTGTGCGGCGCCTGCGGCGAGGTGTGCCCGGTGGGGATTCCAATCCCGGAGCTCATCGTCCGCCTCCGATCCGAGGCCGTCGGCACGGGCGCGTCCACGGTGCGGGGGGCGGGAGAGGGTCGCCATCGGCTCGAGAGCGCCATTTGGACGGTGTGGCAGGCGATCCACAGGACCCCATTCCTCTACCGAATCGCAGCCCTTGCTGCGACACGCCTGGGGCGTTTCCTGCCGGGCCGGCTTCCGGTGCTGTCGGCCTGGACGAGCGTCCGAGTCCGGCCGAGGCCGGCGCGCAGGACGCTGCGTGAGCTGGCGGACGAAGACGGAGTTCCCGATGCCTGAGGGGGCCCGCGAGAGGATTCTGGAACGTCTCCGTCGGGTACCGGTTCGGCCGACGGCGATCGATTCCGATTTCGGCGTCATGGCCCGGAAAGTGCACTCTCCGTCGGACCGCTATCCGCGCCTCCGCCGCATGATGGAGGCAGTGCACGCCGAATTTCTGGAGACCACGGAGGCCGACTGGCCACGGGCGGTCCGAGCCTTCGTCGAGTCCGAGGGCCTCTCGACGCTCGCGTACGGGCCGTCAACGGCTGCGGGCCGGCGTCTGTCGGGATCCTGGTCCCCCGGCCGGGCCCGACTCGTCCCGTACGACCGGCCCTTCGAGGAGCAGAAGCAACAGCTGTTCGACGAGGTCGATGCCGGCTTCACGACGACTCGCGGCGGGATCGCCGAAACAGGCGGTCTGATCCTCTGGCCGTCCCCCGAGGAGCCTCGCCTCCTTTCTCTGGTCCCGCCGGTGCATGTCGCACTGCTCGATACCCGTTCCATCCACGACTCCTTCTGGCATGCGATTCGTTCGGAGGGCTGGGCAGCACGGATGCCGCCCAACGCTCTGCTGGTCTCGGGGCCCAGTAAGACCGCGGACATCGAGCAAACTCTTGCCTACGGGGTTCATGGCCCGAAGCGGCTGGTCGTGGTTGCGATCGCTCGATGAAACGGACCGGGGGACGAAAACCGACGCGTGAGCCCTTTTCTGCGCGCGTGCGGCGAAGGTCGGGCGGACGTACTAGCGAGCCGGCGACCCGAGGCCGAGGCTCATCGTTGGTCGCAGTGTCAGGATCTCGACGGCCGTCCTCGCGATCAGGTGATTGGCCGCGTCAGGGAGCGCCTGTTCGCTCTTTCCATCGAGAACCGCCGAAAGGCTGGGCCGCGGACGCAGTCGGACATAGCGTGGAACGGATCCACCCGCCACGATCCGATACCAGAGCGTCTCACCCTGCAGTGCGGGCTGTCCCGCGCCGAGGGCTGCCTCGAAAGCCTTTGCCGCTCCGGCGTTGAGGTCCACGGTCATGAGTTCGAGCCGAGCGGTCGGTTGCGGCTCACCCGTGCCACGCGAGAGGCCCGGCAGGTACTCGTAGAGCGCGTTCCCCATATACTCGACGTGTGGCGCGACGTTGAGAATGTTGTCCCGCTCGTCCTCCGCCGGGGCCACCGGGCTGTCGAGGCTGGCGGCCGAGTGCCCGAACGACGCGTAGACGAACCAGCGTTGCCGCTCACCGAACGTGACGTTCCAGCCGTACCAGACCCACGTATCCCCGGCCTGCTGGTGCCACGCGAGGTGTCGGATGTACCCGGCCTCGAAATCGACCGTGTGCCCGTCCTGGGGACGCAACACCGCGATGCGCGCGTACGGACCCCGTCCGGTCTGAGCGACGAGGGGCGCGGCAAGCCCTGTGCCAACGAGAACCACTGTGCCGACGATTCCGAGCCAACGATGTTTCATGATGCTTCCTCACGAGAGCGACATGCTCGATCGTAGGCCCTTCCCGACTTAGTTGTCAATAGCAACTATCTAGATGGGTGGACGAATTCGGCCGTCATCGCTCCAGCGGGACGCCGCCGCGCTCTATGAGGCCGCGACGGCGTTCATTCGCATCTACCAATTCCGGGACCGCGATCAGGCGCTGAGGTTCGGGCTCACCGTCGTCCAGGCGTACACCCTCGATCTCCTGCTCTCCTCCGAGGGAGAAAGCCTCACCGGACTCGCGCAGGGCCTTCGGCTCGACAAGAGCACCATGAGCCGGGTCATCTCGGGCATGACGAGGCACGGCCTCGTCGAGTGGTCGCGCCCCGAGCATGACCGGCGAGCCAAAAAGATCGTCGCCTCGCCGGAAGGGAGGCGCCGATACGAGAGCCTCCGTCGCGCCATCGTGCGCGACAACGTGCGGCTGCTCGCGTCCTACACACCGGCGGCGCGCCGCGCCGTCATCACCGCCCTGCGGCAGCTGGCGCGGCGCGCCAGGGGTTCTCCGGCAGCGTCATCCAAACCGTCGCGCGCAGTCTCCTCCTCGGCGCACCGATCTCGCTTCAGCTCTCGGCGTCCTCCATCATCAAAGTCTTCACGTCGTTGATCACGAGCGCCGGATGCAGGAAATCCGAGCTGTAGATCTGGCGGACGCGCCTGGCGCGGTCGATCAGGAAGACCTTCAGCATGTGTGAACGGTTGCCCGTGAGCCGGCCGTCGGCATCGATCTCCCGAACGACGTACTGCCCGTAGCCGTCGAGGATCGGGTCGAGTTCGCTCTGGGAGGGTGTCGTCAGGAAGGTCCAGGATTCCGCCTGCCCGCGAGTCCTCGCGCCGACGCTTCGAGCGTAGCGGTACATGGTTTCCGGAGTGTCACGCTCCGGGTCGAAGCTCAGCGTGATCAGGTGAACCCTTGCGGCCACCGTGGGCTCATCGTCCAGCTGGTTTCGCAGCATCTGGAAGACGGCGGTGGCCAGCGGACAGCCCTTCACCGCCGAGCATCGAGTGTAAATGAAGCTCAAGAGCGCGTACCGGTCGCCCAGGTAGTCGAAGAGGCGCCGTCGCTGCCCGCTCTCATCGAGCACCGTGCCGTCCGAGGCGGCCTGAATCGGCGGCAGGGAATAGCTGCCGGGCTGCGGCGGCACGTACTCGAGCCCCGGTGGAACGCCCTGCGAGGCGGCCCGAGTCTCCTGGCGGCCGGCTTCGAGCAGCCGGCCACCCCGAGAGCCAGAGTCGCGACGAGCACGAAAGCCTTATGTCCGCGTCCGGGAGCCGTGAAGAGGTGTTTGGGTCTCATCGCGCCCGTTGGTCGGGCATCTTCGCGGCGGTCTTTTCGGGGGTTCCGGTCTGCCCGCGACCATAGAGCGAGTATGCCCCGAACCGCATGAGATGTGGCCGACCGAGCTGCTCCGCGTAGAAATCGATCGTGAACCTGGGGTTGAGCTTCTGGCCATCCCAGGTGTAAGCCTTCAAGAATTGCTCGTCCTGCTCCCCCTTCTTGTCCCAGTTGGCGAGCAATGACGAGGTGAAGTAGACGCGCCTGCCGTCCCAGGTCTGGGAGACCATGTTGACCTGCGAGCCGATCGTCTCCTCGTACGTCTGCCTGGGGTGAAACGGATCGCTGATGTCGAAGCGACGGGCCTTGCCGTCCATGAACGTCGTGACCCAGAGAGACTTGTCGTCGACGCCGATGCTACTGTCCACTGGCAGAGGAATCTTCGTCGGGTCGCCGATGTCGGCGACTTCCCTGGCCTGCCACTCGCCGCTCTCATCCTCGTAGATGAGCCAGATCTTCGAGGTCAGGGCAGTGGTCGTGAACGCATAGTTGTGCTCCGGCTGCAACGCGAAGCGGATCTCCAGCGGGGCACCCGGGACCTCCAGCACCTTCCGGGGCTTGCGGGCGTGAAGGTCCCAGACCGTCACCGTCTGCCCGAAGCGCTTCATCGCCTCCTTGTCCTGCAGCATCTTCCCGAAATCCATCATGTAATTGTTCCAGCCGGTGAAGGACGAAGTGAGCATCGTGTTTCGGCGCGGCAGCACGCGCACGTCGTACCCATAGCCGTCTGCGAGCTTGTCGACTTTCGCGCCCCCGGGACTCTGGTTCGTTGGGATCCAATGGGTCGCGACGAAATCGCCGTTGTTGCTGTACTCCACCAGCGCCGTGCGACCGCCGTGGTCCTTGTCGTTCGACAGCGCCGCGATGAGCATCCTCCCGGGCAGCGCGTAGTGGGTGTGCGGCCCCACCGCTCCGCCCGACCTGGACACGAAGTCGTTGATCGTCTTGTGCAGGCGCGGCCTGGCAGGGTCGCTGTGGACGTCGAAGATGAAGATCTTGCTGGTGTCCAGCCCCCCGGCCCAGAAGTACCGCCGGTCGTCGGTGAATCCGGCATGATGCGCCTCATTCCGCCCTCCGACGGAGACTTTATGAATCACTTTGCCGAAGGTCTTCGAGTCGGGGCGCGCGTCGATCGTGACCAGCTTGTCGGAGCCGTCGCCGACTCCCTGTTTGCCGAGAGTCCACACGTAGACGAAGTCCTCCTGCGAGGTGATCATCATCATGTAAGGAGACTGGCAGGTCTCGTCGGCCCGGGCCTGCCGGAACGGGCCAAGGGTCGCCAGAATCAGGGCGACGACGAAGACTCGCGTCAGCATTCTCATTGTGTCGGTGGGGTGCATCTTCCAATCCTCCTTTCGGGTTGTGGTTCCGGGTCCCAAGTGGGGTGCCCCAACGGGCCCCCTCGCCTCACCTGTTCACGCCTCAGCATCTCCGAGCGAGCTGACCATGACGGTCCGGGGCTCAGCGTCGGACCCCCGCGCACGAACCGAGGCTCGCCTCCGGAAAACGAGGGCGCAGCGCGGGGACCGGCCGCCTGCCGTCCACGTGAATTTCATACACCCGGAGGTGAAACGGCGCAACCTTCGGCTCCCTCGTAAAGCAGGCGATACTCATCGCGCTTCACGCGGAGCCTCGCGTTGAGCTCATGGAATCGCGGCTCCTGAGCGAGCGTCTCGTCGTAGACCGCGGTGACGTTGGGATGGCTGAGCCTTCCCGCCGCCTGCGCTTCCTGCTCGAAACGGCGGAGCCGCTCGGGATCGCTCGCAAAGGAGGGTGGCAGCATCTTGATCGCGACGTCCCGCATCAAACGGCCGTCTCGCGCCCTGTAGACCTCTCCCATCCCACCCGCACCGATCGGCGCAAGGATCTCGTAAGGGCCGAGCTTCGTGCCAGCAGCGAGCGTCACCGGATCAGCGCTGGATGGATGATACGTCGCGGCAGCGCGGTCTAAGGCAACACCTCGTCACGACCGGGTGAGGCGCCTGACGGCGGCGCTCCAGGAAGGCGCGCTCGCGGGCGTTGTCGGTGCGGGCGATCGCCGCCGCATACGCCAGCGACGCTTCGTCGTTGCGGCCCACGCGCCGGAGCAGGTCGGCGCGAATCGCGTGGAAAAGGTGATAGCCGTCTAGATCGAGGCCGTCGAGCAGGGCGAGCGCGGCATCCGGTCCTTCGACCTCGGCCAGCGCAACCGCGCGGTTCAAGGCCACGACGGGGCCCGGCGCCATCGACAGGAGCTGGTCGTAGAGCCGCAGGATCTGCCGCCAGTCCGTGGCGGACGCGACGGGCGCGTCGCTGTGGACGGCGTTGATCGCCGCCTGGATCTGGTACGGGCCGGGCCGGTTGAGCGCGAGACATCGGCGGACGAGCTCCAGGCCTTCGGAGATGAGGCCGCGATCCCAGAGGTCGCGGTTCTGGTCGGCGAGCAGCACGAGGTCGCCGCCGGCCGAGGCGCGGGTCGCGCGGCGCGACTCGATCAGCAGCATGAGCGCGAGCAGCCCCATGACCTCCGGTTCGTCCGGCATCAACTCGGCCAGGAGCCGTCCGAGGCGGACCGCCTCCGCGCAGAGATCCTCGCGGACGAGCCGGTCGCCCGAGCTCGCCGTGTAGCCCTCGTTGAAAATGAGATAGACGACGGCGAGCACGGCGCGAAGACGGCCCGGGAGGTCCGCCTCGCTCGGAACCCGATAAGGGATCCTGGCATCGCGGATCTTGCCCTTTGCCCGAACCAGCCGCTGAGCCATCGAGGGCTCGGCCACCAGGAACGCGCGCGCGATCTCCGCGGTGGTGAGCCCGCCCAGGAGCCGGAGCGTCAGGGCGACCCGGGCGCCCGTCGAGAGCGCGGGATGGCAGCAGGTGAAGATCAGGCGAAGGCGATCGTCGCGCACGGCGCCCTCCTCGACCGGTTCCCGGCTCGCGTGCAGCAGGGCGGCCTGGGCGTGCCGGTCCTCGCGGGACGCCTCGCGGCGGAGGCGGTCGATCGCCCGGTTGCGAGCTGTGGTGATGATCCATCCCGCCGGGCTCGGCGGCAGGCCGGCGGACGGCCAGCGTTGCACCGCCGCGGTGAACGCGTCCTGAACCGCTTCCTCGGCCGCGTCGACGTCGCCGAAGTGGCGGACCAGCGCGGCCACCGCCCGACCGTACTCCTCGCGGAACACACGTTCGACCTGCGAGGCGTCGAGGGTCGGCACGCCAGCGATCAGCCCCCCGTCCTTTCCCGGAACGGCCGCACCTCGATCGCGAGAGTGGTCGCTCGAGCGTACCGGCGGGCCCACTCGAGCGCGGAGTCGAGATCCGGCGCCCGGATGATCGTGATCCCGCCGATGTACTCCTTGCTCTCGGCGAACGGGCCGTCCGTCGTGAGCACCTCGCCGTCGTGGAGCCGCACCACGGTCGCGGTGCTCGAAGGGTGCAGGCCCGCGCCGAAGACCCACGCGCCGGCGGCCTCGAGATCCCGGTGGATGGCATCGACGTCCCGCATCACCTTTTCCAGGAACTCTCGCGGCGGAAGTCCTCCCTCGGGCTGGTACATGCTGAGAAGGTACTGCTTCATCGCGGGTTCTCCTGAACGGTCATTGCCGATCGTATCGCGCCGCAGGATGAGTACGTCGCGATCACCACGCCCGTGGTCGTCGTCTTAGCGTCCACGAGGCGGAGCGCGGCGAAGGCGCCATCGTTTGGGAAGAGACGTCGCCCAGATCCGAGCACGAGAGGGTGAATCGCGAGCACGCACTCGTCCACGAGGTCATGCCGGATCAGCGATCGGACGAGCTCTCCGCTGCCCAGGACCACCATGTCGTTGCCCGGCTGTTCTTTGAGCCGGGCCACGGTGTCCGACGCGTCGCCCTCGAGCAGCGTCGAGTTCTTCCACGGGAGCGGCTCGGTCAGCCTCGTCGAGACGACGTACTTCTGGGAATTGTCGAGCACCTCCGTGAATGGGTTGTCCTTCCTCTGGGGCCAGACACGGAAGAAGTCCTCGTACGTCCGCCGCCCGAACAGCAGGGGGCCGGCCTGGGCCATCCCTTCCGCCATGAATCTGCCCATGACCGAATCTCTGTAAGAAAGAGCCCAGCCGCCGTGCGAGAAGCCGCCGCGGAGGTCCTCGTCGGCCCGGCCGGGCGCCTGCATCACGCCATCCAGCGAAGGACTTTCGACCACAACGATTTTTCTCATCTCCACCTCCTCGTCGCTCCGAATCGCCGGCACCGTGGCGGCTCCTCACTCTCTATACGAACGGGACCAGCCTGGATCGACACCGAGTGGGCCGCGCCACGAAACTTTCGTCATTTCTGAGGCCAGGGGCGACGCGGGACCGTTTTGCCGCCCCGTCGCGACGGTCGCTCTTGCCGCGATAAGATCCCCCTACCCAAGGGGAGAGGGAGACATGTCGCTCCTGATCAAGTTCAACCTGATCCTGATCCTGTGCTTCGGGATCGCCCTCGTGCCCGCGCACGTGATCACCCGGAATCTCGTCCAGAAGAACGCGCGCACGCAGGTCGTTCAGCACGCCCGTCTGATGATGCAGACCGCAATGGCAACGCGCGGGTACACGAACAAGCAGATCAAGCCGCTGCTCGCCGCCCGACTCGACGAGGAGTTTCTACCGCAGACGGTCCCGGCGTACTCCGCGACGGAAATCTTCAACACCCTGAGGGAAACGCACCCCGAGTACTCCTATAAGGAAGCGACGCTGAACCCGACCAACCCGCGCGACCGTACGGTCGACTGGGAGGCGGACGTCGTCAACGCTTTCCGCTCGGACGCGAAGCTGCCGGAGATCATCGGCGAGCGAGACGCTCCGCTCGGGCGAGCGCTCTATCTGGCCCGGCCAATCAGGATCACCGACCCGGGATGTCTGTCCTGCCACACCACGCCGGAGACGACCCCCGCCTCGGTCGTGAGGAGGTACGGGAGCTCCGGCGGCTACGGTTGGAAGTTGAACGAGATCATCGGGGCGCAGATCGTATCCGTGCCTCTGGCTCTGCCCCTCAGGATGGCGTCGGAGGCGCACGGCGCGATGCTCGCCTCGCTCGTGGGTGTCTTCGTGCTCATCCTCGTTCTCCTGAACGTGATGCTGTGGTTCTCGATCATCCGCCCGATTCGCCGGCTGTCGCAGATGGCCGACGAGGTCTCGACGGGCAACCTCGACGTGCCCGAGGTCCGATTCAAGCGACACGACGAGGTGGCCGTGCTGGCGGGGTCGTTCAATCGGATGCGGATCAGCCTCGTGAAGGCCCTGAAGATGCTCGAAGAGGAGTAGCGCGATGCCGGGGGTTGCGGACGCTTGACGGACCAGAGCCTCGCGGGGCGGCGGTTCGGCGCATACGAGGTCCTCGAGGAGCTGGGCTCCGGAGGAATGGGAAGGGTCTACCGCGCGAAGAACCTCAGCCTGGATCGCATCGTCGCGTTGAAAACGCTCGCGCCGCGGTTCTCGGCGGACCAGGAGTTCGTGCAGCGGTTCCAGAAGGAGGCCCGCGCGGCCGCGCGGCTCAACCACCCGAACATCGTCCAGATCTACGACTTCGGGTGCGAGGAGGGCGTCTATTTCCTCGCGATGGAGTACGTGGACGGCCAGTCGCTTCGGACGCTTCTGAAGCGGTTCCGCTTCAAGGAGCGCGACGCTCTCCTGGTCGTCCGTCACGCCGTGGCGGCGCTCGCGGTCGCGCACGCCGAGGGGATCATCCACCGGGACATCAAGCCGGACAACCTCATGCTCACCGCCAAAGGGGACAAGCTGAAGCTCGTGGATCTCGGCATCGCCAAACGCATCGGCGAGGACCACGGCCTGACCCAGACTGGGCAGGCCGTCGGGACCCCGGAATACATTTCGCCCGAGCAGATCCGCGGCGCGAAGGACATCGACGCGCGCGCCGACATCTACTCGCTCGGCGCGACCTTCTTCCAGCTCGTCACGGGGCACGCCCCCTTCAAGGGCACGTCGGGCGCCATGGTGATGTCCATGCACTTGACGGAGCCACTGCCCGATCCCCGAACGTACGAGCCGAGCCTCTCCGAAGGGCTTTGCCGGGTGCTGCGCAAGATGATGGCCAAGGACCGCGGGGAGCGCTACCCGGACGTGCTGGCGCTCGACCGGGACCTCTATCGCCTCCAGATCGGCGAGGCCGTGGAGGCGGACGAGCCCTCCGTGAGCGGCATCGCGACCTTGATCGATTCCGAGCGGAAGGGGCCGCCGCCGAGCATGCGCACACCGTGGGTGCCCGGCACCGGCCTTCCTCCCACCACGTCTCATTCGGAGGCGCGACCCGAATCGCGGGCCCCTGCGGCGCCCGTGCCGACGGCCGCGTCGGCGTCGACGTTTCGGGAGGAGGACCTGCACTTCGTCGAGGTCGAGCTCGCCAGGCAGATCGGCCCCGTGGCGCGCGTGCTCGTCAAGAAGGCCGCGAAGTCCGCCGCGAACCTCGTGGCTCTCGGCGCCGCGCTCGCCGACAACATCCTCGACGAAGAGGGGCGCCGTGCCTTCCGAGCCGCCGTGCGCGCTCGGGCGAAGTAACGTGTGCGCCCGATGACTCCTGAAAGCGAATCCGCCCGAAGGCGGAACCCGTAGCGTCGAACCGATGAAGGAGTCCGCGATGCCCGGCACGGTCGAATTCCGAAGGGGTCTCCTCGCAGCGTATCCCGACGTCTACACCCCGGCGGTAAGGGCGGCGCTCGCGGTGCTGGCGCCGCTCAATCGCGACCGGCGGCGGATCATGGCCGAGCGCATCGCGCGGCGGAGCGAGCGGGCACTCCGCGGGCGCCGCCTCGCCTTCTGCGAGCCCGACGCGGTCATTCCGCGTACTGACCTTCGTGTGCGCGATGCCCGCGAAGGCCGCTTCACCGGTAGCACGATCCCGGCCGACCTCAAGCGCCAGTGGATCCAGGGCACCGGCCCCGCCACCAGGCCTCGCGCTGCGCCCGAGAGCGGCCTGCGCAGCGTCGCCTACGCGCTGCTCTCCGGCGCCGACGGGTGGATGTTCGACGGCGAGGATGCCCTGGGACAAGTCGACACGATGTCGCTCGACAACCACCGGAATCTCAAACAGGCCCTCGACAGGGAACCGATCTTCCTGCGGGTCGCCGAGGAAGTCGCCGTCGAGATGAACGGCTGGGCCCGGGACTTCTTCGGCCGGCCGATGTTCGACGACTGGCGCAAGCAGCTCGACTTCACCACCCGGCTCTTCCGTCCCCGCGGGCTGCACCTCGACGACCGGCACGTGCGTGAAGCCGACGGCACCGGCTTTTCCGCGTCGATCGTCGACCTCGTGCCCTATGTCGTGAACAACCACGAGCGGCTGCGCGCCGAGGGCCGGTCCATCGTCCTCTACCTCCCGAAGATCCAGACCGCCGAAGAGGCGGCATTGTGGAACGACATGCTCGCGGCGCTCGAGCGGCACCTCGGGCTCGCGATCGGGACGATCAAGGTCTACGTGCTCGTCGAGCAGATCGAGGCTTGCTTTCAGCTGATGGAGATCCGCGCTGCCCTCGGGACGCACTTCGTCGGCTTCAACACAGGCCGCTGGGACTACATCAACAGTGTCGCCGACGCCATGGCGTGGGACTCGAGGTTCGTCAACCCCAACATCGACGCGATCGGCATGACCTACGGCTACATGCGCCGCTACGAAGACCGCGTCCGCCGGGCGGTGAACACCCCCGACCGAGACGGCCGCTGCGCGCTCTGGGAGGGCGGGATGGAGGCCAACATCCCGGTAGGCTCGGCGGCGGGAGTCGGCGCCGGCATGCAGCGAGCGGTCGCCGGCGGCGAGCGCGAGCAGCGCGAAGGCGCGAGCGGCAAGTGGGTGGCGCACTGGAAGATGGTGCCCATCGTGCGACCCGTGTGGGAGCGGGCCGGCGCCGACAATCAGCTCGGCCGGCAGTTCCCGCGTCTGACCTACACGCCGGAGGACGCCGACGGCCTGACGCTGCTGGAGCCGGCGCCGCGAACCGTGCGCGGGGCGCGCGATCTCTTGAGCGTCGCTCTGCAGTACGGCAATGCCTTCGGCCGGGGCTTCCAGGCCGTCGCTCTGAAGCCCGCCGACTTCTTCGGCAACGACGACGTGCTCTACCTGATGGAGGACATGGCGACGGGCGAGATCCGGATGAGCATCCTCTGGGAGTGGCTGCACAAGGGCGCCCGGTTCACCGACGGCGACCCGGAGACCGGCGTGCGCGCCGGCGATACGTTCACCGCTGCGCTCTTTACCCGGCTCGTCGACGAGGAGTATGCCAAGCTGCTGCGGGCGGGCAACCGCGACGTCCACGATGACTCGAAGCCGACGACGCTGCCGATCGCCCGCGCCATCGTCGAGACCTACGCCCGCGAGTCCGTCAAGCCGCCGTGGTACATCGACCTGCTCAACATCAACCTCAATAACCACGACCTCCAGACGGCGAAGCAGCGCATCGCGAGCTTCATCGACGCGTTCCGGCGGGACGGCACGCGCCTGACCGAGAACCCCGATTTCGAGACGTAGGAGCGCCGCCATGACATCGATCGACCAGGAAGTCGCCGAGGCCCAGAAGAACCCGAGCAGGAGCACTCCCATGACTTCGTTCGAGCAGGAAGTCGCAGAGACCCAGAAGTGGTTCGAAAGCCCGCGGTTCGCGGGTACGGCGCGTCTGTACACGGCGCGCCAGGTCGTCGAGCAGCGAGGCACCATCGCCCGCGATTACACCGTGGCGCGCGAGGCGGCGGCGGCGTTCTACGACCGCCTGCGCCAGTTGTTCGCCGTGAGAAAGAGCATCACGACGTTCGGCCCGTACTCGCCGGGCCAGGCGGTGGTGATCAAGCGCCTGGGCATCGAGGGCATCTACCTCGGCGGCTGGGCGACCTCGGCCAGGGGCTCGACGAGCGAGGATCCCGGGCCCGATCTGGCGAGCTACCCCTTGAGCCAGGTGCCCGACGAGGCCGCGGTGTTGGTGCGCGCTCTGCTCACCGCCGACCGCAACCAGCAGTATCTGCGCTCGCGCATGTCCGAGAAGCAGCGCGAGGCGACGCCGGCCCATGACTATCGCCCGTTCATCATCGCGGACGCCGATACCGGCCACGGCGGCGACCCGCACGTGCGCAACCTCATCCGGCGCTTCGTCGAGGCCGGCGTGCCCGGCTACCACATCGAGGACCAGCGCCCGGGCACCAAGAAGTGCGGCCACCAGGGCGGCAAGGTTCTGGTGCCGCAGGACGAGCAGATCAAGCGCTTGAACGCGGCGCGCTTCCAGCTCGACGTCATGAAGGTCCCCGGCATCATCGTCGCCCGGACCGACGCCGAGGCGGCGACGCTGCTCGACGGCCGCGCCGACGAGCGCGACCAGCCGTTCATCCTGGGCGCCACCAACGTCAACCTGCCCTCCTACAAAGCCGGCTACTTGGCACTGCTGAAGCGTTTCTACGATCTCGGGATCCGCGAGCTCAATGGCCACCTCCTCTACGCGCTGTGCGACGAGGAGTACCGCGCCGCAGACGTCTGGCTCGAGCGCAAGGGGCTGACGGCCCTCGCCGCCGAAGGCGCCGCGGCCTATCGGCAGGGCAAACACCTCACGGTCGACGCCGCCTTGGACGCAGTGGCCTCGCGCTTCCTCGAAGCCTGGGTGGAGGAGAGCGGCCTCGAGACGTACGGCGAGGCGGTGGCCGAGGTGCTGGAGTTCCGGGCCAGCGAGGGCGAGCCGTTCGAGATGAGCGCCGCGCAGTGGCGCCGCTTTGCCGAGCGCGCCTCGCTGTGGGCGGCCAAGGAGAAGGCCAGGTCGCTCGGCGTCCAGATCATCTGGGACTGCGAACACGCGAAGACCCCCGAGGGCTACTACCAGATCCGCGGCGGCATTCCCTATGCCATCGCCAAGTCGCTCGCCGCCGCACCCTTCGCCGATGTCCTGTGGATGGAGACCAAGACGGCGAACCTCGACGACGCCCGCGAGTTCGCCGAAGCGATCCACGCCGAATTCCCGGAGAAGATGCTGGCCTACAACCTGTCGCCGTCCTTCAACTGGGACTCGACCGGCATGAGGGACGAGGAGATGGAGCGCTTTCCCGAGGAGCTCGGCAAGATGGGCTTCGTCTTCAACTTCATAACCTACGGCGGCCACCAGATCGACGGCGTCGCCGCCGAGGAATTCGGCACCGCCCTCAGGCAGGAGGGAATGCTGGCGCTCGCCCGCCTGCAGCGCAAGATTCGCCTCGTCGAGTCCCCCTACAAGACGCCTCAGACGCTCGTCGGCGGGCCGCGCGTCGACGCCGCCTTGCTGGCGTCCTCGGGGCGCACGGCCACCACCATGGCGATGGGCAAGGGCTCGACCCAGCACCAGCACTTGGTCCAGACGGAAGTGCCCAAGAAGCTGCTCGAGGAATGGCTGGCGATGTGGGGCGAGCACTACCAGCTTCCCTACAAGCTCGGCGTGAAGCTGCTGCCCCAGCGCGCCGGCTCGGAGCTGCTCGAGCTGACGATCGGGGGCGGCGGCAACGACCGCTTCGCCAACGTCGTTTTTGCTCCCATCCAGGATCGCCGCGGCCGCAGCATTCTTTCGGTGCGCGACCAGAACACCTTCGAGGAGTCTCTGCGCAAGAAGCGGCTGATGACGCTCGTCCATCTCTGGCTGGTACACCGCTACAAGAGCGACTCGGTGCACTACGTCAGTCCCAGCGAGGACAACAAGTATCAGACCATGAAGATGAAATCGCACGGCCTCTTCTCCGATGTGCAGACCGAGGTCGGCCAGATCATCGTGGCCGACGTCAACCACTCCCGCATCGAGGAGCTGCTGGCGCCGGACCGGGTCGCGCTGTGGAAGCTGATTCGCAAGGAGGGCTAGCGGACCTTCGCGGCCGCCCGGTTGGCCGGGCGGGAGATCGGCGTGGGTTTCGCGGCGACCGACCCTCCTCGCTCAGCTCGAGCGGACCCTCAGCCACGCGTCTCGTGTTGCATCTCGCGCGTCGGTCCACGGATCCGCGGCGCCCCGGTCGCTCGTCCAGTTGTGCTGAAGCTCGGGCTCGACCGCGTCGAACTCTCTGCCTCCGTACTCTTTGCGCAGCGCCGACTCCCATCCGAAGCGATAGGCGGGCTCGTAATCCGAGTACTGCTTGCCCGGCCTGTAGTAGGGCCGATCCTGGAAAGTCCTCTTCCAGTATTCTCGTTCGACCGTCGGATTGACCGCCTCGGCAACAGTGTGACCCGCCGTCGCGCCCACGACGGCGCCGACGGCTCCTCCCACGACGGCCCCGATGGGCCCACCCACGGTCGCTCCGACGACGACGCCGGCGACGGCTCCTCCGGCGGATCCAACGCCCGTGCCGACCGGATGAGAACCCGGCCCGTTCGTCAACGGGTCGCGATTCGCAGAACTCGAGTCCACCACACCGTCGTTCCTGGCTTGCATGCTGGCCTCCCCTGGTAATGAGTCGAGATTACCGACGATGATCATGTCGCTCACGACGGGCCGGGTCCAATCGTTCGTTTCGCTTGACTTGAGTCGAGCGAGCGATGAATGCGCTGGTCCCGCCAAGGCAAGGAAGGGCCGCTAACGCCCCCAGTGCGGGACTCGCGGCTTTTTGATGAGTTCCCGGCGCAAGAGCGCCAGGTGGTGAAGCCATCGTCGCCCCTCGAGGCGCATGCCGTCCAATCGTTTGTTCCGATCGTCTTCAGGCGAGGCGACGATCAACCGTCGCTTCTCCCGCATGGCGGGAACAGCTTGCCTCGGTGCCGTTTCACGTCTCAACTCGAGCGGAACAAACGATTGGAAGTGGACCTGTCGAAGGGCACATGATCACACCGTGGATCAAGACGTTCCAATGAGAAGGGACCAAAACATGGAAACCATCGTGATCGTATTGCTCGTACTCTTTCTTCTCGGTGGCGGCGGATACTGGTACCGCGGCAGACGGGCCTGAACTGGCAACAGGCGAACGGGCTGGCCCTCGGTCGAAAGATCAAGAGGTAGGCACCGCGCAGATATGATCTCCGTCGCAGGCCGAGCGGGGCCGGGTTGCGGAACACACCGATGCAGCGAGACGTTGCCTTGTGGATCGATCACCGGCAAGCCGTGATTGCGGCCGTCGCCGGTGGTACGGAAGACCTGAAACGCATTGTGTCGGGTCTCGAGAAGGACGTCCTTTTTTCTGGGCGCGAAGGTGCCGCGGAAGATGCCCGGGACAAGCGCTTTGAGGGGCATCTCAACCAGTACTACGACAAGGTCATCGCGTCCCTGCGGGATGCCAGGTCCATTCTGATTCTCGGTCCCGGCGAGGCCAAGCACGAGGTGGAAAAGCGCCTCCGTGATGCGGGACTCGGCAAGGCCATCGTCGGCCTCGAAACGGCCGACAAGATGACCGACCCCCAGATCGCGGCGGTCGCCCGGCGGCGATTCCTGGCATAGACGGAGCGCGCCGCTTGTGAGGACGGGCTCGTTCGGTCGGGCATCAAAGGTCCCCGCGGGCCACCCGGAGCGACACCGGACCGGACGCATCGGCTGGCTGCGCGCAGCGGTGCTGGGCGCAAACGACGGCATCGTCTCCACGGCCAGTCTCGTGCTCGGTGTCGCCGCCGCGCATGCGAGCCACAGCAACGTGCTGGTCGCCGGAGTCGCCGGCCTCGTAGCCGGGGCGATGTCGATGGCTGCCGGCGAGTACGTGTCGGTCCACTCGCAGGCAGACAGCGAGCAGGCAGCGCTCGAGCTCGAGCGGGCGGAGCTCAAGGCGGACGACAAGGGCGAGCACAAGGAATTGGCCGCGATCTACGTTGCCCGCGGGCTCGATCCGTCGCTCGCGAAGCAGGTTGCCGATCAGCTGATGGCCCGCGACGCGATCGGCGCGCATGCCCGCGACGAGCTCGGCATCTCCGACACGTTCCGCGCGCGCCCGATTCAGGCGGCGCTGGCGTCGGCCGCCAGCTTTGCGGTGGGAGCAGCCATGCCTTTGCTGGTCACCGTCGTGGCCCCGGTGGCGCGGCTTGATTCCGCTCGTCTCGGGGACGTCCCTGCTGTTCCTCGCGCTTCTCGGCGGCCTGGCGGCGCGCGTGGGCGGCGCCGGCGTGTTGAAAGGCGCCCTCCGCGTCACGTTCTGGGGAGCGCTCGCCATGGCGCTGACGGCGGGCGTCGGGTCGCTGTTCGGAACGGTGGCCTGAGCCACGGAGGCTGGCGCGGTGGGGGACCACCGCGCCAGCGGGATGCGGACAGGTCAAAGACTCAGCCGACGCGCCGTCCCTGAACGAGCTGGATCACGAGGACGATGACGGCGATGACGAGAAGGACGTGGACAAAACCCCCCATCGTGTAGCTCGTCACCAGGCCCAGCAGCCAGAGCACCAGGAGAATCACGAAGATCGTCCACAACATAGCGCCTCCTTGAGATCAGCCTAACCTACGCGACTTGCCTTTCCGCAGGCCTTAGTGAGCGACGTGACGTTGCCTTCGAAAAGCATGATAGCCTCCTTGATTCCTTTGCTTATTGCCGGCGGCGGGCGATCCGGGTCGATCGTTTCGGCGTCTGAATCTGAGCGCAAACAACGATTGGACGCCGCCGCCGTCGGTCGGACATGCTGGCCGGCGCTCGGCCTTCTTTCCGACGATGTCACTGTGACTCGCCGAACCCGAAGGAGTATCGCGAATGCCTGCCAACACAGATCCCAAACGTCGAGAAGACGAACGTAGCCTCGAGCCTCACGAGAATGGCAGAGACACGGCAGCCTGCTCTCTCCGGCTCCGTGGAAACGGGGGATGGAGTGAAATTGACGCGCAGTCTACGGATGCTTCGCAGTGAGCTGATCGCCGGCTGGTCTCGTCCGAAGCGGAGGGTCGAAGTGCACCGGAGACAGGACATGAATTGGACCTGTCCCGACTGCCGGGTTCGGCACGAGACGATCATCGATCCCGATTCCGAGGCCGGGAAGATCGTCGACGTGAACTGCAAGGCCTGCGGGACACAACACGAGGCCTCCGTGTTTTTCCCGCTCAGGCGGCCCGGAGCAGCGCGCATGACCGTCGGCGTCGTGTGGCTTTGACGAGGAGCTGCCGGCACCGAGTTGATCGATGCCACGTCCGGAATTGAGCGCAATCAACGATTGGACGGCGCCCCTGTCGGTCGGACATGCTGGGTATGATCGTGAGGCAGGAGAGGCCTTGCGAGGCGGCATCGTGGCGGCGCACGGTGCCGATTAGAGACCCGCCGCAACCATGGGAGATTTCCGAATGGCTACCTACACGCTTCCCGAGCTTCGCTACGACTACAGCGCCCTCGAGCCCCACATCTCGGGCAAGATCATGGAGCTCCACCACGACAAGCACCACGCCGGCTACGTGAAGGGGGCAAACGCCGCGCTCGAGCGCCTCGCCGAGGCGCGCGACAAGGACCAGTTCGACGACATCGGCGCGCTCGAGAAGGCCCTCGCGTTCAACCTGTCGGGCCACGTGCTCCACTCTCTGTTCTGGAAGAACATGGCGCCGAAGGCGGGCGGACGGCCGCAGGGCGAGCTGGCCGCCGCGATCAAACAGGAATTCGGGAGCTTCGAGAAGCTCCAGAAGCAGATCAACGCCGTCGCGGCGAGCATCATGGGCTCGGGTTGGGCAGCGCTCGTCTGGGAGCCTCTCGGCAAGAAGCTGCTCGTCACGCAGATCTACGACCACCAGTCGAACCTGGCGCAGGCCGGCACTCCGCTTCTCGTGCTCGACGCCTGGGAGCACGCGTTCTACCTGCAGTATCAGAACCGCAAGACCGAGTTCTTCGACGCGGTGTGGAACGTCTGGAACTGGGCGGACGTGGCCGAGCGTTTCGAGGCGGCGTGCCGCGGTCAACGTGGAGCTCGCCGGCGCGGGGACCAGGGTCGACTAGCGCGGGGCACCCGCCCGTCGTCGACCGATGCCCTTCGATCTTCTGTCCGCACTGACGCGCCTGGAAGGCAGCCTCAAGAAGAAGCTCTCGCAGCGGGCTCGACACCCGTGGCGACTGCTCCTGTTGCTGGTCCTCGCCCCGCTCCTGTCCCTGGTCGTCTACGCGGCGGCGGCCCGCTGGCTTCTCTCGGGCCCGAGGCTGCGCGCGCTGATCAATGCGGACCCCGAGTCGCTGACTCTCGACTACGACGAGGCGACATCTGTCTGGCCCGGCCGAGTCACGATCAGGAATCTCCGGATCCGAGGCAGCGACCACAACGTCCAGTGGATCATCCGGTTGGCCGATGCGCGCGTCGACTACTCGGTCTTCGCGCTCGTGAAGAGAACATTTCGGGCAGAGCGCCTCCGCGGAACCGGTCTGTCCTTCTTCCTCCGCAGCAAGCTCGAGCCCGGGGAGGCGAAGAGCGCGGACCTGTCCGTGCTCCCGCCGATTCCGGGCTTCGCCGACCCGCCGCTGCGCTCGCCGGAGGAGCAACGGGCGGAAGCCGAGCGGCAATCCCTGGCGCATCGAGGTCCGGAGAATTCGCATCGAGCACTTCGACGAAATATGGTTCGACGCCTACCACTACCGGGGGGCTGCGCGCCTCGACGGGGCATTCTTCCTGCGGCCGGGCCTCCTGGTGTGGATCGGCCCTGCGCGAGTTTCCTTCGAGAGCGGCGAAGTGCGCATCGGCCGGGCGCCTGTCGGCGTCTCCGTATCCGGGAGCCATCGACGGCACCTTCGAGCCGTTCGAGCCGCCGAAGGTGCACGGCAGCGAGGTCTGGCAGAAGGTCTCGGGAGCAGTGAAGCTCGACGCTCGCTTCGACCGGCTCGAGTCGCTCGAGCACCTCTTCTCCTCCGCCGGCACGCGCCTCGAAGAGGGAGCGGGCAAGGCAACGATCCGGGCCGCCATCGAGCGGGGAATTGCGAAGGGCGAGGTCCGGCTCGCGGTTCACGACGGGTCGGTGCGCCTGGAGAAGCTCGCGCTCCGGGGCGACGCCGACGTGCGCCTGCTCATCCCCGCGTGGAATCTCATGACCGGCCCACTCGAGATCTCGGGCAGCCGGGTCGCTCTCTCGGACGTCCGCGCCTCCGGCTCGGACGATTCGCGGCGCTGGTGGGGCCGCTTCGACATCCCCTCGGGGAAGATCGACTCGACCACGACCGCGCGCATCGACGCCGAGACCCGGGATGCGCGGCCGCTGCTCGCGCTGCTGGCGGCCGACCTCCCGGCCTGGACTCGGGGCCTCGTGAACCTCGACGACTTTTCCGCGACCGGCACCGTCTCCCTCGGCCCCTCGCTCACCCGCGTCGAGCGCCTCGACGCCAGGGGCGGCAGCTATCACATCCAGGGGCGCTACCTCCGCGACAAGGCGACCCGGGACGGCGCCTTCCTGATCGAGTCGGGCGCCTTGAGCGTCGGAATCGAGCTGCAGCCCGACGCCACGAAGCTCCGACTCCTCGGCGCGAAGAAGTGGTACGAGGAGCAGCGGGACGCCCGGAGCGACGGCCCGCATGCGGCACGGGACGACCGAAGGGAGGCCGGGCGTGTCATCCCGACCGAAGCGGGGGATCCACTGGCCCGACACTCGGGCCGCCGGGGGCGTGCCAGCCCTGACGCGGCGCCGTCCGCGTTTCGACAGGATTGCCGCATTCGTCCTCGACGAGGACCCGGAGTCGTGGTCGGCATCTGTGATAGTGTTTGGTTTCCGATTCCTTCCGACGGACCGACTCCACAAGACAATCGAGTGCCCGCCGCCGGTCTCGGCGAAGAAAGTGGGGTATGGACTATGGCTACCGAATCTCGACAGTCGAAGTGCGCAAGCTGCAAACGCCCGATGGATGCGGACGCCCGTCCGGATGGAGTCACGGCGTGCGTGAGTTGCGCGGCCCTGGCCAGCGTTCCCTCCGTTCGGCCGCGCGCCGGAACGATTCTTCGCCACTGGACGACGAACGTTCTGGCCTTCAAGGGGAAGACGACAGCGACTCGATCCGAAATGGCCGACTGGGGATTGGCCGATGCCCGGAGCCGCAACCTGATCGCGTCGAGATTGAAGTCTCTCGTCGGTGCAGTCGGTGCTCTGTGAAGACCGCTCTCAGGGGCTGGAACTGCCCGAACTGCGGCCGATCCAACAAGACGGCCGTGACGCTCAATGGGACCGCGCAGTGCGATTACTGCGCCGACGTGGCCAGGGTTCAGCCGCTTCAACCATGGGGACCCAGGCTGTTTCGCTATGCCGCGAGACTCCTGTCCTCCAGCAGCCGGGAGTCCGGCCGCGTTCACTGGCGACCGGTCCTGGCGCAAGCCAGGGCGTGGAGAGGCCCGAGCCTCAGGCCTTAGACCCCGGGCCGGCTCCTTGGCCGTTTCAACGCTCGGTCTCGACGAAACAAACGATTGGACCCGACGGCAGGCAAGGCAGGATCATGCCTCTTCCGTCGACCACTTCAGCCTGTCGGAGTCCCGACGGCGACACGGTACGCGGGCCAATTTCGGTCCGCTCTTTGAAAGGTTGAGAATCATGAAGAGAATCATTGGAACGGCCGTCGGTCTTTGCCTGCTGGCCGGCATCACAGGCAATCGCTCAGACGCCGGAGAAGAAGGCCGTCGAGACGACGACGACCAAGCAGACCGGCCCGGGAGCGACCCTGAAGACCGAGACGCAATCCGTGACCGGAACGGTCAAGGAGTACGAGGTCGGCAAGAAGATCAAGCTCTCCGGCCCCGGCGACAAATCGTACTGCGTTCGACCTCGGCGAGAATGCCAGGGTCGAGGGAACGATCGTCGTCGGCCAGATGGCCACGGTCCAGTACACCAAGGGGACGTCGACGGCAAGGAAAGCGTCTCGGTCGTCTCGGAAGCCACGGCCAACGCGGTGACGGCGGCCGACGCTCCGAAGATGCATTCGGAGTCGACCACGAAGAACAGCGGCCCGGAGCGACCACGAAGCACGAAGACGGAAACCGTCGTCGGAACCGTCAAGGAGTACGAGGTGGGTAAGTCGATCAAGGTGACAGGGCCCAAAGACAAGGACTACAGCTTCGATCTGACCGGCATGGCCGCCTTGAAGAATGCCGTGACCGTCGGCGAGCGCGTCAAGGTCACGTTCACGAAGTCGGACAGTGGCGACAAGGTCACGACGATCGTTCCGTACCCGAACAAGGCCTAAACAGCCTTCTTCACTCAGTTTCGCACGCGCCGGGAGATAGCTCCCGGCGCTTTTTTCTTGGCGGGGCCTCTGCCGGGCTTGGTCTCAGGGAGCGGTCATCGAACGCTTCGAGCCCTGACGGGGATACGACGAGGCTTCGAGGCCGCCTTCCCTTTCTCGTCGCTGGCCTTGGACTCCACCCGCCGGCGAGGAGTGAGTCGGACCTCGTGGAGAAAAGAAGCCAGCAGCGGCGAGAGGTCCTCCCGCCGGTAGATCACCCCGGATTCGGTGAACACTCCGCGGTCCTCGATCGGACGGAAGACGACTCCCGGCATCGCCCTCTGCTCGATCGCAGGATCGACGAGCGCAACGGTCAAACCCGCGGCGACCATTCCCAGGACGGTCTGGGTCGAGGGAAGCCCCCCTTCCATCGCGATCGGCGGCCCGAATCCGGCCCGCCGAAAGATCGACAGCAACTGATCGTAGCGGCCCGGCGACAGGTGCCGGGGCCAGAGCGTGTAGGCTTCTCCGGACAAGTCCCGCAGCCGGATGCGTCTCGTTGCGAGCCATCGGATGCTGTTCGGGGATCGCGGCCACGAGTCGCTCGCGTCCGGTGACTTCGCTGACGATGCCCTCCGCCTCGATCGGAAGACCCACGAAGCCGATGTCGATCCGGCCCCCGTGGAGGGCCTCGATCTGGGCCTCCGGCGTGAGGTTCTGAAAGAGGACTTCGACCGACGGGGCGTGCTCCGCGAAAGAGCCGGAGCGCCCTGCCCAGGAACGCCCAGTCCGTCTCCGGCGAAATGCCGATGACGATTTTCTGGGACTCTTCTCGCGCCGTCTCCCTCGCCAGCCCGGCCGCGCGCTCGGCCGCGGCCAGAATCCCGCGCGCCTCCTGAAGGAACCGACTTCCCGCCGGTGTGAGCTCGACGTGCCGCTTGACGCGGCGCAGCAGGTCGACCTTGAGCTCGGTTTCGAGATTCCGAACCTGCTGGCTCAGGGACGACTGAGAGGTGTGCAGGCGGTTCGCGGCGCGGCCGAAATGGAGATCTTCCGCGACCGCGACGAAGTAGCGAAGGTGCCGCAGCTCCATGGAGCCTCCCCTTTCAATCGCTCCGAGGTCTCGACACGAACGAAACAGAGCCGGGGCCACATGATCGGATCGGGTTGGCTCTGGATGTTTACATGCCAAATTGTAGTCTCAGAGGCGAACGAACGTGACCCAGGTACGGCCTGTCTGCTCATCGGCGTGGTCTGCACGATCGGGTTCCTCGCGATCGGCATCCCCTACGCGGTGGTGCTCGGGATTGTGGCCGGTCTGCTCGAATTCGTTCCCCTGGCCGGCCCGCTGACGGTCGGCCTCGTGGCCACGACCTTGCCGCATTCCACTCGCTCGGGCAGGTGCTGGCCGTCCTCACTTTCCTCGTCGTGCTCAGGGTCGTGCAGGACTACGTCGTGTACCCGAAGATCGTCGGCAGAGGCGTTCACCTGCATCCCCTGGCCATCATCCTTGCCATCCTGTGCGGCGCGGAGCTGGGAGGGCTCGCGGGAATCTTCCTCGTGATCCCGGCCGTCGCCATCCTGGCGGCGACCTATCGGCATTTCCGCGAGCGCTGGGCCGTCGCCGCGACTGACTGACGCAGGGCCGTCACTCCATCGCTCGCGGGTCTCAACTCGAGCGAAACAAACGATTGGACCCGGCGCGGCCGCGACCGACATGATCAGGGTCCGGCGATGCGCGCTCGGCCGTTCCGAATGTCGGACACGCAGGCCGAACGTTCGCATGCCGGGCATGGATGGTCACACGGTGAAAACCAAGCGACAAACCCGACGACTCGCGCGGAAAGTCTCGGCGAGAGACCACGCCCGCGGCTCGCCGCTCGCGAAGACCACGCTGGTGGCATACGGCGACTTCGCGTCGCCGGCGTGCGTGCAGACGTACCGCACGGTCAAGAAGATCCAGAAAGAGATGGGCACGCGCCTGCGCTACGTCTACCGCAGCTTCCCCCAGCCCGAGCAATTCCGGCACTCCGAGGAGGCGGCCGAGGCCGCGGAGTGCGCGTCCTCGCAGGGCAAGTTCTGGGAAATGCACGACTCCCTGTTCGAAAGCCAGGCTGCGACGGACGGACATCGGCTCGTCCAGGCGCGCCGCGGAGGCCGGCCTGGACCTCCTTCGGTTCCGGCGCGAGATGCGCGCCCACCTCCACGCCGAGAAGGTCCGGAGCATCCGGGAGGGAGGCGTCCGCAGCGGAGTCGCGGAGGCGCCGGCCTTCTTCATCAACTCCATCCGGCACGAGAGCTCCTTCGGCCTGGCGACCCTGCTCGCGGCACTCCAGGCCGCCTCGGGTGATGAGTCGAATCGGGTTGAAGACGAGGTCCCTGCGAATCGCAAGTCACGAAGAAAGCGCCAAGGCGCATAGGAGGTTCCCATGTTGATGACGATCGGCATCGTTCTACTGGTTCTCTGGGCTCTGGGTTTCTTTGCGTTTCATGTCTCGACAGGTCTCATTCACGTTCTCATCGTGCTGGCGATCATCGCCATCGTGCTGCACCTGGTGAGAGGAGGCCGCCTCACCGCGTGAGCGGCCGCAATCGCTTCCCACTGGCGGCTCCGATTGATCCGGATTTGCCGGGTCGAAGGAACCGCTCCGAAAGATCAGAGGAACCCATGAATCGTCGTACTCGAGGAATCCTGACTCTTGCCGTCTCTCTGACCCTGGCCTTCCTGGTCGCGGGTTGCTCGACGACCCAGACCGCGGGCCGCCAGATTGACGACACGACCATTCACGCCGCCGTCTCATCGGCGAAGCTCACGTCCGCCCGCTTCTCGAACATCGTGAACATCGACATCAATGTCACCAACGGCGTCGTGACCCTGGCGGGTGAGGTTCCGAACGCCCAGGTCAAGGCCGACGCGCAGAGCGAGGCCCGTAAGGTCTCCGGCGTCGTCCAGGTCATCAACAATCTTCAGGTCAAGTCGCCCCCGACGGCCTGACTTCCCCGTATTCTCTCTTACCCGCCGAGCCGGCATGCGGCTCGGCATTTTTTTTGTCCGTGGTAAGAAGAGAGCTGATGCGGACACCCGCCGGCCCGATTCGGGCAGAGCTCTTCTCGGCGGAGCATCTGGAGCAGTTCGCCGGGACGCTCGCGGCCGAACAGGTCGTCCATCCCCGGAAGAGGCGCGGGCGGCGGCTGCTCCCGCGGCTGCGCGAGAACGCGCGGGTCCTCGTCCGAGTCGCACCGGGCGATCGCGGAGGCGAGCCGCCAGACCCGCGCGGTCTCTCCCGCGGCCGAGTGGCTGCTGAACAACTTCCACATCGTCGAGGAGCAGGTTCGAGAGATCCAGGAGGACCTCCCGCCGGGGTTCTATCGGGAGCTGCCCAAGCTCGCCTCCGGGCCGCTCGAAGGCTATCCCGCGCGTCTACGGGCTGGCCTGGTCGTTCGTCGCGCACACCGACAGCCGGATCGAGCTCGAGACGCTCGCGCCGTTTCGTCCGCGCCTATCAGCGGGTCCAGCCGCTGACGATCGGCGAGCTCTGGGCGCTGGCGATCTCGCTGCGAGTCGTGCTCGTCGAGAATCTCCGGCGCCTGGCCGAGCGCATCGCCGCGCGGAGCGTCGCGCGCGATCAGGCGGACGCGATCGCCGACGCGCTGCTCGGTACGGGCGGCACACCCAAGCCCGAGCCGGCCGCGGTGCTTCAGATGCTGGAGCAGGCCCCGTTTTCGCAGGCTTTCGCGGTCCAGCTCGTCCAGAGGCTGCGCGAGCAGGATCCCGCGGTCACGCCCGCGCTCGAGTGGCTCGACCGACGGCTCGCGCGCGAGGGAACGACGGCGGAGGACATCGTTCACGTCGAGCACCAGGCGCAGATTGCCAACCACGCGACGGTGCGCAACGTCATCACGAGCATGCGCCTTCTGTCGTCGGCCGATTGGGCCGACTTCTTCGAGAGCGTGAGCCTGGTTCACGAGGCCCTGTGCGAGGGCACCCGCGTGGCCGAAATGGACTTTCCGACGCGCGACCGGTATCGCCATGCCGTCGAGGAGCTCTCACGGGGAAGCCCGCCACGACGAGCTCGAGGTGGCGCGGCGCGCGGTGGCCATGGCGGCGAGGCGCCGCGGCGCGAGGAGACGCATCCGCCGCGGCTGCCGATCCCCGCGTCCGGGACCCCGGCTACTACCTCATCGCGAAGGGACGCTCCGGACTCGAGCGGGAGCTCGACTTCCGGGTTCCGGTCCGGCAATGGCTGCGGCGCGTCTGGGTTCGGGCGGCGACCCCGCTGTATCTGGCCGCGATCGTGCTCTCGACGCTGGCCATGCTCGCGGTGCCCGACGGCCCTGACCGCGCTCGCCGGCGTTCGCCGCGTCGTCGGTCGTTCTGCTCGCTCTCCTCGGCGCTTGCGCCCGCGTCCGACCTCGCGATCGCGCTCGTCCATCGCTTCGTCACGCGGCTCATGGGCCCCCGGCGCCTCCCGAAGCTCGAGCTCGCGGGCGGCGTGCCGGCCGAGCTGCGCGCGCTGGTCGTCATTCCGATGCTTCTGACCGACGAGTCGGAGATCGACGAGGTGGTCCAGAGGCTGGAAGTGCACTACCTGGCCAATGCCGATCCCGAGCTGCGGTTTGCACTTCTGTCGGACCTGGCCCGACGCGCCCGTCGAGAGCCTTCCCGAGGACGGGGCGCTCGTCGAGCTCGCGCGCGCCGCGATTCGGCAGCTCAACGAACGGCACGGCCCCGCCGCCGGAGGCGGCGACCGCTTCTGGCTCCTCCACCGCCGCCGCCTCTGGAACGAGCGCGAGGGGGTCTGGATGGGCTGGGAGCGAAAGCGCGGCAAGCTGCGCGAGTTGAACCGTCTCCTGCGCGGCGCGACGGACACGTCCTTTCTGCCTCCCGACCCGGGTGCTCCGCAAGCGCCCTCGGGCATTCGTTACGTGATCACCCTCGACGCCGACTCCCGCCTGCCGCGGGAGGCGGCGCGCCGGCTGGTCGGAACGATCGCCCATCCGCTGAACCTGCCCGGCTTCGATCCGGCCGGGGCGCAGGTCGTCGAAGGGCACGCCATCCTTCAGCCTCGCGTGACACCCACGTTGCCCGAGACGGGCTGGGGCACGCTCTTCCAGCTCGTCTTCTCGGGCCCTCGCGGCATCGACCTCTATGCCTTCGCGGTGTCCGACGTGTACCAGGACCTCTTCGGCGAGGGGATCTACACGGGCAAGGGAATCTACGACGTGGACGCGTTCGAGCGGGCGCTCGACGACCGGGTGCCGGAGAACACGCAGCTCTCCCACGATCTCTTCGAGGGGCTCTTCGCCCGGGCCGGGTTCGTTTCGGACGTCGAGCTCTTCGAGGGCTTCCCCGGCCACTACGAGGTGGCGGTATCGCGCCAGCATCGGTGGGTCCGCGGCGACTGGCAGCTGCTGCCCTGGATCCTCGGAACGGCCCGGGCTTCGCCGGAGGCCCGCGCGGCCGACGCGATTCCGGTGATCGGGCGCTGGAAGATGATCGACAACCTCCGGCGCAGCCTCTCGGCGCCGGCGACCTTCGCGACGCTCCTTGCCGCCTGGTGCCTGACGGGCGTCGGCGCCGGGTTGTGGACGGCCTTCGTTCTGTGCGTCCTCACCCTGCCCTCGTTTCTTTCCTTCTTCTCGAACCTTCGGCCGAATCGGCGCCGGGTCGCCAAGAGGAGCTTCCTTCGCGGGGTGGCCACGGATCTCGCCATCGGTCTGTCGCAAGCGGCGCTGCGTGTCGTCTTTCTCGCGCACTCGGCGTGGGTGAGGTCGGACGCGATCGCACGCTCGCTGTGGCGTCTCTTGATCACGCGGCGCCACCTGCTCGAGTGGGTGCCGGCCGCGCAGGCACACCGCGCGCTCGATCTGGAGGTGCCCGGCTTCTATCGCCGGATGCGGGGAGCGATCCTGCTGGCCGCGGTCGCCAGCGTTCTCGTCGCCGTCTCGGGCTCGGCCGCCTGGCCGTACGCCGCGCCCTTCATCGCCGCCTGGCTTCTGTCGCCCCTGGTCGCGCGGTGGGTCAGCCTGCCTCCCCGCGAGGCCGCCTCCATGCGCTTCTCCGCGGCAGAGGCGCAGCAGTTTCGCGGGATCGCGCGGCGGACCTGGGCGTACTTCGAGCGGTTCGCCGGTCCGGAGTTTCACCATCTGCCGGCCGACAACTTCCAGGAGGTGCCGCAGCCGGAAGCCGCGCTGCGGACGTCGCCGACGAACATCGGCCTCGCTCTGCTCTCGACGGTCGCTGCGAACGACTTCGGTTGGATCGGAACCGTGGACATGGTGGACCGCCTGGAGGCGGCGTTCGCCGCGATTGCGGGCCTCGAGCGCTTCCGCGGGCATCTCTACAACTGGTACGGCACGGGCGACCTCGCGCCGCTCGAGCCTCGGTACGTGTCCACGGTCGACAGCGGCAACCTGGCCGCCCACCTGATCGCGCTCAAGCAGGCCTGTCTCGAACGGCTCGGCGAGCCGGTCATGACCGGGCGCGTCCTGGAAGGTATCGGCGACGAGCTGGAGCTCCTGCGCGGCTCGGCGACCGCGCTGGTGAGTGGCGGGCGGGGCCATGTCGTCACCTCCCGGCAGCTCGAGGAGGCCCTGCGCCAAGCCAGAGTGCTGCTCGCTCCCGTGCCGATGACTCCGACCGAGTGGGCGTCGCGCCTCACGGCGCTGGCCGCGCGCGCCGAAACACTGGTGGACATCGTGCACGCTCTCAGCCACGAAGCCGATCCGTCCGGGGCTGGCCTGGCTCTGGAGTGGGCGCTGGCACTTGGCGAATGCATCACGAGCCACGCGCGCGACTGCCGGCAGATGCAGGAATCTCTCGAACCGGCGGAGCTGCTCGCAGGCCGCCTTGCCGCGATCGCTCGCGCCGCGGGCGGGCTCGTCGCGGACATGGACTTCACGTTTCTCTACGATCGTCCGCGGGACCTCTTCGCGATCGGGTACCGGCCGCAGGAAGGGGCCCTCGACACCGGCCACTACGATCTGCTCGCCTCCGAGGCGCGCCTGGCGAGCTTCGTCGCGATCGCGCGCGGCGACGTGCCCGTCGAACACTGGTTTCACCTCGGCCGTCCCCTGACGCCCGTCGGACGAGGGTCTGCGCTGCTGTCGTGGTCCGGCTCGATGTTCGAGTACCTGATGCCCGATCTCCTGCTCGACGCGCCGTCGGGAAGCTTGCTCGAGCACACCAATCGGCTCGCCGTGCGACGCCAGATCCAGTACGGGGAGGAGCGCGGCGTTCCCTGGGGGGTCTCGGAAGCGGCCTACAACGCGCGGGACGTCCATTTCACCTACCAGTACTCCAACTTCGGCGTCAGCGGCCTCGGCCTGAAGCGCGGGCTTGCCGAGGACCTCGTCGTGGCTCCATACGCGACGGCCCTGGCCGCCATGGTGGAGCCGGTCGCGGCGAGCGCCAATTTCCGGCGGCTCGCCTCCGTCGGCGCGCTCGGGCGGTACGGCTTCTACGAATCGATCGACTACACGGCGTCGCGGCTACCCGAGGGGGAGAAGCTGGAGGTCGTAAAGGCATACATGGCCCACCACCAGGGGATGACGATCGTCGCGCTCGCCAATGTGCTGCTCGAAAGGACGATGCGCCGCCGCTTCGGCGCGGAGCCGGCCGTCCAGGCGACGGAGCTGTTGCTCCAGGAGCGGACACCGCGCACGGTGGCAGTCGCGCGCCCCGCCTCCGGCGACGCGCGGACCGATCTGCACGTGCTGGACGAGGTGCCGCCGGTCCTGCGGCGTTTTCGGTCGCCGCACGACCCGACGCCGCGCACGCACCTGCTCTCCAATGGGCGGTACGCGGTGATGATGACCGCCGCCGGATCCGGCTACAGCCGCTGGCGAGGTCTCGACGTGACGCGATGGCGCGAGGACACGACCCGCGATCCCTGGGGAACCTACGTCTTCATCGCCGACGGTCTGTCCGGCAAGTTCTGGTCGGCCGGATATCAGCCGGCTGGAGTCGAGCCCGACGCTTACGAGGCCGTCTACTCGGAAGACCGCGTGGAGATCCACCGCACCGACGGTTTGATCACGACCAGCCTCCGGGTCGCCGTCTCGACGGAGGACGATGCCGAGATGCGCCAGGTGTCGCTGACGAACCGGGGGACGCGCCCGCGCGAGATCGAGGTGACGTCCTACGCGGAGATCGTTCTCGCGCCCCCGGCCGCAGACGCGGCTCATCCCGCCTTTTCGAACCTCTTTATCCAGACCGAGTTCGTCCCGGCCGTCGAAGGGCTGCTCGCCGGCCGCCGCCCGCGCGACCGGGAGACGCCGGTCTGGGCAGCTCAGGTGATGACGTCGCAGGGCGACGAGATCGGCACCGTTCAGTACGAGACCGACCGGGCGCGCTTTCTCGGGCGCGGGCGCAGCATCCGGGATCCGATCGCGATCGGGGAGCGGCGCCCGCTCTCGAACACGGCCGGCACCGTTCTCGACCCCGTTTTCAGCCTGCGCCGCCGGGTGCGCCTGGCGCCCGGAGCGACGGTGCGCGTGCATCTTGCGACGGTCGTCGCGGAATCGCGGGAGAGTGCGCTCGCACTGGCCGGCAAGTACCAGGACCCGGCTACCTTCGATCGCGTGTCGAGCCTCGCCTGGACGCAGGCGCAGGTCCAGCTGCGCCACCTCGGAATCTCGACCGACGAGGCGCATCTCTTCCAGCGGCTTGCGACGCGGATCCTGTATTCGGATCCCACCCTGCGCGCTCCGGTCGAGACGCTCGTGCGAAACCGCAGGGGTGCCCCGGTCTTCTGGGGTCACGGAATCTCCGGCGACATCCCGATCGTGCTCGTGCGCATCGACCAGGTCGAGGACCAGGGCATCGTGCGTCAGCTCCTGCGCGCCCACGAATACTGGAAGATGAAGGGCCTCGCGGTCGATCTCGTGATCGTGAACGAGCAGCCGGCGTCCTACTCCCCGGAGCTGGGCGCCACACTCGAGTCGCTCGTCCGCGCCGGCAGCCGTGCGCCTGGTGTTGCCTCGGAGCACTCGACCGGGCGCGTCTTCGTGCTGCGCGGGGAAACGCTCACCGGCGAGCAGCGCGATGCGCTCGGGGCGGCGGCCCGCGTCGTCCTGCTCTCGCGGCAGGGCACGCTCGCGCAGCAGGTCATCCGGCTGCTGCGCCGCGTTCCCGCCTCGCGGGCCGCGCAGCCGGTCGCGGCGCGCCCGCCTGCCGCCAGCGTGCCGCCGCCGAGGATCGCTCTCGAGTTCTTCAATGGACTGGGGGGCTTTTCGGAGAAGGATGGGGAATACGTCACTCTGCTCGGCGAAAGGCAGTGGACGCCGGCCCCGTGGATCAACGTCCTCGCCAACGCTTCGTTCGGATGTCTCGTGTCGGAGTCGGGGTCCGGCTACACCTGGGCCGTCAACAGTCGCGAGAACCAGCTCACGCCGTGGTCGAACGATCCGGTGAGCGACCCGCCCGGAGAGGCTCTCTTCCTGAGGGACGAGGAGACGGGGGAGATCTGGAGTCCGACGCCGCTGCCGATTCGGGGCGACGGCTCCTACGTCGTGCGCCATGGCCAGGGGTACAGCCGCTTCGAATACGAGCACCGGGGAGTCGTCACGGACCTCACGGTGTTCGTTCCGCAGGAGGACCCGGTCAAGGTCTCGCGGCTGTCGGTCGAGAACCGGTCCTCCTCTCCGCGGACGCTCACCGTCACCGCCTACGCGGAGTGGGTGCTCGGTTCGCAGAGAGCGGCCGGCGCTCCCTTCGTGGTCACCGAGCTCGACTCCGAGACGGGCGCGATCTTCGCGCGCAACTCCTGGAACGAAGCCTTCGCCGGACGCGTCGCGTTCGCCGACGTCGGGGGCGCACAGGACGCCTGGACGGCCGATCGCACGGAGTTTCTCGGGCGTAACGGCGGTCTCGACGCCCCGGCGGGACTGGCGCGCGGGGCCGTCCTTTCGCGGCGCACCGGCGCCGGTCTCGATCCCTGCGCCGTGCTGCAGGTGCGGCTGCGCCTGGGCCCTGGGCAGCGCGAGCAGGTCGTCGTCCTGCTCGGCCAGGGCCGGGACGCCCTCGAGGCACGGCAGCTCGTCGCCCGGCATCGGTCGCAGGATTTAGACGTCGCGCTCGCCGCCGTGCGGAGGGAGTGGGAGGACACGCTCACCGCGCTGCAGGTCCGGACGCCCGACCGCTCGATGGACCTGATGCTCAACCGGTGGCTTCTCTACCAGACGCTCGGTTGTCGCTTCCACGCGCGCGCGGCCTTCTACCAGGCGGGCGGCGCCTGGGGTTTCCGCGACCAGTTGCAGGACGCGATGTCCTTCGCGGTCGCTCGACGGGAGCTGACTCGCGAGCAGCTGTTGCGCGCCGCCTCGCGGCAGTTCGAGGAGGGCGATGTCCAGCACTGGTGGCACGATCCCGAAGGGAAGGGGGTGCGAACCCGGATCTCCGACGATCTGCTGTGGCTGCCCTACGCGACCCACCACTACGTCGAGATCACCGGCGATCGCGGCGTGCTCGACGAGCAGGTCCCGTTCCTCGGGGCGTCGCCCCTCGAGCCGGGGGAGACCGATCGGTATTTCCAGCCGGAAGTGTCCTCCGTGAAGGCGTCCCTCTTCGAGCATTGCGCGCGGGCGCTCGATCGGAGCCTTGCGGTCGGCCGCCACGGGTTGCCACTGATGGGCGCCGGAGACTGGAACGACGGCATGAATCGGGTCGGCGAGCGCGGAAAGGGCGAGAGCGTCTGGCTGGGCTGGTTCCTCCACACGAACCTCTACGAGTTCGCGCGCCTGGCCGAAGAGCGCGGGGAACACGAGCGCGCTCTCGCCTGGCGCTCTCACACGGACGCGCTGAAGTTCGCGCTCGAACGCGACGGGTGGGACGGCGACTGGTATCGGCGCGCCTTCTTCGACGACGGGACGCCGCTCGGATCCGCGACGAACGACGAGTGCCGCATCGACTCGATCGCTCAGTCCTGGGGGGTCATCTCGGGCGCCGCCGATCCCGAGCGGGGCCGGCGGGCCATGGCGGCCGTCGACGAGCACCTGATCCGGCGGGGCGACGGGCTCGTTCTACTCTTCGCGCCTCCGTTCGACCGCACGGCTCTCGAGCCCGGTTACATCAAGGGATACGCGCCGGGCGTCCGGGAAAACGGGGGACAGTACTCGCACGCCGCGGTATGGGCCATGATCGCCTTCGCGGCTCTCGGCGACGGCGACAAGGCCGGCGAGCTCTTCGCGATCCTGAACCCCATCAACCACTCCAGCACGCGGTCGGGCCTGTATCGCTACAAGGTCGAGCCGTACGTGATGGCCGGCGACGTCTATTCGGAGCATCCGCACGCGGGGCGCGGCGGCTGGACGTGGTACACGGGCGCGGCCGCGTGGATGTACCGCGCGGGCGTCGAGTGGATCCTGGGCTTCCGCTTGCGCGGAACGGTCCTGCACGTGGACCCCTGCATCCCGCGCGCCTGGCCGGGGTACGAGATCCAGTTTCGCTACCACTCCGCCCGCTACCGGCTCACGGTGGAGAACCCCCGGGGCGCGATGCGCGGCGTGACGAGCATCTCGCTCGACGGCGGACCGGTCACGGGCCGCGAAATCCCGCTCGCCGACGACGGCCGCGAGCACCGGATCGCGGTCGTGCTGGGCTAGCGATGGGAGGTCCCGGGCGAGCGAGCGGGCGGGTGGCGGTGCGCTGCACGCGCTCTGCAGCAACCAGTCTTCCGGCCGGTGAGATGTGCCGCCGCCCGGGGTGATGCAAACGGAGGATGCGGGGGCCCGCCGGAAACGAGAGCATGGGTCGAAACGTCGGGAGGGAACGATGGATGAACAGCTCGAGGTGATGGGGTTCCTGGCGGAGAACGGCGTTCTCTATTGCTCGCGGGCCTGCGCGATCGCGCAGGGGCAATCCCGCGGCAACGAAGTGGACCAGGACGAGTACGAGGGCCTGGTCGAAGGCGGAACGCTGGCGGAAGCGACCCTTTGCCCGGTGTGTGGAGCCGAGTTCGCCGTCGAGTGGCCCGAGCCGGGGCCCCGCTGACCGATCGCCCGAGGCCTCAGCGTTGGGGCGCGGCCCCGCCGGGCAGGCGCCCGCGCAGGTAGTCGACGATCGCGTCCACGGAAGAGAGCCGGGGATAGTCCGACTCGGGGATCTCGACGGCGAGTGTGGCGTGCAGCCCGATGACGAAGTTCAGGAAGTCCATCGAGTCGAGGTCCGTCTGATCTCGAAGGCTCTTGGAGGGGCCGATCGCCGCCGGGTCGATCTCGGGCGCCACCTTGCGGAGCGCCGCGAATACGGCGTTACGAAGCTCCGCGTCGCTCGGAGCGGTGCTCACAGGCCCTCCGGCCTCTGCAGCGCGGCGTCGATCGCGGAGAGGAACCTGCCACCCCGGTGGCCGTCGCTCGCGCGGTGATCGGCGGCGAGGCTGGCGAGAACCGTCGGTCGAGCGACGACGGCGCCGCCGCGGACGCGCGGGCGCTCCACGATCCGGCCAAAGCCGACGAGGGCCACTTGCGGCGGGAAGATCACGCCGAAGACGCTCTCGACACCGAGGTCGCCGAGATTCGTGACCGTCAGCGTCGGATCCGAGATCTCGGAGCTCTTCAGCGAGCCCGCCCGCGCCCGCGCCCGAGGTCGGAGAGATCCCGCATCAGCTCCGGCCGTGGCTTGCGGTCGGCGTCATGGAGGGCCGGCGTCACGAGCCCGCCCCCTCGCAGGGAGATGGCCACGCCGAGGTGGATGGATGGGCTCGGCCGAAAGGCGGTGTCCGTCCAGAAGCCGTTCATTTCCGGGACGTCGCGAGCCGCGAGCGCCACGGCCTTGAGCAGCAGAACGGCCGGGAGGACGCGCTCGGCGACGCTCCTCTTCGCGTTCTCGGCGGTGAGCCACTCGAGGGCACCGCCCATGTCGACCTCGGTCGACAGGTAGTAGTGGGGGATCTCGCGGTTGGATCGCGACATCGCGGCGGCGATCGCGCGGCGCATGGCCGCTGTGCGGTCCGGCGGCCCCGCCTCGGAAGGCCGGCCGGGTGCGGCTGCTCTGCCGACGTCGTCGAGCGTGATCGAAGCCTCGGGCCCGGTTCCCTGGATGACGGAGAGGTCAGCCGAGCTCTTCCGCACGCCGCCGAGCCGCCGGGAGACCCGGACGCGCTCTCGGGGCGCGGCGGGCGCCAAGGGCGCAGGCGGAGCGGTCGCCGCCGGGGCCTCGCCCTCGACGTGGAGCATCGCGACGACGGTGCCCACGGAACCTTTTCTCCTTCGGGGACGAGGATCCGCTCGATCTCCCCGGTCGCGAAGATCTCGACGTCCACGTCGGCCTTCTCCGTCTGGACGACGGCGACGATGTCGCCTCGCTGCACGCGGTCGCCCGGCTTGACGAGCCATCGGGTCAAGACCCCCGCCTCCATGTCGGCGCCCAGCGAGGGCATGCGGAATTCAGCCACGGCGGCCCAGGACGGCGCGCGCGGCGGCCGCGATCGAGGCGGTCCCGGGAAGCGCGGCCTCCTCGAGGTGCTTCGCGAAGGGGATCGGCACCTCGGCCGAGCACACGCGCGCGACGGGCGCGTCCAGCTCGTAAAACGCGCCTTCCATGATGCGCGCCATGACTTCGGCCGAGAGGCTCCCGGTCTTCCAGCCCTCGTCCACCACGACCACCCGCCGGGTGCGGGCGACCGATTCCAAGATGGCCTTCGTGTCGAGGGGGCGGAGCACCCTCAGGTCGAGGACCTCGGCCTCGATGCCCTCGCCGGCGAGCAGCCCGGCGGCCTCGAGCGCGCGCCCGAGCATGCCGCCGTAGGCGATGAGGCTGACGTCGCGGCCCGGGCGGCGCACGGCCGCGCGCTCGATGTCGACCGGCCCCGCGCCTTCGTCTAGCTCTCCCTCCAGGTTGTAGAGCGATCCGTGTTCGAACAGGATCACCGGATCCGGACAGGACAGCGCGGAAGGAAGCATGCCGCGCGCGTCCTCCAGAGTCGCGGGCGCCAGGATTCGCAGGCCGGGAACGTGCGTGTACCAGCCTTCGAGGCTGTGGGAGTGCTGGGCGGCGAGCTGCCGGCCGGCGCCGGTGGTCATGCGCAGAACGAGCGGCACGGGCAGCTGGCCCCCCGACATGTGGAGGAGGGTCGCCGCATTGTTGACGATCTGGTCGAGCGCGAGGAGGCTGAAGTTGACCGTCATGACCTCGACGATGGTCGCAAGCCCCCGAGCGCCGCGGCGATCCCGGCGCCGACGAAGGCCGACTCGGAGAGCGGCGTGTCGCGGATGCGCTCGGGCCCGAACCCGTCGAGCAACCCCTTGCTGACCGCGTAGCACCCTCCATACTTGCCGACGTCCTCGCCCATCAGGAAGACCCGCGGGTCCGCCCGGAGCGCCTCGCGCAGCGCTTCCCGAAGCGCCTCGCGATAGGTGGTCCGCCGGCTCCTGCCGGTCGGCGGCACCGGCGGCGCTCGCTGCCACTCTTCGCTGCAGACGAATCGGCAAGACGGTCTTCGCGGCCGCCACCGCGATATGGCACGCCCAGCAGGGGCGGCGGACGATACTCGCCTCGACCAATCCGGTCCACAGCCTGACGAACCTCCTGGGCCAGGACGTTCTCGGAAAGCACACGCCGGTGGAAGGAGACCCCAACCTCTGGGCCTACGAGAGAACAAGGACACGATCGAGCGGAGCAAGACCGAGATCCGCGAGAAGATCAAGTGGTTCCTGAAGTTCGCCCTCCGCACGGCCCCTTCGCCGAAGAAGCAGGCCGTGATGCGGCGGCGGCCCGCGAGCTGTCGGAAAGCGCGAGACCCACGGCGATCGGCAGTCCGCCGCCGACGATCGCGTTGCCGCCGTAGAAGCGCCGCGCGGCGTCGAAGATGTGCATCGAGCCGCCGCGGCCGCGGCTGCAGCCTTCGACCTTGCCGAACATCTCGGCCATGATCGAGCGGGCGGTGAGGCCCGGGCGAGCGCCTGGCCGTGCTCGCGATAAGTCGCGACGACGGCATCCTCGGGAGTCAGCGCCTGGAGGGCCCCGACGGCGACCGCCTCCTCGCCGATGTAGAGGTGAAGGAAGCCTCGGATCTTCGTCGCGCTGTATAGCTCGGCGCACTTCTCCTCGAAGCGGCGAATGCGGAGCATCTCGACGAAGCAGAGGAGCTCGTGGGGGTCGGCGACGATGCATGGCGAGGTCCCGGCCTCTCGAGGAGTCGGCCATGTTCGAGAACATGATCGACCTCATGTTCAAGAACGAGTACGACGTCTACGCGTTCGACACGGCGCCGACCGCCAACGCGCGGAGACTGCTCAGCATGTCCAAAGTCTACTCGCTTTGGGTCAACAAGATGTTGAAGAGCCGCGAAGAAGCCAAGACCCTGCGAGAAATGCTCTCCTTCACCAAGAAGAAGGAAGCCGACCCGCTGATGGATTACCTCCTGACTTTCCGCGACCGGATGGAACACGGGCGGCTGCTCCTGACCGATCCGGAAAAGACATCGTTCTTCTTCATCACCCTGCCGGAGGAGCTCCGACGTCGCCGTCCCCCGCATCTCGCGTCGCTCATCCCGCCGCAGTGGCCGCCTCCACGCCGGCAGCGGCCGCCCATCGCCGGGCTTGATGTCGCAGCGGCGTCATCGTCGATCATGATACCGCCCGTCTCGGTCTGCCACCAGTTGTCGTGGATCGGGAGACCGAGGACTTCGTTTCCCCACAGGACCGCCTCCGGGTTGAGCGGTTCGCCGACGCTGCCGATGAACCGGAGCCGCGAAAGATTCTCGCCGGCGAGCCGGCTCCGGCCCGGCCTTCATGAGCATCCGAACGGCCGTGGGCGCCGTGTACCAGACGGTGACCCGTTCCCGTTCGAGGATTTCGTACCACCGCTCGGCGTCGAAGTCCGCCTCGTCGACGATGCTCGTGATGCCGTGCGTGAGGGGAGCGATGATCCCGTAGGAAGTTCCCGTGACCCAGCCGGGATCGGCCGTGCACCAGAAGATGTCCTCCGCGTGGAAGTCCAGGGCGAAGGTGCCCGTCATGTGATGAACGACGACGGCCTCGTGAACGTGGATGGCGCCCTTCGGCTTTCCGGTCGTGCCGCTGGTGAAGTGGAGCAGGGCCATGTTCTCCGGGCCGTCTCCGCGATGGCGAAGCCCGGCTTTTCGGCGGCGAGAAGCGCTCCGAGATCCATTGTGCCCGAGACCGCGATCACGGCGCCCTCGGAGCCGACGAGCAGGACGTGCTCGAGCCGGGGAAGCGCGGCGCGGAGCGCGGCCACCTTCTTGGCGTACAGGAGATCGGTCGTCACCAGGACCTTTGCGTCGCCGAGAGAAAGCCGCTGGCGAATCGGCTCCGGACCAAAAGCCGAGAAGAGGGGGCAAAAGACGCCGCCGGCCTTCAGCGTTCCGAGCGCCGCGACGTAGAGCTCCGGGATCCGGCCGGCGAGGGCGAAGACACGGTCCCCGCGCTGCACGCCGAGGCGGCGCAGGGCCGCCGCGAAGCGGTCGGTCCAGTTGGCGAGGTCCCCGTACGTGAAGTAGCGGACGCCGCCGTCTTTGCCGAGAAAACGCAGGGCGAGGCCGTCGCGGCCGGGCCCCGCGCGTGCCGATCGACGGCCTCGTAGGCGATGTTGAGCCCGCGGCCGCCGGGAAGTCCGGCGAGCTCGGAGCGTGCCGCATCCCAGGAAAACGACGCGCACGTCGCCTCGTAGTCGAGCAGGTTCGGCGTGACGGGAAACTGCCGCGGTTTCTCGATCGTTTGCGCTGCCGGGCTCCGGATCCCGCTCACCGTCACAGGCTACCGCTCGGCCGGGGAGCCCGGATAGTGCGAACGCATCAGCCCGATCGCTTCAAGGAGCGCGCCCCAAAACCAGGAGAGTTCCGATCGGAAAGAAGCGCGACGGCGCCTTCGTCTCAAAGGTTCCGCCTCGGGACGAGATGGGGGACTTTAGCTCGAACACCCTCGCTGTCTGACTGTTCTCGCCGCAAATCCGAGTGAATCCACGCGGATTTCTCGGACCACGGGGCGGGCCGCGCGAGCCGTCCTCCGTCCGAGTTACCGCGGACCGCTGTCTGCGGCGGCCCGGATCACCTCGACCGAGCACGGCGCGTGGATCGCCACGTGCCCGGACACGCTTCCGAGCATCCGGTCGAGCCCGTGGCGCCCGTGGGAGCCCACGACGAGCAGGTCCACGTCGCCCGTCCGGCACTGCTCGATGAGCCGCTCGCGGGCGTCTCCTTTGTGGACCTCCTCGGAGACGGAAAGCCCGGTGCCCTGGAGGAGGGCGGCCGTCGCCGAGGCCGCCCGCGCCGCGCCCTCCTGGATCTCGGCCGCAATGCGGCGTCCGGCCGCCGTCGAAATGGCCCATCCCTCCTTCAGCGCCGGCGCGCCGCGGCTGACGCACACGACCCGGACTCGGGTTCCGGTCGGCCACGGACGTCGGGCGACCGAGCGGGCGGCGTCGAGGGACGGCTCCGACCCGTCGGTTGCGAGAAGGATCGAGAAGGCGGCCTGCTCGCTCTTCTTGCGTCGCGGCCGCACGATCTCGACCGAGCAGGGACAGCGCCGGACGGCGGCCTGGGCGACGCTTCCGAGCACGGCGCGCTTGAGCGCCCCCCGGCCGCGGGAGCCCACGACCACGAGGTCCGCCTTCCATTCCTTCGCCTGCTCCGCGAGCTCGGTTCGCGGCGAGCCCGGAGCGAGGATCGTGGAGACGGTCAGGCCGCGTTTTCGCAGGGCCTCGGCGAGGCTCAGGATCCGCTCCTGCGCCTCGTCTGTCTCGCTCTTCACGTACCGTTCGACGAAGACCCCGCTAGCGGCGAAGTCGAGCGGCTCGACGACCGCGACGAGGCGAACGAGCGTGCACGGGCGGCCACGGCCTTTGGGCCGACCTCCCGCACGGCCACGTCGGAGGCCTTGGAGAAATCGACGCCGACGAGGACCTTCATGGGCTCCACGCCGAGGAGCCTACCCGCGGAGCCGCCGCTCCCGAATGGTGCGCTTGCATCAACCCGGCCGCCGTGCGTCCCTATCCGGTCGCGGGCACGCGAACGCCGTCCTCGATCCGCTCGCTCGGATGGAGGACGACCGTTTCCTCCTCCTTCAGGCCCCCGAGCACCTCATCGGCAACCTAAACCGCCGCTGGTCGCTCGTCCGGCGTGAGCGCTTTTCCCGCTTCGACGACCGCGAGGGCGAGAACCGACATCCCGAAAACGTGAAGCCAGTCCGTCAGAGAGAGCCGCGCCGTGGGAAGAAGGGAGGCAAGCGGGGGCCAGAAGACGGCGAGGGCCTGCAGCGCGAGGCCCCCGGAAAGGGCGAGCCAGAAGGGCGGCGTCAAGCTCCGCGTCATCGTCCAGAACGGCCTGTGCTCGGAAAGTGCCGGGAGCGTCTGGGCGAGCAGCGCGAGAGCGAGCGTCGCCATCGTGAGCGTCTGACTCCGCAATTCCTCTTCCCGGTTGCTCCCAGCCGTGAAGAGCCACAGCACCGCGGCTGCGACGACGCAGCTGCGCAGCGCGATCAGGCCGGTCGCCCGCCACGTCAGCAGCGGCTCGCGGGAGTCGCGTGGCGGCCGGCTGGAGCAGGTCAGCCTCGCCAGGCATGACGACCAGAGCGATGGCGGGAAAGATGTGCAACGACGAGATTCAGCCAGAGGACCTGGAGCGGGCTCATCGGAAGCGGCAGGTTCGCGACGACAGAAGCGAGCATGACGCCGATCGTCGAGAAACTGCAGAGAAGCAGGAAGTGGACGGAGCGGCGGATGTTCGCGTAGATCTGCCGCCCCTCGGCGACGGCGGTCGGCAGGGTGCCGTAGTCGCCGGTCGTGACGACGAGGTCGGAGGCCTCGCGGGCCACATCGGCGGCGCGGCGGCCGATCGCGATGCCGATGTCGGCGGCCTTGAGCGCGGGCGCGTCGTTGATGCCGTCGCCCGTCATTGCGACGACATGACCCGCCGCCTTGAGCGCGCGGACGATGGAAAGCTTGTCCTCGGGCGAGACTCGAGCGAAGACGGCCGTGTGGCGCAGGTCTTCCCATCGCCGCTCGCGGACGAGCTCGGCGAGCTCGCCGGAATCGACGCAGAGGTCGCCCGAGCCGGCGATCTCGAGCTCCCTGGCCACGGCCATCGCGGTCCCTTTCTGGTCGCCCGTGACCATGACGGTCCGGATCCCGGCGCCGCGCAGCTGCGCGATGGCCTCGCGAACGCCCGCGCGCGGGGGGTCGTCGAGGCCCGCCAGGCCGACCCAGGTGAGGTCCACTTCCGCGGGTTCCGGCGCCCCGGGTAACTCGAGGCTTCGGAAGGCGAAAGCGAGGACGCGGTGGCCGCTTTCCCCGATCTCGTGCGAGCGCGCCAGGAGGCGAGATCGCTCCTCGGAGCCGAGCGGCCGCTCGCGACCCGCCGAGTCGAGCACCCGGGAGCAGAGCGGGAGGAGGGCTTCGGGAGAGCCCTTGACGAACATCCAGAGTCCCCCTGCGGCGTCCCGGACCACGACCGCCATGCGCTTCCGGGCGGAGGTGAAGGCGATCTCGTGAAGGCGTTCGAAGCGCTCCGAGGGTGCCGCGGCGTCGCCGCCGCCCTTGCGGGAGAGGGCGAGCAGGGCACCCTCCGTCGAGGAGCCGTGGATGTGCCACCCGTCGTGGTCCTCCAACCGGGCGTCGTTGCACAACGCGGCGATCTCGAGCAGGCGCCGAAGCCCTGGGTCACCGTGGGCGGCGACGGCATGCCCGTGCTCGAGGAACTCTCCGTCCGGCGAGTATCCCGAGCCGGTCACTTCGAGCTCGCGCTCCGTAGAGCCAGACGCGCGTCACGCGCATGACGTTCTCCGTCAGCGTTCCGGTCTTGTCGGTGCAGATGACCGACGTGCAGCCGAGCGTCTCCACCGACGCGAGGCGCCGCACCAGGCTGTGCGCCCGCGCCATCCGGCGCACGCCCACGGCAAGGGCGACAGTCGTTACCGCGGGAAGCCCTTCCGGGATGGCCGCGATGGCGAGGATGCCGCCCGTCTCCAGCATCATCCAGACCGAACGGCCCCTCAGGATTCCGAGCAGCGCGACGACCGCGGAAAGGGCGATCGCCACGCCGGCGAGCCGGCGGCCGAGCTGCTCGGCGCGTTGTTCGAGCGGGGTCGGCTCCCTCTGCTGCCTGGCGACAAGTGCGCCGATGCGGGAGAGCTCCGTGTCTCCCGGCGCTTCGGTCACGATCAGCCGCCCCCAGCCGCTCAGGACAGTCGTTCCGGCGTAGGCCATGTTGGTGCGCTCGGGCAGGGGTGCCGTGCTCGCGATCGGGTCCAGCGTCTTCGTCACGGGCACGCTCTCGCCGGTGAGGGCCGACTCGTCGATCTGCAGATCGCGCACGGCCGCGAGCCGCCCGTCCGCAGCGACGATCTGCCCGGCCGAGAGAATCAGGAGGTCTCCACGGCGCACGTCGTCGGTCCGGACCTCGCTTTCGAGCCCGCCTCGGAGCACTCGCGCGGTCGGCGCCGAAAGCGTGCGCAGAGCCTCGAGCGCCCTCTCGGCCCGCCAGTCGGTAGCGAATCCGAACGCGACCGAAAAGGCGACCGATGCCACGATCGCCAGGGCGTCGCTGGTGTGTCCGAGGAGAAGGGAGGCGACGCTGGCGACGAGCAGGACCACGATCACCCCGCCTTTGAGCTGCGTCCAGAGAATCCGCCAGATCCGCCGCGAGGCCGAGGCCTCGGAACCGGTCGTTTGAGAAGCGGGGGGGAGGTCCTCGACCCTCAGGCCCGTCTCCGCGTCCGTTCGCAGCTCCCGGGCCACGTTCTCAGAGGCGCGGGCGTGCCAGTCCGGCGCGGGATTGCCTGCACCGTCCATTCGCCGGCTCATCGTTTCCAACCTAGTCGAGGGGCGGCCGGGTGTCGAGAGCCAACCGGATCGAAAGATCGGCAGAGCGCTCGTCGTCAGGGGACTCGACAGCTCGCGCGGGGCCAGTCCTCGCGACCCGGCGCGATGCGCAGAAAACGGGAGGGAGACGGGGCCGAAGGTGTGATTTTCCCGTCCGCGGCGCGAATCATGGGATGAGGCAGAAATGACGAGCGCCGTGGTGAAAAGATGGGGGCCGATGCCGCAACCCGCGCGGGAGGAGCGGTTCGTCGGGCTGCTCGAGGAGCACCGGAAGATCCTCCACAAGGTCGCCGGCGCCTACTGCCGCAACGCGGAGGACAGGCGCGACCTCGTTCAGGAGATGGCGGTCCAGCTCTGGCGCTCTTTCGACCGGTACGACGATCGCTACCGCTTCTTGACCTGGATGTACCGGATTGCCCTGAACGTCGCCATTTCCTTCTACCGCCGGGAGTCCCTGCGAAGGCGACACACCGTGCCGGCGGGAGAAGCCCTTCTTGAAGTTGCCGCCGGCGCACCCGAAGCCGGACCCGCCAGGGACGAACTGCGATTGCTCCATCGGCTCATCGGTGATCTGAACGAGCTCGAGCGCGCGCTCGTCCTTCTCTACCTGGACGGGAACCGCTACGACACGATCGCCGAGGTGCTCGGCATCTCGGAATCGAACGTCGGCACGAAGTTGGGCCGGATCAAGCAGAGGCTCCGGCACGATCTGGCTCGAACGAACTGAGATAGGAGGGCGATCATGGAACTCGATGATCTGAAGCGGCGCTGGGAGGAGCAGGACAGGAAGCTCGACGCGAGCCTCCGGCTCAACGCCCGCGTGTTGAAGGAATCCGTCCTCGGCAGGGCCGAGCTCGCGATCAGGCGAATGTCCCGGGGGCTGCTTGTCGAGCTCCTCGTCGGTCTCCTTCCTCTGTTGTGGCTCGGCTCGTTCATCGCGGACCACATCGGGGAGCCGCGTTTCTGGATCCCGGCGGCAGCTCTCGATGTGTGCGCGATCGCCCTCGTCATCGCCCTCGTGCGCCTGCGTCTGGCGATCCGGAGCGTGGACTACGCGGCGCCGATCCTCGGGATCCAGAAGCGGCTCGAATCGATCCGGGTCAGGCGGATCCGCGCGACGCTGTGGACGCTCGCTCTGGCGGCGCTCGCCTGGACGCCGCTCCTGATCGTGGGCTTGAAGGGGTTTCTCGACGTGGACGCCTACGCCGTGTTCAGCGCCGGCTGGCTCGTCGCCAACGTGCTCTTCGGCCTCGCCGTTCTCGCCGCGGCGGTGTGGGTGTCGCGCCGCTTCGCGGACCGGATGGAGCGCTCTCCGCTCCTGCAGCGCCTCATGCGCGACCTCGCCGGAAGGAATCTCGCGGACGCCGAGGGCTTCCTCGGCTCGCTCGCGCGGTTCGAACAGAACGAAGGCCTTTCCTGAAGCCCATTCACGGGCGGGACTGGATCGCGAAGCTGCGCAAGAGCTAGTCTCTGTCCTGCACCACCGGGGCGGGCCGGGACAGATCGGAGGCCTCGGAGGAAAGGAGGCACATGAAGCCCTTCCGCCACATTCTGCTCGCGACGGATTTCTCGCCGACCTCCGGAGCCGCCTGGAAGCGAGGCCTCTCGCTCGCAAAGTCGGCCGGCGCGCGGGTGCTCATCGTCCACGTCGTCCCTTCTCTCGCGCAGGCGCAGAGCGTGCGATGGGCCTACCGGGAGATGGAAGCCGAGATCCGCGCCGACGCGCAGAGGCGCTTGACGGCGCTCGTCGCGCGTGCCCGCAAGGCGGGGGTCCGCGCGAAGTCGCTCCTGCTGTCCGGCACGCCGGCGCACGATGCCGTCGCCCGCGCGGCGCGGTCGCAGAGGGCCGACCTCATCGTGGTCGGGACGCACGGGCGCACGGGCGTGGCCGGGGCGCTGATCGGCAGCGTCGCGGCGCGGATCGTGGCGACCGCGCCCTGTCCCGTTCTGACGGTGCGAGGCCGGCGGGCGTAGCGCGGAACGGCCGGGCTTCGTGACCCCTCTCTGACACCGAGATCTCTTCCGGTGCCCGGTCGTCGGGCCGCTACCTGAGGCCGCCTGGCCACCAGTTCCAGCGACCGGCCAGGCGGAGCAGGGCGGGCCCGATGACCATGCGCACGGCGATGGCATCGATCAGGACCGCGACCGAGAGGGCGAAGCCGAGCATCTTGACGGGCAGGAAGTTGCCGAGCGCGAAGCCCGCGAAGACGACGATCATGATCGCAGCGGCGCTCGTGATGACGGTTGCCGTTCGCGCCAGGCCCTCGGCGATGGCGTCGGTTTCTCCGAGGCCGCTGCGTCGGGCCTCGGCCACGCGGGCCACGAGGATGACCTCGTAGTCCATCGAAAGGCCGAAGACGATGCAGAAGACGAGCACCGGGATGATCGGGAAAACGCTTCCCGTCGGCCCGGCCAGGCCGAGCCAGCGCGCGCCATGGCCCTCCTGGAAGACGAGCACGAGGGCGCCGAAGGCGGCTCCCACCGAGAGCAGGTTGAGAAGCACCGCCTTGAGTGCGACGAGCAACGAACGGAACCCGGCGAAGAGCGCGAGGAAGGTGCAGACCACCACCAGGACGACGACCCGGCGGAAGTGGCGCGCGACGATGTCCTCGTAGTCGGCGTCGAAGGCCGGCCGTCCTCCGACGCTCATCTTCACACCCGGCAGGCCGGTGATCTCGGCAGCATTCCAGGTGCGCAGCTCGCGAGCGAGGTTGACCTGGTCGCGCGGGGAGAGGCGCGCGGCCGGGATGGACTCGAAGAGCGTGGCGCTCCCGTCGCTCGCCTCGAGCGTCCGGCGGACCGCCGGCGATACGAGGGGCAGGAATCGGAGGCCGTCGGGCCGATCTAAGATCGCCGGAAGGCACTGGACCCGCTCGAATCGGCCGTCCCGGCGCAGCCTGTCGAAGAGCCGCGCGGCCGCGGCCCAGCCCTCCTCGCTGTCGAGCTGGACGCCTGGGGGAAAGTCGAGGACGACCCGCAGCGAGTGGATGAGGTTCGAGCGGCCCATCGCCTCGAGCTGGTGATAGGCGCGCACCGACTCCGAGCCTTTGGGGAGCCAGTCGCCGAGCGGCGTCGCCGTGCCCAGGCGCCGCCATTGCGCGGCCAGCAGGAGAAGCGGCGCGCTCGCGAGGACGAGGGCGAGCACGGGCCGCGCGGTGACGCGATGGCCCCAGCGCCGCCAGGCCTCCGAGCCCGACGCGGCCCGCGCCGGATGAGGCCGGCGAATGCGGAGCGCGTCGATGCGCCAGCCGATCAGGGAGAGCAGCGCCGGCAGGAGCGTCGCCGACAGGAGCACGCCGAAGAGCGTCACGAGCAGGCCGGCCAGTCCGACCGAGCGCTGCTCCGACAGGGGGATCGTCAGGAGCGCGGCGAACCCGATCGTCACCGGAAATGCCGACAGCAGAATCGTCCACCCGGCGCGCCGCGCGGTTTCCTCGGCCGCGGGGCCGCTTCCGCGTCCGGTCGAGAGCGCCTCGCGAAAACGGCTGACCGTCAGGAGCGCGTAGTCGATGCCGAGGCCGAGGCCGATCATGGAGGCGATCGTCTGGATCAGGATCGAGATCGGGAAGAACCGCGCGAGCCATGCCGCGACGCCCAGAGAGAGCACGATCGAGAGGACGCCCACGCCGAGAGGCAGGATGGCTGCGAGCGCCCCCGAAGGCGAGCAGCAGCAGAAGGAGCGTCACGGGCAGGACCCTCAACTCCGCGGAGCGCGCGTCGGCGGCGCTGGCGATGCGCAGGTCGAAGTTCAAGGGCACTTCGCCGGTCCACCCGAGCCACACCTTCGGGTACGCCGGGCGCAGTTGCGCGCTCAAGCCGTTCGTCGTTTCACGGAGGCTCGGCAGGAGGTCCTCGACGGGGCGGCCGCCGGAGTCCAGGCCCACGATGACGAGAAAGCCGCTGTCCTTGCCCGCGAAGAGGGGGTCGCGTGTGTCCAGGTTGGACAGCGTTCCAGCGACGCCGGGGACCTTGCGCAGTGCGCGCACGATCGTCTCGAGGGCCTCCCGCCCTTCGGGAACGCTCGGCACGGGGACCCCTTCGACCACGAGGAGCACCCGGTCAGTAAACGGAGATCGAAACCTGCGCTGGAGGTCGTCGTGGACGGCTTGAGCCTGCTCGGACGGCATTCGCGCCGCGACTTCGAGCCGGTTCTCGATCTTTCGTGCTCCCGGGACGAGGAGGGCGGCGATCGCCAGCCAGAAAAGGACGATGAGCCACGGATGTCCGACGACGACTTCGGGCCAGCGGGAGAGAAACGCCCGAAGGGATCCCGGGCGCGCGGGTTCAGCCACGGGAGGGTCCGAACACGCGTGTCGGTCTCATTCGGAAGGCGATCATGGCACGGCCCTCCCGGATCGCGACCGACAATTTTCTCCCCGGGGGGCCGGCCTTACCAGTGCTGGGGAACGCGCTCCAGCTTCTCCGTGTCGTAGCCCCACCCGGCGATCTGCTCGACGAGGCGGTCGTAGTCGGCCTCGGGGATCACCGGAGTGCGGGCCATTATCCAGACGAAGTCGCGGTTGCTGCGGGCGATGACCGTCTCCGTGTACTCCGGGTTCAAGTACGCAATCAGGTACTCGGCGCGGATCGGCCCGAACTGCATGCCCCACTCCGCGTTGGATGTTCCCTCACGCACGTAAGCTTTCGGGCGGAAGGTCCGACTCTTTCCATCGAAGCCGCCCTCGTTGAACGTGAAAGTCGTCGCGATGGTGCCGTCGGCGTTCAACTGGTAGTTCTGGACGGCGTTGTATGCGTTCTTCACGAAGGGCGTCGGGATGTTGGCAATGACGTACCAGTCACCCATGAAACGCTCGAGATCGACGCGGGGCAGAACGAGGGGCTGCAGGGTGACGGAGCGGCAGCCGGCCCAGAGGGCCGCCGCCAGGGCCACGCCGAGGATCGCCCCTCTGGTTTTTCGCCGCATCCGGCCCCAGTCTAGCCGCTCGGCGGGCCGGCCGATACTCGGGCCCCGTGCAGGCGTTATAGAGTTATCCGCCATCGGCCCCGTCCGGCCGTTTCGAAAGAACAAGGAGCATCGCATGCGCAAGAACCTGGTCGTCGTCACCGTGACCCTCGGACTCCTCGCCGCTCTTTCCGGTTGTTCCTCCTCATCCACGAGCGCTTCGGCCCCCTCTTCGACCGCCTCGGCCGCTCCGGCGACCAAGGGCGGGCCGCCGATCATCGCCTACTACACGGCCTGGGCCCTCAACATGCTTGGGGGCGGGGGCGGGACGACCGTCACCATCGGTATCTATCGCTGGTCCTCGGACGCCGAGCGCACCGCGCTGATCGACATCCTGAAGACCGAAGGCAACGAGCAGATGGTGGCGGACATGAGCCAGATGCCGCAGGTCGGGTTCGTCATGACGGAGGGCACGCTCGCCTATGCTCTCTTCTTTGCCCGCGAGAATACGCTGCCCGACGGCACGCGCCAGATCGTCCTCGCGACGAACCGCCCGATGACGTTCGGGGCCGCGGTCTCCGGGGGCACGAGGAACAGGTACGACCTCGGTGTCGTCGAGATGCGTTTCGGCAAGGACGGCAAGGGCGAGGGCAAGGTCATCGGAATGGGCATGGCCTCCATCGACAAGGCGACCGGCAAGATCGAAGTCGAGAACTACCAGGGCCAGCCGACGCGGCTGCTCAACATCAAGGCAGAGAAGCCGTAAGGCCCGGGGGCATTCGAGTGCGCGCCGGCGGGAGCGATCCCGCCGGTTTTCGTTGTCGGGAGCCGCTGAGGGTCCCACGAATAGGGCTCTGAGGAACGGGCTCCGAAAGAAGGGGCCGCACCCTCCTCGAGCGCGGCCCGGAAGCAGGCTTACTGCTTCGGCGCGGCTTCCTTGGAGGCGCGATAGCCCGCCTTGATCGCGTCCTGCTCGGTCATGTACTTGCCTTCCTTGGTCTTGCCGTACCACTGGTCTCCCTCGAAGTGATAGACCTTGGTCGCGGTGTTGACCCAGACCATCCCCCTGGCCGGTGCGCTGCGGACCGCAGAGGCTCCGGTCGCGGCCTCCGGGGCCTTCGGCTGCACCTTTTGGGCCGGGCCCGGTGCCGGTGCCGACGCGGCGGCGGAGGGCGCGGAAGCCGGTGCCGCCTTCGCGGCGGTCTTCCCGCCGGCGACGACGAGCGGAGAGATCTTGGAGATCGTGCTGGCGGAGACACCCGCCTTGGAGAGGTCCGAGACCGACGCGTAGGGGCGACCCGCGACGATCTTCTTCGCCGTGGCCGGGCCGACGCCGGGCAGCGCCTCGAGGTCCTTCTCGGAGGCCGTGTTGAGGTCAACGGGGGCGGAGGCGGCTGCCGTGGCGGGCTTTTCCGCCTTCGAGGACTTTTCGGCCGCCGCGGGCTTTTCGGGAGCGGCGGCATTCGCGGCCTTCGCCGGCTTCTCGGGCGCGGCTGCCTTCTCCTCGGACTTCGAGGCCTTCTTCGGCTTCGAGACGGTCACGAGCGGCGAAATCTTGTCGATCGTGGCCGCCGGGACTCCGGCTTTCGAGAGATCCGCGACCGAGGAGTAGGGGCGGCCGGCGATGATCTTTTTCGCGGTCGCCTCGCCGACGCCGGGCAGCGCCTCGAGCTCCTGCTGCGAGGCGGTGTTGAGGTCCAGTTTCGGGGCCTTGCTCTTGGCGGCCAGGGCGAGTGACGCCGGGAGGAGGAACACCATCGCGGCGAGGGCAAGGATCCGATGCATGCAGTTTAGGGAGAGCGGCATGGGTTGTTTCCCCTTTCTCTTCAGGAGAGCCTCCCGCTTTCTCGATGAACGAAACATGAACGCTTCCGGCCGGGAAGCAGTCGAAACCAGACACTCCGGAAAGAGGCGCGAAAGCGCCGGCGTGCCGGTGTCAGGCGGGCAGGACCGCGGCGGTCGAGCCTTTGAGCTTGTGGATGATCTTTCCCAGGCGAACGTTCAACGCGTGCCGGCGATCGAGAAAAGGCAGGGGAGGCGCCTGGCGCACGCCGAGTCGCTTGCGCATCCGGAGCAGCAGGAAGTTGTCGGGAGCCGCGCGCAGGCCGCGCTCGACGGTGTCGATGGCCTCCTTGCGCGACTTCCCGATCAGGTGGATCTGCGTGAGGCACCAGTAGATGTGGGGGTTGCGCGGGTCCGCGTGCTGCGCTTTCTTGCAGAGTTCGAGGGCCTTGCGCTGCTCCTTTTGGTGAGCGAGGCAGAGGGCGTAGCTCGCCAGGCCGGAGGCCGGCACGGTCTCCCCGCGCGCGGTGTGGCGATCCACGTAGGCGGACAGAAATTCCTTGGCGCGCGACCACTGCTCCCGCTTGACGGCCTCGCGGCCGGCTTCGAGCAGTTCTTCCTCCGAGTACTCTTCGAGCTCCATCAGGGCGCCTCCTACGCCGGGGCTGTGCCGACGACTTATCTTAGAACAGTCCGGGAGGGGCGGTCAGACCGGCGCCGTGCGTCGGCCGGCGAAAAGCCGGCGCAGGACCCGCCAGACCCAGGCGCTTGCCGCGATGGCGAGGGCCACCACGGCCCCGGCCGCGAGTGCCGCCGCCAGGGGATGCCGGACGGCGAGAAAGAGAAGGAGACCGGTCAGCCCGTCCTCGGCGAGCGACGCGATCCAGTTGGTCACCGGCTCCGGGCTCGTGTTGAGTGCCGCGCGCGCGCCCGCCTTCAGGCCGTGGGCCGAGAGCGCGACGCCGCCGCAGACGAGCGCCGCGACGATGCGCCACTCTTCGGGGACGTCCACGAGCGCCGCCCAGGCGAGCAACGCGGCGGCCGGCACGCGAAGAAACGTGTGGGCCAGGTCCCAGACGGAATCAACGAACGGGATCTTGTCGGCGAGGAATTCGACCAGATAGAGCGCCGCGGCGACGACGATCACCCACTCGCGGGCGAGGACCGAGAGGCCGCCCGGCAGGGCGACGACGCCGGAGCGGCCGAGAAACCCGAGCACCGCGACGGTCGCGTAGAGCCGCAAGCCCGACGCCGCGGCGGCGCCGAGCAGCAGTCCGACGAGGGCGAGGGGCCCGCCGGCTACGGCAGCGTCTCCTGCAGGACCTTCGCCGCCTGCTCGGCCCGGAACTCCGCGAGCTTCTTTCCGAGCTCCGGGCGCTTGCCCGCGAGGACGGCGACGGCGAAGAGCGCGGCGTTGACCGCTCCCGGCTTTCCGATCGCGAAGGTCGCGACCGGGATGCCGCCGGGCATCTGCACGGTCGAGAGCAGCGAATCGAGACCCTTGAGCGAGGCGCTTTCCATCGGGACGCCGAGGACGGGCAGCGTCGTGTGCGCGGCCGCCACTCCGGCCAGGTGCGCCGCGCCGCCGGCGCCGGCGACGAGGACCTCGATGCCGCGGCCCGCGGCGGAGGTGACGTACTCGGCCGTCTCCTTCGGCGTGCGGTGCGCCGACAGCACGCGGCTCTCGCTCGCCACGCCGAACTTCGCGAGCGTCTCCGAGACGTGGCGCATCGTCTCCCAGTCGGACTTGGACCCCATCAGGATGCCGACGAGCGGTGTCTCCGCGCCGCGCTCCGCCATGCGCCTACTCCCCCTGGCCGAGCGAGTAGCCCCGCTCGCCGTCGAAGTCGGTCAGGTTCTCGGTCTTGACGAACTCGATGCCCGCGCCCGCCGATGCGCGACAGCAGCGCGACGATGTCCGCGTGGGCGACGCGGCCGCCGCCCGCGCCCAGGAACCGGCAGCGGCACTCGTCGGCGCGGAGACGTCTCCGGCTGGCCGTCCGGCCAGACCTTGATGCCGCGCGAGGTCAGCATGTGGAGCTCGAACTCCGGGCCGGCGAGCGGCTGGAGCTTTGCGGCGAGGGCGTCGCTGTCGGGGCTGCGTCCAGCCGACGTAGACGTCGACGCCGACGGTCTCCTGCTTCGGCATCGGCCGCGCCGGGCGCGGCGGCCGCGACGTGCTGGGCTTGCGGCGCGGCGCCGTAGCCGACCGCCTTGAGCTTCTGGGGCTTCTTGCCGAGGCGCGCGACGACGGCCTCGGCGAACTCCTTCGTGCCGACCTTCTGGCGTGCTGACGCCTTCCTTGAAGATGTCGTAGGTGTGGATGCCGTCCTCGATCGTCGCGAGCCAGGCGTTGTGGACGCGCTCGGCGACCTCGGGCTGCTCGATGTGGACCAGCATCATCACCGCGCCCAGCAGCAGGCCCGAGGGGTTGGCGAGGTTCTGCCCGGCGCGCCGCGGCGCCGAGCCGTGGATGGCCTCGAACATCGCGCACGTGTCGCCGATGTTGGCCGAGCCGGCCAGCCCGACCGAGCCGGCGATCTGCGCCGCGACGTCGGAGAGGATGTCGCCGTAGAGGTTCGGCATGACGATGACGTCGAAGGCCTCGGGCGTGTCGGCCAGCTTGGCCGCGCCGATGTCGACGATCCAGTGCTCCTTCTCGATGTCGGGGTACTCGCTCGCCGATCTCGTCGAAGACCTTGTGGAACAGGCCGTCGGTCATCTTCATGATGTTGTCTTTGGTGAAGCAGGTGACCTTCTTGCGGTTGTTGCGGCGCGCGTACTCGAAGGCGTAGCGGACGATCTTCTCGCGAGCCGGGCCGCGTGATGAGCTTGAGGCACTGGTAGACGTCGGGCGTCAGCTGGTACTCGATGCCGGCGTAGAGGTCCTCCTCGTTCTCGCGGACGATGACGACGTCCATGACGGGGTGCTTGGTGTCGACGAACGGATGGTAGGACACGCACGGCCGCACGTTGGCGTAGAGGCCGAGCGTCTTGCGGGTCGTGACGTTCAGGCTCTTGAAGCCGCCGCCCTGGGGCGTGGTGATCGGCGCCTTGAGGAAGACCTTGGGTGCGCCGCAGCGACTCCCAGGCCGACGGGTCGATGCCGGCGGTGTTGCCGGCGAGGTAGACCTTCTCGCCGATCTCGATCTTCTCGATGTCGAGGCGCGCGCCGGCCTCCTTCAGGATGTGGAGCGTCGCGGCCATGATCTCGGGGCCGATGCCGTCGCCGCGGGCGACGGTGATGGGAACTGGGTTCGACATGAGCGTTTTCGTCTCCGCTTCTCCGCCCTGCGATCCGGCCGCCGGGCGAGCGCAAACTTATCATCGAGGTCCATGGCCCGGGATGATGCAATCGCACTGCTCGCCGGCCGCATCGGCCGGGCCGCGCGCCTGACGGTCGTGACCGGGGCCGGGGTCTCGGCCGCGAGCGGGATCCCGACGTTTCGGGGCCCGGGCGGCCTCTGGCGACAATTTCGTCCCGAGGAGCTGGCGACCCCCGAGGCCTTCGCCCGCGACCCGAAGCTCGTCTGGGAGTGGTACGCGTGGCGGCGGGAGCTCGTGGCCCGCGCGCGGCCCAATCGCGCGCACGAGGTGCTCGCCGCCTGGAGCCGGCGCTTTCCGACCTTTCGACTCGTCACCCAGAACGTGGACGGGCTTCACGAGCGCGCGGGAACCGAAAACGTGATCCGGTTCCACGGGTCCCTCTGGGAGGTCTCGTGCTGGGAGCGGTGCGCGGCGTCGCCGCGGCGCTGGCCGGACGAGACGGTCTCGTTTCCCGAGCTTCCGCCGCGCTGTCCCCACTGCGGCGGTCTCGTGAGGCCCGGGGTCGTGTGGTTCGGCGAGCCGATCGATCCCGACGTCCTGGCCGCGGCCGACGCCGCGCTCGACTGCGACGTCTGCCTGGCCGTCGGGCACCTCGGCCCTCGTCTATCCGGCCGCCGGGCTCGTGACGGAGGCCGGCGCGCGGGGAGCGTTCACGGCCGAGATCAACCCCGAGGCGACGCCGGCGTCCGGGGTCCTGGACCTCGCCGTTGCGGGCAGAGCCGAGGACGTGCTCGACGCGGTCGAGAGGCGGCTGGCTGTCGGCTGAGAGGCCCGTCGCGAGCCGGGACGCTCCAAATGGGGCCATCCGGGGCCCGAAATCGGGTTTAATCTTGGGGATGGTGAAACGGGTCCTCTGGATCGTCCTGGCGGTGGGTATTGCCGTGGCCGGGGCGTGGGGCTACGGCGAGCTCGTCCGCCGCGAGAACGACAGCGGCCAGCCCCTGCGCCTGCTCGCGGTCGCGGAGGAGCAGAGCCTCGCCCTGTCCTTCTCGAGGCGGGGGCGGCTGACCACGCGCGTCCCCGAGGAGGGAGAGGCGATCGCGGTCGGGCCAGGAAGTCGCCCGCATCGATGAGCCGGGGCTCTCCGAGGACGCCTCGGACATCGAGCGGCAGATCTCCCAGGTCAAGGCGCGCGACGCGACGCGCCTCGAGGAGATCGAGAAGCTGAGGGCGCAGTTTGCCGCGGTCTCCTCGGACGAGCGGCGGATCGGGCGCCTCGTCAAGGAGGGCGTCTCGCGCGTCCGCGAGTCTGGAGACTCTGCAGCACCAGCGCGAGGCGATCGCTGCGGACATCCGCGCCCGCGAGGCCGAGAAGGGGCAGCTCGACGCCGAGGAGCAGGCGCTGCGGGTGCGCCTCGAGAAGATCCGACACTTCGAGAAGGAAGGCGTCCTCAATTCCCCCGCCGGCGGCACCGTGCTCACGCGGCACCACCGGATGGGGGAGTGGGTCGAGCCGGGCCAGCCGATCGTGACGCTCCAGATCGAGGCGCCGTACCTGCGCGTCGAGGTTCCCGAGGAACGGCTCTCGTCGTTCGTCGTCGGCAAGAGCGTGACGGTCTGGCCCCAGGCGCGCCCCGACGCCCGGTTCCAGGCGAAGATCGTCTCGATCAAGCCGCGGTCGGAGTTCGCGACGCGCAAGAACTGGGGGCTGCAAAGCCGCGACCTGCAGACCTTCTCGGTGCGCCTCCAGCCCCTGAACGGTGGAGTCGTCTCCGGCCAGACCTTCGTCGTCGAGGCGGGCAGCGGGCCTCCCAGGGCGTGAGCTCGCCCCGGCCCATCGAGGTCGAGCGACTGACCCGGCGCTTCGGCGACTTCGTCGCCGACGACGCGGTTTCGTTCTCCGTCCAACCCGGCGAGATCTACGGCCTGCTCGGGCCCAACGGCGCCGGTAAGACGACGCTCATCCGCGATGCTGACGACGCTGCTGCCGCCGACCGCTGGGACGGCGCGCATCGAGGGACACGACGTCGTCCGAGAGAAGGCGGCCGTGCGGCGAGCGATCGGCACGGTGTCCCAGGCGCAGACGACCGACGAAAACCTCACGGTGCGCGAGAACCTCTCGATCCAGGGCAAGATGTACGGACTCTCGGGCCGCACGCTCTCCGAGCGGATCGAGCACCGCCTCCAGCAGGTCGGCCTGTGGGAGCGCCGCGACCAGGTGGCGCGCCACCTGTCGGGTGGCATGAGGCGCCGTCTCGAGATCGCGCGCGGCGTCCTGCACCGGCCGCGCGTCCTTTTTCTCGACGAGCCGACGACGGGCCTGGACCCGCAGAGCCGCCGGGCGATCTGGGACATGTTCGGCGAGCTGAAGGCCCACGACCCCGAGCTGGCGATCATCCTGACGACGCACGCGATGGAGGAGGCGGACCACCTCTGCAATCGCGTGGCGATCCTGGACCGGGGCCGCGTTCTCTGCGAGGACTCGCCCGAGGCCCTGAAACGGGGGCTGCCGACGGGCGAGCGGGTCGACCTCGAGACGGACCGCGCCATCTCCGAGGAGGATCGCCGGGGCATCGCGGACGAGGGCGCGACCGAGGTACGCTTCGCCTCGCCGACCCGGGTCTCGTTCGCCGCGAGGCCGGGAGAAGCGACGGGCCGGCGCGTCGCGCGCCTGCTCGAGATCGAGGGCTACCACATCGTCCACCTGACGATCGCGCTGGTGACCCTGGAGGACGTCTTCTTTTCCTACACCGGTCGGGCGCTCCGGGAGGCGCAGCCGGCGCCATGACGCGGGAGAAGGCCCCGGCGCGCGGAGTCGGGCTCGCGGTCCTCGGGATCCTGGCGATCGGCCAGCGCGCTTTCCTGACCCTCTGGCGCCAGCCCGTGCTCGTCGTCTCGACGATGGTGTTTCCGGTCGTGTACCTGCTCATTCTCGGCAACGCGATGAACCGCCAGCTCGAGCTCGTGCCTCTGGCCGTCGTGGACGAAGCGGGCAACGCCTACTCGGCCGAGTGCCGGCGCGGCGTCCTCGCGCTCGAGACGGGCCGCCGTCTCGTCGTGGCGACGTTCGTGGCGGACAGGGCCTCGGCGCTCGAGGGCCTGCGGCGTGGAAAGTTCCGTGGCGTCTGGGTGCTCCCCTTCGGCCTCGCGCCCTCGGGTCCCGCGCCGTCGTTCATCGGCGACAACACGGATCGCTTCTCGTTCGAGGCGCTCGAGTCGGCGCTCCGGCAGGTCTGGCAGGAAGTCGCGGCGTCCAGGGACGTGGCGCCGGCCGCCCCGTCCGTGCGCCTGGAGGCGTATCCCTACCTCGACTACCTGACGTACCTGGGGCCGGCAGTCGTGTGCCTGGCCATCTTCATGGGCTCGATGGTCTCGGGCGGCCTGCAGGTGCTCGAGGACCGCATGTACGGCTATCACGAGGGCTACCTCGTCACGCCGATCACGACGGGGACGCTCGTCGCCGGCCACGTGCTCGCCGGGGCGGTCGTCGCCTCGTTCGCCGGCGGGCTCGTCCTCGCCGCGATCATGCTCATCACGCCCCTGCCGATGGCCGGCGGCGCGAGCGTGGCGGCGGCCGCCGTCACGGTCTTCCTCACGTCCACGTCGATCGCCGCGCTCTGGTTCCTCCTCTTCGCCCGCGCGCGCAGCGCGAGCCTGCTGCGCGGCATGTTCGGCATCATCAACGTCCTGCTCTTCTTCCCTTCGGGGGCGCTCTACCCGGTCGAGTCGTATCCGCCGTGGCTCGCGAAGCTCTCGGCGGCGGACCCGCTGACGTACGGCCTGCGGGCGTTGCGTAGTCTCCTGCTGCGCGGCGAGACCCCGGCGGCCGTCTACGCCGACTGGGTCTTTCTCGCCACGTTCACGCTGGTCGCCGGGGTGCTGACGAAGGTGCTCTTCCGCCGAGAGGTCTAGGGGCATTCGGCCCGTCAAGTGCGGGATCCCTCGTCGCTGCGCTTCTCGGGATACCTCCGCGTCGGCTATGCGCCGCGGAGGTAGTTCTCGAACTCTTCGGGATGCGCCGCACGGGCGCGGGCTTCCTCGAGGTCGACGACGCCGTCGCGGGCGAGCCTGGCCAGCGACTCCTCGAGCGTGATCGAGCCCTGCTTGCGCGTGATCGCGATCTCCTGGTGGAGGTGCTGGAGCGCGTTCTTTCGGATATGCTGGCGGGCCCCGTAGCTGACGAAGAGAAGCTCCGCGGCCGCGGCCCGGCCGCCGGCCTTGCGTGGCAGGAGCGTCTGCGTCAGCACGGCCGCCAGCGACATCGAAAGCTCCTGCCGGATCGTGTTCTGGCGCTCGGCCGGGAAGGAGTCGGCCACGCGCGAGACCGTGGACGCGACGTCGGTCGTGTGGACGGTCGAGAAGACGAGGTGGCCGGTCTCGGCGGCCGCCAGAGCGATCCGCATGGTCTCGGGGTCGCGCATCTCGCCGACGACGATCACGTCCGGCGCCTGGCGCAGCGCTGCGCGCAGCGCGGTCGGAAAGTCCGGGGCGTCCACTCCGATTTCGACCTGCTCCACGAGGCTCGAACGGTGGGGGTGCTCGTACTCGACGGGGTCCTCGATCGTGACGATGTGCCGGGCGTCGCGCCGGTTGATCTCCTCGACGAGCGCGGCCAGCGTCGTCGTCTTGCCGGAGCCCGTCGGCCCCCCCACGAGAACCAGTCCGCGGGGCAGCCGCGTCAGCCCGTCCGCGCCGGGCGGCAGGCCGAGCGAGCCCAGGCGAGGCGGCTGCGTCGGGAGAGCCCGCACGGTCGCGGCGGCGCGCCCACGCTCGCGGTGAAGGTTGACGCGGAACCGGCCGAAGCCGCGCACGCGGTGCGACCCGTCGGCGATGCCCCGCTCGCGGTATTGAGTGCGGGCGTGGTATGCGAGGGCGGGAAGGACCGCCTCCTCGATCTCTTCTCCCGAGAGCGGCGGCGCGGCCAGCGGCGTCACGCTCCCGTCGATCCGAAGGGCCGGCGCCGCGCCGGCCACGAGGAGCAGATCGCTGCCCGCCCGCCGCACGAGCTCCTCGAGCCAGCGGTCGAGCCGGACGGCTTCCACCGTCTCGCCGGCGATCGCGCCCGAGCCGGGGCGCTCCGCGTTCAGCTCCCGGATGAGCCGGTTGATGTCGTCGGTTTCGTCCATGGCGCTCGACCTGAGGAATACGTTAACGCCGAACCTTTCGTCCAGGCCTCGTCTATTTCAGACATGGAGAGTTCATGAGCTTTCGGCCGGGCATCTTGGCAGCAATCGCGGGCGGCATCATCGCCCTCCTCGGCGTCGCATGAAGCCTTTGGGCGGGTCCGGGCCAGCGGGACCCGAATAGTGGAGCGTGGCCCCGCCCGGTCCGGGCGGCGCGGCACAGTTGACTCTGGCTCCCGGCCTCTCGTTCACCGACGACTCGAGCGACGCTTTCCCGATCCGGGGCGCGAACCTGGAGGACGGGAAGATCGCGTCGGATCGTCCGACGGCGGTCTTTTTCGGGACGTCTCACTGCTACAACACCAACCGGGAGGCCGAGCGCTTCGTGAAGCTCTACGCCCTGCACGGCGCGAAGGCCCGATTTCTCGTCGTCGATCTGAACAACCCGTCCGCCGAGCAGGAGGTGCTCGTCTCGCTCCTGTACTCCGGCTCCATTCCGACGGTCGCGTTCCTCGATCGCGACGGGACCTTCGTCTACGCCCGCTCGGGCGAGACGGCGAGGCAGCGGGGCGATGTCGCGCGGCTCGAGGTGATGCTGGAGGAGGCCGGGGCGCGGAGGTCCGACTCGCCCTGAGGCGGAAGTTACCCCGCCAGGTGCCAGTCGGTGTGGGGCGCCTTGTTTTCGAAAATCCAGCCCCGGAAGAGACGGCCGTAAGTCGTCGGCTTCCAGCCGATCTCGTCGAAAAACGGCCGGAGCGCGAAGCGCAGGCGCCGCAGGTTGTAGAACGGCACGCCCGGGAAGTAGTGGTGCTCGAGGTGGTACGCGGAGGAGAGGTACCAGAACTCCCAGAATCGCGAGGGCTTCAGGATCGAGCCCCACTTGGCCGGGTCGCTCGGGTCGATCGCGTAGTGCTGGCCGAGGCGGTTCAGGGCGAAAGCGATCGGGAAGACGAGGAAGACCGGAACGAGGTACACGCGTCCGAGGACGGCGAGGCCGCCCAGGGCGTAGACCGCCGTCATGACGCCGACGTGGAACAGGATCGTGACGGCCCGCTCGCGCGCGATGCGCCTCTGGAGCGCGGGCGGATAGGTCGCGGTCTCCTTGCGCGCGGCGCGGAAGTAGATGGGAAAGAGCGCAGGCGTGAAATAGAGGAGCTTGAACCACGGGCGGTTGATCCTCGGCGAGAGGTAGTGGCGCTTGGGATCGGCCTCGGCGTCGCCGAGCTCGGCGTGGTGGGTCAAGTGCCAGCGCGTGAATTGAGAGGCGGAGATTCCGGACGGCACGGCGTAGAGGAGCGACAGGAACCGGTCGCCGCGGGGGTGCGGGCCGTTGAAGACGGCGTGGTGGAGGGCCTCGTGCAGAAGGACCGTGAAGTTGAACACGGTCCAGCCCGAGACGAGCGCCGCCGGGAGCCAGATCCAGGGCTCCTCGAAGCGCCATGCCACGGCGGAGGCCGCGACGAGCAGGAGGACCTGCCGCGCCGCGATGAGCATGTGGCGGACCGGGCTCTTGTGATGGAGTTCCTTCAGGAGGTCGTGGGGAATCGCCTTGTTGAGCCGGTGGCGCAGGTCTTTCGAGGCCTTCGCCCAGTAGTGCTCGCCGGGCGCGAGTTCGTCCGGGCGGGGTAGCGTTCCGGCGGTCGGGTTGGCGCTCATGAAAGAAAGCCGCCAGGCCGGAAAACCTCCGGTCTGGCGGCCCTATTCTCACACAGCCGGCGGCAGCGGCCGGACGAGCTGTCGAGTTACTTCGTGGCCGGCGCCATGGAGGTCACGGCGATCGACTTCTTGTCCGGGTCGAGCGTTCCCTTGACCGTCACGTCCTGGCCCGCGAACTTTTCCGCATCGGCGGCGTTGGTGAGTTCGTACAGCTGCTTCGTCGAGGGATCCCACAGGGCCCATTTGGCGCCCTTTTCCTTGACGCACTTGACCGCGCAGGATGCGTGATCGGCCTTGGCACCCCGTTCCCCGCAGTGGCTGTCGGTGACGAATCCGGTCCAGCTGGCCGTGTCGGCGGCCAGGCCGAGGGACGCGATCGCAACCAATAGAATTGCCGCAAACGCCTTCTTCATCTTCGGTCCTCCTGGGGCGTCCAAGACGCCTAAAATGATTCTAATCTCTGGCTGCCGTGAATCATTCCCCCCGCCGACTGCTCGAGCGTCTCTACCGCGCGGCCCTGGCGGGAGCCGATCCCGAGGCCGCCGTGCGCCGGGCCCTCGCCCTCACGAACGTCGGGCGGGCGCTTCGGGCTGCGAGGTCCGTCGGGATCTTCGCGGCGGGCAAGGCGGCGGCCCGCATGACGCGGGGCGCGAGGACGCTCGGGCCGGTGCGGGCGCTCGCGATCCTCCCGAAAGGCCATCCGGCCACGGGGCTCGAGGGCTGCGACGTCGCCTTCGCCGCCCATCCAGAGCCCGACGCCTCGAGCGTGAGGGCGGCGCGGCGGGCGCTGCGCTTCTTCGAAAGCTTCGGTCGGGAGGACGTCATCTTGTGTCTCATCTCGGGCGGCGCGTCTTCGCTCGTCGCCCTGCCACGGGAGGGCGTTACCCTGGCGCGTAAGAAACATGCAGTAGGGGAACTCGCGCGATCGGGGGCCTCGATCTTCGAGCTCAACCGCCTGCGGACGTCTCTGTCCGCGGTCAAGGGCGGGCGGCTCGGCCGCGCGACGCGGGCACGTCTGGTCACCCTCGTTCTCTCCGACGTTCCCGGGGACCGGGCCTCGGTCGTAGGCTCAGGACCCACGGTGCGGGGCCGCCGCGGCGACGTCGTGCGGGTCGTCGGCTCGAACCGATCCGGCCTGGACGCTGCGGCCCGGGAGGCGCGTCGTCTGGGTCTTCGGGTGGTCCGGGTCCGCGGGCGCCTCTCCGGCCAGGCGCGGGCGGCCGGAGCGCGGCTGGCGCGGGCGGCGCGCAGGCTTCCTCCGCGCTCGGTCCTTCTGGCGGGGGGCGAAACCGTGGTCGCACTCGGGGCCCGGCACGGCCGGGGCGGACGCTGCCTCGAGCTCGCGCTCGGGGCGGCCCGGGGTCTCGAGGGTCGGGACGACCTTTCGCTGCTGGCCGCGGGCTCGGACGGCCTCGACGGCAGCTCGGGCGCGGCCGGAGCGCGGGTGAACGGCGGGACGGCGGTGCGCGCCGCCCGCCTCGGCCTCGACGCGCGGGAGGCCCTCGGCCGCCACGACACGCTCGCGTTCTTTGCCGCTGCGGGGGGCCTCTTCGTCACCGGGCCGACGGGGTCCAACGTCGGGGACTGGGTTTTCGCCGCCCGGGACGGTCGCGGACGCCGGCCCGTATAATCGGCGGTTCCGCCATGCCCGCAACGCCGAAAAACAGGGAGCGCGCCGCCCTCGAGCGGTTCACGGAGGAGCCGAACCGCTTCGGCGCCTACCGCCTCGCCCTCGGGTTTCCCAACTCCTACGAGGTCGGGATGTCCAATCTCGGCTTCCAGTGGGTGTACCGGCTCTTCAACCGGATCCCGGACCTGTCCTGCGAGCGGTTCTTCTGCGAAGAGGGCGAGCCGGCGGTCACGTTCGAAACCGGTACGCCGCTGGCGGACTTCGGCCTGCTCGCCTGGTCTCTGTCGTGGGAGATGGACATCGTCAACATCCTGCGCACCCTGCGCGCGGCCGGCGTTCCGCGGCGCCGCGCGGAGCGGGACGAGCGACACCCCCTCGTCCTCGTCGGGGGCGACATCGCGAGGATGAACCCGGCGGCCCTCTCGCCCTTCGTGGACGTGTTCGCCCTGGGCGACGGCGAGCGGCTCGTGCCGCGCATCGCGGAGCTCCTGACGGCCGGGCTCGATCGCGACGATTTCCTCGCCGCGGCGGCGGCGCTGCCAGGGTTCTTCGTGCCGGCCGTCCAGGGCGCGCGCGCCGAGTCGGCCGAGAACGCGCGCGTCGTCATACAGCAGCCCATGTCGCGCAAGGAGATCGCCCCCGACTTCGAGGTGCCTCACACCACGATCCTCACGCCGCGCACGGAGCTCGCCGACAAACTCCTGATCGAGATCTCGCGCGGCTGCACCGAGATGTGCCGCTTCTGCTGGGCAGCCTACGCGATGGCGCCGGTCAAGCAGTATCCGGCGGCTTCGATCCTCCAGGTCGCCCGCGAGGCGCGCCCGCTGACGGGCCGCGCGGGCCTGATCGCCACGGCCGTGTGCGACCATCCCGAGATCGGCGTGATCCTCGAGGGCCTGGCCGGCCTCGGGTACCACATCGCTCTTTCCTCGATCAAGATCGACGCGATCGAGGACCGCATCCTGGAGGTCCTCGCCCGGCAGGGCGAGCGCGCTCTCTCGATCGCGCCCGAGGCCGGCAACGAGCGGCTGCGCCGCTTCATCAACAAGAAGGTCTCCGACGCGATGCTCTTCGAAAAGGCGCGGCTCGTCTTCGCCCGGGGTTTCACGCGCCTGAAGCTCTACCTGCAGGTCGGCCTCCCGTCCGAGACGGACGAGGACGTGGGCGACCTCGTTCGGCTCGTGGAGCGGCTCCACGAAATCGCCGTCGACGAGGGGAGGCGCCTGGGCCGGGTGGCGGAAATCGTGCCCTCGGTCAACGCCTTCATCCCAAAGCCCCACACGCCCTACGAGGACGAGGGGCTTCGGGACGAGGAGGACCTCAAAGAAAAGCTCGCCTTCCTCCAGCGCGAGCTCGCGCGGATCCCGAACGTCGTGTTCCGCGGGATGCCGGTGGGGGAGGCCGTCTGGGAGGCGTTCCTCGCGAAGGTGGACGAATCGGGCTCCGACGTCCTCGAGGAGGCCGCCGACGGAACCCCCGTGCGCCGCCTGTTGAAGGCGCACCGCGAACGCATCGCCGCGGTCATTCGGCCCGGGAGCGTTCGGCCCGTGGCCGCACCCGCTCCCTGGTCGTTCATTTCCAAACGTTAGGAAGGAGAGGCCGCGTGCCGTCGAATCCGAGATCCGAAGTCCGAAATCCGAAATGGCTCCTCGCCGCCGCTCTCCTGCTCTGCGCGGCGCCGCTCGTCGCCCTCGACTACCCTCCTCTGACGCCCGACCCCGCGGCCTTCAAGGCGCGGCGCGAGAAGTTCATGGCGCTGCTGCCGCCGAAATCCATCGCGATCCTTCGGTCGGCGCCGATGCGCAAGATGACCAACGACGTCGAGTACATCTACCGCCAGGATTCCGACTTCTACTACCTGACCAACATTGCCGAAGACGACGTGACGGCTGTCCTGCGGCCGGACGCGCCGGACGGAAAGCGGTACGTCCTGTTCCTGCGACCTCGCGACCTGCGCCGCGAGGTCTGGGCCGGCGTCCGGGTGGGGCCGGACGAGGCGGTCGCGGCGTACGGGGCCGACGCGGCGTTCCCCCTCAAGGACTTCGAGCAGAAGCTTGCCGAGTTCGACCGGAACACGTACAAGACCAGCGGCTACCTCGTCGGCATGGAGAAGCTCTACCTCTCCGACGGTCACGACGAGGAGTGGGCGGCCAAGTTCCAGAAGGATTACAGGGACATGCGCTCGGGCGACCAGGGCCCGGCGGCCATCGTGGACGCTCGCGGCATGATCCACGAAATGCGCCTCGTCAAGGACGCGGAGGACCTGCGCTTCCTGCGCCGTGCCGCCGACGTGTCCGCGCAGGGCCACGTGCGCTCCATGCAGGCCGCCGCTCCCGACAAGTGGGAGTTCGAAGTCCAGGCGGTGCTCGACGGCTACTGCTACGCCAACGGCGTGCGCCGGATGGCATACCCCTCGATCGCGGGCTCCGGGCCCAACTCCTGCATTCTCCACTACGACGAGAGCAGCCGCCAGATGAAGGACGGCGAGCTCCTGCTCGACGACTCAGGAGCCGAGTACGGGATGTATGCGACCGACATCACGCGGACGTACCCCGTGAACGGGCAATTTTCGGCGCAGCAGCGCGCGATTTACGAGATCGTCCTCGACGCCCAGAAGCAGGCCATGGCGCTCGTCAAACCGGGGATCGGCCACGACGAGATCGAGAAGAGAGCCGCGCTCGTGCAGACCGAGGGCCTCGTGAAGCTCGGCCTTCTCTCGGGGGACCCGGCGACGCTGATCAAGGGCTTCGGCCACCGCCGGTTCACGCTCCACGGCGTCTCGCACTGGGTGGGGCTCGACGTCCACGACGCAGACGGCTACGGAGTTCCGGGCGGAAAGTCGCGCGTTCTCGAGCCCGGGATGGTCTTCACGATCGAGCCGGGGATCTACATTCCGGCGAACATGCAGGGCGTGGACCCGAAGTGGTGGAATATCGGCGTACGGATCGAGGACACGGTCCTCGTCACGAAGGACGGCTACGAGTGCCTGTCGTGCGCCGCGCCGCGCGAGGTCGCGGACGTGGAGAAGGCCGTCCTGAGCGGCAAGAAGTAGGGGCCCGTCAGCCGCGCTTCTTCGGAACGAGAACGTTCACGATCTCGGTCCCGACCCGGCACGCGATCGGCGTCCGGAGGACGGCGTCGCCGTCCACCTGCACCTCGACGGGCCCGTCGAGCGAGCGCATGGTCACCTCCCGTCCGCGCACGATGCGCGCGAGGCCGCTCTTCAGGTGCCCGCCCCGGCCGGCCGCCATGAGCCGGAAGAGCCGGGCGAGCTTGCGCCGGCTGCGGTGCGAAAAGAGGAGAACGTCGAACCGATCGGCGTCGAGCCGCGCTTCGGGGGCGATGACCCACCTTCCGGCGTAGTGGCGCGCGCGGCAGGCGACGGCGAACGTCGCCGTGTGAGCGGCGCCGTCGATCTCGACCTCGAGGCCGGGAAAGTCGTAGCGCAGGAACTCGGCGAGGGCCGCGGGCAGGATCCCGGCGCGGCCGAGCAGGCGCTTCAACGGCAGGTGCATGCTGGCCATGACGCGCGCGTCGATGCCCGCCCCGGCCCAGAGCAGGAAAGGTCGCCCGTCCGCGTGCGCCAGGCGCAGCGGATGCGGCACGCCCTCGTAAAGCAGGGCTTCCGCCCGGGCGAGGTTGGCCGGAATGCCGAGCTCGATCGCGAGGACGTTCGAGGTGCCTCCCGGCAGCACGGCGAGCGGCACGGAGGAGCCCTCGAGGCCGCAGGCCGCCTCCGAGATGGTCCCGTCGCCGCCGCAGACCGCAACGACGTCGATGCCGCGCGGCACGAAGCTCTTCACGATCGCCGTCGCGTCTCCGGGTCCGCTCGTCGGGGCGTTGACGAGCTCGAGCCCGCGCCGGCGCTGCCGGTCGATCAGAGCGCTCATCGCCCCCCGGCGGTCCCGCTGTCCGGCCGTCGGGTTGTAGACGAGGATGCCGCGCTTCACCGGGCTCCTAGAAGAGCTCCCCGTCCCTGCGCGGCGGCACGATCCCCAGGTGGCGGTAGGCGGCCGGCGAGGCGACGCGCCCGCGGGGCGTGCGCTGCAGGAACCCGGCCTGGAGGAGATAGGGCTCGTAGAGGTCTTCGAGCGTGCCGCGGTCCTCGCCGAGCGACGCCGCGATCGCGCCCACGCCGACCGGGCCGCCACCGAACTTCTCGATGATCGTCGAGAGGATCCGGCGGTCGAGCTCGTCGAATCCGTGCTCGTCCACCTCGAGGCGCTTGAGCGCCTGTCGCGCGGTCTCGAGACCGATCTCGTCCTTGCCCGCCACCTCGGCAAAGTCGCGCAGCCTGCGGAGCAGCCGGTTGGCGATGCGCGGCGTTCCGCGGCTGCGGGCGCCGATCTCGCGCGCGGCCTCCGGGGTGATGCGGATCGAGAGGATGCGGGCCGAGCGGTTCACGATCTCGGCGAGCGCGGCCACGTCGTAGAAGTCGAGGCGCAGCGTGATGCCGAAGCGGCCGTGGAGCGGCTGGGAGAGCAGCCCCGGCCGCGTCGTGGCGCCGATGAGCGTGAAGGGCGGCAGGTCCACCTTCATGGTGCGGGCCATCGGCCCCTCGCCGATCAGGACGTCGAGCCGGAAGTCCTCCATGGCGGGGTAGAGGATCTCCTCGACCGTCGGCGAGAGACGGTGGATCTCGTCGACGAACAGGATGTCTCGGGGCTGGAGGTTCGTCAGGATGCCGGCGAGGTCTCCCGCGCGCGCGATCATGGGTCCGGCGGTCAGGCGCAGCCCTGCGGCCATCTCCCGCGCGACGATGTGGGCGAGCGTCGTCTTGCCGAGCCCGGGCGGCCCCGTCAGCAGCACGTGGTCGAGTGGCTCGCCCCTTCCTCGCGCGGCCGCGAGGAAGACCGAGAGGTTCTCGCGGACCTTCGTCTGGCCGATGTACTCGCCGAGGGTCTGGGGTCGCAGCTTCGGCTCGACGGCAGTGTCGTCCTCGAGCGCGGTCCCGGCCAGGATTTCGCGTGACTCAGTCAAGCCGTAACAGTCTATCGTCCCGCTGGCGGCTCCTCACGGTCTGTCATCCCGGGCCTTAGCGAGGGATCCTTTTTCGAGCCTTGCGGATAGGAACGGGATCCCTCGGCGCTCACGCGCCTCGGGATGAACTCGGCGTGGACATCCTGGCGGACGTCAGGCCGAAGTCAACCGCCGCAGGGCCTCCTTCAGGAACTGCCCGAACTCACGCGATCCGCCCGCCCGCGCCGCCGCGTCCACGGCGCGCTCGGCCTCGGCCTTCCGGTAGCCCAGGTTGACGAGCGCGGAGACGACGTCGTCAACGGCGATGGCGGCCGGAGCCTTCGGAGGGGCCTCGCCGGCCAGGCTCGCGACCTTTTCGGCGAGCTCGAGCACCATCCTCTCGGCGGTCTTCTTGCCGACTCCGGGCACCGCCACCAGCCTCCGCACGTCCTGCGTGCGCAGCGCCACGACGAGCTCGGACGGCGGAATGCCGGAGAGCACCGTGAGCGCCACGCGCGGGCCGATCCCGGTCACTCCGAGCAGCAGGAGAAAGAGCGTGCGCTCGCGTTCGGTCAGAAAGCCGTACAGGGCGAGCGCGTCCTCGCGGACGTGGGTGTGAATCCAGAGGGACGCCGGGCTCTCGTTCTCGGGCAACTCGTAGAAGGTCGAGAGCGGAATGTGGACGAGGTAGCCCACGCCCCCGACCTCGAGAAGCACCTGGTCGGGCGCTTTCGCCGCGAGGCGGCCGGTCAGGCGGCCGATCATGGGGCCACGTGCCTTAGCTGCGCCGATTGCCGCCGGTATCGCGCAGGAACGAGGCGAGGAGCTGTTCGTTGACCTCGACGGTGCGCGCCGCGCGCATCTGCTGGAGGTACGCGCGGGTCAGCCGGTCGGCCTCGCGGCTTCGGATGGACTCGCGCAGCTGCTCCTTTTGCGCCTCGAACGTGCCGCGGTTGCCCTCCGTGCGGGTCAGGACGCGAAAGAGCGCGAAGCCTCCGGGCACGGCGACCGGCGGGCCCCGCCTGGCCCTGCGCCGTCCGGAACACGGCGGCCACGAGCTCGGGCGCGGTTCCGACCTCGGGAACGGGGCCTCCGGGTCCGAACTCGGTGGTCGTCTTGACTTCCGTGCCGTAGCGGCCCGCGAGCGAGGCGAGCGTCGTGCCGGAGGCGAGCTCCTTCGAGGCCGGCTCGAGCTGGGCGAGGGCGTCCTTCTCGCGGCGCTCTGCTTTCCAGTCGGACTCGAGCCTCGCCCTCAATTCCGCGAACGGAGGCACTCCGGCGGCGCGCTCCTCGGTGGGCTTGACGAAGACGACGCCGCGCGCAGTCGTGATGGGGGTCGCCGAGACCTTGCCGAGGGACGTCGTCCAGGCCTCGTCGGCGAACTTCTGGTTCGCGCCGATGCCCTGGACGGCGTCGCCGCGGGCGCCCCATTCGGTCGTGTTGTACGTGACGACGTCGCTCTGGAGCTTGCGCAGGTCGTCGTCCGAGGCCGAGGACATGCCCTTCAGCTTCTCGGAGAGCTCCTTCGAGAGGCGCTCCACCTCGGCCGCGGCCTGCTTTTCGGACAGGTCGGCGGCGATCGTGGAGCGTACTTCCTCGAGAGGGCGCATGCGCGCCGGCGTTTTCGATTCGACCTTGATGATGTGATATCCGAACTGCGTCCTGATCGGGCCGCGGATCTCCCCCGGCGCCATGCTGAAGGCGGCCTGTTCGAATTCCGGCACCATCTGCCCGTGGGAGAAGGGCGGCAGTTTGCCGCCCGACGTCTTGCCGCTCGGGTCGTCCGTGTTCTCGTTGGCGAGCTTCGCGAAGTCGGTGCCCGGAGCCTTCGCGCGAGCGGCGAGGGCCTCGGCGCGGGCCTTGGCCGCGGCGTCCGCGTTCGCGTCGCCTTCGGCCTTGACCGCGATGAGGATGTGCGAGGCGTTGACCTGCTCGGGCACGTTGAAGGAGTCCTTGCGCTGTTCGTAGGCGGCGCGGATCTCGGCATCCGTCGGCGTGATCTTTGAACGCACCCGGGCCCGGTCGATCAGCAGGTACTTGACCTTGCGCTGGACGGGCGCGCGGTAGCGGTCCTTGTGCTTGTCGAGGTAGGCCTGGAGGTCGGCCTCGGAGGGCTGCGCGTTGGAGTCGAGACGTGCCGCCGGGACGAGGATGTACTCGATCGTGGCCTTGTCGTTGCGTTCGGCAAACTCGCGCGCGAGCTCCGACTCGGGGACGACCACGGAGGCCTTCACCAGGCCGGAGTACTTCTCGAGGAGCAGGTCCTCGCGCAGCTCCTCTTCGAAGCGCTCGGGCAGAACGCCGTTGGAGCGCAGCATCCTCTCGTACTTCTCGCGCCCGATGAACTGGCCGTTGTCCTGGAAGAAGGGCAGCGTGACGAGCTTCTGGGCGAGCTCCTCGTCGGAGACGTGGAGGTCCAGTCGCCTGGCCGCCTCGAGGCGCAGCATGCGCTCGATCATCGCGTCGAGGACGTTGCGAGGCAGGTCGAGGGCGCGCTCGAGCTCGGGCGAGAAGTTGCCCTGGTACATCTGACGGTAACGCTCCACCTGGGCGCGGTACTGGCGGTCGAACTCGACGGCCGTGATGCGCTCGTTGCCGACGCGAGCGACGATCTGGCCGGCCTTGTTCGGGTCGGTGCTCGAGCCCGACCAGAAGACGAACCCCAGGATGAAAACGGCGATTACGAGGAACAGCGTCCACTTCAGGTGATGGAAGCTGTTGCGCATCGTCTTCAGCATCGAGAACTCCTCCGGCGAACGTTCGAGAACGCGCGACTATAGCAGGGGGCTCGGCGGCCCGGCGGGGCCCGCCGAGCGGGTTTGGAAGCCCCGAGGCGACCGCCGACACCTGCGGAGGCGACCCAAGTGTGCTATAAGCGACGGGGGTAAGTCCCGCAGTTTCGGGAGTTTATGCGAAAGCGGAAGTCCGGCCAGCCGGCGGGGACGGATCTCGACTGGTTCGTCATCCCGATCCAGAAGATCCGCCAGTGGGCGATCGTCATTGTCCTTCTTCTGGCCGCCGGCGGCGCCGGGTACTTCTTCTACGCTCGCGGCCGGCGGTCGCCCCAGGAGCGCGCGCGGGCGGAAATCGCGCAGGCCGAGTCGCTGCTGGCCCGCGCCACGCGCGCAGCGGGCGCGGCCCGGCCCGGCTCGAACACGGCGCAGGCCAAAGACTTCCTGCGCGACGCTCGGGAATCGTACACGGGCTCGCGCTACGAAGAGGCGTTCCGCCTGGCGGTCGAGTCCCAGTCCTACTCGCGCCGCGCGCTCGGCAGCTCCGGGGCCGGCGAGCAGGGCGACGCCTCTTTCATTTTCGTCGAGGGAGACGTGTCCCTGCAGCGCGCCGGGCGATCCACCTTCGAACCGGCGCGCCAGCGTGATCCGCTCTTCGACGGCGACTTCGTGAAGGCGGGTAGAACGGGCTCGGCGGAGATCATGTTCTACGACGGCACGCTGTACACGATTCGGCCGGGCTCCCTGTTCGAATGCCGGCGGCCGGCGTCGTCGGAAGTCAGCGGAAGCCAGATCAAGATGGTCTCGGGCGCGGTCAACGTCTACACGTCCGCCTCGACCTCGACCGTGTCCACCGACGTCGCGACCGCCGCGATCAGCCGCGACTCCCGCGTATCGGTGGACGTGGCGCCCGGCGACAAGACCGAGGTCACGAGCTACCGCGGCCGGACGACGGTCTCGACGGGCAAGGAGAGCGTTACGCTCGAGGGGCGCGAAAAGGTCTCGGCCGTCGCACGGACCGGCGTGTTCTCGCCCAAACAGGCCCTTCCCGACGCCCCGCAGCCGGCCCTGCCGGCGGACAACCGGATCTACGACCTGAAAACGGGCGACCAGGTCGAGCTGAAATGGTCGAAGGTCCCGGACGCGTCGCGATACCGACTGCAGATCTCCCGCTCGCGTCTCTTCGTGCCCGACTCGACCGAGGTGGATCTCGACGACCGCGTGCAGACGAGCGCGCGCGTGAAGGTCTCGAAGGAAGGCTCCTACTTCTGGCGCGTGGCCGCGATCGAGCCGAGCGGCCTGACCTCGGACTGGAGCGCGGTCCGGAGGTTCAAGATGGTGACCGAGCCCCTGAAGGCCGGGACGGGCGACACGACGCCCCCCGACCTGACGGTCTTTCCTCCGCAGCAGATGGGCAACCTGTTTCTGGTCTACGGAAAGACGGAGCCCGGTGCCGTGGTGACGGTCAACGCCGAGCCGGCGGACGTCGAAGCCGACGGGTCGTTCAAGAAGACCATCACGATCGAGCGCGATGGTGCTACGGTCCTCGTCGTGAAGTCGGTGGACGCATCGGGCAACGAGACGGTCCGGCGCGTGAGAGTGTTCGTGGAGTCCCTGTGATGCAACCCAACTCGGAAATCGTTTTTCATTGCCGGATCTAGGAGGTTTCTTGGCCTGGAAATCCATTTTCTCCATTTTCTCGAACGACCTTGCGATCGACCTCGGCACCGCCAACACGCTCGTGTTCGCGCGGGGCAAGGGGATCATCGTGCGGGAGCCGTCCATCGTGGCGGTCAACACCGCCACCAACCGCGTGGAAGCCGTCGGCACCGATGCCAAGGAGATGCTCGGCCGCACGCCGGGCAACATCGTCGCCATCCGCCCGATGAAGGACGGCGTCATCGCCGACTTCGAAGTGACCGAGAAGATGCTCGACCACTTCATCAAGAAGGCTCACGGGCGTTCGCTTTTCGTTCGGCCCCGCATCGTGATCTCGGTGCCTTCGGGCATCACGCAGGTCGAGAAGCGTGCCGTGCAGGACTCGGCCCTGCGCGCCGGCGCCTCCGAGGTGTTCATCATCGAGCAGGCGATGGCGGCCGCGATCGGGTCGGGCCTGCCGATCACCGAACCGACCGGGAACATGATCGTGGACATCGGCGGTGGGACGACAGACGTGGCCGTGATCTCGCTCGCGGGTATCGTCTACAGCCGATCCCTCCGCACGGCCTCGAACGAGATGGACGAGGCCCTGATCCAGTACCTGAAACGCAAGTACAACCTGCTCATCGGCGAGCGGACGGCCGAGCAGATCAAGATCGAGATCGGGTCCGCGCACCCGCTCGACGAGCCGCTGACGATGGAGGTCAAGGGCCGCGACCTCGTCGAGGGCGTGCCGAAGACGCTTGCGCTCTCGGACGAGGAGGTGCGCGAGGCTCTCTCGGAGGTCGTGGCGGCGATCGTCGAGACCGTGCGGGTCGCCCTCGAGCGCACTCCGCCCGAGCTGTCGGCCGACATCATGGACAAGGGGATCATCATCACGGGCGGCGGGTCGCTGCTGCGCAACTTCGACCGCAGGCTCTCGGAGGAGACGGGTCTTCCCATCTCGTATGCGGAGGATCCGCTCGCGTCGGTGGCTCTCGGGACTGGAGCGATGCTCACGGACATGGACCTCTTGAGGAAGATTTCCATCACGTGAATCGTGAATCGCTAACTGATCTGCGCTGCTGGGACCCGGCTTACGATTCACGGTTCACGCCTCCGCGTCATGAGACCTCATAGCGCCCACGTCGAGATCGCCGCCGTCAACCCCCGGCGAGGCGGCGCCGTGCTCGTGACCGTGCTCGTGGTATGCGTGCTCGTCCTGTCGGCGCAGGCCCCCGCGCGCGGCGGACGGAGCACCGTGCTCCAGTCCTGGCTCCTCTCGCTGTCGGCGCCCGTGGCCGGGGCGGTCGGCACGGTGTCGCACGGGGTGTCGAACGCCGTGGGCTCGGCGCTCTCGCTGCTGAGCGTCCGCGAGGAGAACGAGCGGCTGCGCCGCGAGCTCCACGACCGCGAACGCGAGCTCTTCCGGTTGCGCGCGGAAGCCCTCCAGGGTGCGGAGGACCGCCGCCTGCTCGGTGCGGGTTCCTCCCTGCCCGGAGTGCTCGGCAGCGTTCCGATCCTGCTCGTCGAGAGCCGGGCCGGAGCCCACAGCGCGCTCATCGGCGCGGGTTCGGCCGACGGCGTGGTGCCGGGCTCTCCGCTCGCCGTGCCGGCGGGTCTCGTGGGCCGCGTGGTGACGGTCGGCCGCGGCGTGTCGCGCGCGCAGCTCCTGCTCGACGCCTCGGCCGCGGCGGGGGCCCGAATCGCACGGACGGGCGAGCTCGGCGTCGTCCGCGGCGACGGCCACGAAGCACTCGTGCTCAACAACATCGCCACGACCTCCTCGGTGGCCCGCGGCGACCTCGTCGAGTCCGCGGGCATCGACGGCATCTATCCGCGCGGGATCCCCATCGGCCGCGTGGCGTCGGTCTCGCGCGGCAGCAAGCTCTTCCTCGAGATCCGGGTCACGCCGTCGGCGGAGTTTTCGCGCCTCACGGACGTGCTCCTGCTGGCGCCCTCGCCCGCAACGAAGGAGGGCGCGGAGATGGGACGGAGTGCGCCGCGGTGAAGGTCAGCCGCATCGCCCTGCTCCTCGCGGCGGCGGCCGTTCTCGAGTTCTTCGTGGGGCGCTCGCCCTACCGGGCCTTCGTCCCGGTCGACTGGTTCCTGCTCGGTACGGCGACGGTCGCGCGCAGCGGCGACTTCGTGCGGGCGGTACTGACGGGCGCCGCGGCGGGGACGCTCGAGGACGCGCTCTTGCTGCCGCAGCCGCTGATCGGCATGAACGCCTTCGCGAAGGCGATCATCGGCTACGCGCTGACGCTCGTGTCGGTCCGCGTGGTCTTCGGGGGAGCGCTGGCCGCGGGGGCGGCTCTTTTCGTTGCCTCGATCGCCAACGAGGCCATCGTGGCGCTGCTCGCCGCGCTGCTCGCCCAGTCCCCGGTCGTGATCCTGACGCGCCACGCCGTGTGGCGCGCGGTGGCGACCGGCATCGCGGGAGGCGCCCTCGAGTCGGCCTGGAACTTTCCATGGCGCGACTGGTGGCAGCGTCGGCGGCTCCGGAGGCTGCGGTGAGGGCCGGGCGGTCCGACGTCGCGCCGGCGACGCGATGCTGAGGATCCGGGAAGACCGCCAGGAGGTCGTCCGCCGCGTCGAGATCGCTCGCGTCGCGGTGGGTGCGATCCTCTCGCTGCTCGCAGTGGCGTACTGGTCGATCCAGATCGTTCGGGGCGAGTACTACTTCTCGCTGTCGGAGAACAACCGCATCCGCGTCGTCAAGATCACGGCGCCGCGAGGCTACGTTCTCGACCGCAACGGCGCCACGCTCGTCGAGAACGAGCCGGCCTACACGCTCCACCTCTACCGGCGCGAGGCCAGGGACCTGGACGCCTCGGTCGAGTTCATCGTCGCGTTGCTCGGCCTGAACCGGGACCAGGTGCGGTCGCGCGTCGACCGGGCGCGTCGGGACCCGGAGTTCGTCCCCATCCCCATCGCGGAGAACCTGGGGATCGAGGAGGTTGCCGCGGTCCAAGCCCGTGCGGCCGAGCACCCCGAGTTCGCGATCACGGTTTCCCAGCGGCGCCTCTACCGGCATGGCGGCGCCGCGGCGCACGCTCTCGGCTACCTCTCCGAGGCCACACCCGAGCAGATCAAGAGCGCGGGCAACGTCTACGGCGTGGGAGACTGGATCGGGCAGAAGGGCGTCGAGAGCGCCTATGAGCGCCTGCTCGCCGGCGCGAACGGGGAGCGCCGGGTCATCGTGGATTCCCACGGGCGCGAGGTGGCCGAGGACGCACGGCTCGAGGCGAGCCCCGGGCAGAACCTCTTCCTGACGCTCGACTCGAAGCTGCAGGACATCGCCGAGGATTACTTCCGGCAGCGCGTGGGCTCGGTCGTCGCTCTCGACCCGAGGACGGGCGAGATCCTCGCGCTCGTCTCGTCGCCGAGCTACGACCCGAACTGGTTCACGCGCCGCGTGACGTCGGCCGAGTGGAACGGGATTCTCGAGAACCCGGACCGGCCGCTCCAGAACCGCGCCATCCAGAACATGTACTCGCCTGGCTCGGTCATCAAGCCGTTCCTCGCCTACGGCGCGCTCGCCCGTGGCCTGGTCGACCCGGATTGGCGCGTCTTCTGCCCGGGCCACGCGACCTTCTACGGGCGGGAGTTCCACTGCCACAAGAAGGGCGGCCACGGTCTCGTGAACCTGCGGGACGCGATCAAGGTGTCGTGCGACGTGTACTTCTACAACCTCGGGCAGAAGCTCGGCGTGGACCGGATCCACGAGATCCTGACGGGGTTCGGGTTCGGCGGGCCGACCGGAGTGGATCTGTCGTTCGAGAAGTCGGGGCTCGTGCCGTCGGAAGAGTGGGCCCGCGCCCGGCGCGGCGCCCGCTGGTATCCGAGCGAGACGATCTCGGTCGCGATCGGCCAGGGGCCGCTGCTGGTGACGCCGATGCAGGTGGCCCGGGCGCTCGCGGGCCTCATCGAGGGCGGGCGGCTTCCGACGCCGCACCTCTTCTACTCGTCGCAGGACCCGCGGACGGGGGCGCAGCTGCGCTACAGGGCGGAATTCAAGCAGGGGCCAACGCTCTCGCCCGACAAGCTCGAGATCGTCAAGAACGGGATGTGGGCCGTCGTCAACGAGGCCGGAGGCACGGCCTTCGGCTCGCGCGTGGCCGGCGTGGAAATGGGCGGCAAGACGGGCACCGCGCAGGTCGTCGGTCGCGAGGCGACCGTGCGGGCGGGGGCGGACAAGTCGAAGCTGCAGGACCACGCCTGGTTCGCCGGATTCGGCCCCGTGCAGGACCCCCAGATGGTGGTGGTCGTGTTCGTGGAGAACGGCGGCCATGGAAACCTGGCGGCCGCGCCGCTGGCCAAGGCCCTGTTCGAAGCGCGGTTCGGCGTCGTTCCCGAGCCGCCTCCCGCGCCCTCAATCCGGGCGGCGGCGGCGCGGGCGGACGGGTTTGCGCGCGCGTCGCGGAGGGAAGCGCCGTGATCGCCCGCACCCTTCCCGGCGGCCGCCGGCTCGATCTGGTCGTGCTCGGTTGCGCGCTCGGCCTGGCGGCCCTGGGCGTCCTGTTCGTTGCCTCGGCGACCACGGGCACCCGGTTCGACGGGCTGGCGGGGCGGCAGGCCATCTGGGTCGCTGTCGGCCTCGGCGCGATGACGGCGGCGATCCTCTTCGACTACCGAATGCTCCTGAAGTTCTCCTTCGCCATCTACTGCGCGAGCCTGCTGCCGCTCGTGTACCTGCTCGCGTTCGGCGAGCGGATCGCCAACGTCCGCTCCTGGATCCGCGTCGGCCACTTCCAGTTCCAGCCCGCCGAGCTCGCGAAGATTGCGACAGCGCTTCTGGTCGCCTACCTCTTCGAGAACGAGGACGACGCCCGGCTGCACGCCTCGACGATCCTGAAGCTCGGCGCGATCGTCGGGCTGCCGGTCTTCCTCGTGTTCCTCCAGCCGGACATGGGGCTCGCGCTGACGTTCCTCCCGCTCGTCTTCGTCGGCCTGTACTTCGGCGGGCTCCCTGCGCGGGGCTGGATCGCAATCGTCCTCGTCGTGGCGGTGCTCGCGGGCGCCGGCTGGTTCCTGCTCAAGGACTACCAGAAGGCCCGGATCGGGACATTCCTGAACCCGGACACCGACGTGCTCGGCTCGGGCTACCAGGTCCGCCAGTCGAAGATCGCGGTCGGCTCGGGCGGGTTCTCGGGCAAGGGATTTCGGAGCGGGACTCAGAGCCAGCTGCGCTTTCTGCCGGTGCAGCACACGGACTTCATCTTCGCGGTGATCGCCGAAGAGTGGGGATTCCTTGGGGTGATCCTCGTGCTCGCCCTCTTTGCCGGGCTCTTCCTGCGCGCCCTGAAGCTCGCCCAGACCGCGCGAGACCGGGGAGGAGTGTTCCTGGTGCTCGGGCTGACGGGGATGATGTTCTTCTCGGTCGTGGTCAACGCGTCCATGATGATCGGGCTCGCTCCGACGACCGGCATTCCGCTGCCCTTCGTGTCCTACGGAGGCTCGTCGGTGGCGACGACCTTCCTCGCGATCGGCCTGATTCTCGGCGTCCAGTACCGACGGTTCGCCAACGCGTGAGGAAGGAACTCCTCGTCAACGCGAGCCCCCCGGAGACGCGCGTCGCGCTGACCGAGGACGGGAGGGTCGTGGAGGCCCTGCACGAGCGGCGCGGGCGACAGGGCCTCGTCGGCAACGTGTACCTCGGCCGCGTCCATCGCGTGCTTCCCGGGATGCAGGCCGCCTTCGTGTCGATCGGGCTCGACCGCGACGCGTTCCTCTACGTGGAGGACGCCTCCGATCGCGCCGAGGACTTCGTGTTCGGCGAGGGAGAAGGCGCAGAGTCGGCGGCGCCATCCGGCGACCCGCCACGCATCGATGACCTCGTGAAAGAGGGCCAGGAGATCGTCGTCCAGGTGACCAAGGACCCGTTCGGCGGCAAGGGCCCGCGCGTGACGGCGGCGATCTCGCTCGCGGGTCGCACGCTCGTGTTCTTGCCCGGGGCCCGGGAGGTCGGCGTTTCCCGCCGCGTGGCCGACGACGCGGAGCGCGAACGCTTGCGCGGGATCCTGGAGGGCTTCGGCGGAGGCGGCTTCATCGCGCGGACCGCGGCGCTCGGGCGGAACGCCGAGGAGCTCGGGCCCGACCGCAGGTACCTGACGGAGCTTGCCGCGCGCATCGTCCGGCGGCGGGAGAGCTCCTCGCCACCCGCGCTGCTGCACCGCGAGCTCGACCTCGCGTTGCGCTGCGCGCGCGACCTGGCGACCGACGACTGCGCCGCGATCCGGGTGGACGACGCCGCGACGCACGCTCGGCTGAAGGAGTTTCTTGAGGCCGTCGCGCCGTCCCTGGCCCGGAGGCTCGAGCTCTGGAGCGGGCCGGAGCCACTGTTCGAGAGCTTCGGCGTCGAGGCCGAGATCGAGAATGCGCTCCGCAGCCGTGTCAGCCTCGAATCGGGCGGCTCGATCGTCATCCACCAGACCGAGGCGCTCGTCGCGATCGACGTCAACACCGGCCGCTTCGTCGGGAAGAAGGGCCTCGAGGACACGGTCTTCGCGACGAATCTCGAGGCTGTCCCCGAGGTCGCGCGGCAGATTCGCCTGCGCGACCTCGGCGGCCTCATCGTCGTGGACTTCATCGACATGGAAGACCCGGAGCACCGCCAGAAGCTCTTCGAACTCTTCGACGCGGAGCTTGCCCGGGACCGCGCCCGCACCCGGATGCTCCCGGTTTCCGAGTTCGGCCTGATCGAGATCACGAGGCAGCGCTCGCGGGGAAATCTGGAGCGGCTCCTGACGCGCGCGTGCCCGGCCTGTTCGGGCAGCGGGCGCGTGAAGACCGACCTGACGGCGGTCCTCGACCTGCGGCGCGCCCTGCTCGCTCCGCCGCCCCTCTATGCAACGGGCGAAACGGTACGGGTGCGCGTGCGGCCCGGGGTGGCCGAGCTGCTGGCACAGGACCCGTCGCTCATCACGGATGCCGAGTCGAGCCTCGGGATCCGCCTCGAACTCGTCCCGGACGAGGCGGTCGGAGCGGCGGGCTTCGAGATCTCCCGCGGCTAAACCACTTTCAGTCAAGTGTTTAGGGGCTGAAATAATCACGGGCGTTCACCCGTTGATGAGATCAGCACGCGATACCTTCCTTCCCGGCCCCGACACACAGTAAGTCGGGGCCGCCTTTTTTTGGGCCTTACTTCCGGATCCTCTCGAACATCGCCAGCGCCACCTGCTTCTCGCGGGCGTGCTCGACGAGGGGAGCCGGGTAGTCGTTTCCGATGCGGCAGCCCGAGTCCCGCTGCTCCTCCGGCGTCATCGTCCAGGGCCGGTGGATCTTCGCGTCGGGCACGCGGGCGAGCTCCGGGACGAACCGCCTGACGTAGCGGCCCTCGGGGTCGAACTTCTCGGACTGGAGCACGGGGTTGAAGATCCGGAAGTAGGGCGCCGCGTCCGTGCCGCAACCGGCGGCCCACTGCCAGCCGCCGTTGTTGTTGGCGAGGTCGGCGTCGGCGAGCTCGTGCTCGAACCAGGCCTCGCCGTGCCGCCAGTGCAGGTGCAGGTCCTTGGTCAGGAACGAGGCGGCGACCATGCGGCTGCGGTTGTGCATCCAGTGCGTCGTCGCGAGCTCCCGCATTGCGGCGTCCACCAGAGGATAGCCGGTCCGCCCCGCCTTCCAGGCGTCGAAGCGGACGGGGTCGACGCTCCAATCCATCCGGTCGAACTCGGGGCGAAAGCTTTCCGTGGCGACACGCGGGAAGTGAAAGAGCACGTGGTGACAGAACTCGCGCCACGCCAACTCGAGGACGAACTTGCGGATCGGGTCGCGCAGGGGTGGAGGCGCGGCCTTCCAGGCCTCCTCCGCCGCCGCACGGACGGTGCGAGCAGAGATCGTACCGAAGTGCAGGTGCGGGGAAAGGCGCGAGGTGCCGGCGCGGTCAGGGCGGTCGCGATCCTCGGCGTACCGGGCCGCGGCGGTCTCGAAGAACCGGGCGAGGAGTGTCCGCGCCTCGCGCTCGCCCCCTCTGGGCGAGTCCGGGTCGGGGCCGAGATCGCGCCAGGCGCGCACGCTCGCGAGAGGGACGCCGGCCAGCTCGGGCGAGGTGAGTTCGGCCGGGGCTGCCACGGGATCCCGCTTCTCCGCGGCAACCCACTTCTTCGAGAAGGGCGTGTAGGCGGTGTAGGGGTCGCCCGCGTCCGTCGCGACGGCGCCGGGCGCGACGACGAGCTCGTCGGGAAAGAGCCGGAACTTTCCGCCCGCGGCTTCCACGGCTCCGGCCGCTTCGCGGTCGCGGTGCTCCGGGTACGGGCCGATCTCCTCGTTCGCATACACGGCCTCGGCGCCGGTCTCGGCGAGAAGCTCGGGCAGGGCCCGCGCGGCCGGGCCCTGCCGGACCAGGAGCCGCCCCCCGACGGCGGAGAGCCGCCACTCGAGGTCCTCGAGGCTCTCCCGGAGAAACCGAAAACGCGCGGGCCCGACACGCGGGTCGCGCGCGTAGTGTTCGTCGAGGATGAAGACCGGCACGACGCGGTCCGCGTCGCGGGCGGCGGTTGCGAGGGCGGTGTTGTCGTCGACCCGAAGGTCGCGGCGAAACCAGTGAATGATCGTCAAGCGTTGAGCTTCACGACGTTCCAGTTGAGAAACCCAGCGAAGGCGACCCAGACGGCGTAGGGGACGAGCATCCACGCCGCCGCCGTGGAGGCGCGCGACGCGAGGACGACGAGGAGCAGGCAGGTCCCCCAGAGGATGGAGATTTCCACGAGGGCGGCGGCGGGCCGCCGGTCGGCGAAAAAGAGGTAGCACCAGCCGGCGTTCAGAGCGAGGTTGGTGGCGAGGACACCGACGAAGGCCCGGGGCGCAGGTCCCGCCTTCGACCACACAACTGCGCTCGCGACAGCGATGAGGACGTAGAGAACCGTCCAGACCGCGCCGATGACCGAGCCAGGAGGCGTCCATGAGGGCTTCGCGAGCCCGTCGTACCAGGGTCCGATGCCCCGGGCCGTGAAGCGCCCTCCGAGGACGGCCGTGACCGCCACCGCCGCGCCGGCAAGAGCGAGCCCCGCGCCGAAGGAGCGACTCAAAAGAGGCCCGCCCGCGCCTGTTTCTCGAAGAGGTTCTCGATCGCCTCCCGCCTGTAATCGAAGATCTGCTCGAGCTGGCGGCGCACCCCCAGGCGGTGGGCGATGCGGCCGAGGACCCCGAAGGGCAGCGCGTATTCCACGTGGTCTTCCATGACGACGCCGGACCCGCTCGGGGCAAAGCGGTGGGTGTGGACCCAGGAGGCGTAGGGGCCCTTTTCCTGCAGGTCCTGAAACTCGGTGGTCGGGCGCCACCGCGTGATGCGCGTGACCCAGCGCAGGCGAAAAAGTGCCCAGCGAATGCGGTACTCGATGCGGCTCCCCTCGGCGAGCGGGCGCGGTAAATGCCCGTGGATCCGGAAGGCGAGCCAGGGCGGCGTAATGCGGGCGAGGTTGGCCGGATCGGAGAAGAACGCGAAGACCCTCTCGGGCGGCGCCTCGATCTTCTGGGTCCGGTCGAGCGAATACATCGCGAGCGAGCGTAGCGCAACCGACGGCCTGGAACCGTCCCCTGTCCAGGCTTTGCTACGGCAGCGGCTGGAGGCCGAAGAGCGGGAGCGTGACCACGTTCTTCAAACCCGGCGAGGCGTCGACAATGAACGGCACGGCGTTGACAACGGTTCCAACGGTCGAGCGGTCGCCGTGGAATCCTCCCGCGACGGTCAGGTGGATCGGCGGGTCGCCCTCGATGTCGATGCGGTCGGCCGGCGACTCGGCCCCGACGGCCATGGTCAGGTCGAGGGAGACCCTGACCTCGTCGCCGGCCTGGACGAGCGCGATCTGGTGGAGGCCCAGGACGCGTCCGGGTGTCACGCCGTCGGTCTCCTTCTTCGCGATGACCGGCTCGATCGTCTCCGTGATCTCGTGGATCGGGAGTCCCAGGCCGAGCGCGATGATGGCCGCCGACTCCGAGAGCCCGACGTGGCCGAGCCTTTTCGAGGCGACGCCCGCCGTGAACTCTTCGGGCGTCATCCCGGCGCCCACCTTGGCCCGGAGGGGTCCGCGGCGTTTGGCCGCGTCCACGACTCGGGTGACACTCACGGACTCGACCTTCACGCACGCCGACGCGACGGCGAGCACGAGCCGGTCCATGACGAGGCCGGGATTGACGCCCGTGCCCAGCACGGCGACGCCCTTCTCCCTGGCCTTGCGGTCGATCCGGCGCGCCATGGGAAGGTGGCGCAGCTCCGGGTAGGCCAGCTCCTCGCAGGTCGAGACGACGTGAAAGCCGGCCGCGATCGCCTCCTCGATCTGGGGAAGGATCGCGTGCAGCCGGGATCCCGTGCAGAGCAGGGCGACGTCCGCCTTCGTGCGGGACGACGCGGTCTCCGCGTAGAGCTCGGCGGCGCTCGGGCGGACCGTTACTCCGGGAAAGGCGCCGCCGAGCAACTCCGAGAGAGGCCTGCCCGCCTTGTCCGGGGCGGAATCGGCGGCCCCGAGCAGGGCAAGGCTTTCCCGGTCGGCCAGGGCCCTGCCAACTTCGACGCCGATCGGACCGAGTCCGACGAGGGCGACCCGCGCCGCGTGTTTGCTGCTCATCCTTGGGCGATTCTATTGGAAGCGTCGTCGCCTTCCGCAAGCCGGTCGGGAACGCCCAACCGGCAGAAGGAGCGCGGCGAGCATGAAGACGGCCGGCGACCTCACGGCCGACCGCCCCCCGGGACCGGAATCGAACCGGTCCGCGGCGGGTTACGAGGAGCATGAACAGAGGGACCCTCTCCGTGGCCGCCCTGCTTTCTGGCTGCGTTCTTGCGGCGTGCGCGTCGGGCCCGAAAAAGTCGGACCCCGGCCTCGGGACGCGGGTCCTCACGTGCGTCGTCGTCGAGCGCGATCACGATTCGCCCGGCACGAACGGCGCGAGCTATCGGGGGACGGGGAATTACTACCTGGTGTTCGAGACCCGGGAAGGCCAGGCCACGTCGCGGTATCGCCTCGAGGTCACGCGGCAGCAGTGGCAGCGGTTTCAGGAAGGCGACCGCGTCAAGATCACGCTCAACAACAACATCCTGATGGACATCCGGCCGAACGACTGACGAACGGCCTCCTTGCGCGCACGCGCCAGGCCGTAAGATGGCGGGGATGCAGAGCGCGTGGCTGCCGAAAACCTTCACGGCGCTACGCGGCTACACGCGGCCGCAACTCCTCGCGGACCTCCAGGCCGGCGTCGTCGTCGGCATCGTGGCCATCCCCCTGGCGCTCGCCTTCGCGATCGCCTCGGGCGTGCCTCCCGAGAGGGGCCTCGTCACGGCAGCGGTTGGCGGGTTCCTGATCTCCCTTCTCGGGGGCAGCCGCGTCCAGATCGGCGGGCCGACCGGCGCCTTCGTCGTCATCGTCTACGGCATCGTGGCCAAGTACGGCCTCGAGGGCCTGACGATCTGCACGGTGCTCGCCGGCATCCTGCTCGTGGCCCTCGGCCTCGCCCGTTTCGGCGGGGCGATCAAGTTCATTCCCTATCCCGTGGTGACGGGCTTCACGAGCGGCATCGCGGTCATCATCTTCTCCTCGCAGGTCAAGGACCTCCTGGGGCTCCGGATGGGCGCCGTCCCTGCGTCCTTCGTCGCGAAATGGGAGGCGCTCGCCACGAGCCTCCCGACGGCCTCCGTCTCCGCGGTCGGAGTCTCGCTCGCCTCGCTACTGATCCTGGTCCTGTGGCCGAACGTATCGCGCCGGGTCCCCGCGCCCATTGTCGCGATTCTCGCGGCGTCGGCCGTCGTGGCGGCCTTCGGGATCCCGATCGAGACGATCGGCTCGCGCTTCGGCGAGATCCACGCGGCGATCCCCGCGCCGAGGATGCCCGACATCACGCTCGACCGCGTGCGCGAGCTCTTCTCGCCCGCAGTGACGGTGGCCCTCCTCGCGGCGATCGAGTCGCTGCTGTCGGCGGTCGTGGCCGACGGCATGATTGGAAGCCGCCACAAGTCCAACGTGGAGCTGGTCGGCCAGGGGATCGCCAACGTCGCGTCGGGTCTTTTTGGCGGCATCCCCGCCACCGGCGCGATCGCGCGCACCGCTACCAACGTCAAGAACGGCGGACGAACGCCCGTCGCGGGGATCACCCACGCGGTGACGGTGTTCCTCGTGCTCGTCTTCCTCGGAAAATGGGCCCGCTACATTCCGATGGCCACCCTGGCGGCGATCCTGGCGGTCGTCTCGTACCACATGAGCGAGTGGCGGTCCTTCGCGCACCTCTTCAAGACCCCGAAGAGCGACGTCGCCGTGCTGCTGACCACCTTCCTCCTGACGGTGCTCATCGACCTGACGGTCGCCGTCCAGGTCGGCGTCGTGCTCGCGGCGTTCCTGTTCATCAAGCGGATGGCCGACGTCACCAACGTGGGAGCGGTCAAGCAGGAGATGATCGATGCGCCCGACGGGACCATGACCGCCGACGCGGAAGGCGTCGCGCGGCGGCGCATCCCGGACGGTGTCGAGGTCTACGAGGTCAACGGCCCGTTCTTCTTCGGCGCGGCCGACAAGATCAAGGACGTGTTGCACTTCGTGGCGAAGAAGCCGCGGGTCTTCGTCCTGCGGATGCGCAACGTGCCGGCCATAGACGCCTCGGGCATCCGGGTGCTCGACGACCTCTTCCGCTCGTTCGCGCACCAGGGGATCCGCTTTCTGATCTCGGGCATCCACGCGCAGCCGCTGGTCGCCCTCGACCGGGCCGGCAAGCTCGACGAGTACGGCCGCGAGAACTTCGTGGCGACGCTCGACGAGGCCCTCGACGCCGCGCGGCGCCACATCGCGGCCCGTTGAGCGCCGGCCCGCCTCCGCCGCCGGAGAGGCGTCAGGCCCGCGGCCGGTAGGGCTTCCCGTTTCTCGCGACCTCGAACTCCTTCGACTTGCCCTTCGGGATCGAGAGCGATTTCCAGCGGCTCCCGGCGAAGTGGCGCGCGAGAAACACGATCTGACCCACGTGGTAGGCGTAGTGCGTGAGCTGGCGGTGGACCGCCTGCATCACGGTGTGCGCCTCGCCGCGGAGGCGCACCTCGGCGAGGAGGTCCTCTTCCGTGAGCGGGGCGAGGGCGTCGAAGAGGAGCGCCCAGCCTTCGTCCCACCGCGCGAGGAGGCTTTCCCGGGTGTCCGGCGCGCCGAGCTCGAACTCGTCGTCGCGGTTGCGGTCGGGCTTCTCCCCGTCGGTCGTGCGGAAATCGGTCCAGCGCGAACGCATGTTGCCCGTGATGTGCTTGACGACGAGGGCGATGCTGTTCGACTCGGGGTCGATCGCCCGGAAGAAGTTGGCCCCGGCGACCTGCGCGAGCGCGCCGTCGGCCAGCGCCTTGTACTTGCGGAACTGGAGAGCCGCGTCGGCGAGCCAGTGCGCTTCAATCGTCGTCACCCGCGTCCGGCCTCCTCGAGCCGCCCGATACCCCCGCTCATCGGCTTCATTGTCGCCGATCGGGCCGAAACCACTAGCATCTCGACCCGGCACCGGCCTTTCCGGTAGGCTCCCCGCATGCGATTTCGTCTGCCGGTCTCCCTCGTCCTGGCGGGAGTGTGCGTTGCAACGCTGGCGGCGCCGCTCCCGGCGCAGGTTTCCGAGGCGCCGCCCAGGCGCCCGAAGATCGGCCTCGCGCTGGGCGGCGGCGGGGCTCGCGGCACGGCGCACATCGGCGTCATCCGGATGCTCGAGCAGCTCCACATCCCGATCGACTACGTGGCCGGGACCAGCATGGGCTCGATCATCGGCGGGCTTTATTCATGCGGCTACACGCCCGACGATATGGAGAAGCTCATCGGCTCGATTCACTGGGACACGCTCTTCCAGGACGCCCCGGAGCGGAAGGACCAGTCGTTCCGACAGAAGGAAGACGACTTCGAGCACCTGATCCCCTTCGAGTTCGGCATCAACCTCAAGAAGGGCGGACTCGTTCTGCCGCCGGGCCTGATCGCCGGCAGCAAGCTCGGCTTCGTGCTCGAGAACGCCACGTTGCCGTGCTCCTCGGTCACGAACTTCGACCAGCTGCGCATCCCGTTTCGCGCCGTCGCGACCGATATTCAGACGGGCCAGCCCTACGTCATGTCGAGCGGGAACCTTGCCCGCGTCATCCGGGCGAGCATGGCCATCCCGGCGATCTTCACGCCCGTCGAGATCGACGGGCACATGCTCGTGGACGGCGGCGAGTCGGAGAACCTGCCGGTGCAGACCGTGCGTGCGATGGGCGCCGACATTGTCATCGCGGTCAACGTCGGCTCTTCGGGCGCGGCCACCGCGGAAAAGCCTCAGAACGTCGGGGCGATGATTGGGCGCCTGATCGACCTGCCGCTCCAGCAGAACACGATGGCCTCCGCGAAGCTCGCGACGCTCGTCATCACGCCCGACCTCGAGGGCTACACGTCCGCCGACTTCGTGAAGGGCCTGCAGATGATCCCGCTCGGCTACAAGGCCGCGGAAGCCGACAGGGACAAGCTCGCCCAGTGGTCCGCGCCCGAAAGCGTCTACGGTCCATGGAAGCAGAGCCACGACGCAACGCTCCCTCCGCTGCCCTACATCGACGAAGTCGTGATCGATCCCGTGCCGGACATCGACCCGCGGCGGCTTCAGTACCTCGTGCACACCAAACCGGGACGGGTCCTCGACACCGCGACCCTGGCGCAGGACCTCAAGCGCATCTACTCGCTCGGGTACTTCGAGATCGTCAGCTACTCAATCGTCGAGGACGGACAGCGCCGCATCCTGAAGATCACGGCGACGCCGAAATCCTGGGGGCCGACGTATCTCAAGCTCGGCCTCTTTCTCGGCACGGACTTTCAGCTCACGACGCAGTTCGGCGTGACCGCGCTCGTGGACGCGACGGAGCTCAACGGCCTCGGAGGCGAGTGGAAGACGACCCTGACGGTCGGAAGCCCGCTCGACCTCAGGACGCGGTTTTTCCAGCCGCTGGGGTATCGCGGCCACCTCTTTCTTTCGCCTTTCGCCGGGTGGATTCAGAGGATCGCTCAGGTGTACGACCAGAACGAAGTCGCCCTCGGTAGCTACCAGGTCTCGCGCGCCGCCGTCGGCATGGACCTCGGCTACGACTTCGGGACCTGGGGAGAGCTGCGTGTCGGGTACGGCCGCGCGTGGGGCTGGGGCCGCCGCAAGGTCGGCGACCCGTCCTTCCCGGACATCGACTGGGACGAGGGGGGACTGACGGCCCGGATGGAAGTCGACCAGCTCGACAACGTCAACCTGCCGCATTCGGGCTATTTCTCGGACATTGCCTTTCTCGCCAACCGGGAGAGCCTGGGCGCGACAACGTCCTACGATCGCCTGCGCGCGCGGGCCGTCGGCGTCCAGACGATCGGTCGCTGGACCGGCCTCATTCACGTGGAGGGAGGCTCGGGCCTGGGCACGGCGATCCCCTTCTACGACCAGTTCCAGCTCGGCGGCTTCTTGCGCCTTTCCGGCCGGCCCATCGGCCAGCTCTACGGAAATACCTACGCGCTCGGCACGGTGCTGCTCTACTACCGGCTCTCCGACACCGGGGGCGCCATCCTCAAGAACCTCTCGATCGGCGTCTCGGCCGAAGGAGGCAACACCTGGGCCTACCAGGCTCCGGTCACGTCCTCGAGCCTGAAGCCGGCGGGCAGCATTTTCGTCGTCGCCGACACCCTCCTCGGGCCGCTCTTCGTCGCGTATGGGAGGTCCGGGAGCAAGAACAGCGCGGCGTATCTGTATCTGAATCGGACCTTCTGACCCGACGACAACACGGGATCCCTCGCTGCGCTCGGGATGGCGGGCCTCGAGCGCGCGGCTGGAGTCAGAGCCGATTCAATCCGTCGAGGCCCGCCACCTTGTACGCTTCCGCCATCGTCGGGTAGTTGAAGACGGCGTCCCGGAAATAGTCGATCGTCCCGCCGAAAGCGAGCACGGCCTGGCCGATGTGGATGATCTCGGTCGCCCGCTCGCCGAAGATGTGGACGCCAAGGAGCTTGCGCGTCTTGCGGTCGAAGAGGAGCTTCAAGAGGCCGGCGTCGACGCCGAGCATCTGACCCTTGGCGAGTTCCTCGAATTTCGAAACCCCGATCTCGTAGGGCACCTTCGCCTCGGTCAGCTCGTGCTCGGTCTTCCCGACCATGGAGATCTCGGGAATCGTGTAAATGCCGTAGGGGATTGCTTCGGAGCGGCTCTCGCAGTACGCGCCGAACATGTGGCAGCTCGCCAGGCGCCCCTGCTCCATCGAGGTCGAGGCGAGGGCGGGAAACCCGATCACGTCGCCGGCCGCGTAGACGTGGGGCACGGCCGTCTGGAAGTGCTCGTTGACGGTCATCCGGCCCCGCTCGTCGCACTCGAGGCCCGCGACCTCGAGACCGAGCAGATCGGCGTTGGTCCGGCGCCCGACGGAGTAGAGCAACGTGTCGCCGTGGATCTCCTTGCCGCTCTCGAGCTGCGCGACGACGCGGTTCTTGTCGTCGTAGGCGACGGAGGTAACCGTCTCGCCGAGCCGGAACGCGGCGCCGCGCTGCCGCATGAAATAGATCAGCGAATCGATCATCTCCCGGTCGACGAAGTCGAGAATCGTGGACCGCGCCTCGATCACCGTCACCTTGATGTTCAGGGCCGTGACCATCGAGGCGTACTCGAGGCCGATGACACCCGCCCCGACGACGATGAGATCGCGCGGGAGCGCGTCGCCCTTGAGGAGCTGATCGGAATCGATGATCCGCTTCCCGTCGAGAGGAACGGTCGGGCTGTGCGCCGGCCGCGTGCCGCAGGCGATGAGGACGCGCTCGCCCTGCACCCGCGTCTTCCCCTCGGCCGACTCGACCTCGAGCGTGTGGGCGTCGACGAAACGCGCGGTTCCCGCGATGGTCGTGACGTGGTTGCGGTTCAACTGGGCGCGGACGACCTCGACCTCGCGCGCGAGAACCTTCTGCACGCGAAAGGCGAGGTCGGCGACGGTGATGTCCTTGGACAGGGCGTAGTCGCGGCCGTAGAAGGTCCGTTCCCGGAATCCGGAAAGGTACAGGATCGCCTCTCTCAGTGTCTTCGAGGGGATCGTTCCCGTGTGGAGGCAGACGCCGCCGACCATCTCCTTGCGGTCGATCACGGCCACCTTCTTGCCGAGCTTGGCGGCGGCGATCGCGCCTTTCTGACCAGCCGGTCCGGAGCCGATCACGACGAGATCGTAGGAGCTCGTTTCCATGGCGTCAGCTTCTCATGGCGCGCGTGAAGTTCTCATTCAGCCGCCGGCGGCGGCGATCCGGTGTTTCGCGTCGAACTCGGCCGAGGCGAGAAGACAATCCACGACGTTCGTGCGGGCGATGCCCTGCTCGATTTCTGCGGCATAGAAGGCGAGGCCGCCCTCGTCTGGCTCACGGTCTAGCAGCGCCCGGTAAACAGCCGCGACGTACTCGCGCGGCGAGTCGTCGCGGTGATTCGCGAGGAGCGGCTCGGCCAGGTCTCGGACGCCCACGGCGCCGGCCACGACCCGATCGCGCGCTTGCGCGGCCTGCGGGCCGAGGCGCGCGAGCAGCGCGGCGAGCTCTTTCGGGTCCCACGCCCTGGCCCGGACGCGGACCGCGGTGGTGGTGGCGCGTCCCGGCTCGGCGCGACGCCGGGCCGTGACCCACAGGTACTGAGTGGCCCCGCCCGAGAGGTCGGCGACCTCGAAGCCACGCTCCTCCAGCCGGGCCCGGACCTCGGCCGCGCTCCAGCGCACCCCGTTCCAGGTGCCGGCGACGCGCGCGCCCCGCTCGGGGCGGCCGTCGACCTGGAACCGGAAGACCCCGCCGTTCTTCAGGACCCGGGCGGCCTCGTCGAAGTAGCGCAGGATCGCGCCCCGGACCGGGATGTGTTGGAAGACGACGTGGGAGTAGACGAGGTCGAGCGAAGTGTCCGGCACGCCGGCGAGGTCCCCGTCGGTACGCTCGAGAAGGGCGTTGTCGCGGCCGGCGAGCGCCGCACGGCCCCGGAGGATCATCTCTCCCGAGATGTCTACGCCGATCGCCGTTGCGACGCGCTCGGACATCGGGCGCAGGAGCCGGCCGATCCCGCAGCCGATCTCGAGGGCCGCGGCCGAGGCGTCGAGCTCGAGATTGCGCACGATGTAGTCGCGAACGTCCCCCTCGCCGGAGCGCCAGAAGCCCTCCTCGGTCGCGCCGTGGCCGCAGTCGATGTAGAGGCGCGCGTCGCGCCTGGCCCGCAGGTCCCAGTCCTCGCGCATGCGGCGGCGCGCCGAGAAGAACCTGGCCAGGGAGCGGGCATAGGGGATGCGCATGCGCCAGAGATCCTACAGGGCCGGCCAGATGGTCTGGACGGTCTGGATGAAGAGAAGCCCCGCTCGGGTGGGCCGGCCCGTCAGGCGCTCCCAGTAGCGGCGGTACACGGCGATCTGGGGCGTGTAGAAGGCGACCAGGGAGTCGAGGTTGTCGGCGACGGCGTCCGACTTGTAGTCCACGAGCGTCCAGCCGTCTTGCTCTTCGAAGGCGAGATCGATCGCGCCCTGCAGCAGCGTTTCCCCGGAGCCTTCCGCGACGCCCAGCTCTGCGCTCGGGACTAAGAGCGCGAAGGGCACCTCGACGAGGCGTCGGCGCGCGGCGGCCGCCCGCCTCCAGAGGTCGGAAGAGCGGACACTTTCGGCGACGCGAACGACCTCCTCGAGGTCGCCCGCCGGGCGCTCTTCCTCCGCGAGCAGGTTCGCAGCGTAGGCGCGCACGTCGAGTCCGCGATCCTCGCGCATGAGGGCCTCGAGGAGGCGATGGAGCACGCGGCCCCAGGACATGCCCCGCCCGGTCCGTTCCCAGGCGGGCGCCGGCCCCGCGTGCGCGATGCCGGTGACGGCGGAGACGGCGTAGGTGGCAGCGGCGCTGAGCGAGCGGCGCCTCTGCCGCTCGCGCTCGAATGCGTCGAGCTCGGCCGGCAAGCGAGAGAGGGGCGGCGGGGGCTCGGCCGGGGGTGGGGTCGCCGTCTCCGGCAGATCTTCGGTCAGGAACGGGGCGAGCGGGCTCCACGGCCCGTGCGCGTTCTCGCTCTTGCCCTGCTTCCAGATGCTGACGACCAGCATCTCGCGGGCGCGCGTCGCGGCGACGTAGAGGAGTCGCGTCTTTTCCGCGGCCTCGAAGGCCGCCTCGGTCTCCGCCATGTCCTCCCAGCCGCGGGGCTCGGCGATCTCGACGACGCCCCAGCCGTCGGTCTCGCGGATGAAGCGCCAGTGGCCCTCGGCGCTCGCGCCGCGCCGGTCGATCCAGAAACGCGTGGGGCGATTGGGCTCGCGCCGGGGATCGGCGAGGAAGACGACCGGCGCCTCGAGGCCCTTCGCGCCGTGGGCGGTCATGAGGCGCACGGCGCCGCGCCGCCCCGGCCGGGCGCTCATCTCCTCGATGTAGCCCTCGCCGCCGAGGCGATCGAGCTCGGCGACGACCCCGGCGAAGTCGAGCCCCTCGGCCGAGAAGGTGCGCGCCGCCGCGATCGCCTTGAGCAGGTTTCCGGCGCGGCTGTCTCCGAGCTCCCGCGCCCCCGCATAGGCGGTCCACCCCAGCCGGCCACACAGGCGCGCGATCGCCGCGGCCGGCGGGAGCGCGCCGGCGAAAGCCTCGCCTTCTCGTAGGAGCTCGCACGCCCGGGCGATCCGCGGATCGGCTCCCTCGGGTAGCGCCGCCCGGAACGAGAAGCGACCGCCGGCTCGGGAGTGGCGATACAGCGCCTCGTCGTCCACGCCGAACAGCGGCCCGCGCAGCACCGCAACGAAGGGGACGGGGTCGTCGGGATCGGAGATCGCCTGGAGAAGAGGCAGCAGCGTCCGGAGCTCCTCGGAGTCCTTGAACGCGCCGCCGCCGGAGAGCTCGTAGGGGATCCCGCGCTTCTCCAGCGCCCGGGCGTAGTCGGCCATGTGCCGGCGCGCCCGAAAGAGGACGAGAAAGTCCTCGGGGCGCCTCTCGCCGCCGCGCACGGCGGCCTCGATCGCGCGCGCGATGCGCGTCGCGTCCTGTTCGAGGAGAGGCTGCGTCGACTGGTTCGGGGTCCGCGACAGGAGGCGGAACACGCCCGGTGCGCCCTCCGCCCGCTGGGCCGCGAGCGGCACCCAGGCGGCCTGCTGCGGCGTCGCGACGGCCGGAAACTCCTTCGCGAAGACACCGTTCACCCACCGGCAAAGCCGGCCGGTCGCTCGGAAGTTGGCCGTGAGGGTCAGAACGCGGCCGCTTTGCTCGAGGCGGGAGCGTACCGCGCCGTAGGTCTCGATGTCGGCGCGGCGGAAGCGGTAGATGGACTGCTTCGGGTCCCCGACGACGAAGAGGCTGCCCGGAAGGGGAACGAGCTTGCGCCAGTCCCTTTCCTCGACGTCGGAGCCGGTCAGGTAGAAGAGGATCTCGGCCTGGATGGGATCGGTGTCCTGGAACTCGTCCACGAGGATCGGCAGGAACCGGTCCCGGAAGGCCCGCCGCACGTGGGGGTGGTCGCGAAGCAGATCGCGGGCGAGCAGCAGGAGGTCCTGGAAGTTGAGACGTCCGTTCTGGCGCCGCCAGGAAGCGTAATCGGCCGCGGCGGGCGCGACCGCGCGCATGAGGATCGGATGGAGGTGCTCGCGCCAGCGGGCGAGGCCGGGGGCGATCGTGTCGCGGCACAGGGCCTCGAAGTCGGCCCGCAGACGCCCCGCCTCCTTGCCCCTGGACTTCGCGCGGTCGAGCGCTTCGAGGACCCGCGCGAAGGCGGCGGAATCCGAGATGTCGCGCAGTGCGACCAGGCGCGCGGCGCGGCGCACCGCTTCGTGGAAGTCGCTCCATCCCCCGGCGGGCATCTCTTCCGGAAGCTCCCCGGCGGCGCGGGCGAGGAACGCCTCGACGGCCCGGCGCTCGGTCCCGAAATCCGGCGGCGGTTCTTCCGGGCCGATCGCCGGCCGGACGTCCTCGTTGTCCGAAAGGGTGTCGTACGTCTGCCGAAGGTCGTCGAGGCGGACGCCGAGCGCCGCCAGGCGCGCAAGGATGGGGTTCTCGTCCGTAAACAGGCGCTCGGTGTGCCGGTTCCACGCCTCGAGGCGGGCCGTGGCGTTTTCCGGTTCGTCCATCTCCGAAAACCCCGGGTCCACGCCCGCCTCGACGGGCCTCTCGCGCAGGAGCCTTGCGCAGAAGGCGTGAATTGTGCCGACGAAAGCGGAGTCGAGGCGCGCCAGCGCCACGTCGAGCCTTTCGCGCTCCCCGCCCGCGGCCCCTCGCGCCGCGGCTTCCAGGCTCGTCTGAAACCGCTCGGAGAGGTCCGCGGCCGCCCTGATCGTGAACGTGACGGCCGAGAGACGCTCCACCGTCGTGGTCCCCGTGCGGATGAGCGCGGTCATGCGCTCGACGAGGCTCGTCGTCTTTCCGGTCCCGGCGGCGGCCTCGACGAGGAGCGAAACACCGAGGTCCTCGCGGATCGCCCGGCGTGCTTCGGCGTCGGGGAGCGCGGGCCGGGGCTCAGCCTTTTTCATGGATCTCGCGGAACGCGGAGAGAGCGGGCAGCGTCGTGGTCGAAAGCTTGGCCTCGGCGCGCCGAGTGGCGGCCGCGACGCCCCCGCAGACCGACTCGTAGTCGCAGTACTTGCAGTCGTCCCGCTCGATCGCGTGCGGGAAGAGGCCCTCGCGCAATAGGTCGAGCAGCCTCACGAGGACGTCGCGCGTCTGCCCGGGGTCGAGCCGCATCGGCATGCGCTGACCTTCGCCCTTCCGGCCGGGAAAGAAGTAGCCCGACTGCGAGACGGGCGCCGTGATCCCGGCGCGGGAGAGAAGCGCCTCGAGCGCCATGGCGTAGAGGGCGTGCTGGATCTGCCGCCCCCCGTGAATGCCGAGCTTCTCCTTGTGGCGCCACGTGCCACCGGTCTTGTAGTCCCAGACGCGGAACGAGCCGTCGGGCGCCTCGTCCACGCGGTCGATCGAGCCCCGCAGCGGAAAGGACTTTCCGCCGGGAAGCGCGATCGGCACGGGATCGCGGCTGGAGATCGAAGCCCGCGACTCGGCGCGCGGAAGCCCGAAGGGGACCTCGAAGAACCGGGGGGTCATCTCCCGGCAGTGCTCCTCTTCGAGCGCGAGGAACGTCCGGCACGCCAGGAAGATCTCGTCGCGGCGCTGGCCGAACGCGAGCTCGCTCGCGGGAGGGACCTTCTCGCGCCATGCGGCGATCTGGTCCTCGGCGATGCGTTGGATCAGCGCGGCATGCCGCGGGGCGTGCGGCTTCTCTCCGGCCGCGGCAATGCGCTCGAAGAAGAGCCGGAACACCTCGTGGAGGAGCGAGCCCGCCGTCATGGCGTCCAGCCACTCGGTTGTGTCGCGCTCGATCTCCTCGGGCGGCTCGACGCGCAGGACGTGCTTGAGGAAATAGCGGAACGGGCACCGGGCAAGCGTTTCGAGTCGCGACGCCGACTGCGGCTCGCCACTTGCGCGGGGGTCGAGCTCCGGGGTGCCCGTCCGGACCCAGCCGTCGTAGATCGTGAAGTCTTCGGAGTCCCGCGCGGCCTCGGCGCGGTGCCCCTCGGCGAGGTGGGGGTAGAACGCACGCACGATCCGCGCCGCGGCGCCGGCGGCCGCCGCGGGCCCAGCGGCCGCGAGCCTCGAGAGCCACCACTCGGTTTCGTCGAGGGCGGAGTCGACGCCGGGCAGGAATCCCGCGGCCTCGGGAAGCGAGGCGACGAGGGTGCTGTAGTCGGCCTCGGGCGAGCCGGAGCAAGCGCGGTGAAGATCCAGGAAGAAAGGAGATGGGAAGTGCTCGCTCTGCTGGTCGAGGCTTCGCAGGTTCCAGCTCGAGTAGCTCGCGGTCAGCTCGCCCGAGAGGCGGGCGACGCACGCGTGAAGGGTGCGCGCGGACTCCCGCGGCCGGTCCCGGTAGAGCGGGAGCGCGAGGGGGGCGAGGGCCCGGTTGATCCCGCGGCGTTCGGCGTCGAGCAGGACGGGATCCTCGAGGTCGGCGCCCGGGTGCCTCGCCTCGTCGAGGCCGACGAGGTAGGTGTGCCGGCGCCCGGAGAACCCCCCGGCCTCGAGCGGCGCGACGTGCACGCGGCCGGGGCGCGGGCGGTCGGCGTCGATCGCGAGGGCGCGCACGGCGTCGGCCAGCCGCGTCGAGGCCTCGGAGGGAGACAGCTTCGTCGCAGGCAGCACCTCGAGCTCTTGGAGGAGCTTCTGAAGGGCCTCGAGCGCGCTCGCGTCCATGGCGCCGGAGACCCGGGCGAATTCCGCCACGAAGAGGCGGCAGCCCCGGGCCAGGGCCCGGAGGTCGCAATGGTCCAGAGCGGCGTCCCCGGCGAGCTCGAGGACGCGGATCGCGAAGTTCCTCGCCCGCCGGGCCGCGGCGAGCCGGCCGGCGCGGCGCGCGGCGCGTTCGGCCCGCTCGACCGCGTCCGCCTCGTCGGCGTCCCGTCCGTGCTCCTCGGGCTTTTCGAGTTCGGCCACGAGGCGGTCAAAGGCGGTTCGGTGCCGCCGCGCCCCCCAGCCGATCCGCGCTTCCCGGAAGGCACGGGCGGCCGCGCGGGTACCGGGCCCGTTCTCTTTTTCGGACGGGAAGCGATCGAACGTCAGCGCTCCCGAGGCGAGCGCTCCGCGCAGGACGTCGGCTTCGAAGCCGCCGCCGACCCAGTCGAGAAACGCGAGGGCCGCCTGCCCGGGATGGGTGAAGGGCGCCGCAACGCCGGCAGCGAACGTGCACGGGATGTCGTGCTCCCGGGAGAGCTCCCAGACCAGGGCGGGATAGGTCGTCGCATCCGTGTAGAGAATCTCGGCATCGTCGAACGGGATGCCGCCCGAGAGTATGCGGCGGAAGGCCTCGCGGATCTCGTTTTCTTCGCCGATCGCCCGGAGGAGGGTCGCGCCGCGAGCCTGGCGCGTCCAGGCTGCCGGCGGATCCGTGGCGAGGGTCAAGAGGCGCGGCCCCGCGACGCGTTCGAGCAGCGCGCGCTCGACCGCGGCGAGCTCTTGTCCTTCCGGAAGAAGGTAGATCGGGCCGCTGCCCTCCGCCTTCGCGGAGGCTGCCTCGACCGCTCGCCGCAGCACTTCGGCCGAGTCGACGAAGCGGCCCTTCACGAGGGCCGCGTCGTAGCGCTCGAGGATCGCCTTGAGCTCCGCGCGCTTGCGCCTGTCGGCAAAGGCGGCGGCGGGCAGGGCGGCGGGGGAGATGCCCGCTGCCCGCAGCTCGTCGAAGGTGCGGTGGACGGCGCGGTGAAAGCCCGGAAGGGAGCGCAGGGGCCCGAAATAGGACTTGTCGGTCAGCGCTTCGCCGCAAGCCTGCTCGACGAGGGCGAGGGCCTGGGCGCGCGACAGGAGCTTCCAGCCCTGACGGGCGAGCTCGGCACCGACGAGGCCGTGGGCGACCGTGCGAACCGTCTCGACCCGGAGGTTTACCCACGGATCGCCCTGGCGGGCGAGGCGCTCGAGGAGTTGGTAGCCGATCGGAAGCGAGGGTGCGACGAGGACCTTTTCCTCCAGGGGGTGCTCCCGGCAGACCCGGGCGAGCTCTTCGACGAGCCGAGAGATCCGAGAGGTCCGGGAGGGCTCGGAAGCCTCTCCAAAAGGAAGCATGGGTTGTTCGGCCATGGCGCGGCCCATTCTTACTCGAACCTGCGACAGTTGACGTCCGTCCTCTTCTCCCGCCTCCTTCCCCATTGGGAGTAGACTCTTTCTGGCAAGACGGGGGAGCCCACTTTGCGCCGCGGCGCAAAAGGCTGAGAGTCCGGCGCGACGTCGCCCGGAGACCCCGCGAACCTGATGCGGGTAATGCCGCCGTAGGGAGGTCGAGATGAGCATTCGCCGCGAGGCGCTTCCTTCGAACGCCGTCGCCAATCGAGAGCCGCTGCCGGGATCGCGCAAGGTCTACGTCGACGGCCCGCACGGGTTGCGTGTCCCCTTTCGCGAGATCGCGCTCACACCCACGCGCGGGATGCGCGGCGACCGCGAGATCCACCCGCCGTTCCGAGCCTACGACACCTCCGGGCCGTACACGGATCCGGCAATCGAGATCGACCTCGCCCGGGGCCTGCCGGAGCTGCGCCGCCCCTGGATCCTCTCTCGGGGCGAATACGGCCGCTCTTCGCCGCGCAGGCCCGGCGCGCCCGGCCTCGCCCTGGCCCGTTCGCGGGAAGTCCTGCGGGGGCGCGGCAACGTCACGCAGATGCACTATGCGAGAAAGGGCGTCGTGACGCCCGAGATGGAGTTCATCGCCGTCCGCGAGAACATGCCGGTCGAGCTCGTGCGCGGTGAAGTCGCTCGGGGCCGGGCGATCATCCCCGCCAACATCAACCATCCCGAGTCCGAGCCGATGATCATCGGTCGGAAGTTTCTCGTGAAGATCAACGCCAACATCGGCAACTCGGCCATCGGCTCCTCGATCGAGGAGGAGGTCGAGAAGATGACGTGGGCGATCCGCTGGGGGAGCGACACGGTCATGGACCTCTCGACCGGCCGCAACATCCACGAGACCCGCGAGTGGATCCTCAGAAACTCCCCGGTCCCCATCGGGACCGTTCCCATCTACCAGGCGCTCGAGAGGGTGGACGGCAAGGCCGAGGAGCTGACCTGGGAAATTTTCCGCGACACGCTCGTCGAACAGGCCGAGCAGGGCGTGGATTACTTCACGATCCACGCGGGCGTGCGCCTGGCGTACGTGCCCCTGACGGCGAAGCGCGTGACCGGAATCGTCTCGCGGGGCGGCTCGATCATGGCGAAGTGGTGCCTGGCGCACCACGTCGAGAGCTTCCTCTACGCGCGCTTCGACGAGATTTGCGAGATCATGAAGGCGTACGACGTGTCCTTCTCGCTCGGCGACGGCCTGAGGCCGGGATCGACGGCGGACGCCAACGACGAGGCCCAGTTCGCCGAGCTCGAGACTCTCGGGGAGCTGACGACGAAGGCCTGGGCCCACGACTGCCAGGTCATGATCGAAGGCCCCGGCCACGTCCCGATGCACCTGATCCGCGAGAACATGGAGAAGCAGCTCGCCCTCTGCCACGAGGCGCCGTTCTACACGCTCGGGCCCCTGACGACCGACATCGCGCCCGGGTACGACCACATCACGTCGGCCATCGGCGCGGCGATGATCGGCTGGTACGGCACGGCGATGCTCTGCTACGTCACGCCGAAGGAGCACCTGGGCCTGCCCAACCGCAAGGACGTCAAGGACGGCGTCATCGCCTACAAGATCGCCGCCCACGCGGCCGACCTCGCCAAGGGGCATCCGGGCGCGCGGGCGTGGGACGACGCGCTCTCCAAGGCGCGCTTCGAGTTCCGCTGGGAAGACCAGTTCCACCTGGCGCTCGACCCCGAGACCGCCCGCGAGTTCCACGACGAGACGCTGCCGGCCGAGGGCGCCAAGCTCGCGCACTTCTGCTCGATGTGCGGCCCGCACTTCTGCTCGATGAAGATCACGCAGGACGTCCGCGACTACGCCGCGACGCTCGGTGTGGCCGAGGAAAAGGCCCTCGAGACGGGCCTGGCGCAGAAGTCCGAGGAGTTCCGCGAGGGCGGGGGAGACATCTACCGCAAGCTGTAGCCAGCCGTAAGCGTCCGAGCCCGCGCGTCCGTCAGGGGCACGTCTTGAACGCCTGGGTGTCCTGGATCGGCGCGAACGGGACGCCGAGATCGTTCTTCTTCGTGACCACGGTGCCATTGTTCGGTGTCGGTGTAGGTCAGGTCCACCTTCACGTTGGTCAGGCCCGCGGCGAAGATCCAGATCGAGTTGAAGGGGTCCGCGCAGAAGGGCAGGACCTTCGTGACGACCTCGACGTTGCTCGGATCGAAGAACCAGAAGTATCCGGTGTTGCCGGTGAGCGTCTGACGGCGTGAGCCGCTCCCTTCTGTCCGTCCTGGGTCTCGAAGTCGGCCGTGACCCTGAAGCGGCTGTTGCTCAGACACAGCGTCGTGTCGTTGGCGAGCGCAGGGCCCCGTCGTGATCCGGCCGATCTTGGTTGGAAGCTTTTTCGGTGAACCAGAGGTTGCCGTCCGGGCCGGCCGTGATTCCCGAAGGGTTGCTGCTGGCCGTGGGGATGGGAAACTCGGTGATGACGCCGGCCGTGGTGATCCGCCCGATCTTGTTGCCTCGGCTTCGGTGAACCAGAGGTTGCCGTCGGGGCCGGCCGCGATACCAACGGGGTGCTGCTACCGGCGGTGGGCATGGCGAACTCGGTGACGACGCCGGCCGTGGTGATCCGGCCGATCTTGTCGGCAGTCAGTTCGGTGAACCAGAGATTGCCGTCAGGACCGCTCGCGATACCAACAGGCACAGCTGCCGGCCGTCGGGATGGAGAACTCGGTGATGACGCCGGCCGTGGTGATCCGGCCGATCCTGTTTGCCTTGTACTTCGGTGAACCAGAGATTGCCGTCCGGGCCGGACGTAATGCAGAAGGCCCGCTGCTGGCGCCGTCGGGATGGAGATCTCCGATCCGGCTCGAGTTTCACGTCGCGGAGGGGCCGACCGGCCGCGACACCAAGAGAGTTGCCCGCCGCCTCTCTTCAGGACGCGCTCCTCGATCACGCTCGTTCGACAGGAAGTTCTTCACTGAAGCGAGCAAGAACGAACGAAAGCGGCCGGCTTCAGGCCGAACAGTCTTCAGGAAGCCTTTTTCGAGGAACCGGAGAAAGTAGCTCTGAGCGAGATCCCGTGCTTCCTCGTGAGTGCTGCCCTGACGGCGGATGAAGGCATAGAGGGGATACCAATATTCTTCGCAGAGCGCGGCCAGAGCCTGGCGAGACCGCGAGGAACCGGCATCGCCGGCGGCGAGCACCGTGCTCCAGCTGGTTGTCGCGAATCGCTGATCCAAGATCGGTCGAGATGCTCTCCGCATTCTGGCACCGACCGGGTCCGGAAACCTGCCGCTCGAGAGGGTGTAGGCTAACTCCAGGAGCACGCCCTCAGGGCGCACAGCCGGGGCGCGCCGTTCTTGACCGTCGACAGCGTCGAAGAATTCGCGGGAACCGAACGGTTTGCGATCGAGCGCCGCCTCGGCGCCGGCGGCTTCGGGGTTGTCTATCGCGCGTACGACCGCAAGCGGACGAGTGCCGTCGCCCTGAAGACGCTGCGGCGCGCCGAGTCGGACGCGCTGTACCGATTCAAGCAGGAATTCCGGTCGCTCGCCGACATCGCGCATCCGAACCTCGTGACGCTCTACGAGCTCCTGTCGGAGGAGGAGCAGTGGTTCTTCACGATGGAGCTCGTCGAGGGCGTTGACTTCCTTCACCACGTCCGAGGTGCGACGATTTGCCTCACGGGAGAGGCCGGCTCGAGCGGGGCGCGAACACCGGAGGCGGACGTCTCGACGCCGAGCCCACGGGTCCGGTCGGGCGCCGCGAGGGAGCTCCTCCGGATGGGGCTCGAAGGCGCCACCGCGTCGGCGTCCGCGAGCCAGCCGCCTTTCGACGAAAGACGCCTGCGAAGAACGCTGTGCCAGCTGGCCGAAGGGCTCCAGGCCCTGCACGGCGCAGGTAAGCTCCATCGAGACATCAAACCTTCGAACGTTCTCGTCACGCCGGAAGGCCGCGTCGTCCTGCTCGACTTTGGCCTCGTTTCGGACCTCGGACCAGAGGGATACCTCCACAGCATCCACCTCGTCGGGACGCCCGCGTACATGTCGCCGGAGCAGGCGGCCGGCCGACCCGTGACCGAGGCGAGCGACTGGTACGGCGTCGGCGTGATGCTCTACGAGGCGCTCACGGGTGCGCGGCCGTTTCCGGGAGAGTTCCTGGACGTCCTCGTCGAAAAGCAGCGGTCGGAGCCACCCGCGCCGCGTGAGGTCGCGCCGTTGGTCCCCGAGGACCTCGACGCCCTGTGCCGGGCGCTGCTCGCCCGCGAGCCGCGGGACCGGCCCTCGGGCGAGGAGATCCTCCGGCGGCTCGAGGGTGCGCCCGCGCCGACGAGAGCCCAGCCGCCAACTCCCGTACCCGGCGCGGCTCCCACGCGCGCCGCCCCCTTCGTCGGCCGGCTGGAGGAGCTGGCCGAGCTCGACGCGGCGTTCGCCCTCACGAAGGAGGGCCGCGCCGTCGCCGCGCTCGTGCGCGGCAGCTCCGGGATCGGCAAGACCGCGCTCGTGCGCCGGTTCGTGGAGGGCGTTCGCCACGGCGACGCGGCCGCCGTCATCCTCTCGGGCCGCTCTTATGAGCAGGAGACCGTGCCCTACAAGGCCCTCGACAGCCTCGTGGACGCCCTCTCCCAGTACCTGCGGCGGCTGCCTCAGAGCGAGGCCGAAGCGCTCTTGCCACGCGACCTACTCGCTCTCGTGCGCCTCTTCCCCGTGCTACGGCAGGTGGAAGCCGTGGCCCTGGCACGCCGCCGCGTCGTCGCAATCCCGGACTCGCTCGAGCAGCGACGCCGGGGATTCCGGGCGCTGCGGGAGCTCCTCGGCCGGATCGCGGACGCCGCCCCGCTCGTCCTCTTCATCGACGACCTGCAGTGGGGGGACGCGGACAGCGCGGCGCTGCTTTCGGAGCTCCTGCGCCCGCCCGATTCGCCGCCGCTCCTGCTCGTCGGATGCTTCCGCGTCGAGGCAGAGTCCGACAACCTTCTCTGGAAGACGCTGCTCGGCCTGCGCACGGCCGGCTCGCCGGAGCTCGAGGTTCGGGAGCTCGTCGTCGGCGAGCTCCCCGAACGGGAGGCCGAGGAACTCGCGGGAGCGCTTCTGGAGGCCCTGCCCTCCGCCCCGGGCTCCGCTTGTTCGATCGCGCGCGAGTCCCGGGGAAACCCGTTCTTCATCGACGAGCTCGCGCGGCACGTCCGCGAGGGTGCCGAGCTCGGGGAAGCGGCGGCGAATCTGTCGGGCGGCGCCGTGCGCCTCGACGACGTGATCTGGGCGCGGGCGGCGCGCCTGCCCGAGAACGCACGGCAGCTGCTCGAGACGGTCGCCGTCGCCGGCCAGCCGATCGAGCGCGGTGCCGCGCGCCGCGCGGCGGGCATCGCTGAGGACGACCAGCCGGCCCTGGCGGTCCTGCGGGTCGGGCACTGGATTCGCGGCGCGGGCGGCGTCTCCGAGGACAAGATCGAGATCTACCACGACCGGATTCGCCAGACAGTGGTTGCTCGCCTCTCGCCGCAGGACCGCGAGACCGCGCACCAGAGGCTCGCCTTCGCTCTCGAGAGCTCCAGCATCCCCGATCCAGAAACCCTGGCGATCCATTATCAGGGCGGCGGATCAAAGGAGCGGGCCGCGATCTATGCGGCCGACGCCGCGGCGAAGGCAACCGAAGCGCTCGCGTTCGACCGCGCCGCGCGACTCTATAAGCTCGCTCTGGAGCTCGGGACGTCGGACTCGGTCGCGCGCCAGAACCTCCGTGTCAGGCTTGGTGACGCGCTCGCGAACGCGGGGCGCGGCGCTGAGGCGGCGCACGCTTATCTGGCGGCCGCTGAGGGGGCAAGTGCGGCTGAGACTCTCGAGCTCCAGCGACGAGGGGCGGAACAATTACTGAGAAGCGGCCACGTCGACGAAGGGCTCACAGTCCTTCGTCAGGTGCTCGATCGCATCGGAATGAAGCTGCCGGCGACACCGCGGATGGCGCTGTTGTCATCTCTTCTTCACCGAGTCCAGCTGCGACTCCGTGGGCTCTCGTTTCGCGAGCGGGCTGCGACCGAGATCCCGGCCGAAGATCTCATCCGCATCGATACCTGCTGGTCGATTGCAGCAGGCCTTTCTCAGATTGACACCATTCGAGGGCGCGACTTCCAGACGCGGCACATGCTGTTGGCCCTCCGCGCGGGAGAACCGTACCGCGTCGCGCGAGCGATGGGGCCGGAGGCCGCCTATACGGCGGCCTTTGGTGGCTCCGCCGCCCGACGGCGCACTCAGGTCTTGGTGTCGCGTGCGATGGCTCTGGCGGAGGCCGTTAAACATCCGCATGCGCTTGGAATGGCGTATGTGACTGCCGGTATCGCAGCGTATCTGGAAGGGCGCTGGGAGCCGGGCTGGGAGCTCGCTCAGCATGCGGAAGAAATTCTTCGGACTCAGTGTACTGGAGTGGCCTGGGAGCTCGACACGGCTCATATGTATTCTCTGCGCGCACTCGTCTTCATGGGGCGCCTGCGCACCCTTGCAGAGCGCTTGCCGAATCTGCTGAAGGAAGCGGGAGAAAGGGGCGATCTCTTTGCCGCAACCGGGATGCGCGCGCGGTTCTCCTATGTCGTAAACCTGATGGCGAACGATCCACGCGCTGCGCGCGCCGAGGCACGCCGCGCGGCTGCGCAGTGGTCGCATCAGAGCTTTTACCTTCAGCATTACTTCCTTCTCATCGGGGAGATTGAAACGCTGCTCTACGAGAAGTCGGGTCAGGCGGCTCGGGCCGGCCTGCAAGAGCAGTGGACATTTCTGAAGCAATCGCTGCTCCTTCGGCCCCAGTTCTTTCGCATAGAGGCCCTTCACCTGCGCGGGCGGTGCTCGTTGGCAGCAGCGAACGGGACGAACCTCTCCGCCTCGAGCCAAGGCAAACTCTTGAGGGAGACGGCTCGGGACGCGAGGAGGCTTCAGCGGGAGAAGTCGCACTGGGGAGACCCGTTCGCTACCTTGCTGCGCGCCGGCGTCGCTTCGCTCCGGAGAGATAGGGACGAGGCGCTCGAGAGGCTGGCCGTGGCCGCGGCGGGCTTCGATGCCGCGAAGATGGCCCTTTACGCCGCCGCCGCGCGGCGCTGCCGCGGCCTTCTGCTCGGTGGCGAGGAGGGGCGGGCGTTCATCGAGGCCGCGGACTCCTGGATGCGCAGCGAGCTCATCCAGAACCCAGAGCGCATGACCGCGATGCTGGCGCCCGGCCGGTGGACGGCGGATTGAGCTAGAACTTCGCGACGAGGCCGGCGCCCGGCGAGCGGCAGCGGCCTGTCGACGTCTACTTGAGGGCCTTGCGGACCTGGGCCAGCTCCCTGCGCTTGGCCTCGTCGACCTTCGGATAGGCGAGGTTCAACTTCTCGAGGGCCCGGATCACGGTGGCCGCGACCGCGATCCGCGTGAACCACTTGTTGTCGGCCGGCACGACGTGCCACGGCGCCCAGTCGGTGCTGGTGGCCTCGATCATGTCCTCGTAGGCCGTCATGTAGTCGTCCCAAAACTCGCGCTCCTTCGCGTCGTTGATCGAGAACTTCCAGTTCTTGTCGGGCAGCTCCAGCCGCTCCAGGAACCGCTTCTTCTGCTCCTTCTTGGAGACGTTCAGGAAGAACTTGAGGATGAGGTAGCCGTTGCGCGAGAGGTAGCGCTCGAACCCGTTGATGTCCTCGAAGCGTTCCTTGAAGATCTTCTTCGTCACGAGTTCGGGCGGAAGCTTCTGCGCCCCGAGAAACTCGGGGTGGACCCGCACGACGAGGACCTCTTCGTAGTACGAGCGGTTGAAGATGCCGATCCGGCCCCGCTCGGGCACGCACTTCATCGTCCGCCACAGGAAGTCGTGGTCGAGCTCCTCGGAGGAGGGAGACTTGAAGGAGTAGACCTGGACGCCCTGCGGGTTGACGCCGGACATCACGTGCTTGATCGTGCCGTCCTTGCCGGCGGCGTCCATCGCCTGGAAGACGAGGAGAACCCCCCAGCGGTCCTGGGCATAGAGCTTTCCCTGCAGGTCCGCGAGCATGTCGACCCCCCGAGCCAGCAGCTCCTTCGCTTCCCTTCCCTCGAGCGAAAGGCCGGCCGTGTCGGCCGGATCGCAGTGCTTCAGGCGGAACTTCTTTCCGGGCTCGACCCGGCAGCGCGCAATGACCTTGTCGGCCTTCTTCTCACCGGATTTCTTCATGGCCCGGGATTCTAACCGGGCGCCCGAAACTTTCGCCGGATTCCTTCGAATCACTCCGAAACAGGAGGCTCTCATGACCGAGGTGACCCGCCACGAGCCCGGATCGTTCTCGTGGGCAGAGCTGGCGACCACCGACACGAAGGGGGCCAAGGCGTTCTACGCCTCGCTCTTCGGCTGGACCTTCACCGACGGCCCGATGGGTCCCGGCCCCGAGGACGTGTACACGCGCCTCCAGTCGGGCGGCAAAGACGTGGGGGCCCTCTACCGGATGATGAAGGAGGTCGAGGCGCAGGGGGCCCCGCCCTTCTGGCTCTGTTACGTGACCGTCGAGAGCGCCGACGAGGCGGCGGCGAAGTCGAAGGCTCTCGGCGGCCGCGTCATCGCCGAGCCCTTCGACGTCCAGGACTACGGGCGGATGGCGATCCTGCAGGACACTTCCGGGGCGACGCTGGCGGTCTGGCAGGCCGGGACCCACATCGGCGCCCAGCGCGTCAACGAGCCAAGCGCCTTCTGCTGGTTGGAGCTGGCGACCCGGGACGGCGCCGGCGCCAAGGATTTCTACTCGAGCCTCTTCGGATGGGGCCTGAAAGAGTCGACCGACCCGGGCACGGACTACACCGAGCTCGAGCTCAAGGGGCGCTCGATCGGCGGAATTCTCCCGATCCGCCCGGAGATGGGCGTCATGCCTCCCTCCTGGGGCCTCTACTGGCAGGTCGCCGACTGCGACGCCTCCGCCGCGAAGGCAAAGTCACTGGGCGGGAGAGTCTTCTTCGGACCGAAGGACATCCCGAAGGTCGGCCGTTTCGCGGTCGTCCAGGATCCGCAGGGGGCGACGTTCTCGATCTTCCAGCCCGCGTGACGAAGCGCCGTCAGATCTTCAGGAAGATCCGCTTCCGGTAGAGCAGGCCGAAGACCGCCATCCACACGCCGAGGTACGCGAGGGCGAAGAGAAGCGATCCGAGCCGCGGATCGGCGAAACGGTCGAAGCCCGTCCTGAAGATCGCGGTCCACAGCGAGCGCGGCTTTCCGTCCGGCCCGTGGACCTTCACGGCCAGAAGCGCGATGGCCCCGAGCGTCGAGAGCATGAAGGCGGCGATCGCGTTGCGGCCGAGCCAGAGAAGAGGCGCCGCCCACCGCTTCCATCCGCGCACGTCCACGATCCAGACGCAGGCGGCAAGGCTCGCGCCGGCGAGCCCCGACATCAGCAGCGAGTAGGAAGACGTCCAGACGCTCTTGTTGATCGGGAAGACGGCGCCCCACAGGAGGCCGGCGGCGGCGGCGGCGACGCCGGCTGCGAAGAGCCCGCCGAGGGCGCGCCGCGTAGATCCCTCCCGCCGAAGCCATTCCCCGGCGAGCGCGCCGAAAAGGGTGGTCGCGATCGCCGGCAGCGTCGAAAGAAGCCCCTCCGGATCCCAACCCGGCTTCCACGTGTGCGCACCGAAGACCATGGCGTCGAGACGAGCCGCGACGTTGCGCTCGGGATCGAGCGGCCCGGCTCCGAGAAGCGCCCAGTATCCGACCAGCAGCGCGGCGGAGGACCACGCCGCGGCTCGCGCGCCGCCGGCAAGAAAGATCGCGCCGCCGAAGAGAACGCAGAGCCCGATACGCTGCAGCACGCCCGGGAATCGCAGGTGGTCCCCGTGAAGGGCGAGAGAACCGGCGGCGTTCAGGGCGAGACCGAGGCCGACGATGACCGCGGCGCGGGCGGCGACGTGCCGGTACAGGTCTCCCGGGGCCGCTCCTTCCGAGCGCCGTCGGCCGAAGGAAAGCGCCATGGAGACGCCGACGAGAAAGAGAAAGAAAGGGAAGATCGTGTCCGTGTACGTCCAGCCGTTCCATTCCGCATGCAGGAGCTGCGGGTAGACGGCCGACCAGGAGCCCGGGTCGTTGACGACGATCATGCCGGCGATGGTGGCGCCGCGCAGGACGTCGACCGAGTCGAGCCGGGTCGGAAGGTCGTTGGCGATGGAGGAACTCTAACGCCTGCGACCCGTGGGGCTGGAGTGCCGCGCGCGAAGCGCGCCGGCGTTCGACGGCAAGCTAACCGGGGCGGCGCGTCGTTGCGCGGCGGGGGGCCGGGGTCTTGGGCGCCTCCCCGGGTGGCTTTGTGGAGAAGGTGCCCGCCAGCCCGTCCGGCTCGCGTCCGGCCGTCCAGGCGTCCTCGACCCGCAGCTTTTCGAGATCGATGACGGCCACGACGTCGGCGTGCGTCGCGGAAACGTAGGCGCGCTTGCCGTCGGGCGAGATCAGGAGGCCGACCGGGGCCGGGCTGGCGCCGAATCGCCTCTGGAACACGCGCTTCTCGGTTCCCGCGACGGCCTCGCGCCCGATCGGGATTCGTGCGGTCTCGACTCGACTGGCCGTGTCGTAGACGCGCACGTCGCCGGAGCCGGTGAAGGTCACGAGCGCGCGACGCCCATCGGGCGTGATCTTTACGCGGATCGGGAACTCCGACGCCTGGATCGTAAGGACTGGGGCGAGGGTCTTGACGTCGATCACGGTGATCGTGTTCGCGTCGCGGTTGGCGACCCAGACTTCGCGGCCGTCGGGTGTCGCGTCGAGGCCCTCGGCCCCCTTGCCCGTCGGGACGTCCTTGACGACCTTGCCCGAAGCGAGGTCGATGACCGTCACCGAGCCGCCCGCAAGCGACGTGACGTAGGCGCGCTTGCCGTCGGGGGAGGCGGCCACCATGTGCGAGACGTCGTGACCGGTGGGAAAACGCGCCGTCACTTTCGCCGTGCTCGGGTCCACGACGACGAGCTCGCGCCTGCCCTCGGCCGTGACGAGGAGGCGGCCGTCCGGAAGGGCCTTCAGCGCGTGCGGGCGCGAGCCCTCGCCGATGTCAACGCGGGAAATGACTCTTCCGGAGGCGGGTTCGATGAGCGAGACCATGCGCCCCGGCTCGTTCCTGCGCCCGTAGCTAGCGACCGCCGCCACGCGGCCGTCGGCCAGCAGCTCGACCTCGTGCGGTCCGGCCTCGACGGCGACCGTAGTGCGGGTCTTGCCCGTCGCGGAGTCCAGGATCGAAACGGTGTCGTCGGTCTTGTTCACGACGAGCAGGCTGCCGGGCGACTCCTTCGGTCGGGGCGTGGGCGAGCGGCGCGGCCCGGGCGTCGGGGTCGTGCCGGGAACCCGTGGAGTGGGCGACCCGGGCGCGGTCGAGGATGTTTCGTCGGCCGAGGCTGGGGCGGCCGGAGCGACCGCTGCCGGCCCGGCCCCGGGCTGCTCCACGTTCGGCGAAGCGGAGGCCGCCTGCAGAGCGAGGAGCGTCGTAAGCGCGGCGTGAAGCATGGGTTCCCCTCAGGGCTTCAGGACGACGATCTCGGTCGGCCGCACCGAAAGGCTTCCCGGCGGCGCCGACTCGCGGACCGCGTAGTCGTCCTCGATGCGAACTCCGAACTTTCCGGGCAGGTAGATCCCGGGCTCGACCGTGACGGTGTTGCCGGCCGAGAGCGGCGCCCCGTTTCCGCGGACGAGGTAGGGCGGCTCGTGGCCGTCCATGCCGAGGCCGTGGCCGAGGCGGTGCGTGAAGGCGTCGCCGTAGCCCGCATCCTCGATGACCCGGCGGGCGGCGCGGTCCACCTCCTCGCCGGTGGCCCCGGCGTGCAGCGCCTCGATCCCCGCCCGTTGTGCCCGGTCCACCGCGGCGTAGACGCGGCGCACGTCGTCCGGCGGCGCTCCGAACGCCACGGTGCGGGTCACGTCGGAGGTGTATCCGCGCACCTTGCAGCCGGCGTCGATCAGGACAACGTCGCCTTTGGCGAGGCGCCGCTCGCCCGGCCCCCCGTGCGGAAAGGCCGCGGAGGGCCCGAATTGCACGAGGCCGCCCCCGCGCACCCCGAGGGCCTGGAACTCGGACTCGAGGAGGGCGGAGATCTGGCCCTCGGTCTTTCCGGCCGCGAGCCCGCGGTGGGTCGCCTCGATGGCGAGGTTCGTGCGCCGCGCCGCGTCGCGGATGAACGCCTGCTCCTCCGGGCTCTTGACCCGGCGCAGCGCTTCGAAGGTCCCGGTCGCGTCGCGCGCCTCGACGGGGCCTGCCGCCTCGAGGAGCGTGACCGTGTCGTAGGCGGTCGTGCCTTCGATGCCGACGGCGCCCGCTCTGCCGAGAAGACGGGCCACCACCGCGATCGGGTTCTCGTCCTCCCTCCACGTGACGACGTCGTCCACGACCGCATCGCGACGGTGGTTCTCGGCCTCGAAGAAGGGGGTCACGAGGACGGCGGGAGGACCGTCGACGAAAAGGACGAGGGCCGTGAGCCGTTCGCTGCGTCCGATCGCGAGGTTGGCGGCATAGGCGAGGTTGGTCGACGGAGTCACGAAGAGCGCGGCCATGCCGGACGCCTTCGCCGAGGCGCGCAGCCTCGACTGGCGCTCGCGGAAGGCGTCGGGCGCGAGAGCCGGCGGAAGCGCCGGCGGGGCGGCCAAGGCGGCGCCGGAGCGGCCGGGCGCCAGCGCCGCGGCGGCGGCGGCCCCGGTGGCGGTCATCCAGCGGCGTCGTGTCAGTTCCATGAACGGAGTTCTTCGGTGCGGCGCGTAGGATACCGGGTTTCCGGAAGTTGCTGTAAGGTGCGAGGGGAGGTCCCCATGCCCTACGACCCGCACATGACCGCCTCGATGCGGGAGGAGCTGACCCGGGCCGGCTTCAAGGAGTTGCGAACCAGCGAAGACGTCCAGGCCGAGATCGGCGCCGCCGACGGGCCGCTGCTCCTCGTCGTGAACTCGATCTGCGGCTGCGCGGCCGGCATCGCGCGTCCCGGGGTCCTCATGTCGCTGTCTCACCCGAAGGCGCCGCGCCGGCTCGCGACCGTGTTCGCCGGCCAGGACATGGAGGCCACGGCGAAAGCGCGCGGCTACTTCGGCGGCAGGCCGCCGTCCTCGCCCCAGGTCGCGATCCTCTCGGGCGGAGAGCTCCTCTTCCTCCTCCAGAGGCAGGAGATCGAGGGGCGGTCGGCGCCGGAGATCGCGGCGCGCCTGACGGCGGTGTACGAGCAGCTGCCGCCCGGCTGACGCGCGGGCAGGACCGACCGCGCCTACGCGCGGGGGCCGCGCCGCTCGCCCTGTCGGCGGTCGTTGCGGGCGGGGCTTCCCGGCGAGAATCGGGCGTGGGCCCGGCGGTCGTCGGCGCGCCGATCGCTGTTGCGGCGCTCGGCGCCGTGGGGTTGCTTGGTTTTCTTCTCCTGGGTCATCCGGGTCGGTTTCCTTTTCTTCACGAGATTTTCCGACCGGGGAGTAACAGCGAGGCCGGCGTTCCCATTCCCGGCGTCCTTAGTACACGCCGCCGGTGAGGTGGACGATCGCCGTCCACAGTCCGCGGGAGAATCGAAACGTCAGGAGGGGCACGACGATGGCGGCCGCCCCCCACACGGCGAGAGTGATGGGCAGCGGCCAGTCTGGCGAGAAGGCCGAGGCGATCATCAGGCCGAACGCCACGACGAAGGTGTTGATGTCGAGAGAACCCACCCACTGTCCGTGCTCGCGCGCGAAACCGACGCCGCAGCGGGGGCAGTTCGGGTGCATGCGGAAGTATGTCTGGAAGAGCCTGCCCTCGCCGCAGACGGGACAGCGCAGTCGCAGCCCGCGCCAGACCACGACGCGCCAGTACCCTTCGGGCCAACCCGTCCGGTGGCGCGCCGTCGCTCCGCGCCAGGGAAGAACGGGAGGGGGATCGGGTTGAGGCGCGGGCATGGGAACCCGATCTTACTCCGCCGGCGCGGAGAGCGGGACCGTCTGTCCCTCACGGGCGACCGAGAATCCCCTGCGCTCCACCGCGCGGACCGCGTCCGCGTCCCAGAGCAGCCGGTTCGTGTGGTTCAGGTGGACGAACACGAGCCGCCCTTTCGCCGCCGGGCCCGTTTCGAGGAGCGCGATCGTGTCGGGCACGAGGGGATGTGGGATCTCCGCGAGCGAGCGGCCGGGAATCTCGTCGGCGGAGAAGAAGGTGCCGTCCACGAACGCGGTCAGCGTCGGATCGGCGAGAAAGTTGGCGAGCCGGCAGTCCCACCTCTCCCATCGGTCGATGTCGGGCAGCCACAGGACCTTGCGGTTCGGGCCGCGCACGAGGAAGGCCACCGTGTCGGAATCCTCGTCTCGGTGCGGCACGCGGATCGCGGTGACGCCGAGATCTGGGGTCAGCGCGAACTCGGCGCCCGGCTCGATCTCGCGGATCTCGATGTTCCCGAGCGAAACGAGCCGGCTCCAGGGCAGGTTGCCGCGGAGGAACTTGGCCATGGACGGCGTGCAGTAGACCGGGGCCTTCTTCGCGCCCAGGACCTCGCGGCCGAGCTGGGCGAGGCCGAGGTAGTGGCCGATGTGCGCGTGCGTGAGGAGGATGCCGTCGGGCATCCCTCCGAGCCGTTCCATCTGCTCGCCGAAGTCGGGTGTCGCGTCGATGAGGAAGCGCTTGCCGGCGGCCGGGTCCACGAGACCGAGCGAGGCGACCAGGCGTCGGCGAGACGGGTCCTTGCGCGCGTCGGCGCAGGCGGTCTGTCGGCAGCCCGGGTGAGGGAAACCGCCGTCCTGCGCCACGCCGAGCACGATGGCCTCCGGACCCGCGGCGGGGGCGGCACCGGCGAGGACGAGCAGGAGCAGGGCGAGCATCGGTGTCTACTGTAAACTCATGCGTCCGGAGGTAACATGTCCCGCAAGAGCCTCTCCCGCACGACCGCCCAGGCGCTCGGCCCGCTCGTCGTCCCGCTCGTCACGAAGGTGGCTCTTCCGATCGCCATCGAGAGTCTGCGCCGGGGCGGCAAGTTCGACACGGACCGCTTCTACGCCGAGGCGAAGGAAAGCCTGGCGAAGGGCCTCAAGAAGAGCCGGCCCGAGCTCGACGAGCTCAAGGACGAGCTCTCCGACCGCGGCTCCGACCTCTACGAAGACCTGCGCAAGCACGGCGCGGAGCTGCTCGAAACCCTCACCGAGAAGGGCTCCTCGCTCGCCGACGACTGGATGGGGCGCGTGCGCCCACGACGACGCCGCTTCCGCCTCGTCCACGCGCTCGGCATCCTCGCCGTCGTGGGGATCGGGGTGGCGCTGGTCGGAAGAAAGTGACAGGCGGAGCGTAGCCTCCGCCAGGCAACTTAGCCTACGGCCAAGCGCTTGTATTTGATCCGGTGCGGCTGGTCGGCCTCGAGGCCGAGGCGTCGTTTGCGGTCCGCCTCGTACTCCTGGTAGTTGCCCTCGAACCAGACCGTCTGGCTGTCGCCCTCGAAGGCGAGAATGTGCGTGGCGATCCGGTCGAGGAACCAGCGGTCGTGGCTGATGACGACGGCGCAGCCGCCGAAATCGAGGAGGGCCTGCTCGAGGGCCCGGAGCGTGTCCACGTCGAGGTCGTTGGTGGGCTCGTCGAGCAGGAGCAGGTTGCCGCACTTCTTCAGCGTGCGCGCCAGGTGGAGGCGATTCATCTCGCCGCCCGAGAGATCGCCGATGCGCTTCTGCTGGTCCGAACCCTTGAAGTTGAACATCGCGACGTAGGCGCGCGACGGGATCTCGCGCTTGCCGAGTACGATCTTGTCGAGACCGCCCGAGATCTCGTCGTGCACCGTCTTCGAGGGATCGGGCCGGTCGCGGTCCTGGTCCACGTAGGAGGGGACCACGGTGTCCCCGACGACGAGCCTGCCCGCGTCCGGCTTTTCCTTGCCCACGATCATCTTGAAGAGGGTCGTCTTGCCCGCCCCGTTGGGGCCGATGACGCCCACGATGCCGCCGCGCGGCAGGTCGAAGGAGAGCCCCTCCATCAGGAGCCGGTCGCCGTAAGCCTTGCGCACGTGCTCGGCGCGCACGACGACGTCTCCGAGGCGCGGCCCGGCCGGAATGAAGAGCTCCTGCGTCTCGCCGCGCTGCTCGGGGCCCGCGTCGGACAGGAGAGACTCGTACCGGTCGATGCGGGCGCGGCTCTTGGCGTGCCGGGCGCGGGGCGACATCTTGATCCACTCGAGCTCGCGCTGGAGGGTGCGCCGCTTGGCCGTCTCGGCCTTCTCCTCGACCTCGAGGCGCTGCTCCTTCTGCTCGAGCCAGCTCGAGTAGTTGCCCTTCCACGGGATGCCCGCGCCGCGGTCGAGCTCGAGGATCCATCCGGCCACGTTGTCGAGGAAGTAACGGTCGTGCGTGACCGCGACCACAGTCCCGAGATACTCCGCGAGGTGCCGCTCGAGCCAGGCCACCGACTCGGCGTCGAGGTGGTTCGTGGGCTCGTCGAGCAGGAGCAGGTCCGGCTTCTCGAGGAGGATCTTGCAGAGCGCGACCCGTCGCTTCTCTCCGCCCGAGATCTTCGTGACGTCGGCGTCGGGGGGCGGCAGCCGCAGCGCGTCCATCGCGATCTCGAGCTGCCGGTCGAGCTCCCAGGCGTTCGAGGCCTCGATCGCGTCCTGGACGCGCTGGTACTCGGCCATGACCTTGTCGCTCTCGGCCTCCGACAGCTCCTCGGCGAGCTTTTCGTTGAGCTCCTCGAAGCGCTTCAACAGCGCCCGCGTCTTCGCGACGCCCTCCTCGACGTTGCCGAGCACGTTCTTCGTCGGGTCGAGGCGCGGGTCCTGCGGAAGGAAGCCGATGCGCGTGCCCTCGGCCGGGAAGGCCTCGCCGGCAAAGTCTGTGTCCACGCCGGCCATGATCCGGAGCAGCGTGGACTTGCCCGAACCGTTCAGGCCGAGGACGCCGATCTTCGCGCCGGGGAGAAAGGAGAGGTAGATCCCCTTCAGGATCTCCCGCTGTGGCGGGACGACCTTGCGCAGGTTGACCATGGTGTAGATGTACTGGTGAGCCATAAGAACGGGGGAGTCTACAGCAAGCGAGGGGCCTCTCCGACGTTGATTCCCATCGTGCCGAGCAATCGATTTTCGTAACGGACGTTCGAAAACCCCGCCGCGCGCATCATCTTCTCGACGCCGCGCTGCGCCGGAAACCGCTCGAGCGACTCCGGGATGTAGAGGTAGGTCTCCGGGTCACCGTGGAAGAGCCAGCCCACGGCCGGCATCATGGTGTGGAGGAACGCGCGGTAGAGAGCGGCGGCCAGCGCGTTGTCCGGCTTTCCAAAGTCGAGGACGACAACCTGGCCGCCGGGGGCGAGCACGCGGCGCATCTCGGACAGGGCGGCCTCGAGGTCGGCGATGTTGCGCAGGCCGTAGGAGATCGTCACGGCGTCGAACGCCCCGTCGGCGAAGGGGAGCTTCAGGGCGTCGGCCTGTACGAAGGCGCTGCGGCTCCGTCCCCGCGCGCGGCGTCGGCGCGCGACCGCGAGCATCGGCAGGGTGAAGTCGGCGCCGACGACCGCTCCGGCCCCGCCGTCCTCGGCCAGAAAGCACAGGTCTCCGCTGCCGCAGCAGAGGTCCAGCACGCGGGGCCGGCGTCCCGGGCCGGCCCCGGCCAGGGCCAGGGCGACCGTCTGCCGCTTCCAGCGCCGGTGCAGGCCGAAGCTCATGATGTCGTTGACGAGGTCGTACCTCCACGCCAGGCGCGAGAACATCGCGCGCACACGCGGTGCGCGCTCGGCGTCGTAGGAGAGGTACTTGTTCGTCACGGCGGCCGTTTACTATAGACGGCGCGCCTCGGGGCGAGGCTCCTGTTGTAATCTTCTTGGTTCCATGGCCGATTCGAACGTCAAGCCCCTCAGCGCGGCCGAGGCGCGCCGGGTCGCCGAGGAGGCGCGTGAGACCGAGTGGAAGGCGCCGTCCTTCCTGAAGCAGATCTTCCTCGGCAACTTCCGCCTCGACCTCGTCCACCCGTATCCGCAGCCTCCGCCCGAGCGGGCGGAGTTCCGCGAGTTCATGGCCAGGCTCGAGCGTTTCCTCGCGGAGGAGGTGGACCCCGACGCCATCGACCGCGAGGGCAAGGTGCCGCCGCGGATCGTTCAGCGGCTGGCGGAGCTCGGCGCCTTCGGCATGAAGATCCCGAAGGAGTACGGCGGCCTCGGCTTCACGCAGCGCGAGTACGGCGAAGCGATCAAGCTCATCACCAGCCGCGACGCGAACCTGATCGTGCTGCTGTCCGCCCACCAGTCGATCGGCGTGCCGCAGCCCCTGAAGACCTTCGGCACGGCGGAGCAGAAGATGAAGTACCTGCCGCGCCTGGCCCGGGGCGAGATCTCGGCCTTCGCCCTGACCGAGCCGCAGGTGGGCTCGGACCCTTCGAGCCTCGCGACGACCGCGGTCCGCACGCCCGAGGGCGACTACGTCCTGAACGGCGAGAAGCTCTGGTGCACGAACGGGACGGTCGCGAACCTCTTCGTCGTCATGGCGCGTCACCCGGACACGAAGAAGATCTCCGCGTTCATCGTCGAGAAGGCCTGGCCCGGCGTCGAGGTCGGCGATCGTTGCCACTTCATGGGCCTGAAGGCGATCGAGAACGGCGTCCTGCGCTTCCGCAACGTCCGCGTTCCGAAGGAAAACCTCCTCTGGGGCGAGGGCAAGGGCCTGAAGCTCGCGCTCATAACGTTGAACACCGGGCGCCTGACGCTTCCGGCCTCGTGCGCCGTGCTCGGCAAGCGCTGCCTCGAGATCTGCCGGACGTGGTCGAACGAGCGGGTGCAGTGGGGGGAGCCGGTCGGCCGCCACGACGCGATCGCGCAGCTGCTGGCCGAGATGGCCGCCACGACGTTCGCGATGGAAGCGGTGACGGACCTCGCCTCCTCGATGGCGGACGCGGGCGACCGGGACATCCGTCTCGAGGCGGCCGTGGCGAAGATGTGGAACTCCGAGGAAGGCTGGAAGATCGTCGACCGGACGATGCAGATCCGGGGAGGCCGCGGCTACGAAACCGCCGACTCCCTGCGCGCCCGGGGCGAGGCCCCGATCCCGGTCGAGCGCATGATGCGCGACTTCCGGATCAACCTCATCTTCGAGGGCTCGTCGGAGATCATGAGGCTCTTCATCGCGCGGGAGGCCGTGGACCGGCATCTCGGGATCGCGGGGGCCTTCGCCGACCCGAAGGCGCCCCTCGGCAAGAGGCTCTCGGCGCTGCCGCGGATGGCCGCGCACTACGTCTGGTGGTATCCGTCCCGGTGGTTCGGCTGGGGGCGGTGGCCGCGCTTTGCCGCGTTCGGTCCGCTCTCCGGGCACGTCCGCTTCGTGGACCGGACCACGCGCAGGCTCGCTCGCACGCTGTTCCACCTGATGCTCGTCCACGGCCCGAAGCTCGAGAAGAGACAGGCGCTCCTGTTCCGGGCGGTGGACGTGGGGGCCGACCTCTTCGCGATGGCGGCCGCGCTCTCGCGGGCGGACGGACTGCGCCGCTCCGACGCGCCCGAGGCGCCGCAGGCCGCGGAGCTCGCCGACATGTTCTGCCGCACGACGCGCCGCCGGATCGCCTCTCACTTCCGCGCCATGCGGGGCAACGACGACGTCGCGAAATACGGTACGGCGATGCGCGTTCTCGACGGCGAGCACCTCTGGCTCGAGCGGGGGATGACGCCCGGGGAAGAGGCGCGGGAAATCGCGGCCGAGACGGCGCCCGGCGAGCCCCTCGTCGCCCGTCGCTGACTTCCTGCATTCCGAGGGCCCTCGTCGTCGGTGCCGCCGAACGGCCCGTGAGGCGAGGTGTAGAGTACTCGCATGAAGCGAACCCTCATGGGGGTCGTCGTTGCGTTCTGGGCCGCCGCGGCCCTCGCCGGAGACAAGAAGGCGGCCGGCGAGTTTTCGGCCATGGCGTCCATAAATACCGCGTCGGGCACGCGGAGCATGGCCTTCGACGTCGTGGTCTCGAACCCGAGGAGCCTCGCCGACGTCCAGCCGCTGAAGAAGGTCCTCGCGCAGGGCGGACAGCAGGCGCTCTTGAACGCGATCCGGGGCGGCGGTCAGGGCCAGATCAAGCTCGGCGCGCTGGTCTATCCGGTCGACCTCGTGGTGGCCGAGAAGATCGAGGACGGTTGGCGCTACTTCATCGTGACGGCGCGACCGATCAAGACCGGCGAGGCCGACCAGGACGGCGGCGAATCGTTGAATTATCCCTTCGCCGTGTTCGGGTTCGACGCGACGGACTTCATGAGCGGAGACGGGGTCATCTACACGCGGGCCGCCCTGTCGGTCGACGACGGCGGGCACGTGAGCGTCGCCCAGTACGACGGAGACCCGGGCCAGCTGACCGACATTCGCCGCGTCAACTGACCCGCGAGGCTGCCGCGCTTCGCGCTACGCCCCCGCCACCTCGTCCGATCCCTCGTTGATGCCCTCGAAGAGGAACGTCGAGAGGTAGCGCTCGCCCGTGTCGGGCAGCATCGCCAGGATGACCGAGCCCTTCGGCGCCTTCGCGGCGACCTTGCGCGCGGCGGCGAACGTGCCCCCGGAGGAGACCCCGCAGAAGATGCCTTCCTTCGCCGCGAGCTCCCGGGCGGCGTCGCGGGACTCGAGGTCGGTGACCGTGACGATCTCGTCGTACACGTCGCGCGAGAGAACGGCCGGAATGAAGTTGGGCGTCCAGCCCTGGATCTTGTGCGGCGTCCACTCCTTGCCGGAGAGCAGCGCCGCGCCCTCCGGCTCGGTCACGACGACCTTCGTTTCGGGGCGCGCTTTCTTGATCATCTCGCCGGCGCCCGTCAGCGTGCCGCCCGTGCCGTAGCCCGTGACCCAGTAGTCGAGGCGCTTTCCCGCGAAGTCGCGCAGGATCTCGGGCCCGGTCGTCTGTCGGTGGTACTCGGGGTTTGCCGGGTTCTCGAACTGGCGCGCGAGAAACCAGCCATTCTTCTTGGCGAGTTCCTCGGCCCGCTTGACCATTCCGGTCGCGCGCTCGGCCGCGGGCCACAGGAGGACCTTCGCGCCGAGGATCCGCATGAGCTTGCGCCGCTCGACCGAGAAGCTGTCCGACATGAGCGCGACGAAGGGATAGCCCTTGACCGCGCAGACCATCGCCAGCGCGATGCCCGTGTTCCCGGAGGTCGCCTCGACGACCGTCTGGCCGGGCTTCAACTCTCCGCGCCGCTCCGCGTCCTCGATGATGGCGATCGCGAGCCGGTCCTTGACCGAGGAGAGCGGGTTGAAGGCCTCGCACTTGACGTACATCGTGACGCCCTGAGGGGCGAGGCGGTGGATCTTGACGACCGGGGTGTTGCCGATCGTGCCGAGGATGTTGTCGTGGATCATGAACGGTTCCTCCAATGGGTCATACGGGAGCGTTAGGATACGGGTTCATGGCCAAAAACCCCAGTGGGTTCATGTTGGGAACCGTCTTGCTCGCCGCCGCGACCGTTTCCGGGGCGTCCCCGACGGCCCCCCGCACGCTGCGGGTGGACTATTTTCACACCGGGAACGCCGCCGAGGAGGTCTTCAGCCTCGACCGGGTGGTCCTGGAGCCGCTGCCCTGGCCCGGCAATCCCCGCCGGTCGGTGGACGACACGAACCTCGGGAAGTACTTCTTCGAGGTGGTGGACCGGAAGACCAACCGGGTCCTCTATTCGAGGGGTTTCGCCTCGGTGTACGGCGAGTGGGAGACGACGGGGGAGGCGAAGACGGTGCGGCGGACCTTTTCGGAGTCGTTGCGCTTTCCCGCGCCCGAGGCGCCGGTTCAGATCGTCCTGAAAAAGCGCGACGCCGCCAATGCCTTCCGCGAGGTCTGGAGCCTCGTCCTCGACCCGAAAGACGTCTTCATCGACACCGCTCCGCCGCCCTCGCCGGGCCCGCTTTTCGAGATCCAGAAGGCGGGCGATCCGGCCGACAAGGTGGATTTCCTGATCCTGGGCGACGGCTACACTGCGACCGAGCGCGGAAAATTCGAGAAGGACGCGCGGCGGCTGACGGAGATTCTCTTCTCGGTCTCGCCCTTCAAGGAGCGGCGCTCGGATTTCAACGTCTGGGGGCTCTGCCCTCCGACCGAGCTGTCCGGGATCTCGCGTCCCTCGACGGGCGTGCACCGGCGCTCGCGCGTCGGCGCTACTTACGACGCCTTCGGCGTCGAGCGCTACGTGCTGACGTTCGAGAACCGGTCGTTTCGCGATGCCGCTTCCTTCGCGCCATACGAGTTCGTCGAGATCCTGACGAACTCGAAGACGTACGGCGGGGGCGGAATCTTCGGGCAGTACTCCACGGTCGCGGCGGACAGTGTGTGGGCGCCCTACGTCTTCGTGCACGAGTTCGGCCACCACTTTGCCGGGCTCGCCGACGAGTACTTCACGTCCGCGGTGGCCTACGGGCCGGCGCCCGCCGACCGCGTCGAGCCCTGGGAGCCCAACGCAACCGCGCTCCTGGACCCGAAGAACCTCAAATGGAAGAGACCTCGCGACTCCGGGGACGCCGATCCCGACGCCGTGGAAGAAGGAAGAGTTCGAAAAGGCGTCCCGGGAGGCCCAGGAAAGGCGGCGCAAGCTCCGCGCCGAGAATCGCCCCGAAGAGGACATCGACGCGCTCTTCCGCGAAGAGCAGGCCTTCGAGACGAAGCCTCCTCGGGACCGATGCCTTCTCGGGAAAGGTCGGCGCCTTCGAGGGTGCGATGTACGAGGCGAAGGGTTACTACCGCCCGCAGGAGGACTGCATCATGTTCACGCGTGACGAGGTCCCCTTCTGCGCCGTGTGCCGGGCCGCGCTTTCGGCTGTCATCGACCTCTACAGTCGCGAGGAGCCCGGTTGAGCTTCCGCCGCGGACTGCAGCTGGCGGGCTTCGCTCGGCGGCACCTCGGGCGCATGGGCCAGGGGCGCCGAGCCGTGATGGCGCACCTCGAGGACCCGCGCGCTGACAACGTGCCGATGCCGACGTTCGTGCAGCTGCGCGTCACGAACCTCTGCAACCTGCGCTGCAAGATGTGCGGCCAGTGGGGCGACACCGGCATCTTTCGCTCCCAGTCCGGTGCCGACGCGACCGACGGGGCGCTCGAGCGGGCGCGGATCCAGGAGCTCATCGGGGCAAAGCGCCAGCTGGCGCTGCCGGACTACGTGCGCCTGCTCGACGAGCTCGCGCCCTCGCGGCCGATCATCAGCCTCTTCGGCGGCGAGCCGTTTCTCTATCCCGACATCATTCCCCTGATCCGTGAGGTCAAGGCGAGGGGCCTGACCTGCACGGTGATCACGAACGGCGGCAGGCTCGAGGCGCTCGCCCGAGACCTCGTCGAGATCGGGATCGATTCGGTCGCCGTCTCGATCGACGGGCCGCCCGAGGTCCACAACCGGATCCGGGGTCGCTCGGACAGCTTCGAGAAGGCGGCGGCCGGTGTCCGGGCCGTAGCGCGCTGGCAGAGGGAGTTGAAGAAGGCACTCCCGATGCAGATCGCGATCCTGCCGATCACGGAGCTCAACATGGACGCGATCGCCCCGGCCCTCGAGGCGCTGCGCGAGCTGCCGCTCGACACGATCAACGTCGGGTTGCGGTGGTTCGTGCCCGAGAACGTTGGAGCCGACTACGAGCGCGTCATGCGTGATGAGTTCGGCATCGCGGCGACCTCCTGGAAGGGCTTCGACTTCGACTGGTCCGCCGCCGGGGCGACGAAGGGCCAGCAGATGGCCGAGCTCGTCAAGCTTCTGAAGGGCCTGAAGCGCCGGCGCTTTCTCGACTCTTCGCTCGGCCGGCCGTGGACCTCGTTCGTCCCGGACGTTCCGGCGGAAAAGGTGCCCGAATACTTCTCCGATTTCTCCCAGACCTTCGGCCACAACCTCTGTCCGGTGGCATGGTACTTCGCGCAGGTCGAGCCCGACGGCGAGGTGACCTTCTGCGGCGACTTTCCTGACTACTTCATCGGCAACGTGCGCCGGCAGCCGTTCCGGGAGATCTGGACGGGGGAGAAGGCGCAGAAGTTCCGCGCCAAGCTCGCGAAGGAGCCGCTGCCCATCTGCGCGCGCTGCTGCGGGAACTACGTGTACGGCAAATGGGAGCGGCCCCGTCGGCGGCATCCCTCGCGGCCGTAAGCTCCGAGTACCGGGCCATCCCGGGAGCTGGTCCGGACTCCGCGGGCGCTCCAGCCGGGAGCCTCTAAGCTCCCGAGCAGCCTGCCCGACGTCCCAGAACTTGTAGAAGTTGAACCACTGCGTCGGGTGACGGCGGACGACGCCCTCGAGGTCGGCCGCGACGCGGGCCATGATCCGCACGGCGTCCTCGTCGGGCGAGAGCGCCGTGTCGGCCGAGAGCGGCTGGCCCCAGACGTTGAAGTAGGACCCGTCCGGGTTGCGCAGGAAGAATCCCGGCAGGATGTCGCAGCCGCAGAAGCGGGCGAGCAGCGCCGGCGAGCGCAGGAAGGGCGTCGGTTTCCCGAAGAACGGCACGACGACGCGGTCCTCCGGGTAGGCCCGGTCCACCAGGAGCGCGACGGCCCGCCCTCGGTCCACGGCGGCGCGGACCTTGAAGGCCGTCGCCATCGAGGAGCCGATGTCGATCGATTCGACGCCGAGGCGCGCGCGCAGCTGCTGGCGCATCTCCTGGACGTTCGGGTCGAGCTCGGCCTGGCCCACGACCGCCGGCACGAGGTCGTGCTGGCGCAGCGTCACCGCCCCCATTTCCCAGTTGCCGACGTGGCCGGTCACGAGGAGGAAGCCGCGCCCACCGCGCCGGCTCGTCGCGAGGACGCGGGCGTCCTCATTGAAGGTCGTGATGCGGGGGACGAACGCTTCGCTCCGCAGGCGCCACACGTCGATCGTGTGGCGGCCGTACTCGAAGAACTGCTTGCGCGTGAGCTCCGCGGCCCGCGCCTCCGAAACGCCCAGCGCGCTCTTGAAGTTGTCCCGCATGCCCTCCTTGGTGCGCGTGAGGAAGGTCACCGCCAGGCTGTTGCCGACCAGGTTGATCGTGTTCAGCGCCGCCATCGGGAGCCAGCGGGCCCCGTAGTGCAGGCCGCCGTACACGATGCGGTTCGAAAGGCCGTGGCTGACCCACTTCTTTCGCCCCCGCGGCGCCTGGGGGCTGCCGGAGATGCCGTTGACCGCCTCGATTTCTCCCATGCAGGGGTTCAAGTCTACAATCCGGGCTGCACCCGATGAACGTTTTGCTCATTCGGCCCGATCCCGGCAACGAGCGGTTCGGCCTGGGTCCCTTCTTCCGCGTCGAGCCGCTCGGGCTCGAGTACGTGGCGTCCGCCCTGCGGGCGCGGGGCCACGATCCCGCCATCGTGGACCTGCGCTTCGGCGGCAGCGTCGCGGCCTGGACGCGCAGGGCGCGTCCCGGCCTGGTCGGGATCTCCTGCATGCACGCCCTCGAGTACGACCGCGTCATCGAGACGGCCAGGCGGGTCCGGCGGGCCTCTCCGGAGGCCTTCATCCTCGTCGGCGGCCACGCGGCGGCCGCGTTCCCCGGACCCCTGCAGGTCCCGGAGGTCGACGCCATCTGCGTGGACGACGGCGAGGAGGTCGTGCCGGCCGTCGGCGGACGCGCTCGCGGAGGGCCGGCCGCTCGACGAGGTGCCCGGCGCTGCATCTGCGGACGCCCGAGGGCTGGGTCTCGACGCGCGCCGCTCGACGAGCGCACCGGCCTCGACGCCGTGCCGATTCCCGCGCGGGACCTCGTCGAGCGGCATCGCAACCGCTATCACTGCCTGCTCTTCAAGCCCGTCTGGCTCGTCGAGACCGCGCGCGGCTGCCCCTTCCGCTGCAACTTCTGCTCGGTCTGGCAGCTCTACGGCCGATCGTTTCGCGAGCGCTCGATCGGCGCCGTCGTCGACGACCTCGCCTCGGTCGGCGACGCCGTCTTCATCGCGGACGACCTCTTCTGGAACCACCCCGAGAGGAGCCGCGAGCTCGCACAGGCCCTCGTCCGCCGCGGCGTCCGCAAGCGCTGGCTGCTCGTGCAGACGCGGACCGACCTCGTGTGCCGCCACCCGGAGCTGCTCGAGGCGTGGCGCCCGATCGCGAAGGACTTCGACATCTTCTTCGGCCTGGAGGCGGCCTCCGACGCGGGTCTGGCGAGCGTCACGAAGGACGCGTCCGTCTCCTCCTCGGTCGAGGCCGCGCGGATCGCCCGCTCGATGGCCTACGGCGTGACCGGGAACTTCCTCGTGGATCCCGACTGGGACGAGGCGCAGTTCCAGGAGCTGTGGGACTTCGTCGCGGAGAACGGGTTCCAGCGCGCCGGCTACACGATCCTGACGCCGCTGCCCGGCACGGAGCTCTTCCAGAAGCTCGCGCCCGGCGCTCGAGGGTCAGCCCTGGTTCAAGTACGACATGCACCACGTGCTCTGGGAGCCTCGCCTCGGCGCGAAGCGTTTCTTCGAGCTCTACGCCGAGACGTGGCGCCGCTCGATCCTGAACACGAGCGGCGAGAAGCGCTGGATCGACTGGACGCGCCAGATCAAGCCGACGCAGATCCCGTACCTGACGCGCGTCCTGCTGCGCACCCAGCGCATGATGAAGGCCTCGGCGTATCTGAAGGAGCACGAGGCGACGCGCGGCGAGCCCGCCGCGTCCCCCGCCGAGGCGCTCGAAGCATCCTGAGGACCGGGGAGCGCCCGTCCGGCGCAGATATCATCGCCGGCGCTCGTTCTCTCGAGGGGGTGAGCGTGAGGAGTCTCATTGCCGGATTCTGGTTGATGCTGTTCGTCCAGGCCGCGGCGGCGCAGACCGCCGACGGCATCTTCGCCACGGGTGCGATCGGCGGCGTGCTCGATGCTTGGCACGCGGCGGCGGCATCGGCGGACGAGGAGAAGTACTTCTCCTACTTCACGCCGGACGCGGTCTTTCTCGGTACCGACGCGTCGGAGCGTTGGACGCGCGACGAGTTCCGAAAGTGGGCCCACCCCTACTTCGCGAAGGGCAAGGCCTGGAGCTTCAAGTCGGTGTCGCGGTGGATCACGTTCGCCCCCGACCGCACGGTGGCCTGGTTCGACGAGGGGCTGGAAACGCCGAACATGGGGCCGTGCCGGGCCTCCGGAGTCCTCGTCGCGACGACCGCGGGCTGGAAGATCGCGCAGTACAACCTCTCGATCCCGATTCCGAACGCCCTCGCGGACGACTTCAAGAAGCGGATCGAGGAGTACGAGAAGCAGCAGAAGAAGAAGGGGGCGTGATGCGCCGCGATTCTCGTTGCCGTCTGTCTCGGTGCTCTGGCGGTCGGCGCGGCCTCCGGTGCTCCAACCGCGGCAGATCTCGTCTTCACGAACGGCGCGGTCTACACGGTGGACGGCGCGCGCAGCTGGGCCGAGGCCGTCGCCGTGACGGGGGGAAGGATCGTCTTCGTGGGAACGACCGCCGCGGCGAAGCCGTGGATCGGGCCGCAGACGAAGGTCGTCGACCTCGCCGGGAAGATGCTCCTGCCGGCCTTCCACGACTCGCACGTGCACCCGATCTCCGGGGGCGTCGAGGCCCTCGAGTGCGACCTGAACGGCCTCGCGACGCAGGAGGAGGTGCTCGAGGCGGTCCGCAAGTACGCGGCGCGCGCACCCGGAGGCGAAGTGGATCCGGGGCGGCGGATGGGAGCTGCCCCTCTTTCCGAACGGGAACCCGTCGAAAGCCCTGCTCGACCGCGTCGTCCCCGACCGTCCGGTGTACCTGTCGGCGACCGACGGGCACTCGGTGTGGGTGAACTCGAAGGCGCTCGCGCTCGCCGGCGTGACGAAGGCGACGCCCGATCCGCCGCACGGCCGCATCGAGCGGGACCCGGCCACGGGGGAGCCTTCCGGGGCCCTGCGCGAGGACGCCGCGGAGCTGGTCGGCCGGCTGCTGCCGCCCCACAGCGCGAAGGAGCTCGAGGAGGGCCTGCGCAAGGCCCTGCGCATCGCCAACGGGTTCGGCCTGACGTCGCTCCAGGAGGCGAGTGCGTCGGAGGAGGAGCTCAAGGCCTACGCGGCCGCCGACGCCGCGGGCGCGCTGACTGCGCGCGTGAGCGCCTCGATCTCCGTGGACCCCGACAAGGGCCTCTCCGAGGTGGCGCGAGCGAAGGCCCTTCGCGGGAGGTTTCGCGGCAGGCGCCTGCGGGCGGACGGCGTCAAGATCTTCGCCGACGGCGTTCTCGAGACACGGACCGCGGCGGTGCTCGAGCCCTACATCGGATTCGGAGACGATCGAGGCAAGGCGAATCTGACGCCCGAGACGTTCCGGGCCCTGGCCACGGCGCTCGACCGGGAGGGTTTCCAGATCCACGTCCACGCGATCGGGGACCGCGCGATCCGGGACACCCTCGACGCCCTCGAGGCCGCCGAGAAGGCGAACGGCCGGCGCGACGCTCGCCACCACATCGCGCACATCGAGCTGATCGAGCCTCCGGACATCCCGCGCTTCCGGCGCCTGGGCGTCGTCGCGAACTTCCAGCCGTTCTGGGCCAACGGCGACAAGTACATCACCGAGATGACCGAGCCCACGCTCGGGCCCGAGCGATCGCGTTGGCTGTACCCGATCGCGAGCGTGATCGCGGCCGGGGCAGTGACGGCTTTCGGCAGCGACTGGAGCGTCTCGTCCATGAACCCCCTCGACGGCATCGAGGTCGCGGTGACGCACCGCGAGCCCTCGAAGGGCCCGGGTCCGGCCTGGCTGCCGCAGGAGCAGATCTCGCTGCCGGAGGCGATCGCGGGCTACACGATCCGAGGGGCCTACCTCGACTTCACGGAGAAGGAGACGGGCTCGATCGAGGTCGGCAAGGCCGCCGACCTCATCGTGCTCGACAAGAACCTGTTCGAGATCCCGCCCTCGCGGATCCACGAGGCCAAGGTGCTGTGGACGCTTCTCGAGGGCAAGGAGGTGTTCCGGGCGGAGGGATTTCACCCCCTGAGCGGTGGTCACTTCCTCCGCGTGTAGCGGAACACGCTCGTCTGCTCCTTGCCGTCGGCGCCGCGGGAGGTCCACTGCTGCTGGAAGTGGTCGGCGTCGAGGAAGGTGACGACCAGGCGCTGCATCACCTCGCCGGTCGAGCCCTTCACGTTCGAGGCGTCGATGAACTGGAAGTCGAGACTCTTCCCGCCTGCGGAGCCGTTGGCGCGCATGCGCGGCTGGTTGCCGGCCGAGCAGTAGTGGGTCGCCAGAATCGCGCCGCCGTCGGGCGTGTACATGGTGATCATGGTCGCGTCGTGGCCGCCGTCGAGCGTCTCCATGAGAGCCGTGCCGTTGGAGACGAGCGCATAGGTCACCGAGACCGGCCGGCCTTCCGCCGTTCCCTGCCAGGCGCCGACGAGCGACTTCATCTCCTCCCACGCCGGGCTCGGCGGGTTGCCTCCCGACGCCGGCATGGCCGCGAACAGTGCAAGCGCGAAGACGAGCTTCCTCGAGAATTTCATTGCGTCCTCCTTTTCCGGACTCACCCAAGGACCCGCGCGAGACGATCCAGACAGGCGTTCCAGCCCTGGGAGTGCTCTTCGCGCGCCTTCGCGTTGGCGAAGCGCTCGTGCGTCAGGACCAGCTCGGTGTCGCTGCCACGGTCGCGGAATTCGACGGTCACCACCGTGTCGCCCTCGGACTCCCCGAAGCCGGGGTCGTGATGCCACGTCCAGGTGTAGACCAGGCGCTCCGGAGGCCGCACCTCCAGGTACGAGCCCCAGATCGACCACTTCTTGCCGCCGACGTGGCCCTCGAGGCGGTAGCTCCCGCCCTCGCGCAGGTCGATCTCGCAGACGCTCATCTCGGCGTCGCCTTCCACGAACCAGCGCATCATCAGTTCGGGCTCGGTCCACGCCCGGAAGACCCTCTGCCGCGAGGCCCGGAACGTGCGCGTGACCTTGAGACTCTCCGCCGCCGCAGTTTCCATCGCGTCTCCTCCTTACGCTCTACGGAACTCTCCAGGTATCGTTGCAGCGAATCCAGGCGGCCCTCCCAGAAATCCCGGTAGCGCGCGATCCAGTCGGAGGCCGCGCGCATCGGTTCCCCCACGATGCGACAGTGGTGAACGCGCCCGTCCTTGCGCCGGGCGAGTAGGCCCGCATCCTCCAGCACGGTGAGGTGCTTCGAGATCGCGGGCAGTGACATGGCGAACGGCCGGGCGAGCTCGCCGACGGAGGACTCGGGCTCCTCGGCCAGCCGCGCGAGGATCGCCCGCCGCGTGGGGTCGGCGAGCGCCGCGAACGTCGCGTCGAGGCCTCCCGAATGGTTAACCATATGGTTAACTATATCTCGCGCCAGACCGGCTGTCAAGTGGCGGATTACCTTCGGCCCCCTATTGGCCGGCGACGCCCGCCTAGGGGCAGGTACTGAAGGCGGTGGTGTCCTGAATCGGGGGAAAGGGCGTACCGATCGGATTGGAATAGTTCCTCGAGTCCCCGGTCTTCAGGTCCTGGACGTAGATGTCGACGCCGACGTTCGTCAGGCCCGCGGCGAAGAACCAGTAGGAGTTGAAGGGCTCGACGCAGCCGTTGAGCACCTTGACGATGATCTCGACGTTGGTCTCGTCGAAGAACCAGAAGTAGCCGGTCTCGCCGGTCAGGCGCACCGCCGTGGCGAGCATCGACGGCCCCGAGGGCGTCAGCTGGTAGGCCGCCTGCACCGAGAATCGATCACCGTTCAGGCAGAGGGTGTGCGCGTCGGGGACGCAGAGGGGCGTCTCGAGGCCCTGGGGATCGGGATTTCCGAGGCGAGTTTGAGCGAGGCCTCGACCTGCGCAGAGCGAAAGAAGAGCCAGACCAAGACAAATCAGGAGAGCGTGGTTTCCCCGGCGAGAAAATGTCGGCATGGTTTCATCCCCTGGAAAATGACCATGCCGGAAGCCTACACCCGGGAGCGGGTTACGACGACGGGATGATAGGGTCGCCGGCAATGCCCCTCGTGAGCGAAACGACGCGGCTGCGGCTCTGGACGTTCGCGAAAATCCCGCTGCTCTTTTTTCTTCGTCCCTCCGTCATCGAGGCCAGCGAGCAACGCACGGTGATCAGGATTCCGTTGTCACGCCGCTCGCGCAATCACCTGGGCTCGATGTACTTCGGGGCGCTGTGTGCGGGGGCGGACCTGGCCGCGGCGCTGACCGCGATGCGACGCATCGACGCCAGCGGCCGGCGGGTTTCGCTGATTTTCAAGGACGTCACGGCTCGGTTTCACAGGAGGGCGGAGGGCGACGTGCTCTTCTCTTGCGAGGAGGGCGAGGCCGTCACCGAGCTGGTGCGACGGGCGATCGAGAGCGGCGAACGCGAAGAACTGCCGGTCGGCGTCGTGGCGACCGTGCCGGCCAAACTCGGAGACGAGCCCGTGGCCCGGTTCGTTCTCACGCTGTCGGTCAAGCGCCGGGACTGATCGCCGGGCACTGTCCTTTGGGACAGGCGAATTGTTACCGAGGGTAACGATTTCTGGGCATTTCTTTCGGGCACGCTCCGATAACGCGTTTTCCTGCAACCACATACGTTCTGGCCCTCGAATTGCTCCTCCTTCATGGAAGGCGAAAGGGTGGGGAGCCATGATGGACCACCGGGACATGCGAGCGGCCTCCGATGTCCGGCTCGAACTCTCGACGCTCAGGAGCGAGACTTCCGGCACGGACACGCGGTACACCGTGGCGCTGAGGGGACCCATCGACGAGAACTGGCTGGAGGGCTGCCGCGCCGTCCAGGCGGAGTCGCCCGGCTATCGGCGCTTCGAACTCGACCGGGCGAGGCCCGGGTTTCGCTTCTCCTGCCGCACAGTGGACGGCACGACCCTGGTCTTCGAGATGCTCGAGCGCCTCGAGGCCCTGGTCGATTGGGTCAACGAGCTCGTGGCGGCCCGGCGGGCGGCCGGGCCGCGGGCGCGTTTTTCGTCTTCGCCCCTTCGCGCGCGGTGAGGCGCTGACGGGCCGAAGGCGCAGCGCTTCGGCCTCGGCGGCAGGCAACACGGGACCGTCCGTTCGCTCGATCGCGGCCTCGAACGCCCGCTTTCCTGGCCGGGGTAGACTCTCGCGCCGATGAGCTCGGAGCCGTCGTGAGAAGCTCGAAGCGGCCGGCCTGGCTGTCCTCGACCGCCCTCATCTTCTACGCCCTGATCCTCGGAGTCGTGGCTGCGGCTTCCTTTTCCCGGCCGAAACGCACCCGACGGCCTACGAGGCCTTCCGGTTCATGTCCAAGGCCTTCATCAACCTCATCAAGCTGCTGATCGTCCCGCTCATCTTCTCGACGATCGTCGTGGGAATCGGCAAGACCGGCGACATCAAGGCCGTGGGGCGCATGGGCGTCAAAGCGCATCGTCTACTTCGAGGTCGCCACGACGGCGGCGCTGGCGCTCGGCCTCACGATCGCGCACGTCGTGCGACCGGGCGACGGCCTGAGACTTCCCCCGTCGGGCGAGGCGCTCGCGAAGCCGAAGACCCTCGTCGAGACGCTGCTGCATCTCTTCCCGTCCAACGTCATCGACGCCATGTCGAAGCAGGACGTTCTGCAGGTCGTCGTCTTCGCGACGCTCGTCGGCGTCGCCGCGGCGCACGTCCAGCAGAAGGCCGGCCCGTTCCTGAAGCTCATGGACTCGGTCGTGGCGGTCATGTTCCAGCTGACCGACTACGTGATGGCGCTGACCCCGCTCGGCGTCTTCGGCGCGATGGCGGGCTCGGTGTCGCACCACGGCCTGGCCGTCCTCGGCTCGTACGCGAAGCTCGTCGCGTCGCTGTACGGCGCGCTCGTCCTCTTCGCGCTCCTCGTTCTGGTCCCCGCGCTGATGCTCGCCCGGGCCCAGATCCGGGTCTTCTTCCGGAAGATCCGTGAGCCGTTCCTGCTCGCCTTCTCGACGGCGTCGTCCGAGGCGGCGCTGCCGCGGGCGCTCGAGAAGATGGTCGAGTTCGGCGTGCCCGAGTCGGTCGCCGGCTTCGTCATTCCGGCCGGCTACTCCTTCAACCTCGACGGCTCGACGCTCTACATCTCGCTCGCGTCGCTGACGATCGCGCAGGCCGCCGGCATCCAGCTGCCGCTCTCGACCGAGCTCCTGATGATGCTGACCTTCCTCATGACGTCCAAGGGCGTGGCCGGGCGTGCCGCGCGCCTCGCTCGTCATCATCGCGGCCGGCTGCGCCTCGTTCGGCCTGCCGGGCGAGGCCGGCGTCGCGATGATCCTGGCCGTGGACGAGCTGATGGACATGGCCCGCACGTCCATCAACGTCATGGGCAACTGTGTCGCCTCCGTCGTCGTGGCGCGGTGGGAGGGCGTCCTCGGAAAGCCCCTCCACGTCCACGACGAGAACGCGCCCGGGCGCCGAGATCGCGAAGGAGGCGATTCCCTAGCAGGCTGCTGAATGGACGCGGGCGTCGTGTCCGGCCCTTTGCATCCGGCGCCCGTTCCGCGGTTTTTTCAGCAACCCGCTAGAGCTTCAACGCCGCCAGCGCCGCGTTGACGGCGTCCAGATCGACGGCCTCGGAGTCCTGCCGGGCCTCGAGCGTGTCGACGTAGGCGTCCGGCCCTCCGCACCCCGCGGGAGGGCACAGGCCCTCGCCGGCCAGGCAGAACGGACCTTGATTCGACCCCTCCCCGTCCGAGACGCTCTCGATTGTGACCCGGTGCGCCCAGCGTTCGCCGAGCTGGTATTCGTAGGAGAAGGTCTTCGTTCCCTGCGAGAGCAGGTGCTGCAGGATGGTCCAGCGCGAGTCTTTCACCCTCTCGGCGTCAGCGGAGGTCATGCCGAAGAGCTCGTCTCCGACCCGGAAAAGATGCAAAGGCGACTCCTTCCAGCCCATCACGGTCTGGAGGACGGCGTGGAGTCGGCGAAGCGTGAGATTGGCCGGGACCCGGAAGCGCCTCCAGACGGGAGGCACGATCTCGAGCAGGGTGACCTTGAGCCGAACGACCGGAACGACGGGGTCCTCTGAATCCCGGCCGTACGGCTGTTCGGGAGAACGGGCCTGGCGGCGGGGAGGTGCGGGGACGAGCATCTCTAGAGGGTTCGGACGTACTCGCCCTGATCCTGCTTCCACACGACGACGCCGCAGAAGCGCTCGCCCTCGGGACAGACGGGGCGCACCTCGGCGAGGTGGCGCAGGGTGCAGGGAGGAAGCAGCCACGGGCCGATGCGGGGGTTGGCGTCGCGGATCTGGAGCGCCTCGTCGAGGGAAGCGCGCCAGATCTCCTCCTGGGCGTTGTAGCAGAGGCGCATGGCGAACTTGTGGTGGAGGTTCAGGAGGTCCGCCGACTCGGTGAAGCGGATGGCGACCGCGTTGGGCAGCAGGTACGCCGCAAACTCGTCGGCGACGCCGCGCGCGCGCAGCTCGCCGATCGCGGCCCAGGTCTCCTCCATCGTCGCGCGGTAGAGGGCCGTCCGCCTCCGGGACCTCGGCGACGAGCATCGGGACGACGTAGTCCGGGCTCCTCCGAGAGGTACGCGGGCAGGGCCGGCCGCGAGGCCGGGGTCATTCGGTGGCGCTGGTCCTGGCTGTCGGCCGTGTGCGAGAGCTTCTTGCGGAACGTGTAAGAGGGATGGAAGAGGGCGCGCGAGAGCTTGCCGTGCGTCGTGAGCGTGAGCGTCTCGCCGAGCGCCCGGTTCCTGGACGGATCGAGGACCATGCGGATCGCGTCGTCGTCGGAGAGCGCGGCACGCGGCACCCCGAGGATCTCGCGCACCGCGGAGGCGAGGACCTCCTCGTTGTTCGCCTTCCAGTCGACGAGCCGGGAGACGCGGCCGCCGAGCTCGCGGTCGAACTCCTCTCGGAAGGCGCGTCCCGCGGCGCGCACGCGCGGGAGCCGTCGGAACGCCTCGAACTCCGGCGTCTCCTCGAGGGGGATCGGGTCCTGGAGCACGGGCGCGTAGAGCGGATCGTGGCGGAGCACCTCGGCCACCATCTGGCCGACGACCTCGCGCTGTTCGGCGGGGGCGTCCATGGACTCGCAGAGGCGCCAGTAGCGGAAGAGCGTGATGCCCGAAACCGTGTGGTAGAGATACGAGAAGGTCGCGACCGGCAGCACGTAGCGCGCGATCTCCTGGGCGCGCTTCTTGACGGAGCCCGCAAAGCGCGTCGGTCCGTCGCCGCGCGTTCGGCCGGGGAAGAGACCGAAATAGCGCTCGGCCGCGAGCGGCGTCAGCAGCTCCGTCAGCCTCGCGTACGCCTCCTGCTGGCGCCGCGCGGCCCTCTCGTAGAGGTCCCGCTCGGCCGGCCCCATCGGCGGGACCGCGTAGTTGCCGCGGCTGACCTCCACGTACCGCTGCGACACCTGCTCCGAGTTGTAGAACGGGTGCGAGTGGAGAAACGTCCACAGGAACTGCCGCGAGACGTTCTCGAGCGAGAACTGGAAGTGGGCGTGCTGGAAGGTCGTGTGGTGGCCGGCCTCGTAGATGGATTTCGCGATGGCGTCGCGCCGCTCGGGCCGCGCCGAGGCCTGATCTTCCGTGATGATGCCCTTCGAGGAGTAGCACGTCCTCGCCGTGGCCACGACGTTTTCGTACGGGCGGTCGAAGGCGTGGACGAGACGGACCCTCGGCGCCGGCGAGGAGAAGCCGAACGAGCGGTCGGGCACGGGAAGACTCGACATCGAGTCTTCCATTCTAGCCCCCGACGCGGGGGGAGGTCGGTCGGGCGGACGAGCCGCCCTTGGTCGAAAGGTTCGATAGCATCGAAGGGGTATGGACCAACAGGCCGACGCCCGGCTGCTCGAAGCTGCTCGCCGCGGGGATGCGCGGTCGCTCGAGACCCTCCTCGAGCGGCACCAGGCGCAGGTCTACCGCTTCGGCATGAAGATGTGCCGGGATCCGGAGGACGCCAGGGACGTGCTCCAGGACACGCTGCTCGCGATGGCGAGAAGCGTCCGGGACTTCCGGGGCGCGTCTTCGATCTCGACCTGGCTCTACTCGATCGCCCGGAGCTTCTGCATCAAGAAGAGACGGCGAAGCAAGTTCGCCCCGGAGGCGGAACAGTCTCTCGACACGGACACCGCCGGAGAGGCGGCACAGCTGGCCGACTCGGGCCGCAGTGCGGACGAACTGCTCGCCGGCAAGCAGGTCCGGCGCGCGCTCGAAGAGGCGATCGGCGCGCTCGAACCCATGTACCGCGAGGTCCTCTTGCTCCGGGACGTGGAGAGCCTCTCGGCGGCGGAGGTCGCGGAGGTACTCGGCGTCAGCGTGCAAGCAGTGAAGAGCCGGCTGCATCGCGCGCGGCTTTCGGTGCGCGCCCGGGTCGCGCCGTTGCTGGGGATCGGGCGCGAGCCCGAGGGCACGGCCCCCGGAGTCTGCCCCGACGTCCTTGAGCTCTTTTCCCGGCACCTCGAAGACGAGATCAGCACCGACGTCTGCGCCCAGATGGAGCGGCACCTCGAGGCCTGCGGGCGCTGCCGGGGAGCCTGCGAGTCCCTGAGGCGCACCCTCGCCCTCTGTCGGACGAGCCCGGCGCCGCGGGTGCCGTCCACGGTCCAGGATTCGGTCCGGCTCGCCGTCCGAAACTACCTGGCCGGGCCGTCCTGAATCCTTTTGGCGCCGGCGGGCTCTCATAGGGTAGGGAGGGCTGGATGGCGACGGTTCAAGTGACCGAGGAGAACTTCCAGGCGACCGTTCGGAAAGGCATCGTGCTGCTCGACTTCTGGGCCGCCTGGTGCGGTCCCTGCCGGGTTTTTTCGCCCGTCTTCAACGCCGCCGCACAGCGTCACCCCGACGTCCTGTTCGGCAAGGTGGACACCGAGGCCCAGCCAGGGCTCGCCGCGGCTTTCGAGGTGCAGGCGATCCCTACGCTCATGGTGCTAAGGGACGGCGTCCTGCTCGCCGCCCAGCCCGGGGCGATCCCCGGAGCGGCCCTCGACGAGCTCGTCGAGAAGGTCCGCGCGCTCGACATGGACGAGATCCGGCGAAGCCTCGACGCGCAACGGGCGGGCGCCGACGAGGCCAAGAACCCGGAGGGCGTCTGATGTGCCGGCGGGTGGTTTGCTCCCGCTGCGGGCGAGAGACGTTCTCCGGCTGCGGCGCTCACGCGGAGCACGTGCTCCGGGACGTGACTGCGGGAAAACGGTGTCGTTGCGCGGCGACGAAGAGCTCGAAGACCTCGAATTCTGCGGTCAGGACGGACGTCGCGGGGCCGCGGTCGTGACCGGCATGGACCAGTGGATCGAGATCGCCGCGCTTCTCGCCGCATGGATCGTCGTGCAGCGATGGGTGCTTCCGAGGTTCGGGGTGCCCACGTGATCCGTGCCCTCGCCGCGCCGGTCGGCGCGCCCGGGTCAAGCGAAGGAGACGGATCGAAAGGAAGGCTTCAAATGATTGCTTTTTCGGGGCTCGTCTACGAGCGGATCCCCGTGCGCGGCGACGCCGATCTCAACCTCGGCAGCGCCCGCGAGCTCGAGGCCCTTCTCGACGAGCGGACCCGCTATCCGGTCGCGATCGTCTGTGCCAGCGGAAATCGAGTCGGGGCCCTGCTCGCCGTTCGGGCCTACTGGCTCCAGGGCTCGACCGCGGAGTCGGCGCTCGCGCTGGGCCGCGCCGCGGGCCTGACCCGATTGGAGCCGTCCGTGCGCCGCCTGCTCGGGCTGGCGCCGGCGCCGGACCCAGCGCCGACGCCGATCGCGACTCCGACCCGGCCGAACTGACATGCCCGAGATCCACAGCACCTATCCGGTTTCCTGAAGAGGATCGCGAGAGAGCCCTGCGGCTCGTCCAGAAGGCCGAGGATTCCTGCCTCGTCGCTCGCTCGATGCGCGGGGCGGTCGAGCTCGAACCCAAAGTCGCTGTTTCGTCCTGCCCGTAGACGCCGGAAGCGTGCTGCGCGATCCCGGATGGGGCCGCGAATCCTTTCCCCGGGATCTGGCTCAAACGGGTCAGGAGGCGTGGGCATGCAGAAGAAACAGATGGGCCGCGATTTCTCACGGTCGATCCGCCAATGAAGCTGGCCCTGCTGCTGGCCGTTCTGGCGGCCCCGGCTCCGGAATCCCTGACCCTCCAGCAGGCCGCTGCCATGGCGGCGGCAAGCGCTCCCGGCGTGGAGCGGGCTCGCGCCGACAGCGAGGGCGCGCGGGCGCGTCAGGCAGCGGCGCGGTCGCAGATTGGGCCCTCGCTCTTCGCCAGCGCCGGCTTCCTCTCGTCGGATAACCCCGTGACGGCCTTCTCGCTGGCCCTCGAGCAGAAGCGGTTTTCGGCCGAGGAGTTCTTCGCGTCCGACCCGAACCAGCCCTCCTTCACGAAGGACTGGAGCGGCTCGCTCGCCGCCGCATGGACGATCGATCTCTTCGGCGCCGCGAGGGCCGGCGCGCGGGCGGCCGAGGATGCCGCCGGGGCGGCCGAGTTCGCGTCGCAGCGGGCTCGGGACGCCGTCGTGTTCCAGGCGATGGCGGCCTTCTCGCAGGCTCGCCGGGCCGAGGAGGCGCTCGAAATCCTGCAACAGCGCGAAGCCGACGCCGAGAGAGATGCCGAAATCGCCGGGGCCCTGGCCGAGGAAGGCCTGACGACGGCCGCCGATCCGGCGCGCGCGAGGGCGGCGCTGGCCGAGGTGCGGGCGGACCGCGCGGGACAGCAGGCCGCGCTCGAGGGCGCCCGGGCCGCTCTGGCCACGCTCATCGGAAACGAAGCCGCGGCCCGGCCGCTGGCTCCCTTGCCGCCGCCTCCTGCTGCCCCGGAGGCGAAGGAGGGCTCCGCGGAGCGGGCCGACGTCGCCGCAGCGGCGCTCGCCGCTACGGCCGCCCAGGAATCCGCGCGCGCGGCGGACGCGTCGCGCTGGCCCACACTCGTCCTGACCGGGCTGTACGAGGTCCATGCGCCGACGCCCGGAGGCCGGTACGGCACCGCGGCAACGGTCTTTGCGGGCGTTCGCGTTCCCCTCTTCGCTTCGGGCGGGATCGATGCGCGCGTCGCCGAGGCCCGGGCGGCCGCGCGGTCGGCCGAGGCCGCGATCCGGGAAACGCGCCGCGCCGCTGAAGGCGACGTCGCACGCGCCCGCGCGGAACTCGCGGCGGCGACGGCGCGAAGGAAAGCGTTCGAAGACGCGGAGGCCGCAGCCCGCCAGGCCCGGGAAATCCAGGAAGCGCGCTACGCCGAGGGCGTGGCGAAGCTGTCCGATCTGCTCGAAGCGCGCGCGGCGGAACTGCGGGCGCGCATGGGGGCCGCGGCGGCCGCCGCCGACGGAGTCATCGCAAATGCGAACCTGCGGCTCGCGCTCGGCCTGCCGCCGGAGGGAGACGAGGGATGAAGGCAATCCTGGGAGTTCTGGCGGTGGCGGCTCTGGTCTCGGCAGGCTGCTCGCGCAAGGCGGAGGAACGAGCCGCTCCGGTTTCGAGGACCCTCGCGACGGCCGCCGTCGAGCGAAAGGAAGCCGCGGCCGTCGTCCAGGTGGACGGCGCGGTCGTGGGACGCACGGAGGCCGCGCTGGCGAGCCGCCTTTCGGCGCCCGTCGTGGAAGTCCGAGCCGTGCCCGGCCAGACGGTTCGCGCCGGAGACGTCCTCGTGCGGCTCGAGCAGCGCGAGGCCGACGGCGCGGTCGAGGGAGCGCGGGCCGGAGTCGCCGCGGCCGAATCGGCCCTGGCGCTGGCCCGCAAGAACCTGTCCCGCTTCGAGCGGCTCGAGGGCAAGGGTGCGGCCGCCATGCTCGAGCTCGACCGCGCGCGACAGGACGAGGCGTCGGCCTCGGCCGCGCTTGCCGGCGCCCGGGCCGCGCTTGGGCGCGCCGAAACGGATCGCTCGCAGGCCGTCCTCGTGGCTCCCTTCGACGCCGTGGTCGTCGAGAAGCTGGTTTCGCCCGGAGACCTCGCTTCGCCCGGGCGCCCGCTGGTCCGGCTGGCCTCCGTCGCCGGCCGACGCGTCGAGGCGGCCCCCGGCGAGCGGGAGACCGCGGGACTCACGCTGGGCGAGAACGTGACCGTCGAGCTCGACGGCCGGACGTACCTCGGGCGGGTCGCCGAGATCGCCGGCGCGGTCGATCCGGCCACGCGGCGCCGCGGCGTGCGCGTGGATCTTCCCTCCGGCTTCGAGCCGGCGGTCGGGACCTTCGCACGCCTGCGCCTGCCAGGGCCGAAGGAAGCGCGCCTCTACGCCCCGTCGCGCGCCGTCGTCGCGCGCGGCGGCCTCGAGCTCGCCTGGGCGGTGGAGCCGGGAGGCGCCGTCGCCCTGCGGTACGTGAGGACGGGTGCGCGCGCCGAAGGCGGGCTGGTGGAGATCCGATCCGGCCTCGAGGCGGGCGAGCGCGTGGTCCTCGATCCTCCCGCCGATCTCGAGGCCGGGACGCGGGTCGCGCCGTGACCTCGGATTCCCCGGGCCGCCTCGGCCTCGAGCGTCAGCGTCTCGGCGTGGCGGGCCGCCTCGCGGCCGCGTTCATCGACTCGAAGCTGACGCCGCTCTTCGTCCTCTTCGCTCTTGCGCTCGGCGCGCTCGCCGTCATCGTCACGCCCCGCGAGGAAGAGCCCCAGATCAAGGTCCCGATGCTCGACGTCTTCGCTTCGCTGCCGGGGCGAGGGCCCGTCGAAGTCGAGCGGCAGGTCGTCGCGCCCCTCGAGAAGGCCTTCTGGTCCATTCCCGGCGTGGAGTACGTCTATTCCACCTCGTCGCCCGGAGGCGCTCTGATCGTCGTGCGTTTCCGCGTGGGCGAGGACCCGGATCGCGCCCTCGTGCGGGTCCGAGCGAAGCTCGACGCTCTGGCGGGGGAGTGGCCGAGGGACCTCGCGCCGCCGCTGCTCAAGGCCCGCTCGATCGACGACGTCCCGATCTGGGCGCTGACGTTCTGGAGTCCGGCCGGGGATCCCGCGACGCTGCGCCAGATCGCGGCCGAAGTGGAGAACGAGATCAAGACGATTCCGGAGGTCTCGGACACGGCCCTGATCGGCGGGCTCAGGCGCGAATTTCGCGTCGAGCTCGATCCCGCCCGGCTCTCGGCCCGCGGCCTCACTCCGGGCGCGGTCCTCGGCGCTCTCGCGTCCGCAAACCGCCGGACCGCGGCCGGCGCCGTCGTTGCGGGCGATCGCGAGGTCGCGGTCGAGGCCGGCGGTTTCGTGCGAAGCGCCGACGAGCTCGGCGCCGTCGTCGTCGCCGAAAGCCGAAGCCGTCCCGTGCACCTGGCCGACGTGGCCCGCGTCGTGGACGGACCCGAGGAGCCCTCGTCGTACGTCACGCACGGCGAGCCCGGCGCCACCGCCCAGCATCCGGCCGTGACGCTGGCGGTCAGCAAGCGGCGGGGCGCCAACGCGATCACCGTCGTCCACGCGATCGACCGCAAGCTCGAAGACCTGCGCCCGCGCCTCATCGCCGCCGGGGTTCGGACGACCGTGACGCGCGACTACGGCGAGACCGCGTCGGAAAAATCCAACGAGCTCCTGAAGCACATGGGCATCGCGACTCTCTCGGTGGCCCTGCTGATGGCGGTCGCCCTCGGGCGCCGGGAAGCCGGCGTCGTTCTACTGGCCGTGCCCGTCACGCTCGCGCTGACGCTCTTCGTTTTCTACATCTTCGGCTACACGCTCAACCGGATCACGCTCTTCGCCCTCATCTTCTCGATCGGAATCCTGGTGGACGACGCGATCGTCGTCGTCGAAAACGTCGTGCGGCATCTGAGGCTGCCGTCCTCCCGGGGACGGACGCTGGCCCGCGTGGCGATCGAGGCGACCGACGAGGTGGGCAACCCGACGATCCTGGCTACCTTCGCCGTCATCGCCGCGATCGTGCCCATGGGCTTCGTGGGAGGGCTCATGGGGCCCTACATGCGTCCGATTCCGGTGGGAGCTTCCGCGGCGATGCTCTTCTCGCTCCTCATCGCCTTTGCGGTCTCTCCCTGGGCGACGCGGCGCCTGTTTCGCAACGTGCCCCCGGAGAAGCTCGGGCACGGAGAAGTCGAAGCGGGGCCGGCTCGCCGTCCTCTACCGAAAGGCGATGACGCCGCTCGTCAGCGAGGGCGGCGGCGCGCGCCAGGAAGGCGTTTTTCGCGGTCATCGGCGTCCTGCTCGCGGGCGCGGTCGCGCTGGTGCCGCTCGGCGTGGTGATCGTCAAGATGCTGCCCTTCGACAACAAGAACGAGTTCCAGGTCGTCGTGGACTTTCCCGAGGGCACGACGCTCGAGACGACCCACCGGGCGCTCTCGGAGATGGCCGCAGTGCTTTCGACGGTGCCCGAGGTCGCAGGGACCGAGGTCTACGCCGGCACGGCCGCTCCCTACAACTTCAACGGCCTCGTGCGCCACTACTTCCTGCGGTCCGGTCCGCACCAGGGCGACGTGCAGGTCTCGCTCGCGCCGCGCGGACGGCGCCGCAGGTCTTCTCACGCGATCGCGCGCGAAGCCCGCCCGCTCGTCGACGCGATCGGCCGGCGCTACGACGCGCGCGTCAAGGTCGCCGAGGTGCCGCCGGGGCCGCCGGTTCTGGAGACGCTGGTCGCCGAGGTCTACGGCCCTGACGACGCGGGGCGCCGCGAAGTGGCGCGGCAGGTGCGGGACGTCTTCCCGCGTACCGAGGGCGTCGTGGACGTGGACTGGTACGTCGAGAGCCCGCGCGAAAAAGCCGTCTTCCGGCTCGACCGCGAGAAGGCGGGGCTCTCCGGGATCCGGGAAGCCGACGTGGCCGCGACGCTGCGGCTCGCGCTCGGACGGGACGCGGCCGGCGAGATCCAGCTGCCGGGCATCCGGGAGCGAATCCCCCTCGTCGTGACGCTCGCGCCGGAGCGGCGGCACGACCTCGCGGCGCTCTCCGCCCTCCCGATGGCGGCCGCGGACGGGCGCCTCGTGCCGCTCTCCGAGATCGGTCGCTTCGAGCTCGAGCCCGAGGAGACGTCGATCTACCACAAGAACCTGAAGCCGGTCGTCTACGTCCTTGCCGACGTCGGCGGGCGCAAGGAGGCTCCCGTCTACGCGATCGCGGCGCTCGAGAAGGGCATCGCCGGGATCCGCGTACCGGGCGGGTACCGCATCGCGACGCGCACGGCGACGGCGCCGTTCGACACCGCGCGCTACGGTCTGAAGTGGGACGGCGAGTGGCACGTGACCTACGAGGTCTTCCGCGACCTCGGGCTCGCCTTCGCCGCCGTGCTCGTGCTGATCTACGTCCTCGTCGTCGGCTGGTTCCGCAGCTTCACGGTCCCGCTCGTGATCATGGCCCCGATCCCGCTGACCCTCGTCGGCATCCTGCCGGCGCACGGTCTCTTCGGCGTGTTCTTCACGGCGACCTCGATGATCGGCTTCATCGCCGGCGCCGGCATCATCGTGCGCAACTCGATCATCCTCGTGGATTTCATCGAGCTGCGCCGCCGCGAGGGGATGGGGCTCTCGGAGGCCGTGCTCGACGCCGGGGAGGTGCGGTTCCGCCCGATGCTGCTGACGGCGGCCGCGGTCGTCGTCGGGCTCGGCGGTGATGCTGCTCGATCCGATCTTCCAGGGCCTGGCCGTCTCGATGATGGCGGGCGAGGTCGCGGCGACGCTGTTGTCGCGCGCGGCCGTGCCGGTCCTCTATTACCTGCTCAAGCGCTCGGAGGATGAGACGGGCGGCGGCCGGCAACGCCCTCGACCGAGCCGGAAAGGAGTCTCGCATGACCACGAACACGACGATCAACGAATGGCTGCGGGGGATCGCGGGGACGTTCGTCCTGCTGTCGCTCGCGCTCGGCTGGTTCGTCCACCCGGCCTTCTTCCTCTTCACCGCCTTCGTCGGCGCGAACCTGCTGCAGTCGATGTTCACGAAGACCTGCCCGATGATGGTGCTGCTGCGGCGCCTCGGGGTGACGGAAAGGGCGGCGAGACCGTGAAGCTTCTCGTCGTCGTCGTGCCGCGCGTGGCGCGCGACGAGGCCGAGGCCGCGATCGAGCGCGCCGGGCCGAGGGCTTCACCGAGATCCCGGGTGTCTACGGCGAAGGCTCGAGCGGCCCGCGCTTCGGCTCCCGGACGGCGCCGGACGTCTCGGACCTCGTGTTCGCCGCCGTGGCGGACGACAGGCTTGCCGCCCTCCGGGAGGCGCTGCGGGCCGTCGAGGTGCGCCTCGGGAGGCGCCTGCCGGCCTTCGTGCTGCCGGTCGAGCAGGCCTGGGCCTAGCAGCCTGCGAGGACTCGGGCGGCCTTGCGGGGCCGCGGCTCCGGGGTACATAGTTATTCCGGATGCAGCTGCCGATTTACATGGACTACAACGCGACGACGCCGGTCGATCCGCGCGTGTTCGAGGCGATGGTTCCCTATTTTACGAAGGCGTTCGGGAACCCTTCCTCTCGGGGACATGTCTTCGGCTGGGAGGCCGAGGCCGCGGTGGACGCGGCGCGCGAGACGATCGCCCGCGCGATGAACGCTTCGCCGAAGGAGATCGTCTTCACGAGCGGCGCGACCGAGTCGGACAACCTCGCGATCCTGGGCGTCGCGCGGCTCCATCGCGAGACGGGCGGGCACGTCGTGACCGCGACGACGGAACACAGCGCGGTACTGGATGCCTGCCGGCAGCTCGAGCGCGAGGGCTTCTCGGTCACCTTTCTCGCGCCGGAGAAGGGGACGGGCGAGATCCACCCGGAGAGCGTGCGCGCTGCGATCTCCGGGAAGACGGTGCTCGTCTCGCTCATGCTGGCCAACAACGAGATCGGGACGATTCATCGAGTCGCCGCGATCGGGGCGATCTGCCGGGAGAAGGGCATCCTCTTTCACACCGACGCGGTCCAGGGATTCGGCAAGATCCCGTTCGACGTCGAGGCGATGAACGTCGACCTCGCCTCGGTCTCCGGGCACAAGATCTACGGCCCGAAGGGAGTCGGCGCGCTCTTCGTGCGCGCCCGGCATCCGCACGTGCGCCTGGAGCCTCTCGTCTTCGGGGGAGGGCACGAGCGGGGCCTGCGCTCGGGAACGCTGAACGTTCCCGGGATCGTGGGCCTCGGCAAGGCGGCGGAGATTGCCGTCGCCGACATGCCCGAAGAGTCGAAACGACTCCGCGTCCTGCGCCGAAGGCTCCATGACGGCATCACGGCGCAGCTCGACGGCGTCACCCTCAACGGAACGCCGCTGCCTGCGATCGAGGCCGATGGCGCGCTGGCGCCGGGAACCGAGGAACGGCGGCTGCCGGGCAATCTCAACCTGTCCTTCGCCGGGGTCGAAGGGGAGGCGCTGCTCGTCAGCCTGAAAGACGTCGCCGTCTCGTCGGGCTCGGCGTGCACTTCGGCGTCGCTCGCGCCCTCGCACGTGCTGACGGCGATCGGGGTCCCGGCCGACCTCGCCCACGCCTCGATCCGATTCGGCCTCGGGCGTTGGACGACCGCCGAGGAAGTGGACTACGCCGCCGAGGCGGCGGTCCGCGCGGTCGAGCGCCTTCGGGAGAAATCGCCCCTGGCGAAGGCCTCGAGCCGATAGAGTATCGGCTTCGAACCGGCTGACAGCCGATCGCTGGCAGCCGACAGTTTCCTTGCTCACGGATCTCGCCCGCGGCCTGCCTTCGTACGCGGACCTCCTCGCGGGGGTCGGGAGGGCAGAAGACCGCCTGGTCGTCTCGGGGGGCGTCGGCGCGCTGCCCGCAATTCTCGTCGCCGCCCTCGCCCGAGACCTCGGCCGACCGCTCGCCGTGGTCGTCGCCAACGAGAAAGACGCCGAGCGGCTGCTCGGCGACCTCGCCGCCGCCGGCCTGGATCGGGTCTTTCACGCCCCCGCCCCGACCCTGACGCCCTACCAGCGCATCCCGGCCTCGCTCAAGGCGCGCCGCGACGAGTTTGCGCTGCTGACGGCTCTGCGAGGCGCCGGGTCTTCGTGGGCCGCCGTTCTTCCGGCGCGCTCGCTCTTCGTCCGGCTGCCCGATCCCGCGAGCTTCGACGAGATGGTCCTCCACCTCGAGCGCGGCGCCGAGGTGTCTCTGTCGCACATGGTCGAGCGGCTGACGCGCCTCGGATACCGGCGCGGCGACCTGGTCATCGAAACGGGCGATCTCGCCGTGCGCGGGGGCCTCTTCGACGTTTTCCCGCCGGACCGCGACCTCGCGGTGCGCGTCGAGCTCGAGGGCGACGCGATCGTCTCGCTGCGGCTCTTCGATCCAGACACGCAGCGCTCGAGGGAGAAGCTCGAGGAGGTGTGGCTGCCCCCGTTCGCGGCCTCGGAGGAATCCGAGGAGGCACGGCGCCTGATGACCGAGAGGATCGGCCGGCCCCCGTCGGAGGCGGAGCGCAGCGTCTTCGCTCCCGGGGTCACGCCGATGCCGGCGGGCTGGCTCGACCACGCGTCCGACGCCCTGACCGTGATCGTCGAGCCGGCCTCGGTCGAGCAGGAGGTGGAGTCCTTCGAGGAGCGCCTCGCCTCCGACCGGGACGTGGACCGTGACGCCTTCGCCCCCGACGAGCTCATGCACCCGGCCGGACGGATTCGCGAGCGCCTGGAGGGCGTGCCCCTGCGCTTCGACCGGCTCGGCCTCGCAAGGAGCGGGGGCCCGGCGATCCGCCTGCCCGCCGAGGCGATCGCGGGGCACGCGGGCCGCGCCGCGGAGGCGGCCGCGGACCTCCTGAAGGCGCTCGCTTCGGGCGAAGAAGTCTTCGTCGCGTCCCGGCCGACGGGCGGGGCCGAGAAGTTGAAGCGCCTGGCCGTCGAGTATGGATTCCACGTGTCCTCGGAGCGACACCCCGGCGTCGTGGTCTCGGTCCCCGCGGAGATCTCCGCAGGGTTTCGCCTGCGGGAGCCGCGCCTCTCCGTCTATTCCGAGGAGGAAATTTTCGGCGAGGAGCGTCGCTCGGCCGCCGCGCGCCGCCGGCCCGCCGAGGCGTTTCTCTCCGACCTGCGGGACCTGAAGCTCGGCGACGCGGTCGTGCACGCGGATTACGGCATCGGCCGCTTCAAGGGCCTGAAGCGCGTTCCCGTGGAAGGCGAGGAGCGCGAGTTCATGGAGATCGAATACGCCGAGGCGAGGACGCTGCTGCTTCCGGTCGAGCGCCTCGACCTCGTCCAGAAGTACTCGGGCGTCGAGGGCGTCGAGCCCGCGCTCGACCGCCTCGGTGGCGCCGGATGGGCGAAGCGCAAGGCCTCGGTCCGCAACGCCATGCGGGATATGACCGACCAGCTGCTCAAGCTCTACGCGCGCCGCAGCCTCGCCGAGGGCTTCACATTCTCGAAGGACTCGCCCTGGCAGAAGGAGTTCGAGGACGCATTCGAGTACGTCGAGACGCCCGACCAGGCGCAGGCGATCGCGGACGTGAAGCGCGACATGCAGTCGGCAAGGCCGATGGACCGGCTCCTGTGCGGGGACGTCGGCTACGGCAAGACCGAAGTGGCGATGCGGGCGGCGTTCAAGGCGGTGCTCGACGGCAAGCAGGTGGCCGTGCTCGCGCCGACGACGATCCTCGCGGACCAGCATTTCCGGACGTTCCGGCGCCGGTTTGCGGCGTTTCCGGTCTCGATCGAGCTTCTCTCCCGTTTTCGCTCGCGCACCGAGCAGAAGGACGTCATCGCGAGGGTCGCCGAGGGCTCGGTGGACATCCTGATCGCCACGCATCGAATGCTCGGCAAGGACCTCGCCTTCCGGGACCTCGGCCTGCTGATCGTGGACGAGGAGCAGCGATTCGGGGTCGCTCAGAAGGAAAGGCTCAAGGAGTGGAAGGCCTCGATCGACGTCCTTTCGATGTCGGCGACGCCGATCCCGCGGTCGCTGCACCTCTCCCTGTCGGGGCTGCGAGACCTCTCGATCATCGAGACGCCGCCACGGGACCGGCTCGCGATCGAGACGCAGGTCACCCCGTCCCGGCCGGAGATCATCCGGGAGGCGATCGAGGCCGAGATCGGCCGCGGCGGCCAGGTCTTCTTCGTGCACAACCGCGTCGAGTCGATCGGCCGGGTCAAGCAGACCCTCGAGGAGCTGTTGCCCTCCGTGCGGATCACGGTCGCGCACGGCCAGATGCCCGAAGCCCAGCTCGAGAAGGCGATGGTGCGCTTCTTCGCGCGGGAGGCCGACGTCCTGCTCGCGACCGCGATCGTCGAGAACGGCCTGGACATCCCGTCGGCGAACACGATCCTCATCGACCGGGCCGACACCTTCGGCCTGGCGCAGCTCTACCAGCTGCGCGGGCGGGTGGGCAGGAGCGACAAGCCGGCGTACGCGTACCTGCTCGTCCCCGAGACCGTGGCGCTTTCGGAGGTCGCCCGCCAGCGCCTGGCGTCGATTCGCGAGTTCTGCGACCTCGGCGCGGGGTTCCGCATCGCCGCCCGGGACCTCGAGATCCGGGGCTCGGGCAACATGCTCGGGGGCGAGCAGTCGGGACACATCGCTGCGGTCGGGTTCGAAACGTACCTCTCGCTGCTCGAGGAGGCAATCCGCGAGATCCGGGGCGAGGAGCCGCTGCCGGAGCGCTCGGTCACGCTGTCGCTCGGGCTCGACCTCGCGATCCCGAACGAGTACGTCGAGGACGAGAACTGGCGGATGATGATCTACAAGAAGATCGCTCGCGCCGGGGACGACGCGGCGCTCGAGGAGACCCGGCGCGAGATCGCCGACCGGTTCGGCGAGCCGCCCCCGGCCGTGCGCCGCCTGGTGGACTACGCCCGGTTGCGCGCCCGGGCCGAGCGCCTCGGGGTCACCGCGATCACCCGGCAGGCGGGCCGGGTGCACGTGCGCTTCGCCGAGGACGCGGCGGTGGACCCCGAGCGCGTGCTCGCCTTCGTGCGGCGGACTCCCGGCTCGAGCCTGTCCCCGGCCCGGGTCTTGACCTTGCCCGCTCCCGAGGGAGATGCTGTTCTCGCCGGGCTGATCGAGCTGCTTCCTTCCCTCGAACGGGAGGCGGCCTGAGGGGCTGGAATTCGGGAGGCCGATCGGTGTTAATAATGTCTTCGATGCGCAAGCCGCTGCTCGCCTTCGCCCTCGCGGGCCTCGCCACAGGCGCCTTCCTGCCGGCGGCCGAGCTCGTCGAGCAGATCGTCGTGCGCGTCAACGATCGCCTGATCACCCAGTCCGAGTTCGACCACAGGCTCGCGTTGGCGGCCAAGGCGCCCAACCGCTCGACGCCGGACATGGCGGAGCTTCAGAAGTCCGTTCTCGAGGATCTCATCCGCGAGAAGCTTCTCGAGGAGAGGGCCAAGGAGATGTCGGTGTCGGCGACCGATGAGGAGGTCGACGCGGCGGTCGCGCGCGTCAAGGCGCAATACAACCTGACGACCGACGCGGAGTTCGATGCGGCACTCGCTCAGTCCGGAATGACGCGAGACGAGCTCAAGCGCCAGATGCGCCAGACCATCACGCTGCAGAAGGTCATCGGCCGGGACGTGGCGTCGCGGCTGGAGCTGACCGACGACGCCCTGCGCCTGGAGTACGAGCGCAAGAAGGATCAGTTCTACATGGTCCCCGAGTCGGCCCACGTGGCCGAGATCGTGCTCAAGTTCTCGCCCGGCAACGGCGAGGCGCGCCAGAAGGCGGTCGCCGAGATTGAAGAGATCCGCGTCAAGGTCAAGGCCGGCGCTCCCTTCGGGGATCTCGCGAAGGAGGTGTCGGAGGGCAACACGAAGGAGAAGGGCGGCGATCTCGGCACGGTCTCGAAGGGCGAGCTCGTCCAGGCCCTCGACGCTGCGATCTTCGTCACGCCACCCGAGGAATTTCCCGCCCCGGCGTTGCTGTCGGACTCGATCCATCTCTTTCGCGTGACGGACCGCAAGCCCGCGGGATTCAAGCCCTTCCCGGAGGTCAAGGAAGACCTGCGCAAGCGCATTGCCGACGACCTCTACGAAAAGCGCTTCACCGAGTACATGGACAAGCTACGCCGCGACGCCTTCGTGAAGATCTACGTACCCGAGCTCGCGAATCTGGACGAGAAGAAGGCGAGCTAGTCCGGGCTGTTGCGCCTCGCGATCCCGCTTCCGCCAAACTTCTCTCTCGACGCCGTCGTCCGGTCCCACGGCTGGTACGACCTGCCGCCCTTTGTCTACGACGCCGGGGGAGGCAGACTGACGGCCGTCGTGTCCGGGCCGGCGACGTTGACCTTCGAGGCGCACGACGGGCGGCTCGAGGTTTCCGGAAACGTCTCCGACCGATCGGCTCTGAGACGGATCGCGGAACGGGTCTTCTCGCTCGACGTCGACCTCGCGGCGTTCGACGGGGCTCTCGGCGAAGAGCCCGCGCTCCGGCGTGCTCTCTCCCGGGGCGGGGGACGGATGCTACGCGCGCCGACCCTCTTCGAGGACGCCGTGAAGATGCTGCTGACGACCAACTGCACGTGGGCGGCGACTCGCGGGATGGTCGCTCGGCTCGTGGCCCTGGCGGGGGACGGAGGCGCCGCGTTTCCCGGTCCGCACGCCGTGGCGCGCCTCTCCCGCAGGGCGCTCGGCGAGCGGGTTCGGTGCGGGTACCGGGCCGAGGCCCTCTCGCGTCTGGCGCGGCGGGTGGACTCCGGAAGGCTCGACCTGTCGGCCTGGGAGCAGCGGGATACGCCGGCGACGGAGGTGCGGGAGGCGATCCTCTCCGAGCACGGCTTCGGCCCCTACGCCGCGGAGGGCCTTCTCCGCATCCTCGGGCGGCACGAGTACCTGGCGCTGGATTCCTGGGTCCGAAAGCAGTACCGAAAGCTGTACCCGGGCCCGGCGAAAGCGGTGGACCGCGCGATCGCGCGCCGGTACGCTCGGTTCGGCGACTTCAGAGGCCTCGCGCTGTGGCTCGATCTGACCCGGGAGTGGCACGAGGGCACCGAATTGCTCTGGCCGTGAGCGCGCTGCACAAACGCCGGGGCCAAATCCTTACGCCCTTTTAGCGCTCCTAATTTTTTTAGGCAAACTTCTTTCCTTGACTAATAAAGCACGGCACTCCTAACATCCGCCCAGTGGCCAAATCTGGCTAAAAGTGGGAGAAAGTGGTCCCGGAATTCAAACGGGACGACATCTGAAGGATGGATCGCTTTCGTGGAAGCGCGCCGGCCCGTCTCGACGAGAAGGGCCGGCTCAAGGTGCCGAATCTCTTCCGTCAGCAGATCGAAGAGGCGTTCGGACGCGATCTCTTCGTCACGTCGCTCCACGGCCGGAACTTCCTCCTGTATCCCCTTTCGATCTGGCGCGCGCTCGAGGAGAAGCTCGCCGAGCTGCCCGCGATCCATCGCGCGAAGAACAAGTTTCTCGAGCGCGTCAACTTCTACGGCCAGGACGCGGCGATCGACGGGCAGGGGCGCGTGCTCGTCCCGCAGATCCTGCGCGACGCCGCCAAGCTCCCGCCCGACGTCGTGGTCACGGGCAACATCGACCACCTCGTCGTTTCGGACCGCAGCGGCCTCGCCAAGAGGCTTGCGACCGAGGAGTTCGGGCCGGAGGACTACGACGAGCTGTCGAAGCTGCTGCTGTGAGGCGGGAAACGGAAAACGGGAAACGGGAAACGAGGAGAGCAGGCGATTGAGACTCGGCCGCACGTTTCGGTTCTTGTCGAAGAGGTCGTGCGGTTGCTCCGCCCGGAGCGCGGCGGCCTCTTCGTGGACGCGACGCTCGGCGCGGGCGGGCACGCGGAGGCCCTCCTCGCGCGCGGCCCGCGACTCCGCCTGCTCGGCCTCGACCGGGACCCCGACGCGCTCGCGCGGGCGCGCCGCCGGCTTTCGCCCTTCGCGGGTCGCGTCGATTTCCTGGAGTGCGATTTCGGCGAGCTCGAGCGGGCGCTCGAGGGCTTCCCGGCTCCCGACGGCATTCTCGCAGACCTCGGCGTCTCCTCGATGCAGCTCGACCAGGCAGATCGAGGCTTCTCGTTTCGCCGGGATGGGCCCCTGGACATGCGGATGGGAAAGAGCGGACGGAGCGCGGCCGACATCGTGGCCACGGCTTCGGTCGATGAACTGACACGGATTTTCCGTGACTTTGGGGAGGAGCGAATGGCGGTAAAGATCGCACGCGGAATCGTGGCGGAACGGGCCCGTGGCCCCATCGCGACCACTCGGCACCTCGCGAAGGTCGTCGCGGAGCACAAGGGAGGCCGGGAAAAGATCGATCCGGCCACCCGGGTCTTCCAGGCGCTTCGGATCGAAGTCAACCAGGAGCTCGTCGCGCTCGCTCGATTCCTCGCGGCGGCGGTGGCCCGCCTGAACCAGGGTGGGCGGGTCGCAGTCATCTCGTATCACTCCCTCGAGGATCGGATCGTGAAAGAGGCCTTCCGTCGCGATTCGGGCGTTTGTCTCTGCCCGCCGAGGCTTCCGGCCTGCGTGTGCGGAGCCAGAAAGGCGCTCGAGGTCTTGACGCGCCGCCCCATTCGTCCCTCGGAGGCCGAAATCGAACGCAACCCGCGCTCGCGCAGCGCGCGCCTGCGGGTCGCGGAGAAGATCGAGCAGGAGGCCGCCGCGGTCTGACCATGCCGAGACGCTTGTGAGCACTTTGTACGCCCAGTCCAAGCGGGTCGAAAACCTGCACCTGACGCGCGAGCGAGACCGGCGCCGCGGCCGGGAGCTCGCGACGTTTCTGCTCGCCGGGCTGCCCGTCGCGTGCGCGCTGCTCGCGTACGCGGCGCTGCACATCGAGACGGTCCGGGTGGGATACCTGCGCGAGGCGCGTCAGAAGACCCTGGCGGACCTGACCGAGGAGAACCGCAGGCTACGGGCGGACATCGGGCGCGCGTCCTCGCCGGACCGGGTGGCCTCGCTGGCGCAGAAGAAGGGCCTCCGGCCGCCCCACCCGGGACAGGTGCAGTACGTCGACGTGCCGGGAGGTCGGCCGCGGTGAATGCCGTCCGACGCGGCCGCACGCGGCTGTTCGCGCTCGTTCTCGTGGCGTGGGCCGCCGTCGTCGTCGGGCGCCTCGTGCAGGTCCAGATCGCCCAGGGCTCGCGCTACCGCGCACGGGCCCAGCGCCAGCAGGAGCGCCGCATCGAGATCAAGGGATCCCGCGGGTCGATCCTCGACCGCGAGGGGCGCGAGCTCGCGGTCTCGGTGGAGGCCACGTCGGTCTTCGCGATCCCCGACGACGTCGAGAACCCGCGTGCCGCCGCTCAGGCCCTCGCGCCCCTGGTCGGCCTGCCCCCGGGCGAGGTTCTCGAGAAGCTCAGGTCCGAGCGCGGCTTCGTCTGGGTCCGGCGACAGATCGAGACGGAGGCGGCCGCCCGGGTGCGGGCTCTGAAGCTCGCCGGGATCCACCTCGTGGCCGAGCCCAAGCGTTTCTATCCGAAGGAGCACCTCGCCTCGACCGTGCTCGGCTTCGTGGGAACCGACGACGCGGGCCTGGCCGGGCTCGAGCACCTCTACGACCGAACGGTCCGCGGCACGCCGGGCGAGATCGTGGCCCTGACCGACGCGCGGCGCAGCCGCTATGGCGAGGCCGAGACGGCCAGCAGCCGGCCGGCGCAGGAGGGCGCCTCGCTCGTCCTGTCGCTCGACTCGGGCGTGCAGTTCGCGGCCGAGCGAGAGCTCGCCGCGGCCATGGCCGAGCACCGCGCGAAGTCGGGCAGCGTCGTCGTGCTCGACCCCTGGAACGGCGAAGTCCTCGCCATGGCCTCGGCCCCGGACTTCGATCCGAACGAGTTCGGTCGTTTCCCGGCCGAGGCGCGGCGCAATCGGGTCATCGCGGACTCCTACGAGCCCGGCTCGACCTTCAAGATCGTCACCGGAGCGCTCGCCCTCGACGAGGAGGTCGTCTCGCTCGACGAGGTCATCGACACCGGCGACGGGACGATCCGCGTCGCGAACACGACGATCCAGGAGGCGGACCGGCACCGGTACGGCGCTCTCACCCTCGCCGGCGTGTTCGAGCACTCGTCGAACATCGGCATCATCCGCGTGGGCCTGCGCCTCGGAGCGCGCCGCCTCTACGAGGGCGCGCGCGCTTTCGGTGTCGGGCTTCCCACGGGCGTGGATCTTCCCGGCGAGAACGTCGGGATCTTCCGGCCGCTGCCGCGCTGGTCGGGGCTCTCGAACGCCGAGATCTCGATGGGCCAGGAGGTTTCGTTGAACGCGCTGCAGCTGGCGCGGATCACGGCCGTCATCGCCAACGGGGGCCGCCTCGTCCAGCCCCACCTCGTCACGAAGATCGTGGAGCCGGGCGGCGCCGTTCGGCCGGTCGTGGTGGCGGAGCCCGTGCGCGTCGTCTCGGAGGCGACCGCGCGGTCGATCGGCCGGATCCTTGTCGGGGTCGTAGACCACGGGACCGGTGCCAAGGCGGCGATCCCGGGGTTCATGGTGGCCGGAAAGACGGGGACGGCGCAGAAGGCCGGCGTCGGAGGCTACCTGGCCGGCCGCCACGTGCCGAACTTCGCCGGGTTCGCTCCGGCGGACCAGCCGCGCTGTGTCGCCGTCGTCGTCCTCGAGGAGCCGCAGGGCAAGTACTACGCCGCCGACGTGGCGGCGCCCCTGTTCTCGCGCGTGATGTCCCAGACGCTCGGCATCCTCCGTGTGGCGCCGCGCGAACAGCGCGTGCCGGCGACGGTCCTCGCGGAAGCGGCGCCGCGCCCGCCTCGGTATCCAGCGGGGATCGTGCCGGTCGCACGCCGCGCCCCGGAGGGGCAGGCCGCCGAGCCCGACGACCGCACGCCGAGCTTGGTCGGCATGTCCGCGCGCCAGGCCCTGGCTGTGTTCGCGCGCCTCGGCATCCTCGCGCGCCTCCAGGGGACCGGCTTCGTCGTGGCCCAGGACCCCCCGGCCGGCTCGCCCATCCGGCCGGGCTCGGTGCACACCCTCTTTCTCGCCGATAACGCGGCGGCGCCTTCCCGGGCGGGCGGGCGCCGCGCGGAGGAGACGGCAGCGCCCCCGTCGGCCCCGTGAAATTGATGGAGCTCGCCGCCGCCCTTCCGGGCGCCGAGGTCGTTCCCGCCGCGCGGGATCTCGAGGTCAATGGGGTCACGGGCGACTCGCGCCGCGTGCGGCCCGGCGACCTCTTCGTCGCGATCCGCGGGGCGAAGTCCGACGGCCTGGCCTACGTGCCCGACGCCGTCCGGCGCGGCGCCGTGGCCGTCGTCTCGGACCGGCCGGCCCCCGGGGGCGCGACCGTGCCCTGGATCGCGGTCGCCGAACCCCGGCGCGCCCTGGCCCTGGCCGCCGCCCGTCTTCACGGAGACCCGGCCGAGAAGCTCGTGCTGGCCGGCGTGACGGGGACCAACGGCAAGACCTCGACTGCGACGCTTCTGGAGGCGATCCTTGCACGGCGCTACGGCAAGGCGGGCTTTCTCGGGACCGTCGGCTACCGTACGCCTCGCCGCGCGCTCGAGGCCGATCGGACGACGCCCGAGGCGCCGGTGATCCAGGAGCTGCTGGAAGAGATGCTCGCCGACGGGGCGAAAGCCGCCGCACTCGAAGTTTCCTCGCACGCCCTCGCGCTCGACCGCGTCGAGGGCTGCCGCTTCGACGTCGTGGTCTTCACGAACCTGACGCGGGACCACCTCGACTTCCACGGAACCATGGAGTCGTACTACCTCGCGAAAAAGCGGCTCTTCGACCTGCGCAAGCCCGGAGCCTGCGGAGTCGTCAACGCCGACGATCCGTATGGCCGCCGGCTTCTCGCCGAGGTCGCACCGCCTCTGGCGAGCTTCTCGGCCTCGGGCGGCGCCGCGGAGTTCCGCGCCGAGGCCGTGCGCTGCGATCTGTCCGGCGTCGCGTTCGACCTCGTGTTCCCGGGAGGACGACTGAGCGTCGCTTCGCCGCTGCTCGGCCGCTTCCAGGTCTCGAACCTGGCCGCGGCGGCGACGGCCGGCCTGTGCCTCGGCGTGGCGGCGGCGGACATCGCGGCGGCCGTCGGGGCCGTCGCGGTCGTGCCGGGCCGGCTCGAGCGCGTCGAGGCGGGGCAGGCCTATCCAATCCTGGTGGACTACGCTCACACGCCGGACGCGCTCGAGAGGCTCCTGCAGGCGGTGCGCGAGGTGACGGACAAGAAGATCCTCCTGGTGTTCGGGTGCGGCGGCGACCGCGACCGCGGCAAGCGCGCGCCCATGGGCGAGATCGCGGGGCGCCTGGCCGACATCGCCATCGCCACGTCCGACAACCCGCGCACCGAGGACCCGGATGCGATCCTCAGGGAGGTCGAATCCGGGCTCGCCGCCTCGGGCGCGACGAAGTACCTGAAGATCGCCGACCGTCGCGAGGCGATCCGGCAGGCGATCGAGCTCGCCAACCCCGGCACCGTCGTCGTCATCGCCGGAAAGGGCCACGAGACGACGCAGATCGTCGGCACGACGGAGGTCCCGTTCGACGACCGTCGGGTCGCGGCCGAGTTCGCGGGGCGATCGTGAATTTCACCCTGGCCGAGGTGGCCGCCGCCACGGGCGCCCCCGCCGAGGGCGCGGCCGCTCTGTCGGGCGTCGCCGTGGACTCGCGGCAGGTGCGGCCGGGCGATCTCTTCGTGGCGATCCGCGGGGCCCGCGCGGACGGCCACGCCTACGCGCGGGAGGCGGCTGCGCGGGGCGCCGGGGCGCTTCTGGGCGAGCGCCGGCCTGCGGACCTGCCCCCGGCGTTTCCGGCGGTGATCGTGCCGCAGTCGGTCGAGGCCTTGCGCCGGTTCGGCGCGGCGGCGAAGAAGAAGATGGGCTTTCGCCTGGCCGCGATCACGGGCTCGGCGGGCAAGACCACGACCAAGGACTTCACCGCGGCCATCCTGGGCCGGCGCTTCGCCGTCGAGAAAACCCCGGGGAACCAGAACAGCCAGATCGGATTCCCGATGTCGGTGGTCAACCTGCCGCGCAACCCGGAATGGATGGTCGGCGAGATGGGGCTCTCGGAGCCGGGCGACCTCTCGAGGCTCTCCCGCGCCTTCGAGCCGGAGGTCGCCGCGATCCTGCTCGTGGCGGCCGCGCACCTGCAGTTCTTCGCCTCCCTCGACGCGATCGCCCAAGCCAAGGCCGAGATTCTCGAGGGGCTGAAGCCCGGAGGCACGTTCGTCGCGAACGCCGACGACCCGCGCGTCGCCGCCATCGCGGCGCGGCATCGGGGGCGCGTGGTGCGGTTCGGGCGCGGGGCAAACGTCGACGTGACCGCGCGCGAGGTCGTCTCGCAAGCCGACGGCAGCCGCTTCCGGCTCGCCACGCCGGAGGGCGAGGCGGCGGTCCACCTTCCGGTCGCGGGCCCGCACCAGGTTTCCAACTTCCTCGCCGCGGCGGCGATCGCCTTCGCCATCGGCGTGCCAGCCTCCGAGTGCGCGGCGGCCTCGGCGGAATTGCGCCCCGCGGCGCACCGCGGCGAGCTCGTGCGCCACGCCTCGGGGGCGCTGCTTCTCGACGACGCATACAACGCCAATCCGTCCTCGGTGCGGGCCGCTCTCGAGACGCTCGCGGCGCTGCCGGCACGCCGGCGCATCGCGGTGCTCGGCGACATGCTCGAGCTCGGCGCCGACGAGCAGCGGTGGCACCGCGACACCGGCGCCGCCGTCTTCGGCCGGGCCGACCTGCTCGTGTGCGTCGGCCGACTCGGGCGCGTTCTCGGCGAGGGCGCGGTCGAGGCGGGGCTTTCCGCCGGAGCAATCCGGCACGCCGCCTCGGCCGAAGAGGCGGCGCAACTGCTGTCTGGAATCCTCGCTCCCGGCGACGTGGCGCTCTTCAAGGCCTCGCGCGCGATCGGGCTCGAGCGCGCCGTGGCGGCGCTCTCGGGGAGCGCCTAAGGGTGCTTTACCGGCTCCTCTACCCGCTGGCCGGCCGCATTCCGGCGTTCAACGTGTTCCGGTACATCACGTTCCGGACCGCGATGGCGGCGGTGACTGCTCTGATGGTCGCCCTGGTTCTCGGCCCTCCGATGATCCGGCTTCTGAAGCGTTACCAGATCGCACAGTCGATCCGGCAGGAGGGACCCAGCTCCCACCTCGCGAAGGCTGGAGTCCCGACGATGGGAGGGCTCCTCATCGTGCTGGCGATCGCCTCGGCGACACTGCTCTGGATGGACCTCTCGAACCGATTCGTCTGGATTGCGCTCGCGGCGCTCGTGGGCGTGGGTGCGGTGGGCTTCGCCGACGACTGGGTGAAAGTCACGAAACGCCGCAGCCTCGGGCTGACGGGCCGCGGCAAGCTCGTCCCGCAGTTCCTGATGGCTCTCGCCGTGGCCTTCGCGATCCAGCAGTGGGCCGGCCACGGGGCGTTCTCGACCGTCATCACGTTCCCGTTCCTGAAGAGGCTGCTCATCGATCTTGGGATCCTCTACATTCCGTTCGTCGCGGTCGTCGTCGTCGGGTCCTCGAACGCCGTCAACCTCACCGACGGCCTCGACGGGCTGGCGATCGGAGCCGTGGGAATCGCCGCCGGCACGTACGCGGTTCTCGCCTACGTCGACGGGCAACGCTGTGACCGCGAAATACCTGCAGATCCCGTTCATTCCGCAGTCGGGGGAGCTGGCCGTTTTCTGCGGCGCCCTGGTGGGGGCCTCGCTCGGGTTCCTGTGGTTCAACTGCCATCCCGCCGAGGTCATCATGGGAGACGTCGGCGCGCTTTCGCTCGGGGCGGCGATCGCGGCCGTGGCCGTGATGACCAAGCAGGAGGTGCTTCTCGCGATCGTCGGCGGGCTCTTCGTGCTCGAGGCGCTTTCGGTCATCGTCCAGGTGTTCTCCTTCAAGACGACCGGGCGCCGTGTCTTCAAGATGGCCCCGATCCATCACCACTTCGAATTGCTGGGCTGGGCCGAGTCCCGGGTCATCATCCGCTTCTGGATCCTCGCGATCCTCTTTGCGGTGCTCGGGCTTTCGACCCTGAAGCTGCGATGAGCGGGGATGCGGTTCTGCCGCGGCGGATCGCGGTGCTCGGCTTTGCGAGGAGCGGCCGGGCCCTCGCCGACGCCCTCGCCGAGCGCGGCGTGGCCGTGACGGTGGGCGACAGCCGGCCCGAGACGGACTTCGACGGCCTCGGAGAGCTGCGTTCCCGCGGCGTGCGGTTCTTCTTCGGCGGGCCGCCCTCCGGGTTCCTCGAGGACGCCGAGTGGCTCGCGGTCTCCCCGGGCGTGCCGCTCGACGTGCCCGCCCGTCCGCGCCGCCCGTGAAAGAGGCATGCCCGTCCTTTCGGAAATCGAGGTCGCGTGGAGGATCGCCGAGGCGGAGGCGCCGGGACGGCACCGCTGGGTCGCGGTCACCGGCACCAACGGCAAGTCCACGACGACGACCTGGATCGCCGAAATCCTGAGGCGCGAGGGCCGACGCGTCGTCCTCGCGGGCAACATCGGCGCGCCGCTCTCGGCGTTTCTCGCCGAGCAGGGGCCGCGCGACTTCGTGTGCGAGGTCTCCTCGTTCCAGCTCGAGGCGATCGACCTCTTCCACCCGCACGTGGCGGTGCTCACGAACATCACCCCCGATCACCTCGACCGGTATGCCGGCTTCGACGACTATGCGGCGGCCAAGGCGCGCCTCTTCTCGCGCCAGGGGCCGGGGGACTTCGCGGTCGTCAATGCCGACGACGCCCCGTCGCGCAAAATCGCGACGCGGGCCCGGCGCGTGATGTTTTCGCGGCGCGGCCGCCCCAAGGGCGCCGACGCGTGCGCGTGGCTCGAAGGAGGCGAACTCGTCTGCGACGTCGCCCCTCCCAGGCACGCGATCGTCGCGGCGGAGACCCTCGCGCTTCCCGGGGCGCACAACCTGGAGAACGCCCTCGCCGCGCTCGCGGCAGCCGAGTGCCTCGCCGCGCCCGCGGAGGCGATCCGCAGTGCGCTGGCGCATTTCGAGGGCCTCCCGCACCGCACCCAGCTCGTGGCGGAGGGGGGAGGCGTCCGGTGGGTGGACGACTCCAAGGGCACGAACGTGGATGCTACCGCCAAATCGCTGGAGGGCCATGCGCCCGGCAGCGTCCTGCTCATCCTCGGCGGCCGGGACAAGCACGGCGACTTCGCGGTGCTGCGTCCTCTCGTCAAGACGAACACCCGGGCCGTGCTGACGATCGGAGAGGCGGCGGCGGTCATCGAGACGGCGCTCGAGGGCGCGGCGGCGCTCGAGCGCTGCGGCGACGATGGAAAAGGCCGTCGTCCGCGCCGCGCGGCTGGCCCGGCCCGGCGACACGGTACTGCTTTCGCCGGCCTGCGCCTCGTTCGACCAGTATCGCAACTTCGAGGAGCGGGGACGACACTTCGCCGCGCTCGCACGCAAGGCCGCCGGGGCAAGCCATGGCCCGTAAGCTCGCCTCCGACAAAGTCCTCTTCGTCACGCTCGTCGCGCTCTCGCTCTTCGGGTGCGTGATGATCTACAGCGCGTCGGCGGTCTCGGCGGGCGAGACGTCCGGGAACCCGTACCGCTATCTCGTCAAGCAGATCGCGGCGCTCGTGCTGGGCGGGATCGCGGCCTTCGTGGTGTACCGCACCGACTACCGGCTCTTCGCGCGGCCGTGGGTCGTCTACGGGGCGTATGGCGCGACGCTGGCGCTCGCGGTCTTCACACTCTTCCGGCCCCCGATCAACGGCGCTCGCCGGTGGATTCCGCTCGGCCTGACGATGCTCCAGCCGGCCGAGCTGTTGAAGGTGGCCCTGGTGCTCCTGCTCGCCCATCAGCTCGCGCGCAAGAGCGAGAAGGCGGGCGACCCGGAACGGGCCCTGCTGCCCGCCCTCGTGTTCTCGGGCCTGGCGGCCGGGGTCGTCGTGCTGCAGCCGGATCTCGGGACCGCGGCCTGCTACGTCATGCTGTGCGCAGTACTTCTCTGGCTGGCGGGCGCGCGGGCGCGCTGGTTCGCCTTCGGTGCGCTGGCGGTGATTCCGGTGCTGGCGGCGCTGATGCTCTCCGCCGACTACCGGAGGGCGCGCCTGCTCTCCTTCCTGCACCCCGAGGCCGATCCCCTCGGCCGCGGGTTCCAGGCGATTCAGTCGCTCATTGCGGTCGGAGCCGGCGGGTGGTTCGGCAACGGTCTCGGCGGCAGCCGGCAGAAGCTCTTCTTTCTGCCGTTTCCCCACACCGACTTCATCTTCGCCATCGTCGGAGAGGAGCTCGGGTTCGTCGGTGCGCTCGGCATCGTCGTCTGCTTCGGCGTCGTCGCGTGGCGGGGGTTGCGCGCCGCGCGGCGCGCGCCGGACGCGTTCGCCGCGTTTCTCGCCGCCGGCGCCACGGCGATGATCGTCGTGCAGGCGGCCATCAATCTCTCGGTCGTCCTCGCGCTCGTTCCGACCAAGGGCATTCCGCTGCCGTTCGTGTCGTACGGCGGCTCCTCGCTGATTGCCTCCTGGATCGCGGGAGGACTCATCCTCAACGTCTCGCAGCACGAAGTGGCGGAAAGAAACTAGGCGTGAGCCGTAAGTCGTTAGTCGTGAGCCGAGGATGAGGCGAGAAGACAGGCTCACGGCTCACGGCTCACGGCTTACGATCGCGTCATGAGCGAGCTCGGCGCCTACGTCATCGCGGCCGGCGGCACGGGCGGCCACGTCATCCCGGGCATCGCGCTCGCAGACGAGATCCGCGCCCAGAAGCCCGGCGCCGAGGTCGTCTTCGTCGGCACGGCGCAGGGCCTGGAGTCGAAGATCGTCGCTTCGGCGGGCTACCCGCTCGAGCTGGTCGACGCCTCCGGGTTCGTGGGCAAGACGTTGACCAAGCAGCTCCAGTCGCTCGCCCGGCTCCCGAAGGGATTCGTCGAGGCGCGCGCGCTTCTGAAGCGGCACCGCGCGCGGGCGGTCGTCGGCGTGGGCGGGTACGTGACCGTGCCCGTGCTGATGGCGGCGCGCTCCCTCGGCATCCCGACCCTGATTCACGAGTCGAACGCGCGGCCCGGCGTCGCCAATCGGTTTCTCAACCGCTTCGCGACGCGAACGGCGGTGGGCCTGGCGGCGGCCAACACCCACCTGCGCCGCAAGGGGATCGTAACGGGCACTCCCGTGCGGCGGGAGTTCTTCGAGGCCGCCGCCGCTCGATCCGGCGGCGACGACGCGGCGCCTGCTCGTTTTCGGCGGCAGCCAGGGCTCGCGGATCCTCAACCGGGCGATGGCGCGGGCAGCGGTGCTGCTCGAGAAGTCGGCCCTCGAGGTCGTGCACCAGACGGGCGAAAAGGATCTCGCGGGCACGCGACAGCGCTACCCTCGGATGCCCGCCGGGTGGAGGCTCGAATCCTTTCTGCCTCGCCTCTGGGAGCAGATGGCGGCCGCGGACCTCGTCGTCTCGCGCGCCGGGGCGATGACCGTGGCCGAGCTCGCCGCCGCTGGGCGGACCTCGATTCTCGTGCCCTTCGGCGCGGCGGCCGCGGGGCACCAGCTCGAGAACGCCCGGGCCCTGGCGAGGGCCGGCGCGGCCGTCGTGATCGCCGAGAAGGACTTCACGGCCGAGACCCTCGCCGGGACGATCGCGGAGCTCTTCAAGGACCGCTCGCGGCTGGCGGCGATGGGGCAGAAGGCTAGATCGCTCGCGCGGCCCGACGCGGCGCGCGACCTGGCGCGCCTGCTGTTCGAAGCGGAGGTAGCCCGGTGAGGTTCCTGCGTCTGCGGCGCCTGCACTTCGTGGGCGCGGGGGGCGTCGGGATGAGCGGAATCGCGGAGGTCCTGCTCCAGGCCACGCCGCTCGAGATCTCCGGCTGCGACCTCGCCCGCTCGGACGTCACCGCGCGGCTCGAGCGGCTGGGAGCGAAGATCGCCCTCGGCCACGACCCGTCCCACGTCGAGAGCGCGGACCTCGTGGTCATTTCCTCGGCCATCGCCGAGTCGAACGCCGAGGTCGCAGCCGCCCGGGGAAAGGGCATTCCGGTCATCCGCCGCGCCGAGATGCTCGGCGAGATCATGCGCTTGAAGCAGGGGGTCGCCGTCGCGGGCACGCACGGCAAGACGACCACGACGTCCCTGACGGGCATGGTCCTGACGGAGGCCGGCTTCGACCCGACGATCGTCGTCGGGGGACAGGTCCACGTCCTCGGGACCAATGCCCGGCTCGGGAAGGGCGACTATCTCGTGGCGGAAGCGGACGAGTACGACCGGTCCTTCCTCGAGCTGACGCCGGTCGTGGCCGTGATCACCAACATCGAGGCCGACCACCTCGACACGTACCGCGACCTCGACGACATCCTGGACGCCTTCGTGGCGTTCGCCAACCGCGTTCCCTTCTTCGGTGCGGTCGTGGCGTGCGCCGACGACGCCGGCGCGCGGAGCATCCTGCCGCGGATCAAGCGCCGAGTCGTCACCTACGGAGAGTCCCCCGACGCGCGCCTCGCGGCTCGCAGCGTCCGGCTCGAGGCGACTTCGACCACCTTCGACGTGTGGGACGCGGAACAGGGCCGGCTCGGAGCCGTGCGCCTTCGGCTTCCCGGGCGCCACAACGTCTCCAACGCGCTGGCGGCCGTCGCGGCCGGGCGCGAGCTGCTCATCCCGTTCGAGATCATCGCGCGGGCGCTCGCCGCCTTCACCGGCGTCGTCCGCCGGTTCGAGCTCAAGGGCGAGCGCGGTGGCGTCCTCGTCGTGGACGACTACGCCCACCATCCCACCGAGATCCGCGCGACCCTCGCGGCGGCGCGGCAGGTCTACCCCGACCGCCGGCTCGTGGCCCTGTTCCAGCCTCACCTCTTCTCGCGGACGCGCGACTTCGCCGACGAATTCGGCAGGGCGCTCGACGGCGGCCGACCTGAACATCGTCATGGACGTCTACCCCTCGCGCGAGCGGCCGATCCCGGGGGTCACGGGTGAAATCGTGGCCGAGGCCGCCCGCCGCGCCGGTCACGACCGAGTCATCTATGTCCATGAAAAGAAAAGAGTTGTCGACTGCCTCGAGCAGACGCTGGTTCCCGGGGACCTGCTGCTGACGCTCGGAGCCGGGGACGTCGTGAAGTTCGGAGAGGAGTACCTGAAGCGTGGCCAGCGCGGATAGGAAGGACGCCCCCTTCCTGCGCCGCGGGGGGGTCGTCCCCCGCCGGGGAAGGAAGCCGCCCGCGCTCAAGTTCGTCGCCGCTCGGCCTCGCCGTACTCGCGGCGGCGTTCGGCCTCGTCGCGCTTCGTCTCGGGCCCGCGCTTCGCGCTTCGCCGCTTCGAGGTGGCCGGCAACTCCCGCGCCCGCACCGAGGAAGTCCTCGCGGTCGCGGGCGAGTGGACCGGGCGAAACCTCGTCGCGCTCGATCTGGCGCCGATGGCGGTCCGGCTGTCCGGCCACCCCTGGATCGAGCGCGTCACGCTCTCGAAGCGTTTTCCGGACGGGCTCTCGGTCCGGATCACCGAGCGCCGCGCGGTCGCGCTCTACCGCGACGGCACGGACTTCTGGTGGGTCGGCGTCGACGGCAACCTCATCGCACCGTACGATCCGCGGCGCGACCGCACGGAATACGTGATCGTCACGGGAGAGCGGCGCCTGCTGCCGGATGCGGTCGGGCTGATCGAAGATCTGCGCGCGGCGCGCCCCGACTACGTCGCGGCGCTGTCGGAAATCGCCTCGCTCCCCGACGGCGGATTCGGTATGATGGACGCGATATTTCGAAAGCCGGTTCGCGTGCTGCGGACGGACGCGCCGGCAAAGGTCCGCGCGTTGCTCGAGGCGCGCGGGTTCGTTGAAAGTCGCGGGTGGGAGGCGCGGGCCATCGATCTCCGTTTTGCCGATCGCATCATTCTCGTCGGCGCCTACGGCGCAGGGAATCGTCTCTGATGCGGGGCGTGAGCGGTGAGCCGGTAGCACGTGAGCCGAAATCGATCCCGGGCTCCTCACGGCTCACGGCTCACGCGCTTACGGTTCACGGGTTAGCGATGGCTAAGCCCGAGAACTTCCTCGTCGCCTGCGACATCGGCACGTCCAAGATCTGCGTCCTCATCGGGGAGCAGAACGCCGCCGGGGCGCTCGACGTGATCGGCAAGGGTTCCTCGGCCAACCGCGGGACCCGCAAGGGCAACATCATCAACGTGGACGCCACGATCGAGGCGATCAAGCGGGCCGCCGAAGAGGCCGAGATCATGGCAGGAGTCCAGATTTCGCGCTCCTGGGTGGGGATTTCGGGCTCCCACGTCCGGTCGTTCAACAGCCGCGGCGTCGTCGCGGTGGCGGGCAAGGACCGGGAGATCACCAAGGAGGACGTCGCGCGGGTCATCGATGCGGCGCGGGGCGTCCAGATCCCTCAGGATCACGAGGTCGTCCACGTCGTGCCCCGCGATTTCGCCGTGGACGGGCAGGACGGGGTCGCCGACCCGCTCGGAATGATCGGCAGCCGGCTCGAGGTGGACGTCCACGTCGTGACGGCGCCCGTGGCGGTCACCCAGAACATCGTGACCTGCATGAACAAGGCGGGCATCGAGGTCGTCCAGCTCGTCCTCGAGCAGTTCGCGGCGGCGGAGGCCGTCCTGACGCCCGACGAGAAGGAGCTCGGAATCTGCCTGGTGGACATCGGTGGGGGCACGACGGAGGTCGCTGTCTACCAGAAGGGCACGATCGCCCACACCGCGGTCATCCCGATCGGCGGCGACCACTTCACCAACGATCTCGCCGTGGTCCTGCGGGCGCCGATCACCGACGCCGAGCGCCTGAAGAAGAAGTACGGCTGCGCTCTGCGGTCGGCGGTCTCCGAAGACGAGATGGTCGAGGTCCCCATGGTCGGGGGCCGGGCCCCGAAGCTCTGCCCCCGCACGACGCTCGCCGACATCCTGCAGCCGAGAGCCGAGGAGCTGCTCGGCCTCATCCACGAGGACATCCAGAGGCTCGGTCTCGACAAGGAAATCCGCTCGGGCGTGGTGCTGACGGGCGGCGGCTCCGAGCTCGAGGGCGTGGTCGAGATCGCCGAGGGGATCTTCGACGGCCCGGTGCGTCGCGGCGTGCCGTCGGGCGTCGGCGGGCTGGTCGACGTGGTCTCGCGCCCGGAGTGGGCGACAGCGACCGGTCTTCTGTTGTACGGTCACCGCTACAAGCCGGCTCGGCGGCGGGCCCGGGCGTTCTTTCACGCGGCCAACTCGGTCTCCCGATTCATCCGGGACTTCTTTTGATGACTACGAAAAAGACGCGGCGACGGAGGGAAGGACCCATGATCGAGTTCATGGACGACGAGAACCCGAAGCTCTCCATCGAGCTGGACGGGGGCGACGCCTCGCCGGCCACGATCCGCGTGATCGGCGTCGGAGGCGGCGGATCGAACGCCGTCAACCGGATGATCGCCGCCGGGGTCAAGGGCGTCGAGTACTTCGCGTGCAACACCGACCTCCAGGCGCTGCGCAAGTGCGCGGCCCCGAACAAGCTGCAGATCGGCTCGCGCCTGACCAAGGGCCTCGGCGCGGGTGCGGACCCCGACGTCGGAAGAAACGCCGCGCTCGAGGACCAGGAGAAGCTCGCGCAGGCCGTGGCCGGCGCCGACATGATCTTCCTCGCGATGGGTCTCGGCGGCGGCACGGGCTCGGGCGCGGGCCCGATCCTCGCCAAGCTCGCGGCCGAGGCCGGGGCCCTCGCGGTCGCCGTCGTCACCAAGCCCTTCGAGTTCGAGGGCAAGAAGCGCATGCGGCAGGCCGAGCGCGCCTCCCGCGAGCTGCGCGACCACGTCGACACGCTCATCACGATCCCGAACCAGCGGCTGCTCGCCTTCGTCGAGCGCAACACGCCGCTGCAGGACTCCTTCAAGATCGCCGACGACGTGCTGCGCCAGGCGATCCAGGGAATCTCGGACCTCATCAACTGCCCCGGCGAGATCAACCTCGACTTCGCCGACGTGCGCAAGATCATGTCGGACATGGGGCGCGCGCTCATGGGCACGGCCGTCGCCGACGGCGAGAACCGCGCGATCCACGCGGCGCAGGCGGCGATCTCGCTCGCCGCTGCTCGAGGACGCGTCCATCGAGGGCGCCCGCGGGGTCCTCATCAACATCACGGGCGGCGCGGACCTGACGCTCTTCGAGGTCACCGAGGCGGCGCAGATCATCCAGCAGGCGGCAGACCCGGAGGCCGAGATCCTCTTCGGCTGCGTGCACGACGAGAGGATGGCCGGCAACGTCAAGGTCACCGTGATCGCCACGGGTTTCGACCGCCTCGAGCGCGACCTCGCGGAGATCGAGGAGGAGCCGAAGCCCCTGACCGTGGCCTCGAAGACGCTCCGCCCGCCCTTCCTGCGCGGAGACGACTCGGGCGGCTTCGGGCCGAACGTGTCTTCGAGGGACGATTTCGACATTCCGACCGTGCTGCGCCGACAGATGGACTAAACGTCGCCTCCGCTCCGCGCGGGATCTGCGCCCCTTCGGGGCGCACCGGCGTCCGGCTCGCCCGGATGCGGGCTCGACCGCACGCCTGACCCCTCGCTTCGCGCTCCGGCTCCCGCGGCGCGCGCCTCCTCCCTTCCTTCGGTCGGGAGACTTCGCGCGCCGCGAACGAAGAGTCGCTGCTGCCGCGTCGATGGAGACCGGCTTAGTGGGCGCCCTTCGGACCGTGTTCGCGTCGATGGTGGATCGCTTGCCGGCGCTTGTGGCGCGCTTTCGCGCGCCACTTCCTGTAGGACGCGTCGAGCTTGGGATGCCGGTGGCGCCACCGGCGCATCGCCCGGCGAAGCCTCGGAGACACGAGCGAGAGAAAGAGTGCGCTCATGATGAAGAAGGGGACCTGCGGCACCACCGGAATGAGGATGCCGATGACGCCGAGGACGAAGAAGAAGACGGCGAAGGCGAGGTTGCGCGCCTTGCTGCGGCGGGCGGCCTGCCGGATCGGCTTCGTCACGGGGCGACGGCCGCCTTGATGAGGTTCGTGCTGCCGGCGACGCCCATCGGGATGCCGGCGGTGATGACCGCCTTCTCGCCTGAACGCAGGAGCCCCGCGGCGGCGGCCAGGGCCGGCGCGGCCTCCATCATCGCGTCCGTGCTGCCTCCTGCCTCCGCCACGACGGGTATGACGCCCCAGACGAGAGCCAGGCGCCTCGCGGTCGAGGGGACCGACGAAAGGGCCAGGATCGGGCTGCGGGGCCGGTGCTTGGCGACCAGGCGTGCCGTAGCCCCCGACTCGGTCCAGGCGACGATGACCGAGGCGCCGATGTGCTCGGCCAGCTCGCATGCCGCCCCCGCGACGGCCTCGGGCAGGCCCTGGAGGCTGCTGTCCTCGAAGCGGCGCATCCACCGCTCGAACGGGAACGCCGCCTCGGTGTCGTCCGCGATGCGCCGCATCGTCGCGACCGCCTCGACCGGGTAGCGCCCGGACGCCGTCTCCTCGGAAAGCATCACGGCGTCGGTGCCGTCGAGGATCGCGTTGGCGACGTCGCCGACCTCGGCGCGCGTGGGCCGCGGGCTCTCGACCATGGACAGCAGCATCTGGGTGGCCGTGATGACGGGCTTGCCGGCCCGGTTCGACTTCTCGATGAGCATCTTCTGCAGCAGCGGAACGTGCTCGAGCGGCGTCTCGACGCCGAGGTCGCCGCGGGCGACCATGAGTCCGTCCGCCTCGGCGAGGATCGCGTCGATCGCGTCCGAGGGCCTCGTGCTTCTCGATCTTCGCGACGAGCGGGATCGAGGCGCCGCGATCCGCGATGAAGGCCCGGGCTCGCCGGACGTCGTCCGCCGACCGGACGAACGAGAGGGCCACGTAATCCACCCCCTGGGCGACGCCGAACGCGAGGTCGTCCGCGGTCCTTTTCGGTCAGGCCGGGCGCGGCGATCGAGCCGGCCGGCAGGCTGATCCCCTTGTGGGAGGAGAGCGGTCCGCCGGCGACGACCCGGCAGCGGATGTCCGTCGGCGTCATCGTCTCGGCGCGCAGCTCGATCTCGCCGTCGGCGAGCAGGAGGCGGTCGCCCGGATGGACGCTGCCGGCAGGTCCGGAAAGCTGACCGAGACCTGCCGCGCGTCGCCGGGGACGGAGCGGCTTGTCAGCGTGAAGGACGCGCCGGCGTCGAGACGGACGGGCCCGCCGGCGACGTCCCCGATGCGGATCTTGATGCCCGCGAGGTCCTGGAGGATCGCGATCGGGCGCCGGACCCCGGAGGCGATCCGCCGCAGGGCGGCGATGACGGCCGCGTGCTCCTCGTGGGTGCCGTGCGAGAAGTTCAGGCGCGCCACGTCCATTCCGGCCGCGACCAGGCGCTCGAGCGCGTCGGGCGAGCGAGAGGCAGGCCCGATCGTGCAGACGATCTTGGTGCGCGGCATGGAGCGCAAGAGTAGCGCAGAGGAGCGGACGGCCCCCTTTTCTCGGTCCCTTACGGTGCCCTTCGTGCGGGCGACGACATGTGACGGGGGCCGAAAACAGATGTGCCCGCCGCGGGGGCGGGCACATCGAGGAAAACGCGGGAAAACGCTACTTCGCGGAGCGGGACTTCCGGATCGCGGTGAGACCGGCGCCGGCCGCGAGGGCGAGGGCGCCGAGGAGGCCCGCCGCCGGCACTTCGCTCGCCGTCTTCGGGAGCTTCTTCTCCGGAGCCGGAGCCGGGGCCGCGGCGGGGGCCGGAGCCGGTGCGGGTGCCGGCTTTTCGACCACCTTGGTCGGCGCCGGGGGTGGGGCGGCCGGGGGCGGCGCTGCGGCAGCGACCGGCGGCGCCGCCGGCGGAGGTGCCACGGACTTCTGGACGATCATGCCGGTGATCCGATCGCCGACGTGGATGGACGAGGCGTCCACGACCTTGCCGTCCTTGACGATCGTGATTTCGCTGGATTCCTTCCATTGGTACTTCTCGACGCCCTTCGCACCCTTGATGAGGAGCGAGTTGCCGGCGGCCGCGACGACCTCGGCGTTGAGCTCCTCATGAACCATCACGTTGGTGCTCTTCCAGCTCGCGATGCCGGACTCGAACCCGGTCACCTGCATGCCGGGCTTGAGGTCCGCAACCGCGACGTCGGGCTTGCCGTCGGCGTTGAACGTGGTGCCAGCCGGGACCTGATAAGAACGGACACCGGCGGGACTCCTAAGGATCACCGTGCCGTCGGGCATGACGGCGACGACCGAATATTGCGCCGCGGCGACGCCGGCGAACGCCAGCATCAGGCACGCGGCAAGCGCCACGACCCACCCTCGAGATCTGTTAACCATGCTTTCTCCTCCTTCACTCCAATTTGCAATGAAGCCCGGTACGGGCAAGCTGGCGGATTCTATTCAAGATTTCCGCTCCAAGGGCTCCCGATCTATCGTCTGGCGTGTCGGTCTGACTATAACAGTCGCATTTACAGATAGTTACGTTCGCAAACGTCTTCGGCTCCGGCATTTCGACGAGTGGGAAGTGTAAGGAGTAACCCGGGCCTGCACGAGATTCGTTTACATCAGGGGTCCCCCGAGCGGCGGCAAGCGTCGCCTATACGGGCATCGGGGCTCTCGTCGGGATTGCCGTGCTTTCGACCGGGGTGCCCGTTCCGTCTGGGCCGAGCGGCGGGAACATGAGCCGGTAACCCACTCCCGCGAGAGCTGACCGTCGAATCTCCGGGTTACCGCAGCAGCTCCTCGATCGCCGCCGACAGTCGCTCTTCCGTCATGCGGTAGGGCAGGTACCGGGTGACCAGGCCGTTGCGGTCGACGAAAGCAAAGGTCGGGGTCGCCGACACGCCGTATCGGAGCATGGCCTCGTTGCTGATCGGCACGGGGACCGAGCCGGCGAGGCCGTAAACGTCGCTCCAGGACTTTTCGATCCTCGCCTTCTCCTCGGAGCGGTCCTCGTCGTAGAAGCGCGTCGGCGCGACGAACGCGACACCCCTGGGAGCGTACTTCTCGACCGCCCGGCGGAAGGCCGCCGCCTGCTGCTTGCAATCGCCGCAGGCTTGCCACCAGAAGAACAGGACGACGGGCTTTCCGCGCAGCGACTCGAGCCCCGCGAACTCCAGCCCGATACGGTCCTCCGCGCGGAAGGCGGGAGCCCTCTGGCCGACGAGTTCGATCTGATTCCGGCGCTTCCAGATGCGCGCCCGCACGTTGTACGGCGCCGTCTCGAGGTTTCGGGAGCTAACGTCGAGGAGGCGGATCGCTTCCGTTTTCTTGCCGTCGGCGACGAGGACCTGCGCCTCGACCTCGATCGACGTGCCGAGCGCGTACGTCGCCTCGGAGTGGTTCGGGTAGTCGGCGGGCATGCCGAGCGTCGAGGCCGCGAGTTCGCGGGCGGCTCTGGCGTACCGTGAGGCCTCCGCCCAGTCGCCCGTCAGCGCCGCTCCCCGCGCGAGCCATGCGAGCCCGAGCAGGTACTCCCCGTCCTCGCCTTTGGCGGCGCGGTGGACCTCGAGGATCGACTCGGCGCTCGAGAGGTCCCCGGCCGAGATCTTCATCCGGATGAAGCGAAGATCGTCCATGGCGGGCGGCGAGGCCGGAGGCGGCGTCGGAGTGGGTTGCGCCTGCTGAGAGGAAACGGGGGCAGGAGTGAGGCAGGCCAGGAGCAGGGCTGTCACCGGAAGAAGACGCTTCATCGCGAGACTCCTTCGCTCTACGGCTCTTCGAACCCCGCTCCCGAGCGACCAATTCCCGAAGAGCGTGACCCGTGACGCGCGCGCAAGGGCGCGCGGTTCAAAGAGCAAAGGTGTCGCTTCGAGAGGGCTGCGTCCGAGGACGCGGCATGGGAACGACGAAGCCGGGATGGATCTGGTAGCCCATACGGGCCCGAGATGGAACCAGATTGCGGCCTTGCTCCGTGACTTCGGGGACTTGAAGCACGCCGCGTGAGGTCAACGGCGTGAAGACGTTATGGCCTTCAAGAGGCCACGCTCCGGGTCCCCGCAGGCACGTCCTCCGTTCCAAGCCGGAGGTATGTTGCCTCGTCCACGCTCGCGAAACACAAGACACCGAAGGCGGCCAGCCGGGACGCTATCTTCGTGTCGCGGTGGAGTGCCAGAAGGATGTCGGCGATCGAGGCCTTGAGCACCGGATCGAGCGCGGACCGGACGAGAACGGGCTGGATCGCCGAAGGGCCCCAGGATTCCAGCACGCGAAGCCGGCAGTCGAGGTCGGGGTCGCGGCGGCGCTCCAAGAGAAGCACATTCGAGTCGACGGCGGAAAGGTCGGCCTCGCCGCGGGACACCAGCTCGATCGATCTTACGTGCGCCCCCGAGGCGACGATGCGCGAGAAGAAGTGCTCGGGTGCGCCGAGGCCGAGCCCCACGAGTCGGGCCAGCATGCGATGCCAACCCGAGAGGGACTGCCGATCGTTGTAGGTCCAGACCGCTCCCCGCAGGTCCGCCAGGGCGCGGGCCGGATGATCGCGACGGACCACGACATCCGAGAAATAGACGGGGTGGCCATGGTTACGCGGATCGTCGAAGACAGCGGCGGCCGGCACGATTTCCACCGGCACTCCGGCCGAGCGCAGCAGCGCGTAGGAAGGGCCACACACGAAGGCCGCATCGGCGCGGCCGGAGGCAAAGGGATCGGTCTCGGGCACGGGCCCGGAGACGCTGGTCTCGAAGTCCACGGTGACGCGGCGCCCCGTTCCGGCCGCGATCGCTTCCGCGAGGAGCTCGAAGAGGCTCTCGGGAAGGCTCGGTGCGAGGTAGCTCAGAAGACGCAGCGGCGCGCGCGGGCCACGCCAGGAAGTCGCTGGCACGCGGGGATTATCTCCTGCCCGATCTGGCCGGAGAGGCCTCGGCGCGTGACTGAGGAATCCGGGAAGCTCGTGGTAGCCCATACGGGCCGGAGTTGGAACCAGATCGCAGCCTTCCTCCGAGACCTTGCGTCCTTGAGGTGCGCCGCGTGATCTTGGGCTACCTCACTCTCTCAACGATCGGCCAGCCTCGTCGTCACGCTTCCTTGGCGGCTCGTTCGATGAGAGCGGCCACCGCCTCCGGTTGCGAGACGTAAATCGCGTGGCTGCCCCCAACCTCGACCACCGTCGAGCCAGCACGTTTCGACATGAAGCGCTGGGCTGCAAGCGGGATCATTTTGTCCTCGGTAACGAGCAGGTACCAGCTCGGTTTGCTCTTCCATGCCGGCGTCGTGATCGTGCCGCTCAACGCCTGGACGCCCCACGGGACCTGGGAGTCGGCCATGAATGCAGCCTTCTCTGCCTCCACGTCGGCCGCGAACGAGGCGGGGAACTTCGCCCTGTCGAGGAAGAGGTAGCCGTCCTGGGGTGGCAGGATTGGCGGCACGGGAGCTCCTGGCGGGGGGTCCTTGATGAGGCCAGCGACGGACTCGCCCTGATCTGGAGCAAACGCGGTGATGTAGACGAGCCCGACCACCTTGGGGTCATTGCCGGCTTCGGTGATGACGGCGCCGCCGTACGAGTGGCCGACCAGAATCACGGGATCCCCCTGGGCGGCGATGGCGCGTCTGGTTGTCGCGACGTCGTCGGCCAACGAGGTCGTCGGATTCTGGACGATGCCGACCGTGTAGCCGTCCTTCCTCAGGATCCTATAGACGCCTTCCCAGCCCGAGCCGTCGACGAAGCCGCCGTGGACGAGAACTACAGATCGCGGTTTCCCAGACATGACGATTCCCTCCGCCAGGAAATCCTATTCCAGGTAGGCGCAGAGAGAGCCGTGGACGTAGAACGGCGCCGCTTATGGTGACGAGGTTGCTGGTAGCCCATACGGGCGCCAGTTCGAACCCGTGTCGCGCCCGAAAGGGCGCGCTCAGAGGTGCCGCCTTGAGAGGGCTGCGTCCGCAGGACGCGGCGTGAGACTTGGAGTGGGGGTTGAACTGGTAGCCCATACGGGCCTTACATGGAACCAGCTGGCCCAGTTCCTGCGGGATCTAGAGTCGCTTCGGGCCGCTTGATCCCAAGTCTTGCTACGCGTGCGCGGATGGTGATGCCGGCGCCACCCGTGACTTCGGGGGGCGCCGGAGAACCGGAGCAGGTCGTTGCCGAAGCAGGGTCGTGGGACCAAGGAGGCGAGTCAAGACGGCCCACGTCGAGGGCGCCCCGATCGAGAACGTCGTCGTCGAATTTTCACGGCGCGGCCCGGTAGCCCCGGCCTGCATGTGAGCCATGCCGGCCGGGGCAAGCAGCGCGCGAGGTCAGCCATGAGGACCGATTGCCCACTCGCTCATGGTGTGCCACGAGGGATCGAAGTTAGAACGAATGAGCCAGGCGGCGGACCGGAAGGTCGACGAGTTCATGACCGTCCCACGCTCGCGCCCAGGGCTGCGAGAAGCTCGTCCAGTTGCTCGAACGTCTCTCCCATCGCATCCGCCGCCCCGGTGCCGGCGGCGTCGAGAGCTTCCTTCGAGGGATAAAGCTCGTGCATGACCAGCAACGTCTTGCCGCCTTTTTCCGCGAAGGTCACGGTCGTGACGGAACCCTCGTCACTTTCCTCATTGGTCCAGACGAGGCGCGAGTGCGGTGTTACTTCCTTGTACGTGCCGAAGAACGCCGACTGTGAGTCCCCGTGTGCGAACTCCAAACGGTACCTGCCCCCGACACGAACATCCATTTCGCAGGAAAGCAGGGACATTCCCATCGACTTCGGCACCCACCACTGCCTGAACAGCTCGGGCTTGGTCCACGCCTCGAACACGAGGCGCGCCGGGCCGTTGAAAGTTCGCGTGACGACGAGCTCACGCTCGGACTTCCGCTCCACCGTCGTACGGTTCTTCATGGGGGCAACCTCACTCTCTCTTCTTGCGTCCATCGACCTTCTCCTTCCGTTTCAATTCCTCGACAACTTTGTCCAGCTCGTCGAAGCGTGCGTCCCAGAGCTGGCGATACCTCTCGATCCAGGCCGTCTCTTCCTCCAATCGGCGCGGGCCGACCTTGCAGGTCCGCACGCGCCCGACCTTTTCCGTGGTGACGAGCCCGGCCTGCTCCAAGACGCCGACGTGCTTCTTCATGCCCGTGAGGGTCATGTGGAACCTCTCGGCAAGGTCCGTGATCGAAGCGTCGGAACGGCCGAGCTGCTCCAGAACGCCGCGTCGGGTGGCGTCCGAGAGCGCGGCGAACGAGGCATCGAGGCGGGCCCGCGTATACTGAACCATATGGTTCAGTATATAGCACACGGATTGGCAGCATGCAAGGGGAGGCCGAGCGCGAGGTTAAGGCCTTTGATTTGAGTGGTAGAAACTTACAGAGCCGAGGGATCGTGGTAGCCCATACGGGAATCGAACCCGTATTTCGGCCTTGAGAGGGCCGCGTCCTAACCGTTAGACGAATGGGCCAAACGGGGCGCGAAAGTTAGCACAAGGGCTCGCCAGCGGGCAAACGGGCCGGGCGCCGGCCAAACAACAGGGCCGGCACCCCCGCGAGGGAGTGCCGGCCCGGCGGCTTCGAATCTGGCGGCGATCCCTTACTGGCAGAAGATCAGGATCTCGGCCCTGCGGTTCTCGAAACGGCCCTTGACGGTCTTGTTGTCGGCGATTGGGTTGCTCTTGCCGAAACCCTTGATCGAGATCTTGTCGGCCGCGACGGCCTGATGGTCGAGGAGATACTTCTTGACGGCCTCGGCGCGCTTCTCGGAGAGGCGCATGTTGTAGGAATCGGAGCCCGTGGAGTCCGTGTAGCCGTCGACCTCGATCTTGCAGTTCGGGTACTTCCGGACGAACTGCTCGGCCTTCTGCAGATCCCCGACGTCGGCCTTGCGGATGTCGGACTTGTTCGTGTCGAAGTTGACGTGAATCGTGAGGCGGTCGGTCGGCTTGGCCTTCTCCGTTACGGTCACCGTCGTCGAGTCGGTGCGGGACCCTCCCGGTCCCGTCGCGGTCAACGTGTAGCGGGTGGTGCTCGTCGGACACACCTGCCGAGAACCGTTCTCCTCGACGCTTCCCACGCCCTGGTCGATCGAGACCTTGCTCGCGTTCGCCGTGGTCCAGTTCAGACTCGTGCACGCGCCCGACGCGATCGAGCTCGAAGCCGCCGAAAGAGAGATTGTCGGAGCGGGCGCGACCGGCGGGGCGGGCGCCGGCGTCGGAGTCGGCTTGGGCGGGCAGAGCGCTTTGGCCTTGGCGATCGCTTCGTTGGCCTTGGCGATCGCCTCCTTGGTGTGACAGGCGTAGTAGAGCGCGTAGGCGTCCTTCATGAGCTTCTCGGCAGCCGCGAAGTCCGCCGGACACTCCTTGTCCTTTCCGGCGCTCCGGGCCGCCGCGATGGCCCTCTTCGAAGCGGGCAACTCCTTGTGGTAGAAGAAATACTGGCCGCCGGGGACGTACTCCATATCTGCGCAGCCGACCACGATACCGAGACAGCAAACGAGAACCACCAGGGACAAGCCTTTCAGAAATTGAACACGCATGGCCTTCCTCCTGCTCACTGTCACACCATATATGGCAGGAGGTGGCCCCTTGTCTATGGGGCAGCCTCATCGATTTGCCCCCGGGGGGCCTCAGGAGGCCTGTTTGACGGCGGGCTGGGGCGCTTTTCCGGGGGAATATCGGACCCAGCGGATGATCTCGGGAATCGTCGGCTTCTTGCCGTACATCAGGATGCCGACGCGGTAGATGCGTCCCGCGAACCACGCCAGCCCGAACGTCGTGCCGAGCATCACCGCGACCGACAGCAGGATCTGCCAGACCGGCGGTTCCGAGAGCGCGGTTCGCAGGAACATGATGAGCGAGGCCGTGAACGGAAAGAGCGAGAAGAAGAGCGCGACTCCGCCGGAGGGGTTGTTCATGACGGCGGGGTAAACGGCGATGCCGCTGATGATCATCATCATCGGGATCATCGCCAGCTGCTGCGCTTCCTGGTCGGTGTTGAAGGGTGCGGCGATCATCGTGTAGACGCTGGCGTACAAGAAGTAGCCGAGGATGAAGAAGAGAATGAAGTAGCCGAGCATCGAGATCGGGATGTGGGGCACGCCCATGTCCGGGCTGGCCATCAGGCCCGCGATCGCCGGCAGCGACAGGTTCATCGCGACGAGGGACCACACGAAGTACTGGGTCAGGCCGACGAGGCCGATCCCGATGATCTTGCCGACCATGAGCTCGGTGGGGCGCACCGAGGCCACGATGATCTCGACGATGCGGTTCGACTTTTCCTCGATGACGCCGCGCATGACCTGGTAGCCGTACATGAAGAAGGTCGAGTACATCAGGATCAGAAAAACGATCGCGGCGATGATCCCGGCGCCCTTCTCCTCGGCCGTCCCCTTCTCGGTGACCTTGAAGGGCTTCAGGTCGATGCGCTTCTCGAGCTCCGCCGAGAGGTCGGCCGGAAGGCCCCGCGCCGCCATCTTCTGCCGCATCGAGATGCGGTTGATGGCCGACTGGAGCTGCTGCAGAGCGATCCAGTCCGAGACGGTCGTCGAGTAATACTCGACCTCCTCCTTCTCGAGCTTGGCCGGCTCGAGAACCAGGTAGCCGTTGATCTTCTTCTCCAGGACCTGCTTGCGGAGACCCTCCTTCGTCGCGGCCAGGTCTCCGGTCAGCGGCCGCTCGACGAGAGACCAGTGGGGTCCCCGGGAGCCCCCGTTCTCCTTCCTCTGCTTCGCTTCGGTGTCGGCGAGCTCCTTCACCAGAGGGGCGTAGAGCTTACCCGTCAGGTCCACGACAACGAGCTGGCGCTCGCCGCCGGTCTTTCGGGAGATCGCGATCTGAACCGCGACATATCCGAGAAAGAGGAGCGGGATCAGGAGCGTCGCGATCCAGAACGCCTTGGTCCGGACGCGCTCGACGTACTCCCGGCGGACGACGGCAAAGGTCTTCTTCCAGTTCATGGGCGCCTCATTCGATCGTGCGGTCTTCGATTCCGGCGCTCCGGACGGCGTCGAGGTAGATCTCTTCGAGCTCGGGCTCCTTCTGCGAAAAGGCGTCGATCCGGTAGCGCTCGAGCGTCCGCTTCAGGAACTCGCGCCGGTCCGTTCCGGGCACCAGGCCCACGACGAACGTGCCGTCGACCTGCTTGGCGGTCGCGACGCCGGGCAGCGCGCTGACCTCGGGGAGCGAAGCGTCCATCGCGATGCGGAGCAGGTCCTGGGAGTAACGGCGCTTGAGCTCCTTCATGGACCCCTCGAGGATCTTCTTCGCGCGGGCCATCAGGGTGATCTCGTCGCACAGCTTCTCGGCCTGTTCGAGGACGTGCGTGCAGAAGACGATCGTCTTTCCGCGGCCGCGAAACTCGAGGAAGTAGTCGCGCATGAGGGCGACGTTGATGGGGTCGAGGCCGGAGAACGGCTCGTCGAGGATCAGAATGTCCGGGTCGTGGACGATCGTCGCGATGAACTGGATCTTCTGCTGCATGCCCTTGGAGAGCTCGTCCACCTTCTTGTTGAGCCAGGGGCGCAGCTCCATCTTGTCCAGCCAGTCGGAGATGCGGCGCCTGGCTTCCTCGCGCCCGACTTCCTTGATCGCGGCGAGGAAGTAGAGATGGTCGACGACCTTCATCTTCCGGTAGAGGCCGCGCTCCTCGGGCAGGTACCCGATGCGATTCTGGGTCGCGCGGTCCATCGGGTGGCCGAGGATTTGGATGTCGCCCGAGTCCGGCGCCGTGATGTTCATGATCATCCGGAGGGTCGTGGTCTTGCCGGCGCCGTTGGGGCCGAGCAGCCCGAACATCGAGCCCCTCGGGACAGCCAGGGACAAGCCGTCAACGGCCTTGAACTTGCCGAAAGCCTTGGAGACGTTCGTCAGCTGGATCGCGCTTTCCATCGGAGTTGCGGATTATTACGGATTGCATGGTCCGTGGTTTGGCCCGCCTTACCAAAGGACCCGGGAATCGGCTAGGATAAGCGCCGCGTTTGACGCGGCGCTGCCTACTGTTGAGGGTCGCCCTTTGCTGGTCGGCTCGCCGTCCACCCACGCGGAGAGGTGCTGGAGTGGTTGATCAGGCCGGTCTCGAAAACCGGTAGGCCCGAAAGGGTCTCGTGGGTTCAAATCCCACCCTCTCCGCCACATAGCAGGCACGAAGGATCAGATGGGCCCCGAGAGATCGGGGCTCGATCCTTGTCGGTTGCCCGAGGGCTTCGGTGGCTGTCCGGCACGATGCCGTGGTACCCTATTGGCGTCCTGGGACTGACTACGGAATTGAGGTTGTGGCGGGTGCACCCGAAGAAGGGAGCTTTGGCATGGCTCTGGGTACCATCGGCGAAGAGCGTCTGATCACCATTTACACGGCGCGCCGGCTGGCGGTCCTCGTTCGGGTCGCCCTGGTGGCTCTGGCATTGGCGGCAGTGCTCGCGGGAGCGCGGGAGCTCAATGCGTGGACGGGGACATCTGGACGGACGGAGGCTTCGAAGCCACCTGCTCGACCTTGCTCAATCCCTTGGTCAATCCAAACTATCCCGTCGTTTTCTCCACCCATTTTCCTAGCGGGCACCCGGCGGGGACGCCGCCGTCGGGGACGCCGCTGTGCAACATCTGGGTACTCGGACTGCCAGGACGGTACCAACGGCATGTACTACCCCGCGAAGTGGTAGCTCCTGGGCGTGGTTCGGAGGAAACAACGTCAACGACGGTTCGGTAGAAATCGCATACGCCGAGCAGACCGTCACTTTTCCCCTGCTCGCGCCGCCTTCGTCGGTGACCCTCAGCTTCTTCCTTCAGATCGGCTTCGTGACATCACCCTTTACGGACACGCTCGAAGTACAGGTCGACGGCGTGACGCAGCAGACGTTTGCGGAGCCGTCCGTTGCGGAATCCATCTATACCCTGCACCGCCTAAACCTCACCGCGTTTGCCGACGGCTTGACTCACAAGATTCGGTTCTCTTATACGCAGGGCTCGCCCGCCGACGACAACAAGGCGAATTTCGACGTCGACGACGTCACGCTCGACGTCTTGTGCTTGGCTGCGGCGCCAATGAGCGTGGATGAGCACGCCTCGGGCGGTACGTCGAACCTGAACGGCGTGCTGGAGCCGGGCGAGACGGTCGTTGTCGCGCCGAGCTATGTTCAACTCGATGAGCCCGGTGATGCTGACGGGCACCGATTCGAGCTTTACGGGACCGGGCTCGCCCGCCAATTATACGGTCGACGATCCGGCCGCCGACTACGGTTCGATCGGCTCGAACGACTGCTTTTCGGCGACGGCCAATTGCTACGAGATGACGGTGGGCAATCCCGTTTCGCGGCCGGCCCCGCACTGGGACGCGTCGTTCAAGGAGGCGCTCTCGACGGGAGGGGCGAAGACCTGGACGCTGCACGTCGGGAACAGCTTCTCCGATGTGTCGAACAACACCTTCTTCTACCCGTTCATCGAGACCCTCTTCCACAACGGAGTCACGACCGGTTTCGGCAACCCGCTGCAGTACGGCCCGCTCAACGGCGTATTGCGCTCGCAGATGGCGGCGTTCCTGCTCAGGGCCGAGCACGGGTCGGGCTACGTGCCGCCGGCTTGTGGGCCTTTGCCTTCTCCGCCATTCGCCCCCGCGAGCTACTTCGTGGACGTTCCGTGTCCCGGTCCGGGTGGGCCGGGGAACTTCTCGGACTTCATCTACCAGCTCGCCCAGGAGGGCATCACGACCGGCTGCAATCCAGCTCAGCTCAAATTCTGCCCGTCGGACACGGTCAGCCGCGCCCAGATGGCGATCTTTCTTCTGAGGGCCGAGCACGGATCGGGCTATGTGCCGCCGGCCTGTGGGCCGTTGCCTCAGCCGCCATTCCCGGCGAGCTCCTTCACGGACGTTACCTGTCCCGGTCCCGGTGGTGCCGGGCAACACCACGGACTTCATCTACCAGCTTGCCACGGAGGGCATCACGAGCGGCTGCAGCGCCAACCCGCCTAGACCCGCTACTCTACTGCCCGAGCAGCCCTGTCGCCCGCAGCCAGATGGCCGTCTTCCTGACGAGAACTTTCGGCCTGCTCCTGTACGGTCCCTAACCAGGGTGTTCCCGGGGCCCCTCGTCGGAGGGCCCCGTTGCTCCGGTCGATGTCTTCTACCGCTTGGCGCGGAAGAACTGCTGCAGCAGCTCCGCCGACTCCTCCCCGAGAAGCCCCGCTTCGACCTCGCACCGATGGTTCAGGCGCTTGTCCTGCGGGATGTTCCCGAGGCTGCCGCAAAAGCCCGCTTTCGGGTCCGCGCAGCCGTAGACGATCCGGGCCATTCGCGCGTTGACGGCGGCGCCGGCGCACATGGCGCAGGGCTCCAGGGTCGCGTAGAGGATGGCGTTGTCGAGCCGCCAGGTCCCCGTCTCGATGGCCGCCTCCCGGATGGCCTCGATCTCGGCATGGTGGGTCGGGTCGGCGAGGCGTTCCCGGCGGTTTCGACCCCGGCCGATCATCCGCCCGTCGCGAACCACGACCGCCCCTATCGGGACCTCCTGCTCGGCGTAGGCGATCCGGGCGAAGGCGAGCGCCTCGCGCATGAATCCTTCATCGGAGGGGGAAAAACCCATGGCGGGAGGCTATATCAGGGGAATTTGGTGCGCCCAGAGGGAGTCGAACCCCCAACCTCCTGATCCGTAGTCAGACGCTCTATCCAATTGAGCTATGGGCGCAGGGGGCGTGAGGCTAACGAAAATGCCCCGCATTTTCAATGGCCTGGCGGGGATCGGAACTTTCGCAGCCCCCTTCCGTAGAAAAAGATACGCTGAAAGGCTGCTCGAACAGCCGGAGGGTCCAAGGCATGTCGAAGAAGACGAAAATCATCCTGGGCCTCGGGGCGGCGGTCGTCGTCGTGGGGGCTCTGACCGCATTCATCCGCGGCCGGGACAAGGACGTCCCGCGGGTGACCACGGCCAAGGTCGAGAAGATCGACTTGGTCTCCAAGGTCACCGCCAACGGGAAGATCCAGGCCAAGCGCAAGGTGGACATGTCCGCCCTGGTAATGGGCCAGATCGTCAACCTGGCGGTCAAGGAAGGCGACCACGTCAAGAAGGGCCAGCTGCTCCTCCAGATCGACCGAGCCCAGCTGGCGGCCCAGGCCCAGGGGCGCGAGGCGAGCCTCGCCGCGATGCGGCACGATCTGGACGCGGCACGGGCCAACGCCGCCCAGGCCAAGCTGGACTACGAGAGGGCGAAGCAGAACTTCCAGGCCAAGATCCTGGCCGAAGCGGACTATCAGAAGGCCAAATCGAGTCTCGACGCGGCCGAGGCGACGCTGGCCGCCACCGAGCAGCGCATGAATGGGACGATCGCGGACCTCGCGGCCAGCCGCGACTCGCTGTCCAAGACGACCGTCACGGCGCCGATCGAGGGCATCGTGACGACCCTTCCGATCAAAGAGGGCGAAGTGACCGTGATCGGAACCATGAACAACGCCGGCACGCAGCTCATGACGATCTCGGACATGGGCGAGGTCGAAGCGGTGATGATGGTCGACGAAACCTCCGTCCCGCAGGTGAAGATCGGCCAGAAGGCCACGCTCGCGATCGACGCCTACCCGAACCGCAAGTTCGAGGGGACGGTGACCGAGGTCGGCTCGTCACCGATTCCGAAGAACGACCCGGACCTTCTGGCCCTGGTCGCCAACTCCGAGGCGATCAACTTCAAGGTCAAGATCCGCCTCGACAAGCCGCCCGACACGATCCGTCCGGGCTTCTCGGTGACGGCCGACATCGTGACCGGCCGCATCGACGGCGCGACCGCGATCCCGATCCAGGCGCTCGTCGTGCGCGACGTGCCCTCGAAGGAGAAGAAGCCCGCGGCCGGCTCGCGGCCCGAGACCGAGGAAGGCGTCTACGAGGTCAAGGACGGCAAGCTCGTGTTCGACAAGGTCCAGACCGGCATCGCCGGCGAGCTCATGATCGAAGTCAAGACCGGCCCGAAGGCGGGGTCCGAGATCGTCACGGGGCCCTTCAAGGTCCTGCGCCAGGTCAAGGAGGGCGACAAGGTCCTCATCGAGAAGGAAGGCGGCGACAAGAAGGGTTCGAAACCGGCATGACCGTCTCGGAGCTCTTCCGCGTCTCGGGCTCGGCGCTGACGCGCCACAAGCTACGCGCGTTCCTGACCCTGCTCGGCGTGATCATCGGCGTGGCGACGGTCGTCGGCGTCGTGTCGGTGATCTCGGGCCTAAACACCTATGTCAAGGACAAGGTCATCGGCCTGAACCCCGACATCGTCATCTTCACCAAGTACGGGATCATCACCAGCCGCGAGGAGTGGCTCCTGGCGCGCAAGCGCAAGGACCTGACGCTGACCGACATGGAGGTCGTGCGCCGCGAGTGCCGCCTCTGCGAGTCGATCGGGGCGCGGGGCGACCGCAACCGGCCGGTCAAATACGGGGACCGCAAGCTTCCCGCCTCCGAGATCCAGGGGCACACGCCCAACATGGGCGAGGCGATGAATTTCGACATCGCCAGCGGGCGGTACTTCACCGAGGCCGAGTACAACCAGTCGGTGCCCGTCGCCGTGATCGGCTGGGACGTCCAGGACGAGCTCTTCCCGAACATCGATCCGATCGGCCGGGTCATCAAGATCGACGGATTCCCCGTCAAAGTCATCGGCACGCTGGCCAAGCAGGGCAGCGTCATGGGCCAGAGCCAGGACAACGTCGTCTACATCCCGCTCACCGTGTTCCACAAGCGAGTGGCGCCGACCGAGGACATCAGCATCTTCCTGAAGCCCAAGGGGGGCGTCGAGGGAGTGACCACGGCGACCGACGAGGTGCGGACGATCCTGCGATCGCTGCGAAAGACCGGGTACAACTCGGACGACCCCTTCGGCCTCGTCACGGCGGAGCTGCTCCAGACGCTCTGGAGGAGCATCTCGGCCGGCATGTTCCTGCTGATGGTCCTCATCTCCGGCATCTCGCTCGTCGTCGGAGCCATCGTGATCGCCAACATCATGTTCGTGTCCGTCGTCGAGCGGACCAAGGAGATCGGCGTGCGGCGCGCGCTCGGCGCGCGCAAGAAGGACATCCGGCGGCAGTTCCTGCTCGAGGCGGCGCTGCTCTCGGCGGTCGGCGGCGTGATCGGGGTGATCCTGGGTTCGCTCATCGCGCTCGCGGTCAAGCAGGTCTTTCCCGCCCAGATGCGCGTGTCTTTCATGGTCCTCGGCGTGACCGTGGCGACCGTCACGGGCCTCCTCGCCGGGTGGATCCCCTCGAACCAGGCGAGCAAGCTGCCGCCGGTCGAGGCGCTGCGCTATGAGTGACCGGAGCCGTAAGCCGGTAGCCGTAAGCCGGGAGCCGGAACGGCTCGGGCGGTCCTCCTCGGTCGGCTCACGGCTCACGACTCACGGCTAACGCCCCATGTCGTCGTTGATCTCCCACCTGCGCCGCGGCTTCGGCGAGAACGTGCGCTTCGCGATGATGGCCGTGCGCGCGCACAAGCTGCGCGCGGGCCTGACGGTGCTTGGCATCGTCGTGGGCGTGGCCACCGTGATCGCGATGGTGTCCATCGTGACGGGCTTCAACAACAACATGATCCGCAACTTCCAGAGCTTCGGCGCGACCCTCGTCCAGTTCCAGAAGTTCTCGATGCGGTTCGGCCCGGGTCACCGCTCCGACACCGAGCGCAACCGCAAGGACCTGACCCTCGAGGACGCGCTGGCTCTGAAGGCCCAGATCCCGGAGATCCGCGCCGTGTCCCCCGAGCGGTATCTCTTCGACGGCACCTCGGTCACCGTCAAGTACCGGGACCAGGAGTCCACGGCGCCGACCGTCGCCGGCGTGTACCCGGACTACTCCCTGGCGAACAACCACTTCGTCGAGCACGGGCGCTTCATCACGGACGCGGACATCGAGCACTCGGCGGCCGTGGCGGTCATCGGCACCGACGTGCAGAAGGCGCTCTTCCCGCGCGAGAGCCCGCTCAACAAGACGGTGGAGCTCAACGGCTGGAAGTACGTCGTCATCGGCGTCCTGGAAGAGAAGGGCGATTTCGGCGGCGGCTCCAGCAACCACTGGTTCTTCGTCCCCTTTTCGGCGTTCGACCGGCAGTTCCCGCAGATCAAGAACAGCCGGGGCGACACGATCCACATCGCGACGGTGCCGTACGGCCCGGAGCAGGTGGACGCCGTCATCGAGAAGGGCCGGGCCCTGCTGCGCGCGCGCCGCGGCGTGAAGTTCAACGCCGAGGACGACTTCTACATCCTGACTCCCGACCGGATGATCGAGAGCTTCCAGGGCATCACGCGCGGCATCACGGGCGCGATGATCTTCATCGCCTTCATCTCGCTTCTGATCGGCGGCGTCGGCGTGATGAACATCATGCTGGTCTCGGTGACCGAGCGCACGCGAGAGATCGGCGTGCGCAAGGCGGTCGGCGCCTTCCGCCGCGACATCGTCCTGCAGTTTCTGACCGAGGCGACGACGCTGGCGCTGCTCGGCGGCGTCATCGGCGTCGTCGTCGGCGTGGCGGTGCCGGCGGCGATCAAGGCCGCCTTCGCCGCGCTGCCGGCCGAGACGCCGTTCTGGGCGATCCTCGTGGGCCTGCTCGTCTCGATGTCGGTCGGCGTCTTCTTCGGCCTCTACCCGGCCGTCAAGGCCTCGCGACTGGACCCGATCGAAGCCCTGCGCTACGAATAGCCCAGCTTGTCCAGGCTGTTCGGACATCTGCGCCGCGGCTTCGGCGAAAACGTCAGATTTGCCCTGCTCGCCGTGCGCGCTCACAAGCTGCGCGCCTCGCTGACCATCCTCGGCATCGTGGTCGGAGTCGCGACGGTCATCGCGATGGTCTCCATCGTGACGGGCTTCAACAACGGCATGGTGCGCAACTTCCAGAGCTTCGGCGCCTCGCTCGTGATGGTCCAGAAGTACGAGCCGCGGTTCGGGCCCGGCGGCCCCCGCCCGGAGTCGGAGCTGCGCCGCAAGGACCTGACCCTCGAGGACGCGGTCGGCCATCCGGGAGCAGATCCCGGAGGCGCGCGCCGTGTCGCCACAGCGCTACCTCTGGGACAACACGGACTACCACCTGAAGCACCGGACCAACGAGGTCCAGTCGCCGCGGGTCTTCGGCGTGATGGAGCCGTACGCGGTCGCGACCAGCCGCTTCGTGGCCCAGGGCCGGTTCCTGACGGAGCTCGACGTCGAACACGCGGCCGATGTGATCGTCCTGGGAGCGGAAATCGCCGAAAAGCTCTTTCCGCGCGAGGACCCCCTGAACAAGCGCATCCAGCTCGGCCACGACACCTACACCGTGATCGGCGTGTTCGAGAAGAAGGGCAAGATGTTCGGCGAATCGCAGGACGCCTTCGTCGCGATCCCACTGACGACCTTCGACCGCCGGTTCCCCTGGATCCGGGCGGGCGGCTCGAACGGCGACGCGCTGCGGATTGCGACGGTGCCGTACCGGCCCGAGCAGGTGCCGGGGCTGATCGAGAAGATCCGGCAGGTGCTGCGGACCCGTCGCCACGTGCGCTTCGACCAGCCCGACGACTTCGGCATCGTCACGCCCGACAAGATGATCGAGAGCTTCCAGGGGATCACGAAGGGCATCACGCTGGCGATGGTGTTCATCGCGTTCGTGTCGCTTCTGATCGGAGGCGTCGGGCGTGATGAACATCATGCTCGTCTCGGTCACCGAGCGCACCCGCGAGATCGGTGTGCGCAAGGCGGTCGGCGCCTTCCGCCGCGACATCGTGCTGCAGTTCCTGACCGAGGCCACGACGCTCTCGCTCATCGGAGGCGTCATCGGCGTGGCCGTGGGTATCGCGGTCCCGGCGGGCGTCAAGAAGGCCTTCGACGCCCTTCCCGCCGAGACGCCGGTCTGGTCGGTCGTGGTCGGGCTCGTCGTCTCGATCTCGGTCGGCATCTTCTTCGGCCTCTATCCGGCCGTCAAAGCCTCGCGCCTCGACCCGATCGAGGCCCTCCGGTACGAGTGAGCCGCCCTACGCGATATCGTTGCCGTCCGGGCGCAACGCGGAGGTGTCTTGATGAACCGGATGAAGACGACGTTGCTGCTGGGCCTGCTGACGGGCCTCTTCCTCTTCATCGGCGCGGCCGTCGGCGGCCAGCGCGGGATGCTCGTGGCGCTCCTGATGGCGGGCATCATGAACTTCGTCTCCTATTTCTTCAGCGACAAGCTCGCGCTCGCGGCCTACGGGGCGCAACCCGTCACGCAGGCCGAGGCCCCTGGGCTCCACGCGATCGTCCAGCGCCTGGCGTCGAAGGCCGGGATCCCGATGCCGCGTCTCTACGTCGTCCCGAGCCCGGCCCTGAACGCCTTCGCGACGGGGCGAAATCCCGAGCACGCGGCGGTGGCGGCCACGACCGGGATCGTCGAGGCGATGAGCGAGCAGGAGCTCGAGGGCGTCCTCGGCCACGAGCTGTCTCACGTCCTGAACCGCGACATCCTCACGTCGTCGGTCGCGGCCACGCTCGCGGGTGCGCTGACCTATCTCACGCGGTTCGCCTATTTCATGCCGCAGGGCGGAGACCGGGAGGGAAGGCGCGGCAACCCGCTGGCGCTGCTCGCGATCCTGATCGCGCCCATCGCCGCGATGCTCATCCAGCTCGCCGTCAGCCGCAGCCGCGAGTACGGGGCCGACGCCTCGGGAGCGAAGCTCGTGGGGGACCCCCGGCCGCTGGCGAACGCCCTGCGCAAGCTCGGATCGCCCCAGGCCCAGGCCATCCCGCTCGAGGGGGCTTCGCCCACGAACGCGCACCTGTGCATCGTCAATCCGCTCTCGGGCGGGGGCCTCATGAGTCTCTTCAGCACCCACCCGCCGCTCGAGGAGAGGATCCGCCGGCTGCTCGAAATGCGGGTCTGAGACGCGCCGGGCGTTCGGCGTAGAATCTCCGCGCTTTGCCGCTGACATCCGGATCGCGCCTCGGCCCCTACGAGATCCTCGCGCCCATCGGAGCGGGGGGGATGGGGGACCGTCGCTCGCGCTTCGCTCGGGGGTCTGCGCCTGCGGCGCACCGGCGTCCGGCTCGCCCGGATGCGGGCTCGACCGGACGCCTGACCCCTCGCTGCGCGCTCGCTCCCGCGGCGCGAGGCTCCTCCGCTGCCCTCGCGGAGACTCCTCGCGCCGCGAACGACAGAAGGAGTGCCGCGGGTACGGGATGCGGAGATCCGAAGTGACGCTTTCCGCCGGCTCGCGTCTGGGCCCTTACGAAATCCTGGCGCCGATTGGAGCGGGGGGGATGGGGGAGGTCTACCGGGCGAAGGACCCGCGGCTCGGCCGCGACGTGGCGATCAAGGTTCTCCCGCCAAGTTTTTCGCAGGACGCCGATCGCCTCCGCCGTTTCGAGCAGGAGGCGCGCGCCGCAGGCGTGCTGAACCATCCCAACATCACGTCGGTGTACGACATCGGGTCGGCGGACGGGGCGCCCTACATCGTGACGGAGCTCCTCGAGGGCGAGACGCTGCGGCAGCGGATCTCCAGCGGGCGCGGTGCCGCCGCGCAAGGCGATCGACTACGCCGTGCAGATCGCCAGGGGCCTCGCCGCGGCGCACGAGAAGGGCATCGTCCACCGGGACCTGAAGCCCGAGAACCTGTTCCTGACGAAGGACGGCCGGGTCAAGATCCTCGACTTCGGACTGGCCAAGCTCAAGACGGAAACGGGCGAGGACGGCAAGACCGACATGCAAACGGTCTCGGGGGGGACCCAACCCGGTGTCGTCCTCGGGACGATGGGATACATGGCGCCGGAGCAGGTGCGGGGTCGAGCCGCCGACAAACGCAGCGACCTCTTCGCGTTCGGGACGATCCTCTACGAGATGCTCTCGGGGCAGAAGGCGTTCCGGGGGGAGTCGGCTGCCGACACGATCACCGCGATCCTGACGAAGGAGCCGCCGGACCTTTCGCAGACCAACAAGGAGGTCCACCCGGGGCTCGACCGGATCGTGCGGCACTGCCTGGAGAAGAACCCCGAGGAGCGATTCGAGTCGGCGCGCGACCTCGCGTTCGACCTCGAGGCGCTGTCGGGCCTCTCGACACCGGGCACGACGACCGGAGCGCTGCACGTGTCGGCGCAAGGCAAGCGCCGCACCTGGCCTCTGATCGCGGGCACGGCGCTCGTTTCGGCCGCGATCGCGGGCTTCTTCGCCTTTTCCGCTGGCAGGAAGTCCGCGTACGTCGCCCCGCCGTCCTTCCGCCAGATCACGTTCTCGCGCGGCGAGGTCGGCGGATCCCTCTTTGCGCCGGACGGCCAGACGATCGTCTATTCGGCCGCGTGGGAGGGCAAGCCCTTCGAGATCTTCATCAACCGGCCCGAGAGCCCGGAGTCGCGGCCGTTTGGCCTGGCCGACTCGGAGGTCCTGGCGATCTCGAAATCCGGGGAGATGCTGGTCTCGCTCAATCGGCGAGGGGTGCAGCCGTTCACGCGCACCGGGCGCCTGGCCCGCATCTCGATCGCCGGCGGGGCGCCGCGCGACATCCTCGACGACATCCAGTTGGCCGACTGGGGCCCGGACGCCCAGAGCCTCGCGATCGTCCGCGACGCCGGGGTCAAGAACCGCCTCGAGTTTCCCATCGGCAAGGTGCTCTTCGAGACGAGCGGCTGGGTCCAGAACCCCAGGGTTTCGCCCGGCGGGGACCTCGTGGCCTTCATCGATCATCCGTACCCTTCGGACGACGGGGGGCGTGTGACGGTCGTCGACCGGGCAGGAAAGGCGAAGGCCCTGTCGCCCCTTTATGCGACTGCGCAGGGGATCGCTTGGAAACCGGACGGCAGCGAGATCTGGTACACCGCGGCCGAGGGAGGATTCAACCGCGCCGTGCACGCCATCACGCTCTCCGGCAAGGAGCGGCTGGTCGGGCGGGTGCCGGGCATCAGCACGATCCGCGACATCTCGAAGGACGGGCGGGTCCTGATGACGAACGAGAGCGCGCGCCTGGGCATCCTCGGACGGGGCCCCGGAGAAGAGAAGGAGCGGGAGCTTTCCTGGCTCGACTACTCGCTCGTGACCGACATGACTCCAGACGGACGAGCGATTCTCATCACCGAGTCCGGAGAGGGCGGAGGTCCGGGCTACGCGGCGTACCTGCGGAAGATGGACGGTTCGCCAGCCGTCCGCCTCGGTGAAGGGGCCACGGAAGCCTTTTCTCCGGACGGCAACTGGGCGATCTCGCTCGCCCACCCGGCAGCGCCGCAGATCATTCTGCTGCCCACGAGCGTGGGCGAACCGCGCGCTCTGTCGCGGGAGGGCCTCGACCCGTTCAACGCCGACTTCTTTCCCGACGGGAAGCGAATCGTTTTCACGGCGACGGAGGCCGGGCACGGCACGCGGCTCTACGTCCGCGACCTCGCGGGCGGCAAGCCGCGGGCGATCACGCCCGAGGGCTATTCTCTCTTCCGCGGCACGATCACGCCCGACTCGAAGTCCGCGGTGGTCGGCGGCCCGGATCGGCGGATCTACCTCTATCCCCTCGAAGGCGGCGAGCCGACGCCGCTCGCGGGGCTCGGCACGGGCGACCGGCCGGTTCGGTTCTCGCCGGACGGCCGCACGCTCTTCGTTCAGACCAACGTCGGCGTTCCCTCCCGGGTCTATCGGTACGACATCGTCTCGGGGAAGAAGGATCTCTGGAAAGAAGTGGCGCCCGCGGATGCGGCCGGCCTGAACACCGTCAGCCGTTTCGTCGTCACGCCGGACGGTAAGACGTATGCCTACAGCTATCTCCGCGTGCTCTCCTATTTGCAGCTCGTCGAGGGGATGAAGTGAGTCTCGCCGCCGGCTCGAAGCTCGGGCCCTACGAGGTCGTCGCGCCCATCGGAGCGGGCGGGATGGGGGAGGTGTACCGGGCGCGGGACGAGCGGCTGAAGCGAGACGTCGCGGTCAAGGTCTTGCCGGCAAGCTTCTCGCAGGATGCGGACCGGCTGCGGCGCTTCGAGAACGAGGCGCAAACGGCCGGCGGTCTGAACCATCCCAACATCACCGCCGTCTACGACCTCGGATCGCACGAAGGCTCGCCCTACATCGTGACCGAGCTTCTGGAGGGCGAGACGCTGCGGGCGCGGCTCGCGGGGGGCGCGTTGCCCGTCCGAAAGGCGATCGACTATGGGTTGCAGATCGCCCACGGCCTTGCAGCGGCGCACGAGAAGGGCATCGTGCATCGGGACCTGAAACCCGAGAACCTATTTGTGACCAGGGACGGCCGCGTCAAGATCCTGGACTTCGGCCTGGCGAAGCTGACGCAGGTCGAGGAGAAGGGTCCGCAGACGGAGGTTCCGACGGCCGGCACGGAGCCCGGTGTGGTTCTCGGAACGCTCGGCTACATGTCCCCCGAGCAGGTGAAGGGAAGATCCGCCGACGCGCGCAGCGACATCTTTTCCTTCGGCGCGATCCTCTACGAGATGCTGTCGGGAAGCCGGGCGTTCCAGCGCGACTCGGCGGCCGAGACTATGTCCGCGATCCTCAAGGAGGAGCCGCCGGATCTCTCCGCCACGAACAAGAACGTGCATCCAGGACTGGATCGCATCGTGCGGCACTGCCTCGAGAAAAACCCGGAGGAACGGTTCCACTCGGCCCACGACCTGGCTTTCGACCTGGAAACGCTCTCCGGCGCCTCGACGCCGCGCCTCGCGGTGGCGGAGCCCGGGCGCGCGCCGCGCCGCCGCTCGGTCCCGCTCTATGCGGGAATCGTCCTGGCCCTTGCCGGCATGGCGGCCACGTACGTCGCCGGCAAGAAGGCGGGTCATATCTCGCCGCCGTCCTTCCGGCAGCTCACGTTTCGCCGCGGCCTGATCGGCTCGGCGCGGTTTGCGCCGGATGGCCAGACGATTCTCTTCTCAGCGAGCTGGGACGGAAAGCCGATGGAGATCTTCGTCGGCCGGCTCGACAGTCCCGAGTCGCGGCCGTTCGGCCTCTCCGGGGCCGAGGTCCTGTCCGTTTCGCGGTCGGGAGACATGGCCGTTTCGCTCGGCCGCCGCATCTCGATCCCGTTCACGCGAACGGGCACGCTCGCCCGTCTCGGCATGACCGGCGGAGGCGCGCCGAAGGAGATCTTCGAAGATATTCAGTGGGCCGACTGGAGTCCGGACGGCCAGAGCATGGCAGTGGTCCGGGAAGCCGGCGGAAAAGTCCGGCTGGAGTTCCCCGTCGGCCACACGTTGTATGAGACGGCGGGCTGGATCGGGCATCCGCGCATCTCGCCCGGGGGCGATGAGGTCGCGTTCCTGGATCACCCGATCCAGGGCGACGACGGAGGTTCCGTGGCCATCGTCGATCGCTCGGGCAAGCGCCGGACGGTCACCGGGTTCTTCGCCAGTGCCCAGGGGCTTTGCTGGTCGCCCTCGGGAAACGAAGTGTGGTTCACGGGCTCCGCCGTCGGATTCAATCGAGGTCTGCATGCCGCAACGCGCTCCGGAAGCGTCCGAGTGCTCGCCCAGGGAACCGGCGGTCTCACGATCGAGGACGCGTCCCGGGACGGTCGCGCATTGATGATTCAGGACAAGGCGCGCCAGGGCGTTTCTGCACTCGTGCCCGGGTCGGACAAGGAGCGGGATTTTTCATGGCTCGACTGGTCGCTCGTCCGGGATCTTTCGCCCGACGGCCAGGTTCTTCTGTTCGACGAGAGCGGGGAGGGCGGCGGCGCCGGCTACTCGGCCTATGTGCGAAAGGCCGATGGATCGCCGGCTGTGCGTTTGGGTCCGGGGGCGGTTTACAGCCTTTCGCCCGACCGGCGCCTCGCGCTGGCGGTCGTGGGAGACTCCCCGACTCAGCGGATCGTGCTGTACCCGATCGGCACCGGAGAGCCGAAGGCATTTCCTCCGAGCGCTCTGCGGATCGGCCAGGCCTCCTGGCTCCCGGACGGACGCCGGGTCCTGTTTTCCGCCAACGAGCCCGATCACGGCGTGCGGCTGTGGGTGCAGGGCCTCGAAGATGCGAAGCCTCGTGCCATCTCGCCTGAAGGCTACCGTGCCTTCTCGAAGGGCATATCTCCCGACGGGAAGTACGTCGCGGTCACCGGGCCGGATCAACGCTTCTACCTTTATCCGATCGACGGAGGCGAGCCGGTCCTGGTTCCCGGCCTCACCGTGGGCGACATTCCGGATACCTGGACGGACGACGGACGGTCACTCCTCGTGCGGCGGCGCGGCGAGGTGCCCGCCAAGATCTTCATGCTCGACATCCGGTCCGGCCGAAGGGAGCTCTGGAAAGAGTTGGTTCCTCCCGATCCGGCCGGAATAACAACCGTGGGCCCCGTTTGGATCACGCCAGACCGGCGGTGGTACGCGTACTCCTATATCCGGAGCCTCGCGGATCTGTATGTCGTGGATGGCGTGAAGTGAGCCTGGCCGCCGGGTCTCGCTTGGGTCCTTACGCGATTGTGGCGCCAATTGGCGCCGGCGGGATGGGTGAGGTGTACCGGGCGCGGGACGAGCGGCTGAAGCGGGACGTGGCGGTCAAGGTGTTGCCGGCGTCGTACTCGCAGGATGCGGACCGTCTGCGGCGGTTCGAGCAGGAGGCCCAGTCGGCGGGCGGCCTGAACCACCCGAACATCACGGCGGTGTACGACCTGGGGTCTCACGAGGGGTCGCCGTACATCGTAACGGAGCTCTTGGAAGGGGAGACGCTGCGGGCGCGCCTTTCGGGCGGAGCGGTACCGGTGCGCAAGGCGACGGACTACGCGGTGCAGATTGCCAAGGGTCTGGCAGCGGCGCACGAGAAGGGGATCATTCACCGGGACCTGAAGCCCGAGAACCTGTTCCTGACGAACGACGGGCGCGTCAAGATCCTGGATTTTGGCCTGGCGAAGCTGACGCAGTTCGAGGGGCAGGCGGCGCAGCAGACGAACCTTCCGACTGCGGCGGCGGCGACGGAGCCGGGCGTCGTGATGGGGACACTCGGGTACATGTCGCCCGAGCAGGTCAAGGGCAAGCCTGCGGACCAGAGGTCGGACATCTTCGCGTTCGGGGCGATCCTGTACGAGATGCTCTCGGGTGCCCGCGCGTTCCACCGGGACTCGGCGGCGGAGACGATGTCGGCGATCCTGAGGGAGGAGCCGCCGGACCTGTCGGCGACGAACAAGAGCGTGCAGCCGGGGCTGGAGCGCGTGGTGCGGCACTGCCTGGAAAAGAACCCTGAGGAACGGTTCTACTCGACCCGCGACGTCGCCTTCGACCTCGAGGCCCTGTCGGGGCTCTCCGCGCCGCAAGCCGCCCTGGCCGCGGCCGGGCGCGAGGCGACGAAGCGTCCTTCCTGGCTCCTGCTCGCCGCGACGGCCCTCGGAACCGCGCTCGTGTGCGGCACGATTGCCTTCGTCGCGATTCGCAAGGCCGGCGACCGGCCCCCACCCACTTTTCGCCAGCTCACATTTCGCCGCGGCCAGATCTTCTCGGCTCGGTTCGCACCCGACGGCCAGACGGTCATGTACTCGGCGGCATGGGATGGCAAGCCCATGGAGATTTTCGTCGGCCGTCCCGAGAGCCCCGAGTCACGGCCGTTCGGCCTCGTCGGCGCTGAGGTCCTGTCGATCTCGAAATCCGGCGACATGGCCGTTTCGCTGAATCGGGTCGTGGGCGCCGCCTTCCGGCGCACGGGTACGCTGGCGCAGCTCTCGGTTGCCGGTGGTGCCGCGCCGAGGGACATCCTCAAGGAAGTCGAGTGGGCGGATTGGGGGCCGGACGGCAAGAGCCTCGCGATCGTGCGTGTCGTTCCGGGCAGGATGCGCATCGAGTTTCCTCTCGGGAAGGTCCTGTACGAGACGAGCGCCTGGGTCAGCCACCTGCGCGTGTCTCCGGACGGGGATCTCGTGGCCTTCATCGACCACCCGACGCCCAACGACGACGGAGGCTCCGTCGCCGTCGTGGATCGTGCAGGCAAGAAGCAAAATCTCTCGCATCCCTTCGCGTCGGCGCAGGGGCTCGGGTGGTCTCCCGATGGCTCGGAGATCTGGTTCACGGCCACGGAAGTCGGCGGCAACCGCGCCGTCTACTCGACCACGCGGTCGGGCAAGAGCCGGCTGCGAATTCGGGTCCCCGGCAATCTGACGCTTCAGGACGTGTCGCGCGAAGGCCGGCTTCTGGTCTCGCGCGACACCGTCAGGTCGGAGATGATGGCGCTCGCTCCGGGCGAATCGAAGGAGCGCGACCTCACGTGGCTCGATTGGTCGCTGCCCACGGCGATATCGGCGGACGGCAAGACGGTGCTCTTCTCCGAGACGGGAGAGGGCGGCGGCGCTGGATATTCCGTCTACATCCGAAAGACGGATGGGTCGCCCGCGGTGCGCCTCGGCGAGGGCAGCAGCCAGGACTTGTCGGCCGACGGAGAGTGGGCCCTGGCAATCGTGCACTCGGCCTCCGACCCGCAGCTCGCGGCCTACCCGACCGGCGCGGGCGAACCGAAAGTCTTCTCGAAGGAGGGCATTTCCGTGTTCGGCGCCTCCTTCCTACCCGACGGCAAGCAGGTTCTCCTCACGGGGAGCGAACCGGGACATGGTCCGAGGCTGTACCTTCGGGACTTCACCGGCGGAAAGCCGCGCCCCCTGACACCGGAGGGTTACACGGGGGCCGGCATCACGGCGCCGGATGGAAAGTGGTGCGTGGTGAGGGGCCCTGACCGCAAGCGGTACCTCTATCCGCTTTCCGGGGGCGAGCCGCAGCTGATACCGGGGCTCGAGCCAGAGGACAGCGTAGACCAGCGCAGCGCCGACGGAAGGCTCCTCTACGTTCATCGGAACGGCGAGGCTCCGTCGAAGGGGTATCGCCTCGAAATCGCGACGGGGCGCAAGGAGCTGTGGCGCACGGTGATGCCGGCGGACGCGGCGGGGGTCTCGAGCCTCGGCCCGGGCCCGACCCCGGACGGGTCGGCCTACATCTACGGCTATGTCCGCACGCTCTCGGACCTGTTTCTCGTGGAAGGGGTCAAGTGACGCTGTCTGCGGGATCGCGTCTGGGTCCCTACGAGGTCGTCGGGCCGATCGGGGCGGGTGGCATGGGAGAGGTGTACCGCGCGCGGGACGAGCGTCTGAAGCGCGACGTTGCGATCAAGGTGCTGCCGGCTTCCTATTCGCAGGACAAGGACCGTTTGCGTCGTTTCGAACAGGAAGCGCAGGCGGCGGGCGGACTGAACCATCCGAACATCATGGCGGTGCACGACCTCGGTTCGCACGAGGGGTCGCCGTACATCGTGACGGAGCTGCTCGAAGGGGAGACCCTGCGGGCGCGGCTGGCGGGCGGGGCGATCCCGGTGCGCAAGGCGACGGACTACGCGGTGCAGATCGCCAGAGGGCTGGCGGCGGCGCACGAGAAGGGGATCATCCACCGGGACCTGAAGCCCGAGAACCTGTTCCTGACCAACGACGGGCGCGTCAAGATCCTGGATTTCGGCCTGGCGAAGCTGACGCAAACCGAAGCGCAGGCCGAACAGCAGACGAACCTGCCCACCGCGTCCGCGGGCACGGAGCCGGGGGTCGTGATGGGCACGCTCGGGTACATGTCGCCCGAGCAGGTGAAGGGAAAGCCCGCCGACCAGCGCTCGGACATCTTCGCATTCGGCGCGATTCTGTTCGAGACGCTGTCGGGGCAGCGGGCCTTTCACCGGGACTCGGCGGCCGAGACGATGTCGGCGATCCTGAGAGAGGAACCTCCCGACCTGTCGGCGACGAACAAGAGCGTGCAGCCGGGACTCGAGCGGGTCGTTCGCCATTGCCTCGAGAAGAACCCGGAAGAGCGCTTCTACTCCGCGCGCGATCTCGCCTTCGACCTGGAGGCGCTCTCGGGGCTTTCCGGAGCCGCCGTGGCGGCGGCCGCAGGGCCGTCCGCGCTCCGGCGCGGCGTCCCGATTCTCGGCACGATCTTGGGGCTTGTCGCCGCCGCGGCGGCCGGGTACTGGCTGCACGCCCGCAAGGGGTCTCCCGTGCCGCCAAGTTTTCGTCAGCTCACGTTCCGGCGCGGGACGATCTGGAACGCGCGTTTCGGTTCGGACGGCAAGTCGGTGCTTTACGCCGCCGCCTGGGACGGCCTCCCCGAAGAGGTCTACGTCGGCAGTCCCGAGAGCCCGGAGGCGCGGCAGTTCGGGTTGCAGGGGGCGGACATCCTCTCCGTCAGCCGCACGGGAGACGTCGCCGTCGCGCTCCGCGCGCGGCAATCCGGAGCCTTCGTGCGTTCCGGGACGCTCGCGCGCGTGGCCGCGACGGGCGGCGGTGCTCCCCGGGAGATGCTGGAAGGCGTCGAGTTTGCGGATTGGTCGCCGGATGGGAAGGGCGTCGCCGTCGTGCGAGCGGTTCAGGGGCGCCGCCGCCTCGAGTACCCGGCCGGCAAGGTGCTCTACGAGACGACGGGCTGGATCGGGAACCCCCGCTTCTCGCGCCGGGGCGACCGGATCGCGTTCCTGGACCACCCGGTCTCGAACGACGACGGGGGCACGGTGGCGCTCGTCGACCTCTCCGGCAACGTGCGGCGGCTCTCGCCGCTCTTTGCGAGCGGTTTCGGGCTCGCCTGGTCGCCCGACGAGTCCGAAGTCTGGTTCACGGCCGCCGACGTGGGCGCAAGCCGCGCCTGCGCGCCATCTCGATCTCGGGTCGCCCGCGCCTGCTCGTCCGGGTGACCGGCACCTTGACGCTCGAGGACGTGTCGCCCGACGGTCGCGTGCTCATGAGCGACGGCCGGAATCGAATCGGCCTGGCCGCCCTCGGGCCGTCCGACGATCAGGGAGAAAGACCTCTCCTGGTTCGACTGGAGCCTGATTGCCGACATCTCCGAGGACGGGAAGAGCGTTCTCTTCAGCGAGTCCGGCGAGGCCGGCGGGGCCGGCTACTCCTGCTACATCCGGTCGATCGACGGATCTCCTGCCGTGCGCCTCGGGGAGGGCAGCGCCACGGCGATCTCTCCGGACGGCAAGCGGGTGCTCGCGATCGTCCATCCGACGACCGACCAGCAGCTCGTCATCTACCCGACCGGCCCTGGCGAAGCGAAGCCGCTCGCGTTCCCGACTCTGCGCATCAGCGACGCCGTCTGGCTGGCGGACAATCGCCGCTTCCTCATGATCGCGGCAGAGCCGGGTCACGGGAGCCGGGTCTATCTCGTCGATTCCGAGGGCGGTGTTCCCCGGCCCGTCACGCCCGAGGGATTCGGGACCGGTGGGGCCGGGCGACGCGTGCAACCCATCGACGCGAAGCGATTTCTCGCGCGGGGCCTGGACGGCGGGACGTTCCTCTGTTCGTCCGAAGGCGCCACGCCGGTGGCGGTTCCCGGCCTCGGTCCGCCGGACTTCGTCGTCAGTGCGAGCGCGCGCGAAGGCTGGGTCTACGTCAGGCGCGGGCGCGAGCTTCCCGCGCGCCTCGTCCTGTTCGAGTTGTCGAGCGGGAGAGAGGAAAGGATCAAGGAGATCATGCCGGCCGAGCTGACGGGAATCGTCGGCCTTTACGGACTGCGCATGACGCGGGACGGCCGCAACTACGCCTACTCCTACGCGACGGCGCTCTCGGACCTGTATCTCGTCGAGGGCGTGAAGTAACCGTCGCTCGCGCGCAGCGAGGCATCTGCGCCCTGCGGGCGCACCGGCGTCCGGCTCGCCCGGATGCGGGCTCGACCGGACGCCTGACCCCTCGCTTCGCGCTCGCTCCCGCGGCGCGAGGCTCCTCCGCTGCTCTCGCGGAGACTCCTCGCGCCGCGTGCGCGTAGAACCCGGGCGGCTCGAAATCAACAGCGAAGCGGAGGCGACGACCCTACAGGTACAGCTTCCAGAACTCCAGCATCTTCTCGAAGAGGTGAATCCGCGCCGGGCGGTCGTCGATCGTGTGCTTGCGCATCGGGTAGACCATCAGGTCGAAGGGCTTGCCGGCCTTGACGAGCTCGTCGACGAAGCTCCACGAGTTCTGCGGGTGGACGTTGTCGTCGTACGTGCCGAAGACGAGCATGAGCCGCCCGTGCAGGTCCTTCGCGCGCGGGACGAGGGAGAAGTGCGCGTAGCCCTCGGGGTTGTCCGCCGGCGTCTTCATGTAGGTCTCCGTGAACTTGGTGTCGTAGAAGTGCCAGTCCGTGACCGGCGCCACCGCGATGCCGGCCTTGAACTCCTGCGAGCGCGTCATGACGAGGAGCGTGTCGGTTCCGCCGCCGCTCCAGCCCCACACGCCGACGCGCGCGGGGTCCACGAACGGCTGGGCCTTGAGCCATTTGACGCCGGCAACGATGTCGTTCAGCTCGCCGTCGGTCATCATCTTTCGGACGATCGTGTTCTCGAGCGTCTTGCTCTGGCCGGTGGCGCTGCGCGGATCGACCGAGAAGACGACGTAGCCGCGCGCCGCGAGGACCTGATCGAAGAGCGCGTTGCCGGCAAACGAGTAGTCCCAGGAGTCGTTGACCGTCGGCGCGCCCGGGCCGCCGTAGATGTAGACGATGGCGGGGTACTTCGTCGACGCGTCGAAGCCGCGCGGCTTGAGGATGCGGGCCGGCAGCGCGAAGCCGTCGGGCGCGGGAACGGTGAAGATCTCGGCCTTCTGGAACCCGAAGGGCGCGACCAGGTCGGTCCGCGGCGCGGCGAGCGTGGCGCGCACGACGCCTCCCACCTCGTAAAGAATCAGCGAGGGCGGCGCGTCGTGGCGCGAGTACTCGTCGAGGTAGAAACGCCGGTCCGGGCTCATCGTGATCCTGTGCGTGCCATCCTCGTGTGTCAGGCGGCGCATCCCGGTGCCGTCCAGACGGACCCGGTAGAGGTGGCGTTCGACGGGCGACTTCTCGAGCGACGTGAAGTAGACCCAGCCGCCCGACTCGTCGATCCAGGCCGAGCCCGAGCGGTGCGCCGTAGAAGCCCGGACGGGCCGCGGACGGACCAGGGCCCGCGGGTCACGGCGTTCAGGAGGTTGCCGTCGATGTCGTAGAGGTAGAGGTGGGTGTGGCCGTCGCGCTCGGAGGTCAGGAGAAATTTCTTCCCGCCGTCGAGAAACTGCAGCTCCTTCTGATTGACCCACGCGTCGTCGAGGTCCGTCAGGACGTGCCTGGTCGCGGCCGTCGTCCCGGGCGACGAGCCAGAGGTCGAGACGCGTCTGAGGCCGGTCGGTCGTCTGGACCGCCACGGCGCGGCCGTCGGGCAGCCACCGCACGCCCAGGATGTATTCGTACCGCGGCCTCGCTCATCCACGAGGTCTTTCCGGTCGCGAGGTCGGCGATGCCGAGGCGGACGGCCGGATTCTTGTTGCCGGCCTTCGGATAGCGCTGCGTCAGGATCTCCGGCACCGCCGGCGAGAACTTCGGGAAAGGTGACGAGATCGACGCCCTCCTCGTCGGTTCTCAGGAAGGCGATCGCCTGCGAGTCGTCGGACCACCAGTAGCCCGCCTCGGCGTGATCGAAGATCTCCTCCCAGTAGACCCAGGAGAGGGCGCCGTTCAGGACGGTGGCGCTCCCGTCGGAGGTCAGGCGCGTCTCGGCCTTCGTCGCGAGGTCGTAGACCCAGAGATCGTTGCCGCGCACGAACGCGACCCTGCGGCCGTCGGGCGAGAGGCGGGCGACCGACTCCTTCTCGGGCGTCTGCGTGAGGCGCTCGAAGCGCGAAGTCGCGAGGTCGAGCAGAAGACAGGTCGTCGGCGAGGACGTAGACGGCCTGACGGCCGGCCGCGTCGAAGGAGTCGGGCCAGGGGAAGGTCTCCGGAGGCGTCGCGCCGCCGAGGAGCTTCGTCGAGGCTCGCGCGCGCGGCGACCCGGTCGACCGCCGGCCGCCGCTCGCCGGTCGAGGCCTTGACGCGCTCGAGCGCCGCGCTCGCGCCGCGGCTTCGCGCTCGTCGAGAAGGATCACGTCGTCGCCCGAGGTCCAGAAGGTCTTCGGCACCTTCCCGACCGCCTGCCCGTCGTCGGAGTAGGCCCAGGCGACCGTGATGTCTTTCGGGCTCTGGGCGAAGAGCGGGCTCGCGGCGAGCAGCAGGAGCAGGGCGCCTCGGCAGATCGGCTTCATCGTGTCCTCGCGAAAGTGCGCCAAGGATATGCCACGGTCCAGGCATAGAATTTCCCGCAACCCGATGGCTCTCTCTGCCGGAACGAGGCTCGGCCCCTACGAGATCCTGTCGCCTCTCGGTGCAGGCGGGATGGGGGAGGTGTACCGGGCGCGGGACACGCGCCTGGCGCGCGAGGTGGCGATCAAGGTGCTGCCGGAGTCGCTGGCGTCGGACGCAGGAGCGGCTGAAGCGTTTCGAGAAGGAGGCGCGGTCGGCCTCGGCCCTGAACCACCCCAACATCGTCACGATCCACGACATCGGCGGCGAGAACGGCGTGTCCTACATCGCCATGGAGCTGGTGGACGGAACGACGCTGCGCGAGCTGCTGGCGAGCGGACCGCTTGCCGATCAAGAAGCTGCTCCAGATCGCGCCCCAGATCGCGGAGGGCCTGGCCAGAGCCCACGAGGCCGGCATCGTCCATCGGGACCTGAAGCCCGAGAACGTGATGGTCAAGAAGGACGGGCTCGTCAAGATCCTGGACTTCGGTCTGGCGAAGCTGTCGTCGACCGGGTCGGGCAGCGACGAGGCGTCGCAGTTGCCGACGATGACGGGGACGACGCCGGGCGTCGTGGTGGGGACGGTAGGGCTACATGTCTCCGGAGCAGGCGAGCGGACAGCCGCTGGACTTTCGATCGGATCAGTTCTCGCTGGGATCGATCCTGTACGAGATGGCGACCGGGCAAGCGCGCGTTCCAGAATAAGACCGCCGATCGACACGCTCGCGGCGATCCTCAACGACGAGCCCGAGCCGATCGCCTCGACGAACCCCCAGACGCCTGCGCCGCTGCGCTGGATCGTGGAGCGCTGTCTCGCGAAAGAGCCGCGACAGCGATTCGCGTCCACCGAAGACCTTGCGCGAGACCTGTCGTCACTGCGCGATCACCTTTCCGAGGCGACCTGGAGCGGATCCCTCTCCACCGCAGGCCCCGCCCGACGCCGGCTGGCTCTCCCGGTCCTCGGCGCCATCGGCGCAGCCGTCGCGCTGATTCTGGCGACCGTCCTGGTCGATCGATGGCTCGCGGCGCGGCGAAGCACGACCGACGTACCGTCCTTCCGACAACTGACATTCGGCCGCGGCGACGTGCTGACGGCGCGCTTTGCGCCAGACGGAAGGACCGTCGTCTATTCCGCGTCCTGGGACGGAAAGCCCTTCGAGATCTTCTCGGTCCGCACGGATTCCGGGGAGTCGCGCCCGATCGGCCTTTCGCGAGCGAACGTGATGAGCGTGTCCTCCAAAGGCGAGCTCGCGGTCCTGGTCTTCAAGTCCCACCTGTGGGCGCCGTTCGGCCTCCTCGCGCGGGTTCCCATCGCGGGTGGCACGCCACGAGAGATCCTCGAAGAGGTTGTCGGAGCAGACTGGGCCCCCAACGGCGAGGATCTGGCGGTAGTCGTTGCCATGCCGAAGGGCAAGAGCCAGCTCCAGTATCCCATCGGAACCGTTCTCGCCGAAGACGACGACTTCAACATCATTCGTGTCTCGCCGAACGGAGATCTCGTGGCTTGCAACGAAGGCGGCACAATCACGTCGTACGACCGGAAGGGGAAGCGCAGCGACATCCTGAAGATGCCGTGGATGAACGGGCTCGCCTGGTCGCCGCGAGGAGACGAAATCCTATTTGTCGGGGGTCCCTCGGAGCGCCAGCAGGCGCTTCGCGGGGTGTCATTGTCAGGGCGGAGTCGGGTCCTGATTCCTTTTGGTCTTGGACTGGTCCTTCACGACGTAGCAACCGATGGCCGCCTTCTCATCGAGCAACGTGCGTGGCGCGGGGAAATCTCGTGCCAGCCTCGGGGCGAGAATCGCGAGCGAGAGCTCGGGCGACCTCCGCAACCTCAGCCGATGCTCATCTCGGAGGATGGCAAGTTCCTCCTCTTCTCCGAAGGAGGGGAGGACATGGGAATCTACTTCCAGAAGACGGATGGAAGTCCGCCGGTACGCCTGGGCGAAGGTAACACCCTTGGCCTTTCATCCGACGGCCGATGGGTGCTGACTCTGCTGGATGGACCGCCTCGCGAACTGATCATGATCCCGACAGGCGCGGGAACCTTGAAGAAGATCCCGGTCGAGGGTGTCGAGCCGAAGTGGGCGTGGCTGCTCCCGAACGGGAAAGGGATCCTGGTCCGAGCTCCGGACAACGCCAGCCATCCCCTTCTCCTCGTCGGCCCGGAAGGGGGTAAACCCACCCCGGTGCGGGCCGACGATTACACCGACCGGGCGATGGCCCTGTCGCCGGACGGTAACCGCTTCGTCTATGCGACGAAGGGAGGGCAGCTCAGAATCGCGGCTCTTTCGGGTGGGGAGTCGACGACGGTCCCCGGCGCTCCTTTGATGCTGGAGGACCATCTCTCCCAGTGGAGCGCGGACGGCCGATTCCTGTACATCTGGCGGTCCGGAGAGATTCCGACGGTCATCGACCGGCTGGAGCTCGCGACGGGCCGAAGAGAGCCTTGGAAGAAGATCGCGCCCCAGGACTCGACCGGCGTTCGTGGCGTGGCGAACGTGGTCATGGCACCGGACGGCGAGTCCTATGCGTACCAGTACTACCGCATCATTGCGGACGACCTGTACGTCGTCGAGGGCGCGAAGTAGGTGCCGGACGGGGAAAGGTTCTGAGGCTTTGTGACGCTCGCGGTCGGGACACGCCTCGGCCCCTACGAGATCGTCGCGCCGCTGGGCGTAGGCGGGATGGGGGAGGTGTATCGGGCGCGTGACAGTCGCCTGGCGCGCGAGGTGGCGATCAAGGTGCTGCCGGAGTCGCTGGCGTCGGACCAGGAGCGGCTGCGGCGGTTCGAGAAGGAGGCGCGGTCGGCCTCGGCGTTGAACCATCCCAACATCGTCACGATCCACGACATCGGCGGCGAGAGCGGCGTGTCCGTACATCGCCATGGAGCTGGTGGACGGGACGACGCTGCGGGAGCTGCTCGCGAGCGGCCCGCTGCCGATCAAGAACTGCTCCAGATCGCGCCGCAGGTCGCCGAGGGTCTGGCTCGCGCCCACGAAGCGGGCGCCGCGCCGTGCGGCGGTGGAAGGGGGAGGCCACAAGCGCGTCGCCGTTCTGCCATTCGAGAACCTGGGCTCGGCCGAGGACGATTACTTCGCCGACGGCATCTCCGACGCGGTGCGCGGAAAGCTCACGACCCTGCCGGGCGTGGAGGTGATCGCGCGGGCGAGCTCGACGCCGTACAGGAAGACCACGAAGACGCCGAAGCAGATCGCCGACGAGCTCGGCGTGCGCTATCTCTTGACGGCGACCGTGCGCTGGCAGAAGGGCACGGCAAGCCGCGTGGAGGTCAGTCCCGAGCTCGTGGAAGTGTCGGGCGGGCCGGCCCCGACCTCGCGATGGCAGCAACCGTTCGACGCGGCGCTGACGGACGTCTTCCAGGTGCAATCGGACATCGCGTCGCGTGTCGCGCAGGCGCTCGGCGTAGCCCTCGGGGCGAGCGAGGAGAAGCGACTGTCCGAAAAGCCGACTGGCAACCTCGCCGCCTACGACGCGTTCCTCAAAGGCGAGGAGGCGTCGCGGGGGATGGGCGTCAACGATCCGCCCAGTTTGCGCAAGGCGCTGGGCTTCTATGAGCAGGCCGTGGCGCTCGATCCCGGATTTGCCGTCGGCTGGGCCCAGATATCGCGGGCGACCAGCCTTCTCTACAGGTTCTCCGCACCCACGCCCGACCTGGCCGAGCGTGCCCGTCAGTCGGCGGAGAGGGCCGTGGCGATCGCCCCCGACCGTCCGGAAGGGTACCTCGCTCGCGGCGACTACGAGTGGTTCATCGGCCACGCGGACGCGTTGGAGCAGTACACGAAAGCGCAGCGACTGGCGCCCACGAACGTGGCCGCCCTGGTCGGCATCGCGCGCACGCAGACCCAGCCCGACGCGGCTGTGGAGCGCTTTCGCGAGGCCGAGCGCCTCGACCCCCGCTCGGTGGCTGTGCTTTATCTGTTCGGCCGGATGCTCGCATTCGCGCGGCGCGATGCGGAGGCAAGAGAGGTGCTCGATCGCGGCCTCGCCCTGGCGCCGGATCACCTCGGGATGATCGGGTTGAAGAGCACGTCGTTCCTCGCGGAGGGGAACCTCGCCGGAGCCCGGGCCACGGTCGCCACGGCGGCCAGGGTGGTCGAGCCGACGGCCCTCGTGGCCTACCTGGCGAGCTACGGCGATCTGGCGTGGGTGCTCGACGCCGAGCAGAGAGAGCTTCTCCTTCGCCTGACTCCGAGCGCGTTCGACGGCAATCGTGCCGCCTGGGGGATTTGTATGGCTCAAGCGGATGCTCTGAAGGGCGACGCGCGGAACCTTCGCGTCCATGCCGAGGAGGCGAGAAAGGCAAGCGAGGAGCAACTCCGGTCCGCTCCCGACGACGCGCAGCTCCACGCCTTTCTCGGACTGGCGCTGGCCTACCTCGGCGAAAAAGAGGCTGCGATCCGGGAAGGAGAGCGAGCCGTGCAGCTCTGGCCCGAGAACGGCTACGTCAAGCATCTGCTCGCGCGGGTCGACACACTCGTCGGCGAGCCCGAGAAGGCCGTCCGCCAGCTGGAGCTCGCAGTGAAGGCTCCCGGCTACTACGTCACGCCGGCGTGGCTCGCGATCGATCCGAATTTCGAAGCCCTTCGCGGCAACCCGCGCTTCCAAAAGCTCGTGGCCGGCGCGAAGTGATCCCCGGTTAGAATCCCCGCGGCCCGATGACACTGACCGCCGGAACGAAGCTCGGCCCCTACGAGATCCTCGCGCCCATCGGCGCCGGAGGGATGGGGGAGGTGTACCGGGCGCGGGACGAGCGGTTGAAGCGCGACGTGGCGGTGAAGGTGCTGCCGGCGGAGCTGGCCGCGGACGCGGAGCGGCGGTCGCGGTTCGAGCGCGAGGCGCGGGCGGCCTCGGCGCTGTCGCACCCGAACATCCTGACGATCTTCGACATCGGGGCGGCGAACGAGACGGTCTACATCGCGATGGAGCTCGTCGAGGGCGGGACGCTGAAGGACCTGACGGCGTCCGGCTCGGTGCCGACGCGCAAGCTGCTGGAGCTCGCGACCCAGATCGCCGAGGGCCTTGCGGCGGCGCACGCGGCGGGGATCGTGCACCGGGACCTGAAGCCCGCCAACGTGATGGTGTCCAAGCACGGCCACGCCAAGATCCTGGACTTCGGGCTGGCGAAGCTGATGACGCCGGAGGACCAGGAGGTCTCGGCGCTTCAGACGGCGGCGGGAGAGCCGACACGCCCCGGGATGGTGATGGGGACGGTCGGGTACATGTCGCCGGAGCAGGCGGCGGGACGGCCGCTCGACTTTCGGTCGGACCAGTTCTCGTTCGGTTCGATTCTGTACGAGATGGCGACGGGCAAGCGCGCGTTCGAGCGCGGGACGACGGCGGAGACGCTGACGGCGATCATCCGCGAGGAGCCGGAGCCGGTGTCGCAGCTGAACGCCCGCGTGCCCGCGCCGGTGCGCTGGATCGTCGAGCGCTGCCTATCGAAGGACCCGGAGGACCGGTTCGGAACGACCAAGGACCTTGCGCGCGACCTCGCGGACGTCCGCGACCACCTCTCGGAGGCCTCCCTGTCGTCGACGACCGACCACACGGAGGCCGCGGCGGCGGCGATGCGCGCGGGTCGGAAGCGGCTGGCCGTCGCTGCTCGTGGCGGCGGCGCTGGCGATCGCCGTCGGCCTCGCCGCCTTCGCTGCCGGCAAGAAGGCGCGGCCGAACGCGCTGCCGTCGTTCCGCCAGCTCACCTTCCAGCGAGGCCAGATCTACTCGGCCCGGTTCGCGCCGGACGGTCAGACGATCCTCTACTCGGCGAGCCTGGGAGGGCCGGCCCGTCGGAGATCTTCGTCGCCCGGCTCGACAGCCCGGAATCGCGGCCTTTCGGCCTGAAGGGCGCCGACGTCCTGGCGATCTCGGCAGCCGGGCGAGCTCGCGGTCGGGCTCAACCAGCGCTCGGCCGGCGCCTTCGAGCGCATTGGCATGCTGGCGCGCATCGGCATCACGGGCGGTGGGACGCCGCGTGAGATCCAGGACGACGTCCAGAGCGCGAGCTGGCTTTCGGACGGATCGGGATTTGCCATCGTCCGCGAGGTGGCCGGCCGCGCACGCCTCGAGTGCCCGATCGGCAAGGTCCTCTACGACACGAGCGGGTGGCTGAGCGACGTGCGCGTGTCCCCGAGGGGCGGCGTCATCGCGTTCATGGACCATCCCGCCAGCAGGCGACGACGGCGGATCCGTCGCCCTCGTCGACCTCTCGGGAAAGAAGACGACGCTGACGAAGGAGTTTGCGACGGAGGGCGGACTCGCGTGGTCGCCGGACGCGAGCGAGATCTGGTTCACGGCGGCCGAGGTCGGCGGCAATCGAGCCCTCTGGGCGGTCACTCCCGCGGGAGCGCAAAGGCTCCTCGTCCGGGTGACCGGGAACCTGACGCTCCAGGACGTGGCCCGGGACGGCCGGGTCCTGATCTGTCACGACACGCTGCGCTCGGGCATTCTGGGGAAGGCGCCCGGCGCCGAGAAGGAGCGCGACCTTTCGTGGCTGGACTGGTCCAGCGTGTACTGCCCTCTCGCCCGACGGGCGCAAGGTCGCGTTTTCGGAATCGGGGGAGGGTGGAGGCCCCGGCTACTCCAACTACCTGCGGGACATGGACGGCTCGCCGCCGGTGCGGCTGGGCGACGGGACCGGCTTCTCGATCTCGCCCGACGGCAGCTGGGTCGCCGCGTTCGTCGGGATCACCACGGGCGGCAAGCTCGTGCTGCTCCCGACTGGCGCCGGGCAGCCGAGGCAGCTTCCCATCGAGGGCCTCATGGCGTCCGGTGCAGACTTCCTTCCCGACGGAAAGCGCATCCTCGTGACGGCATCCGAGAAGGGCCGCGGCAACCGGCTCTACCTGCGGGACGTCGAGGGCGGCAAGCCGCGAGCCATTTCCCCGGAGGGGTATCGGGCCGTCAACGGCACGGTCTCGCGCGACGGGAAGCTCGTCGTCGCGGTCGGACCCGACCGCCGGAATTACCTTTATCCGATCGACGGGGGCGAGCCGACGCCGATCCCGGCGCTGGTCGGCCTCGAGACTCCGCTCGGCTGGACCGAGGACGGAAAGTCTCTGTACATCTACAAGCGCGGCGAGTATCCCGCGCGCGTCTCGCGGCTCGACCTGGCGACGGGGAAGCGCGAGCTCTGGAAGGAGCTGACGCCTCCCGACCCGGCCGGCATCAACGCGATCTCGCCGCCCCGCATCACGCCGGACGGCAAGGCCTACGTCTACTCCTACAACCGCATCCTCTCGGACCTCTTTCTCGCCGAGGGCGTGAAGTAGCTCGCGTGGCCACCGCCGTTCCCAAAGAAATCCTCCTCGTCGGCAACGAGCTCGTGGTCGTGTGGGCCGACGGGACGCGAGAGCTACTTTCCGCTCGAGAAGCTGCGCCGCGAGTGCCCGTGCGCGATGTGCAAGGGCGAGAAGGACATCATGGGCAACGTCTACCGCGGGCCCGAGCGGCCGCTGACGCCGCGCTCGTTCCAGGCGACGGCGCACCGGCGCGTCGGGGCGTACGCCCTCCAGATCGACTGGGCCGACGGCCACAACGACGGGATCTACAGCTTCGAGACGCTGCGGCGGCTGGCCGCGGAGTCTTAGCGGGCGACCCTAGCCGACGGAGCGCACGGCGGGCCGGACGAATGTCTCGACCCGGTCGCGGCCGGCGCGCTTGGCCGCGTAGAGCGCACGGTCGGCGGCCTCGTAGAGCTCCTGGGGAGACTTCATGTCGGGCAGAAGCTCCGCGATCCCGAACGAGCAGGTGACGTGGAACGACGTTCCGGCGTAGTCGAAGTCATGATTGGCCACCCGGCTGCGCAGGCGCTCGCCGAGGATGCTGGCGCCGTCGAGGCGCGCCTCCGGTGTCAGCACGGCGAACTCGTCGCCGCCGACGCGCGCGAAGACCTGCTCCTTGCGGAAGAAGTCCGAGACGAGGCGCACGACCTCTTTGAGGACGAAGTCCCCGCAGAGGTGCCCGCGCTCGTCGTTGATGGACTTGAAGCGGTCGACGTCGAAGAGCAGCAGCGACAGCGGCCGGCCGTAGCGCCGAGCGCGCGCGACCTCGCGAACGGCTTCGTCCTCGAACTTTCTCTTGTTCGAGATCTGCGTCAGGCCGTCGCGGACCATCATCTCGTGGATGGCCTGGAAGTAGGCGTTCTCGACGTCCCGCTCCTGGAGAAACTTGAAGTGGACGGCGCCGATCTGGAACCGGTCGCCGCTCTTCAAGAGGGTGGGCTGCTCGATGCGGACGTCGTTGACGAACGTCCCGTTGGTGCTGCCAAGATCCTCGAGGACGACCGATTCGACCCGGTAGGTCAGCGACGCGTGCTTGCGCGAGATCGCGGAGACCTCGGGAAGGCTGACGTCCACGTTCTTCGCGCGACCCAGGATCACGGTCGAGCCCGGGCGAAACCGGTAGCGGGTCCCGAGGCCCAGCCCCTTCGGGTGCGCGATCAGGATGATGTTGGCTTCGGGTCCCGGATCGGTGCTGCGGCGCCGCGGGGTGACCGAGGTGACTTCGCCATCGAAACGGTCGGGCTCCCTCGACGGAATCGGGAACGACCTCGAATTGAGCCGTTCTACGATCCGCGGGCTCCCGCGGAGCAGGGGAATTCGGGGCCTTCGGACGCATGGACGTGTGACCGGATTGTCCCACCCGCGGCGGACAGGCGCCTGTGACGAACCTCACACCTCGCGCCGCCGGTCAGGGGGCGGGGCGGTTCTTGCGGTGGCGCTTGCGGAACGCGCGGACCTTCATGAGGTTGCCGCAGGTGCCCATCGCGCACCACTGGCGGCGGTGGTTGCGGGTCGTGTCGTAGAAGAAGAGGACGCACTCCGGGTTGCCGCAACGCCGTACGAGGCCGAGGTCCGAGCGGGAAAGCAGGTCGGCCGCGGCCTCGGCCACGCTGCCGAGCAGGGTGATGGCGCTCGTGGGCCGGGCCGCGAAGCGGGTCCGGAAACCGCCGCCCTGCCGCTCGAGCCGCAGGTTCCCGTCGTTTTCTGCGAGGATGAAGTTGATGGCCGCCAGGCCCTCCGTCGAGACGCCGCGGCCACGGACGAGGCCTTCGGTCATGTGGCGCAGGGTCTCGCGAAACCCGCGCGCCCGCTCCACGATGCGGGTGCCTTCCGAGGCGTCGCTCCATCGCTTGAGAGCGTCGGCCGCGCCGCGCGCGTCGATCCGTCCGGCGCGGGTCAGCCAGCGGAGAAACTCGTCGAGGCTCGTGAGCAGTTCCACGGCGCGCCCCTTGACGACCGGCCGCGTGTTGAGAAAGTCGAGACAGGGTTGGCCCGCGAGGAACAGGAACTCGGTCTTTTCGGCTCTTTCGGTCTTCTCGGTCATGCCGCCGCCGGCCCCAGTGTAACCCCGGTTCAAGGGTTACGCTGCGGCACCCTCGGCCGCAGGCCGTTTACTCGCATGGAGCTGTTCGCCGGGATCTGGGGCCCTGTTGTAGGATTCCCCGCCCCCGGAGAGGTGTCCGAGTGGCTTAAGGAGCACGCTTGGAGCCGACCAGCGAAGGCAGACCCGCGGCAGTAGGCAACGCCGCGCGCAGCGCGGCGTTTACTCGCATGGACCTGTTCGCCGAGATCTGGGGCCCTGTTGTAGGATTCCCCGCCCCCGGAGAGGTGTCCGAGTGGCTTAAGGAGCACGCTTGGAAAGCGTGTGTGCGCAAAACGTACCGGGGGTTCGAATCCCCCCCTCTCCGCCATTGAAATAATGAGACTGTTGTAGGCATTTCGGAACCGGAGGGTCGGTAGGCAGCATAGTTCCTATGGCGGTACACGAAGATCAGAACGCCTCGGATCTCGAGTTGGTGCGTCGCATCAAGCGGGGGGACGATCAGGCCTTCAGGGAAATGGTCGAGCGCTACAACGCCCGTATTTATTCGCTCTCGTACGGGGTCCTCCGAAACGCCGAGGACGCGGAGGAGGCCACGCAGGACGCCTTTCTGACCCTCTACCGCAAGATCGGGACGTTCGATGAGTCCAAGAAGTTTTTCTCCTGGTTCTACCGCGTGGCCCTGAACGCGGCCTACTCGCGGGCCCGTCGTCGAAAACCCGCGATCACGGTCTCCCTGGAAGACTACCTGCCGCGTTTCCGGGAAGACGGCCGGGCGAGCTCGCCGGAGTTCGCGGCTTTCGTCGAGGGCGCCGAGAGCGAGGCCATCGCCCGTGACCTCGCCGAGCGGGCGGAAGCCTTCATCGCCGAACTACCCGACACCTACCGCGACGCGATCTGGATGGTGGACGTCGAGGAGATGAAGCCGGCCGACGTCGCGGAGATCCTGGAGATCTCGGTCCCCGCCCTGAAATCGCGCCTGCATCGGGCGCGCCTGTACGTGCGGGACCGCATGCTCGAGCTCACCGCCCCGCCGCAGGCGGGCGAACGGATGGCCGCCCCATGACCCACGACGAGATCACCTGCAAGAGCCTGATTCTCGAGTACCTCGTCGAGTACGAGGACGGCTCGATGCCCGCGCCCGAGCGCCAGGAGCTCGAGAGGCACCTCCAGCACTGTCCGCCGTGCGTCGTGTTCCTGAAGAGCTATCGGGCCACGGGCCGGACCCTGCGGATGCTCAAGCCTCGCGAGATCCCGAAGAACCTCGCCGACGCGGTCATGGGCTTCGTGCGCGCGCGGTGCGGAAAGAAGGAGTGAGCCCGCTCTCGCCGACCACCCGCCTCGGCGCGGCGGGATTGGTGTGGCTTGCGCTCTTCGCCCTGGTTTTCACGATCGGCTCGGTCCTCGGCGCCTGGCCCGTGCCGCCCGAGGGCGCATTCGGCGGGACCGACCTCGTCGCCGGCCTCCTCTTCGGCCTGGCGCTCCTCGTGCAGCTCGTGACCGGCGGCAGGCGGTGACGCGTCCGGCTTCCCGCCTCCTGAGATAGAATCCGTTCCCCGGCGGCCGAGGATGAGTTCGGGCCCTGCGCGACGGAAGTCTCCGAACCTCGTCAGGTCCGGAAGGAAGCAGCGATCAGGAGGCGCCCCCGTGCGCCGCAGGTCAACCTGAGCTCATCTTCGGCCGCCGGAATTTTTGTCGACTCGGAACAACGCTCCATGCATGTCGCGCTCCCCAGAAAATGGCGGCCTCGGACCTTCGAGGACCTCGTCGGCCAGGAGGCCGTCGCGCGGACGCTTTCGAACGCCATCGCCGAAGGCCGCGTCGCCTCGGCCTACCTGCTGACCGGGCCGCGCGGGGTCGGCAAGACCTCGACGGCGCGGATGCTCGCCCGGGCCCTCAACTGCGACAAGGGGCCGACGGTCCGGCCGTGCGGCGAATGCGCCTCCTGCCGCGAGATCCTCGACCGAGGCGACTCGCTCGACGTCCTCGAGATGGACGGCGCCTCCAACCGCAAGATCGAGCACGCCCGCGAGCTGATCGAAACGGTCCGGTACGCTCCGCAGCGCGACCGCTTCCGCATCGCGATCATCGACGAAGTTCACATGCTGACCAACGAGGCCTTCAACGCTCTCCTGAAGACCCTCGAGGAGCCGCCGCCGCACACGCGGTTCATCCTCGCCTCCACGGAGCTCCACAAGATCCCACCCACGATCGTCTCGCGCTGCCAGCGGTTCGCCTTCCGGACTCTGACCGTCAAGGAGATCGCCGCGCAGCTCCAGAAGGTCGCGAAGGCCGAGAAGATCCACGCGACGCCGGGGGCGTTGCGCCTGCTGGCGTCGGCCGCCGAGGGGAGCCTGCGGGACGGGCTTTCGCTGCTCGACCAGGCGGCGACGGTCGCCGGCGGGGCCGTGGACGAGGCGCGGTGTGCGGAGATCCTGGCCCTGGTCAACCGGGAGCTGCTCGAGGGCATGTACTCGGCGGTGGCCGGGGGCGACCGGGCGGCCGCGATCGCTCACCTCGGGCGGCTCACGGAGGCGGGCGCCGATCCCCGGCACGTTCTCAAGGAGTTCGTGGCCCTGCTGAGGCGCCTTCTGATGGCCGCCGCCGGAGCCATGGCGGACGTTCCGGAAGAGGAGCGCGAGCGCGTGGCCGTCCTGTCGAAAGCGATGCCCTACGACAACCTCCTGCGCGCCGTGTCGCTGGCGCTCGAGGCCGACGCGCTCGCGCGTCGGGTGGACGACCCTGCCCTGGCGGTCCAGATGCTCGTGCTCAAGCTCGCCGAGCTGCCGCGACTGCGCGGGATCGAAGCCACCCTGGCCGGTCTGCCGGCCGGAGCGGGCGGTTCGTCCCCCCGCCCGCCGCGTCACCGCGGCCGGCGTCGGCCGGTCCGCGAATCGTGTCGCTCGTCCCGGTCGAGCCCGAGCCGGGGGAGCCGGCGGCGTCGACCGTCCCGCCCGGGGGCGACCCGCTCCAGCGCTTTCACGAGATTCTGGACTCGCGGCGCCGCGTGACCGCCGCGCAGGTGAGCCTGGCCGAGTCGATCTCGTCCGCCGGAGACGACCTCGTGCTGCGCTTCGGGATCGACCGCGCCGCTGCCAAGGAGGCCCTCGAGGACCAAGCCGCGAAGCGGCTTCTCGGCGAGGTGGCCCGGGAGGCCTTCGGCCGGCCGATGCGCATCGTGCTCAAGACCGGCCCTCCGGCGGACGGCGATCTCGGCAAGGCAGCGCGGGAAGTGCCACGCGCGACGATCGCTCGCGAGCGCGCGAGCACACGGGCCGAGTCGGACCCGATGGTTCGCTCGGCGATGGAGCTCTTTCACGGGGAGCTGACCGAGATCAAGGAGGAGGAGTGACCGATCGTAAGCCGTAAGTCGTAAGCCGTAAGCCGAGGAAACCGGCGGCTCACGGTTCACGGCTCACGGTCTACGTCGCGCAGCGACCATGAACATTCAAAAGATGATGCAGCAGGCCCAGGCCATGCAGAGCAAGATGCAGGAAGAGCTCGGGGCCTTGCGGATCGAGGCGACCGCGGGCGGGGGAATGGTCAGGATCGAGATGTCGGGAACCAAGGAGGTCCTCGCGGTGCACATCGAGAAGGCCGCCGTCGATCCCGAGGACGTCGAAACGCTCCAGGACCTCATCCTCGCGGCCTCCCGCGAAGCCTCGCGCCGCGTGGACGAAGCGGTCCAGAGGAAGACGGCGTCGCTGCTCGGCGGAATGCTGCCGGGAATGCGGTAGTCCGTTGGCCGGAACCCCGAAGAGCCTCGAGCGCCTGGCCGCCGAGTTCCAGCGCCTGCCCGGCATCGGGTCGAAGAGTGCGGCGCGGCTGGCGTACTACCTGTTGCGATCGTCCGACGAGGAGGCCGAGCGCCTGGCCAGCGCCATCCGCGAGTCCCGCGCGGCCGTTCGACGGTGCTCGGTCTGCAACACGCTCACGGAGGAGGATCCCTGCGAGATCTGCTCGGATCCCCGCCGCGACGCCGGGATCCTGTGTGTCGTCGAGGAGCCCGGCAACCTCGCGGCGATCGAGAAGACGCGCGAGTTCAAGGGCCGCTACCACGTTCTCTGGGGGGCCCTGTCGCCCCTGAAGGGGATCGGTCCGGACGACATCGACGTGGCGGGGCTTGTGGCCCGTGTCACACCCGAAGTCAAGGAGGTCGTGATCGCGACCAACCCGAACGTCGAAGGGGAAGCGACGGCCCTCTACCTCGCGCGGCGCTTGAAGGAGACGGGAGCGCGGATCACGCGGATCGCCTTCGGGCTTCCCGTGGGCGGAGACATCGAGTACGCCGACGAGGTGACGATGGCGCGGTCGCTGGAGAACAGGCGGGAGCTCTAGCACGCGGCGGCCGAGGGCCCAAGGCCGAGTGCTGTACAATAAACTCAGACTGGAGAAATAGTTAATCGATGACGCTGCCCGACCTCGTCCTGTACGACGACGAGTTTCGCAAGATCAAGGACTCGCTCTCGCGGCTCGCCTCGGACGCCAACGCGAACGTGGTGTTCCTCGTTGACAAGAACGGCCAGCAGATCGCGGCGGTCGGGGACCTCACGACGCTCGACACGACCTCGCTCGCCTCCCTGACGGCCGGAAACGTCGCCGCCACGGACGGGCTCGCCCGCCTGATCGGCGAGCGCGAGTTCTCGATCCTGTTCCACGAGGGGGAGCGGGACAACATCCACATTTCCATCGTCGCTCAGCGCGTAATTCTCGTCGTGATCTTCGACGAGCGGACCTCACTGGGACTCGTCCGCCTCCGTGTTCGACGGGCGATGTCCGAGCTCGAAAAGATCTTCGAGGACATCGCGCGCAAGGCCGAGAAGGAGAAGCAGGTCGTGGCCACCGACTTCGACTCTCCCTTCGCCGAGATCACGGACGAAGACATCGACCGTCTCTTCTCGGAGTAGCGTTCTGCGCCCCGCGTTTGACCTTCCGGTGACGGTGTCCCGATGACGTTCATCAACTACGCGGCTCGGGAGATCAACTGCAAGATCGTCTATTACGGCCCCGGCCTGTGCGGGAAGACGACCAACCTGCAGTACATCTACGACCGCACGAACCCCTCGGCCAAGGGCAAGCTGATCTCGCTCGCGACCGAGACCGACCGCACGCTCTTCTTCGACTTCCTGCCCCTCGATCTCGGCACCGTCAAGGGCTTCAAGACGCGCTTCCACCTCTACACGGTGCCCGGTCAGGTCTTCTACGACGCCTCGCGAAAGCTCATCCTGAAGGGCGTGGACGGCGTCGTCTTCGTGGCGGACTCCCAGGAGGCGCGCCTCGAAGCGAACATCGAGTCGATACGTAACCTCGACAAGAACCTGAAGGACCAGGGCTACGACATCGCCAACATGCCGTACGTCCTACAGTTCAACAAGCGGGACCTGCCCACGGCGATGCCGGCCGACGAGCTGTACCGGCGCCTGAACATCAAGCGCGAACCCACTTTCGAGGCGGTGGCCACCACTGGTGCGGGCGTCTTCGACACACTCAAGGCCGTGGCCCGCCAGGTGCTGATGGACCTGAAGAAGCGCTGACTGCGCGCCCTCCGGCTGGCCCTTGCTTCGCTCGGGTCAGCTCTCTCCCCCTTGCTCACCGCAGCTTCGAAGCAGATCCGCTCGTCGGTGCAGGCCTCGGGCACGGCAAGGTCTCCGTCGGGCCCGCTCGAGCGCATCGTGCGCAGGCACCAGTACTGGGCGGTCGAGGGCGACTGCCGTGGGTCGCCCTGGCCGAAGGCATCGGGTGCGAGCCAGGTCTTCGTCCGCAGGTGACGGCAGAGGAACGGATCCGCCTCGAGCCTGCCTTCGCCGGCGGGCTTCGCAAAGCGCCGCATCGGGGCCAGCGGATCGTCGGTCATCGGCCGGTAGGTGGTAAGCCGGCTCAGGCGAAGGCCTGGCGCAGGGCGCGCTCGAGCTCCACCTTGGCGAGTGGCACCTTGTAAGCGTTCTGACCGAGCGGCTTTGCGTCGCGGACGGCCGCCTCGGCGGCACGGCGGGCGAGCTCTTCCGAGGGCCGTCCGCCTTCGAGCGCGGCCTCGGCCGCTTTCGAGCGATAGGGCGTCGGGGCGACCGACCCGAAGACGACGCGCGCGTTGCGCACGACGCCCCCCGTGATCGCGAGGGCGACGCAGGTCTCGACGAGGGGCCAGTCGAAGGACTCCTTCTCCTTGAGCTTGCGGTAGACCGAGCGAGATCCGGCGGATGGGGCCGGGATCGAGACGGCCTCGACGATCTCGCCGGCTGCCAGGGTGTTCTCGCGGGTCGCGTCGCCCACGGGGCGGAAGAAGAAACGGTCGATCGGGAGCTTCCGCCGGCCCTTCGGCCCGACGACGTCGAGCGTCGTCCCGTACGCGAGCAGGGCCGTTCCTGTGGCCGACGGATGCACGCAGCAGCACAAGAGGTCGGTGTCGAAGATCGCGTGGAAACGATTCTCTCCGTCGCGCGCGAAGCACTCGTTGCCGCCCTTCTTGCGGCAGTCGAACTCCTCCAGCCTGTAATACCAGCAGCGCGGCCGCTGGCAGAGGTTCCCCCCGAGGGTCGCCATGTGGCGGATCTGGGGCGTGGCGGCTCCGGCGGCGGCCTCCGAGAGGGCCGGATAGGACTTGCGCAGGCCCGCGTCCTCGGCGAGCAGCGCCAGCGTGGCCAGAGCGCCGATCCTCGCCGGGGGCCCGGCCTCGATCCGGTCGTGGCCCGGGATCTCGATGATCGAGACGACGGTCTTCGGGCTGTCGAGGCCCTCCTTCATGCGGTCGAGCAGGTCCACGCCGCCGGCTTTCACCTCGGCGTCGGACGGGGCCGACTGGCGGGCGGCGTCGGCGAGGGTGCGGGGATGAACGAGGACGAACGGCTTCATGCCCGACCTCCCTTCGTTCGGGCCTCTTCCACGGCCGCCAGGACGACCTCCGGCGTGATCGGCAGCTGCCGGATGCGCGCCCCGACCGCGTGCGAGACGGCGTTGGCGATGGCCGCGGCGGTCGGCACGGTGGCCGGCTCGCCGATGCCGACCGAGTTCGTGTTGTTGATCCCGTCCCAGACGGAGACGAGCGTCACGTCGATCTCCGGCACGTCGAGGGCGCCCGCGATCTTGTACGACTCGACGTTGGGATTGACCATGCGGCCGGTCTGGCGGTCGAGCACGCGGTCCTCGTAGAGGGCGTACGAGACGCCCTGGATCACGCCGCCCTGGACCTGGCTCTCGGTCGCGAGCGCGTTGACGACGACGCCGCAGTCGTGGACGGCGACGACGCGTTCGACCCGGACCTTTCCGGTCGCCGTGTCCACCTCGACCTCGGCGAACTGGGCGCCCGTCGTGAAGCGCTTCCAGGCGTCCTCGTGGTTCTCGGCGCGCTCGGCCGTCGCCGAGACGCCCTGGCCGGGCAGCAGCTTGCAGGCCTCGGCCCAGGGGAGGCTGTGCTTCGGGTCGCCGGGCACCGAGACGACGCCGCTGGCGACGGTGACCGAATCCGCCGGGACCTTCCATTCCTTCGCGACGGCTTCGGCAAGGCCCTTCTTCGCCTGGTAGGCGGCGCGGCGGATGGTCGGCGCGCTCGAGGGCGTCGTCGTCGAGCCCCCCGACTCGGGCCCGTAGGGCAGCCGCGTGTCCCCGATCGAGACCGAGACTTTCTCGAGCGGAAGCCCGAGCTCCTCGGCCGCGACGATCGCGACCATCGTGCGCGAGCCGGTTCCGAGGTCCTGCACGCCGTGCTCGACCTCGGCCGAGCCGTCGCGGTGGATCGTGACGGTGGCCCGCGGGCCCGTGTCGCCGGTGTTGTACCAGACAGCCGCGCCGACGCCGACGCCCCGGCGGATCCACGGGTCCGGCGCCTGCCGCCGGGAATCGCGCCCTTTCCAGCCGATCTTCTCGGCGCCGATGCGGAACTCCTCGCGGCGCACCGCCGAGGGGTCGTTCTTCATCCGGAACTCGAGCGGGTCCATGCCGATCGCGCGGGCGAGCTCGTCCATCGTCGCCTCGAGGGCGAAGGCGCCCTGGGGGTGCCCGGGCGCGCGCATGGCGGTGGAGGGGCCGGCGTTGGTGAAGACGTCGTACTCGTCCACCTTGAGGTTGTCGCAGGCGTAGACGTTCTTGATCGGGCCCGACGTTCCCGTGCCGCCGTTGGTGCCGCCGTCGCCGTAGACGGTCAGCTGCAGGGCCGTGAGCTTGCCGTCCTTCGTGGCCCCCGCCTTGACCGTCTGGACCGAGGAGGGGCGGTTTCCGGTCGCCAGCTGCTCCTCCTTGCGGTCGAGGAAGAGCTTGACCGGGGCGCCGGCCTCCTTCGCGAGGCGGGCCGCGGTCAGGCCCTCGATCCGCGCGCCGAACTTGGCTCCGAAGCCTCCTCCCATGTACTCCGTGATGACGCGGATCTTCGACACCGGGATCTTCAGGGTCTCCGCGAGCTCGTCGCGGACCCCGAAGATGCCCTGTGTCGAAGCCCAGACCGTCAGCTCGTCGCCGTCCCAGCGCGCCACGAGGCCGTGGGTCTCGAGAGCCGTGTGCGTCTGGACCTGGGTCACGTAGGTCGCCTCGACGACGGCGTCGGCCTTCCTGAACCCCTCCTCGACGTTGCCCTTGGCCGTCGAGCGGGGCCCGTGGACGTTGCCGTTTCGCGCGAGGCCCTTTGCGCGCCGACTCCACGTCGCCGGCCGAGGTCTTCGTCTCGGCCTTGCCCTCGAAGACGAGGGGCGCATCCGGCTTGCGGGCCGCCTCGAGCCCGACCACGAACGGCCGCGGCTCGTACGCGACGCGGATCGCCGCCAGGGCGTCGTCGGCCTGCTCGGGGGTGTCGGCGGCCACCGCCGCGATCTCCTGGCCGGCGAAGCGGACCTTCTCACCCGGCTCGGCGAGGGCGAGGGCCGCGCGCACGCCGGGCATCCCGCGCGCCGCGGACGAGATCGACGGACCTGACGGTCGCGGCCGCCAGCGGGCACCGCAGGATCCTCCCGTAGAGCATGCCCGGCAGGCGCACGTCGATCGAGTACTTCGCCTCGCCGGTCGTCTTGGCCTTCCCGTCGAGGCGGGGGACGCGGGTTCCGACGATCGCGAACTTCCGGGAGGGGTCCCAGGGCGCCGGGTCGCCCGGCGCGACGACGACCTCCTTGACCTCGAAGCTGCCGTCGAAGCCGACGCGGATCTTCTCGGTCATACCAGCCCCTCCTCTTCCATGGCTTCGCGGATGGCCTGCGCCACCCGGGGGTCGTCTTCGATGGAGGAAGCAGAAGGCAGGAGTCGGTATGCAGGCGAGAGCGCCGGGGCGGCGTCCGCTTTCTGGATCCCGGCGGCGCGCTCGACGGCGTCGAAGACGTGATTGTAGGTGCCGCAGCGGCAGAGATTGCCCGAGATCGCCTCGCGGATCGCCTGGCGGGTCGGCTTGGGTTCGCGATCGAGCAGAGCCTTGCAGGAGAGGATCATTCCGGACGTGCAGAAGCCGCACTGGAGGGCGTCGGCGGCGATGAAGGCTTCCTGGAGGGGCGTCAGCCTTCCGTCCGCGGCGAGGCCCTCGATCGTCGTGATCGGCTTTCCGGCGGCCTCGTGCGCCAGCATCAGGCAGGAGCAGACGGTCTTGCCGTCGAGGAGTACCGTGCAGGCCCCGCAGGCGCCTCGGCCGCAGACGACCTTTGTGCCCGTCAGGCCGATCCGTTCCCGGAGCGCGTCCACGAGCGTGACGCGGGGCTCGACGGAGAGCCGGTGAACCGTTCCGTTGACGGTGAGCTCGAGAGGCGCGGCGCCGGGCCCGACCCGGCCGGACTCGGCCGCCTCGGCCCTGGCCCCGACGCTGGCCGCGATGGCGCCGACGAGGCTGCCTCGCACCAGATCCCGGCGTGTGAACCCGCCGCGCGGTTCGTCGCTCATGCGCCCCTCCTGGCCTGAAGGGATCATACGTCCGACAGCTGGTCGTGTTTCCCTCCGGACAGGCCCTCGGGAGCTCAGCGCTTCTTGCGAACGGCTCTGCGGCCGCGCGTCGTCTCGGAGACCGGCGCCGCCGCCGCGCCTCCGGCCCGCAGCAAGCGGCGCAGCGCCTCGTGCCGCTCGATCGAGCCCCGGCGGGCGAGGCTGCGGTAGCCGCCGGGCGGAGGCAGGGCCGTCAGGCGCGCGACCTCGGCGGCGAGGACCGCCTCGGCGGCCGCCAGAGCCCGGCGCCGCTCGGGGGCCGGAAGGGCGTCGAGCAGGGCGATCCGGGCGAGGCCTTCGTCGTTCCCGCGGGGGGGTGGCGGCGACTCGGCGATCCAGCGGGCGAGCTCTCTCCGGCCGGCGGCGGTCACGCGGTAGAGGAGGCGGCGGGGGCCATGGCGGGGGCCGAGCACCCGGAGGAGGACCCACCCCCGGCGCCGCAGGCGCGCGAGAGCGGGGTAGATCTGGGAGAAGCCGGCGCTCCAGACTGGATCCAACTCTTCGCGCATCGCGCGAGCGAGGTCGTAGCCCGTTCGAGGCGCGCCGTGCAGAAGGCCGAGGAGGACGTGGGGGAGCGACACGCGAGGACTATATCAATATAGATATAGATGGGTCCGGAAACCGCGCCTTCGACACCGCCCGGCCGTCTCCGTTCGAGGACAAAAAAAGGGGGCCCGCAGGCCCCCGAGAAACCGTGTTCGAAGCCGTAAGTGCTTGACTTACTTCTTCTTCTTGGTCGCCTTCTTCGCCTTCTTCGCAGCCTTCTTCTTCGTGGCCATTACGTCACCTCCCTCCCGACAGCCAATTGACAGCTCTCGGGCGAGGTGCTAATTTTTCCGCCCCCGTGAAAGGGCGTATCGCCTTCAGTCTGTCGCTGCCGAACGATTGATGGGTCATACGTTCTGTCCCTTCGCCGGATGGGCCGCAACCCATCCGGCGTTTTCATTCTAAAAGTTTCTCTCGGTTCGGTACAAGAAAATTTCCTTGCAATTGCCTCTTGAGTTCATTGTGGCGTTCCGCGCGGCGCAAGTCAAGTCGGAGCGGCCCGGGCGAGGCTCCGCGAGGTCATAGAATCGCCCGGTGACTTCTGCCGAGACCATCACCGTCGCTCACAGTCCCGACTCCGACGACGCCTTCATGTTCTACGCGCTCGCCGAAGGGCGCGTCGACACCGAAGGGCTCGCGTTCGTGCACGAGCTGTCCGACATCGAGTCGCTCAACCGGCGCGCGATGGCCGGCGAGCTCGCCGTGACCGCCGTTTCCTTCCACGCCTACACGCGCCTGGCCGACCGCTACCTGCTCCTGCCGCACGGCGCATCGTTCGGCGACGGCTACGGGCCGGTCGTCGCGGCGCGCGAGCCGGTCTCGCGCGAGGAGATCGCCGCGGGCCGGGTGGTCGTCGCCTCGCCAGGGCGGTGGACGACGGCGGCGCTCGCGCTCGAGCTCTGGGCCCCGGGTGTCGCCACCGCGCCGCTGGCGTTCGACCGGATCCAGGAGGCCGTGCGCGCGGGCGACTTCCAGGCGGGGCTGCTCATCCACGAAGGCCAGTTGACGTTCGGGGAGGAGGGTCTCGTCGAGGTCGTCGACCTCGGCCGCTGGTGGAAACAGGAGACGGGCCTGCCGCTGCCTCTCGGGGGCAACGTCGTACGGCGGGACCTCGGGGCCGAACGGATCGGCCGTATTTCACGCGCTCTCTCCCGCTCGATCGAGTACGGGCTGGCCCACCGCGGGGCGGCGCTCGACCACGCGATGCGATATGCCCGGGGCCTGGATCGGGAGAAGGCGGATCGCTTCGTCGGCATGTACGTCAACTCCTGGACGAGGGGATACGGAGAGGCCGGGCGGCGGGCCGTCCAGCTCCTGCTCGACCGGGCGCACGCCGCGGGCCTGACACCGCGGGTCACCGCGGAATACGCGGCCGAGCCGTGAAGCTCGACTCCCGGCTCGAGCCGCTCGTCCTCGCGCTGCACCTGGCGGCGCTGGCCATGGCGCTGGCACCCCCGATCTTCTTCGGCGGAGTCGTGGCGCCGGCGGTCTTCCGGGTGCTCCCGACTCGGGACATGGCCGGAGCGCTCCAGAGCCCCATCCTCTCGCAGCTGTGCGGCCTGGCCGAGGCGAGCTTTCTCGTCCTCTTCGCCACCTCCTGGCTCCTGACGCGCGAATCCGCGAAGGGAACCCGGGCCCTGCTGACCCGCCTGCCGGTTCTCGGCTTCTTCGCCGCGCTCGTGATCCGTCAGCTGCTCATTCCGCCCATCGACCGGATTCGCGCGGAGGCGCCCGGGCTGATCGACAATCTTCCGGCGTCGGACCCGGCGCGGCTCCTGCTTGCCCGCTACCACCGCCTGGCGACCGGGTTTTTCTCCCTCGAGATCGCGGCCGCGCTCCTGGTGCTGCTCGTGACGGCGCGCCTTCTCGGGGAGCGCCGCGCCGAAGAAACGCCGCCCGCCGCGCCCAAGCCCCCACCGAAGATCCTGGACCTGGGTTAGGCGTCTGCGACGGATCCAGACGGGGCCCGCTGCACGGCCCACACGTTGATCTGGTCGCGCGCGTGCTCGCGGGTGAAGGCCGCCGTGTCGCGGATCCTCCGGAGCTGGCACCGGTCGTCCATCTCGTAGACCTCGTACCTGTCGGCCTCCAGGACCTGCCAGAAGGCCTCCGGGCTCTCGCCTGCGCCGGCGTTGCCGAGGGCAGAACTCGATAACATCCAGGCCGGAGGGCGGCGGTCGGCCATGATCTCGCGCATCCCCCGCAGCGCGCTCACCTCGCGCCCTCGACGTCATCGGGAGAGCGTCGGCACTCGGACGGTCTCGAAGGGGATTGTCGGTCGAGCGGGTTGCTCTCGGCCCGGTCCCGTTGCTGCAATAGGCGTCGCCTCGCCCTCCGTGTCCCCGAGCGCCGCATTTTCGATGTGGACGTTGCCGGCGGACGGGAGCGCGCGCACCCGGTCGCGCAGGATGCTCGAGCAGAGCGGGTCCGGTTCGAAGGCGTAGACCGCGCCGCTCTCGCCGACGAGCCTCGAAAACAGGACCGTGTGCCGACGTTGGCGCCCATGTCCACGATCGTCATCCCTTCAGGTGCTCGCGGAAGTGCGACCGTAGGTGCCGGCCAAATGCCGTCCGCTGCAGTACCGGGACGAGTTGCTACTTCCGGACCGCAGGGCCTGGAGCACGAGCACGGCGCCCGCTGCGACGAGCACGAACGGCCAGAGGCGCCACGCCACGTCGGAGAAGGACTCCGGGATGCTCAGGTTTGCGGAGGCCGCCGTGACGAGAGCGATCGCGACGAGAACGAGTCCGGGAACGAAAGGCGCCGGCCGGCGCTCGCGGCCGAGGAGGCGATCCAGCCCGGAGGCGAGCAGCAGGCCCGCGCCGATACCGAGCAGCAGCGTGGCCCAGCCCGGCATCCAGGGCTCGAGAGGGTCGCGCATCAGAAAGGCTGCGCCCAGGCCGAGCATCACGCTCGCGGGGACGAGAGGGCCCCGAAACCGGCGCAGCGCGGACAGGGCGAACAGGATCGTGCCGATCAGCAGCAGGATCGGTCCCGGGCCGTGCAAGTGCAGCGACCGTCGCAGGATGAAATAGACGCCGAGGGCCACGAGCACCACGCCGAGGTTCAGGCCCCGCCGGTCGTTGACGTTCATCGTTTCCTCCGGAGGGCGGCGGCGCGCGTGCCCTCGCCGACCGCCCTGTCCCCCTCCCAGCGGAAGAACCCCTCTCCGGCCTTCCTGCCCGTCAGCCCCTCGGCAACCAGCGTCCTCAGGATGCCGGGGGGCTGAAAGCGGTCCGACGGCAAGCTCGGCCGCGAGGGTCTCGGCGATCGCAAGGCGCACGTCGAGTCCGACGAAATCGCTCGTCTTGAGCGGCCCCATCCGGTGGCCGTAGCCGAGCTCCATGGCGCGGTCGATGTCGGCCGCTCCGGCCACGCCCTCCTCCACCATCCTCATCGCCTCGAGACCGAGGGCGACGCCGAGTCGCGAGGTCGCGAAGCCGGGCGAGTCGAATACCCGGACGGCCTCCTTGCCGAGCGAGCGGACGAGCTCGAGAGTGCGCGCCTCGGTCGATGCGGAGGTGTCCTTGCCGCGCACGACCTCGACGAGCGGCATCGCCGCAACGGGGTTGAAAAAGTGGATACCGATCACGCGGTCCCGGCGGCCCGTCGCGTGGGCGATGCGCGTGATGGGCAGTGAGGAGGTGTTCGAGCCGAACACCGTGCGATCGGGGCAGAGGTCGTCGAGCTCCGAGAACACCATGCGCTTCAAGTCGAGCGCCTCGGGAACGGCCTCGATCGCGAAGTCCACATCGGCGGCGTCCCGGAGGCGCTCGGCGATGCGCAGGCGGTGGCGGGCGGCGTCCGCGGCCTCGGTCGAGAGCCTGCCCCTGTCGATCGCCCGGCTCCAGGACGACTCGATGGCCGGCCGCACCGCGCGCTGTGCGGAGGGATCGGCGTCGAAGACCCGGGTGTCGTACCCGGCGAGAGCGCAGACACCGGCGATCCCGCGGCCCATCGTCCCGGCGCCGACGACGAGAATCCGGCCCTCCGCCATGAGACCGAGCTTATCCGAAGAGCGCGGCGGCGTTGTCCCAGAGGATCCGCCGTCGAGCCGCTTCCGAGAGCGGCAGCGACAGGAAGTCCTCGACGTTCCTGCGCATGGAGGCGACACCCGGGCTCGGATAGTCGGTGCCCCAGAGGCAGCGGTCCGCGATGTCCTCGAGCCGCGGCAGGTACTCGAGGAGCTTCCTGGGCGGGATGCCGGAGAGGTCCATATGGACGTTGGGGTGCCGGCGCGCGAGGAAGACCGCGGTGTCCATGTAGAGCGGCCGGCCCGCGTGCGCCAGGATGATCTTCAGAGCGGGATAGTCCACGGCGACGTCGTCCACCGCCATCGGGTCCGCGAAGCGGTTGCGGGCTCCCGGGAAGATCGAGGTTCCCGTGTGGATCATGACCGGCCGCCCGGCCCGCTCGGCGGCGGCGTACACCGCCCCGAGTCCCTCGAGACCGTCGCGGTAGGCATTGGCCGCGAAGAGCTGGTGGGGCGGATGGATCTTGAGCATCCGGATTCCGAGATCCTCGAAGAGGCGCCGCGCCTCGGCCCCGGAGTCCGGAGCGTGGCGCGGATGGACGGACCCGACCGAGAGGAGCCGGTCCTCGCGCCCGCGCACGTAGCGGGCGACCCAGTCGTTGGCCGAGGCGTCGAAGCCCATCACCTCGGGCGCGACGTAGTTGATGAGGGCCGCGCGCTCGACACCGTCGCGGTCCATCAGGCGCAAGAGCTCCGCGGGGTCCGAGAGAGCCTGCTGAATCTCGGCGAGGTCGCGGCGGCCAGCGGTCATGAGAGCGCGGGAGCCGGGACGCATCTGCTCCCAGGGCTGAACGTGAATGTGACAGTCGAAGACGCGCATCGGCGCGCATAGGGTAATGCAGGCCCGCGAGCCGTAAGTCTGGTAAATTCCTTCGATCGCGATGCCTCGCAGCACCCCGAGGAACCCTCTGCTCGGCGCCGCCGTGATCGCAGCCGGGCTGGCGGTCCTGGCCGCGTCGGCCGTCGCGGCGCCGCAGAGGGCGCCGACTCCCGTTCCGACGCCAGTGCCCACGCCGGTGCCGCCTCCGCGGGTGCCCGTCTCGCAGAGAAGGGGCGCGGTCGCCGAGCGGCGCATCGCGCGGTACGAAAATCCATTCGTCGGCTTCTCGAAGATCACGCGGGTCGAGGAAGTGGACCTGGACAACGACGGCGTGGCCGAGGCGCTCGTCGAGGGGATCGGGACGGTCCGGGGCCTGCCGCCCGACATCCCGGTCGTTGGCTTCGTGTCCCGCACGAAGCTGCCTTTCGAGAACCCGATCTTCGCCGTGTTTCAGAAAGGGAAGGGCTCGGACTGGAGCCTCCTGCTCGTGGGGCACCTGCCGCTGCGCTGCTCGCAGACGGACGAGCCCGCGCGGTGCGACCAGCTCTCCGCCTTCCGGAGCGTGCTCTTTCGCTTCGACGATCGTCCGCAGGTGGCGCTGCAGATCGTCCATGCGGGCGAGCCGCGCCTGTTCGAGACGCACTTCTACCGCCTCGACCGTGGCCGGCTGGACACGACGCTCTCGATCACGGCCCCGCGCTCGGGCGTGGACGTCGAGTTCGGCCCGGACGGAGTGACCCGGCGGATCGCCGTGGACACCTTCATCAACAAGGACCTGCCGGCCCGGTATCGGAGCTTCACGCTCGTGACGACGTACGCCTTCGGCGAGCGGAAATTCCGCATTCTGGCCGAAACCGTCGAGCCCGAGTGGAGCGAGCGCGCGGAGGAGGACCTGGCCTACTGGGGACTCGTTCGCCAGGCGACTTTCGCCTCCGACCTGGCGCGCCTGGCGGAGCGTCAGAAGAAAGCGGACGCCTGGGCCCTCGACCCGGTCGAGCTCGTCAAGAAGCGCTTCCCCGACGCGCGCGACGTGCGCCTCGTCGATCAAGCAGGCGGGCGTCGCGGTGGTGGATTTCGAGCGCGCGGGCTGTCCCGCCCACGTCGTGGTGTACCAGCCGCTGCGCCACGTCGAGGGCGAGAAGAGCATCTGGGATTTCGCCGTGATCCGGTCGGCCGAGGAGCCGGCGTACGAGTGCCTGGGAGAGGCCCCGATGGCGGGGCAGTAGCAGGAGACGGGGGTTCCGCGCTCCCCGGCGCCCGGGTGGCCGTTACGCGCGAACTTCGGCCCGCCGGTCCAAGACGAGCGCCGCGGCGAGGACGGCCGCGTTGACGGCGGTCCCGAGAGGACCGGATCGCGCCCGCCCGAGAGGGCCGGGGAGAACCGGCCGGCCGCGGCGGTGGCGCCTCCCGCGATCATCGCGGCGATGGCCCCGCGGGTGGGCACGCGCCAGCGCTCGGGCAGAAACGCCGCGAGCGTCGGGAGGATCAGGCCCGCGGCGAAGATCGAGTAGCCGAGCCTCAGCGTCCGAGCACGTCGCGGTCGAGGACGAGCGCGGTCGCGAGGCCGAGTGCGCCGAAGAGCGGCGGGAGAGACCGCGAGGCGGTGATCGGGAGCGGGCGGCCGCGTAACGCCGGCGCCAGGTCGCGGGCCGTCACGGCCGACGCCGAGAGGAGCACGATGTCGGCGGAGGTCTGCATCGTCGCGACGAGCGCCACGAGCACGAAGGCGGCGAGCGCGGGCGGAGCGAAGCCGAGCACGGCCGCCGGCAGCGCGCTCGCGGCCTCGACCGGCGGCAGCGCCTTGCGCGCGGCCAGGGCGATCGCCGCGACCGACAGCCCGAAGAGGACCTTGGAGCCCGCCGCGAGAAGGGCCGAGCGCCGCGCCGTCTCCTCGTCCCGGCAGGAGAGAAGCTTCAGGTAGACGTCGCTGCCGACCATGTGCGGCAGCCCGACGAGCACGAGCATCGCGGCGATGTCGCCGGCGTGGACGGTCGGGGACGTCGGAAAGCTCCACGCCTCGGGCGGCAGCCCGCCGAGCCCCCTTGCGGCCGAGAGCGCACAGACGAGCCGCGACGCCGGGGATGCCGACGACCATCAGGCCGTACTGCAGGAGGTCCGTGCGGACGACCGCGTACTGCCCGCCGAGCGACGTGTAGGCCACGAAGACGGCCGTCGAGAGCACGATGGCGCGCGTCGGGGCGAGGCCGAAGGCCGCCGTGAGGACGACCTGCGTCGCCTCGGTCAGCAGGGCGAACCACACGATCTCGGAGACGAGCACGAGCACACCGGCGACCCGCCGCGCGGCCGCGCCGTAATGGCGCCCGATGATCTCGGGCAGCGTGACCGCGCCCTCGCGGCGGACGCGGCGCGCGAAAAAGAGGCCGAGCGCGAGGAGGCCCAGGGCTCCGGCGAGGTCGAGCCAGAGGCCCGAGACGCCGTGCGTGTAGACGAGCGCCGCCAGCACGATCGTCGTGGAGCCGCCGGTCGTCAGCGAGGCCAGCCCCAGGAAGCCCCAGAACGTGTCGAGGGAGCGGTCGGCGACGAAGTAAGAGGCCTCGTCGCGACCGGCTCGCCGGCGCCACGCGACCCCGATGGCGAGGACCGCCGCCAGATAGGCGGCGAGGGCGCCGAGCGTCAGGAGGGTCACGCGCGGACCGCTATCGCCGGAGCGCCAGCCGCCGGCCCGCTTCCCGCAGGACAGCTTCGATCACCTCGGTGCCGACGGCGAGAGCGCGCTCGTCGATGTCGAAGCGGGGCGAGTGGTGCGGGCGCAGCGCGCCCTCGCGCGCGCAGCCGACGAAGAAGAAGCAACCGGGCACGCGGTCGAGGAACACGGACATGTCCTCGCCGCCGAGGGTGCGGCGTGTCGGTCTCGACGTTTTCCTCGCCGAGCAGGCTGGCCGCCGTCTCGATGACGAGATCGGCCATGTTCGGGTCGTTCACGGTGGCCGCGTTGACGCGCTCGTAGCGGAGTCGGGCCGTCGACGCCGCAGGCCGCGGCGGTGCCGCGCACGATGCGCTCGATCTTCTCGGGCAGGGCCCTGTCCGACCGCTTCGGTGAAGGAGCGCGCCGTGCCCGTCAGGCGGACCGAGCCGGGGATGATGTTGAACGCGGTGCCGCCGTGGATGGAGCCGATCGTGACGACGGCCGGCATCGAGCGGCGAGATCTCCCGCGAGACGATCGACTGGAGAGCCTCGACGATGCGCGCCGCGGCCACGATGGTGTCGGCGGTCTCGTGCGGCGCGGCGCCGTGGCCGCCGCGGCCCTCGACGTCGATTGCGAACTCGTCCACGGCGGCCATCAGCGCGCCGCGGTTGACGCCGATCTTGCCGACCGGCAGCTGGTTCCAGAGGTGGAGGCCGAACGCCGCCGTCGACGCCTTCGAGGACGCCGTCGTCCGCGCAGGCCTGCGCCCCGCCGCGGCCTTCCTCGGCGGGCTGGAAGAGGAAGCGCAGGCCGGCGCCGGGAGCGCTCGGCGACGAGGCGCTCGGGCGACGGCCAGGCCCGATCGCCACGTGGCCGTCGTGGCCGCAGGCGTGCATGCGGCCCGGAGCCTGCGACGCGTAGGGCGCCTCGTTCGCCTCGGTGAGCGGGAGGGCGTCCATGTCCGCGCGCAGCAGGAGCCGCCCGCTCGCCGGGCCCAGGTCCGCGACGACGCCCGTCCGGCCGACGCCCGTCGCGCGGCGAGAGGCCGAGCGCGCGAAGCCGCTCGGCGACGATGCCCGCCGTCCGGCGCTCCTCGAAGGCGAGCTCCGGGTGGCGGTGCAGGTCGCGCCGGGTCGCGACGAGTGCCTCGAGCTCCGGCGGGCGGGAACTCGGCGAGCAGCTTCTCGGCGGAGCGGGGTCCGGACGTCACGGGGCGCGATTATATGAAGCGATTCGATGAGGGCATGACCCCTCGTTTCGCCGGAGCTCGACCGGTACATCCTGGACCTGCTTCCGGCCGCGCGACCCCGTCATGGCCGAGATGGAGGCGTACGCGGCGAAGCACGACGTCCCGATCGTCGGCCCGGCCGTCGGGACGCTTCTCGAGATCCTCGCCCGGTCGATCGGCGCCGGCCGCGTCTTCGAGATGGGCAGCGCCATCGGCTACTCGACCGCCTTCTTCGCGCGGGCCGTCGGGCCGGGGCGGCCAGGTCTTCTACACCGACGGCAGTCCCGACAACGCCGAGCGGGCGAGCGGCTACCTCGAGCGCATGGACCTGCCCGACCGCGTCGAGATCAAGGTCGGGCGACGCGGTCGCGCTCGCTCGAGGAGACGACCGGCTACTTCGACGTGATCTTCATCGACATCGACAAGGACGGCTATCCGGCCGCTCTGAAGGCCGCGGCGCCGCGCGTGCGCCGGGGCGGATATCTCCTGGCCGACAACGTGCTCTGGTCGGGCAAGGTCGTGGACGCGGCCGTCCGCGACGCCGCGACCGAGGGCATCCGCGCACTTCAACCGGACGCTCTTTGCGCTCCAGGAATTCCGTACGCGTCATCGTCCCGCTGCGGGACGGCGTCGCGATCGCGCGCCGGGAGGACTGACGGTGGCGGCGGACCCGGAGCTTCTGCGCCGCTGGCGCGCGCTGGCCGCCGAGCGGCGAGCCGGACCTCTTCGAGGGCGCCCTGCTCGTCTCGCGTCTCGTGGATCCCGCGGAAGATCTCGACGCCGCGCGACGCGCGGTCGCCGGGCTCGCCGCGCGCGTGCGGGAAGCGGGGCGGGACGGGCTTCTGCCGGCGCTCCTGCGCGTGCTCTTCGCGGAGGAAGGGTTTCGCGGCGACGAAGAGTCCTACGACGAGCCCGTCGAACTCCTCGGTGGCGCGCGTTCTCGCTCGGCGCCGCGGCATGCCGATCACGCTCTCCATCGTCGCGCTCGAGGTCGGTCGCCTCGTCGGGCTCCGCCTGACGGGCGTCGGGTTGCCCGGGCACTTCGTCGTCGGCGGGCCGGACCTTCCCGGCGGCCGCTACCTCGACCCCTTCGACGGCGGCGAGCTCCGCGAGCGAGAGCAGCTGTCCCGGCGACTGGCCGCGATCTTCGGCGCGCCGGTCGCGCTCGGGGCCGAAGCCCTGCGGCCGGACCCGCCGCGGGCGATCCTGCCTGCGCGTGCTCCTGAACCTGCGGAGATCCTACGAGCGGCGCAACCGCTTGGAGGAGGCCCTGGCGGCGCTCGAGCTCGCCGAAGTCCTCGAGCCCGAGAGCGGCCCACTTCGTCGCGAGCGGGGCCTCCTGCTCCTGAAGATGGGCCGCAACGCGGAGGCTCTCGCGGCCCTCGAAGAGTACGTGGAGACGGCGGGCTCCGAGGATGCCGAGCCCGTGGCTCGCCTCATCGAGGCCGTCCGAGAGAGCGAGGACGCGCCGGCCGCGGAGGGCGAAGCGCCCGCGCGCCGGATCTTCACTCTCGACGAGGCGCGCGCGCTGCTTCCGAGGGTCCAGGAGCTGACGGCCGACGCCGTCTCCCGCTACGCGCAGCTGTCGGGCGACCTCGAGGACGAGCGCCGCGCGGTCGTCGAGGAATGGGCGGGGGAGCTCGCCTCGCTCGGCCTCGAGATCAAGGGACTCTGGCTCGTCGACTTCGATTCGGGAGCGGGCTACTACTGCTGGAAGTACCCCGAGCCCGCCCTCGACCACTTTCACGGCTACGAGGAGGGCTTCGCGGGCAGGCTGGCGCTGCAGTAGATCAGCCCGGCCAGCTTGCTCCGGGGCGAGCTCGATCACCTCGGTCGCGAGGCCGCGCTTTCCGATCTCCTGGCGCAGCGCTGCGGGAGTTCCGGTCAGGACGGGGAAGGTTCCCCAGTGCATCGGGATGACGCGCGGGATCGGCGAGCAGCTCGCAGGCCTTGGCCGCCTCGCGCGGCCCCATCGTGTAGAAGTCGCCGATCGGCAGTAGCGCGAGGTCCGGCGCGTACAGCTCGGCGATGAGCGCCATGTCCGAGAAGACGTTCGTGTCGCCGGCGTGGTAGATCCGGAATCCGTCCTCGAACGTCAGCACGAAGCCGCACGGGTCGGCCGGCGGATTGGACTCGCCGCCAGGCGCCCGACGTGCCCGACGAGTGGACGGCCTGGACCATCCGGAACTCGACGCCCGCGACCGTCTGAGCCCCGCCCTTGTTCATGCCGGAGACCCTCGTGACGCCGTGCGCTCCGCAGTGGAGCGCGAGCTCGAAGACGCAGACCACCGTCGCGCCGCTTCGCTTCGCCAGCGGGATCCCGTCGGCGCCGAAGTGGTCGGAGTGGCCGTGGGTCGCGGCAATCGCGTCGAGCCGGCCATAGTCGAAGCCCTTCGGGAACTTCGGGTTGTCGCCGATGAAGGGGTCGATGGCGATCCGCGCACCGCCGGGAGACTCGATGAAGAATGCTGCATGGCCGAGCCACGTGACCTTGCCGCCGAACTGCTTCTTGGAGGCCATGGACTGTTCTCCGCTCTCGTCGGCGCGTCGAGCGCCGCTCAAACCGTCTGGCCGAGCCAGGTAACCGTTCCTCCAAAATTCCTCACAGCTGCTCCCAATTTATCCGCGGGGCGAGCACGGCGACGAAGGCCTCGAGCCCCGCGCGGTCCTCTCCGTCGAAGCGGCAAGTCTCGGGCGCGTCCACGTCGAGGACGCCGCGCAACGCACCCCAGGCCACGATCGGAACGACGATCTCGGAGCGCGAGGCCTCGTCGCAGGCGATGTGGCCCGGGAAGGCGTGGACGTCGGAGACGACGAGCGTCTCGCGCCTGGCGGCGGCCGTGCCGCACACGCCCTTGCCGAGAGGGATCCGCACGCAGGCGGGCTTTCCCTGGAAGGGGCCGAGCACCAGCTCGCCTCCGCGCAGCAGGTAGAAGCCGCACCAGTTGATTCCTTCGAGCGTGCCCGGAGACGAGCGCCGAGGCGTTGGCGAGGTTCGCGAGAGCGTCGGTCTCGCCTTCGAGAAGCGCTGCGAGAGAGGCGGCGAGGTCCCGATAGAGGACGGGCTTGGGCGCGTCGCGGTCGATCGAAGGCTCGAACACGCGGCCGATTTTATCCGTATACGATGCCCCGATGTCCGTATTGTCCGGGCGGCGGCTGGCCATGTACGTCTTCCTGTGCGCCGTCTGGGGCTCGACGTGGCTGACCATCAAGATCGGCTTGCGCGACCTGCCGCCACTCTGGTTCGGCGGGCTCCGCATGGCGCTCGCCTGCGTTCTGATCGCGCCCTTCGCATTCGCCCACCGGCCCCGGTCGGGCGCCCGGGCGCCCTGGCGCCGCGTCCTCTGGAGTGGCACGCTCCAGATCGGGGTCAACTACGCGTGCGTTTTCGTCGCGGAGCAGTGGATCGACTCGGGCCTCGCCGCGATGCTCTTCGCGACCTTTCCGCTCTTCATCGGCATCCTCGCGCACTTCCTGCTGCCCGACGAGCCCTTCACGCCGAGGGTCGCTGGGTCCGCGGCCCTGGGCCTTCTCGGCGTCGCGGTGATCGAGGCGCCCGCCGTCGCGAACCTCGTCTCGGGCCGGACCGGGACGCTGGCGGCGGGCGGCGGCCTAATGCTGCTCGCTTCGCTGGTGGCGGCCTACGCCAACGTGTACAACAAGAAGCACCTGCCGGACGTGCCTCCCGCCTGGAACGTGGGGCTCCAGACGCTGGCTGGATCGGCGCTGCTGCTCGTCCTGGCGATGGCCTTCGAGACCGGGGCTCCGCTGCGCTGGACGCCGACGTCCGTCGGCGCGCTCGTCTACCTGGCGGTCTTCGGCACCGCCCTTCCCTTCGCGGGTCTCTTCTGGTTGCTGCACCGGGTGCCGGTTTCCGTGATCGGGACGATCCCCATCGTCGACACCGTGCTCGCGGTCGTCCTCGGGAGCCTCGTGCTCGGCGAGAGCCTGTCGCCGCGCATTCTCGCGGGAAGCGTGCTCATCCTCGGTCGGCGTCGTTCTCGCCGCGGCCCCGCGCCCTACCGGAAGTAGATCGGGATCCAGGTCCGCGTCAGGTAGTCCGAGGCCGTGACGAGGATGAGGAACGCGAGGAAGAGGACGCTCGTCCCGACGACGATGGCCGTCAGCTTCGGCGAGGAGCGCAGGTGCATGAAGATGAGCGCGACCATGGCCGCCTTGGTGGTGGCGATCCCGAGCGCGAGCGGCGTGTTCCAGATCCCGAGGTGCTGGTAGGCGGCCCAGACGGTCAGGGCCGTCAGGACCATGAGCGCCCCGAAGACGGCGAAGTACGCACCGAGCCCTCCGTGGTGCGACCCGTTGAGCCGTTTGCCTGCCGGCTCACAGCGCGTGCCTCCCGAGCAGGTACAGGAGCGGAAAGAGGAAGATCCAGACGATGTCCACGAAGTGCCAGTAGAGGCCGACCATGTCCACGGGAGTGTTGTAGCGCACGGTGAACTCGCCGCGCCGGGCCCGCGCCACGAGCCACAGCAGCAGGCCGATCCCGATGACCATGTGGAGCGCGTGGAGCCCCGTCATGCAGAAGTAGAGGGAGAAGAACATCTCGCTCTGGCGCGGCAGGGGCTGGTGTGTTTCCTCGTCGAGCGGCACGACGAAGTGGGGTCCCGGGCACCTCGTGGTGGACGAACTTCTGCTTGTACTCGATCACCTTGACGCCGAGAAAGGTCGCCCCGAGCAGCATCGTCGCCAGGAGAAACAGGACGATGAGGGTCTTCCTGCCCTGCTGGCCGGCCCATACGGCGAGGGCCATCGTCAGCGACGAGAGGATCAGCACGACCGTGTTGAAGGCGCCCAGCTTCAGGTCCAGGAGGTTCGAAGCGCCCTCGAACGCCCGCGTGTACGAGGCGCGGTAGATCACGTAGGCGGTGAACATGCCGCCAAAGAAGAGGACCTCGGTGACCAGGAAGATCCACATCCCGAGCGACGAGGCCTCCTTCTGGGCCTCGAGGTCCACGAAGTGGTGGCGCAGCTCCGGCGGCGAGGCGTGCGTCAGGGCGTGAGTGCTGTTACCCAACGGCCGCCTCCTCCCTGCCGGTCAGGTAGTCGTAGGCCTTGCCCGTGACGACGGGTGTCTCCGGGAAGTTCTCGGTCGGCGGCGGCGAGGGCGTCTCCCACTCGAGGCCGGTCGCGCCCCACGGGTTGTCGGCCGCGTCCTTGCCGTAGCGCATGGACCAGATGAAGTAGACGAGCGGGATGAGGTAGCCGATGCCCAGGATCGAGGCGCCCGCCGTGGACATGACGTTCAGGACCTGGAACTCGGGCGGGTAGGCGTGGTAGCGCCGCGGCATGCCGAGGTATCCGACGATGAACTGCGGGAAGAAAGTCAGGTTGAAGCCGATGAAGATGACCCAGGCCGACACCCGGGACCAGTACTCGGGGTAGATCTTGCCCGAGATCTTCGGCCACCAGTAATGGAGGCCACCGAGGTAGGCCATGATCGTGCCGCCGACCATGATGTAGTGGAAGTGCGCGACGATGAAGTAGGTGTCGTGCACGTGGATGTCGAGGCCGAGGCAGGCGAGGAAGAGCCCGGTCAATCCGCCGAACGTGAAGAGGCCGATGAACCCGAGCGCGTAGAGCAGGGGTGTCTGGTACGACACGGAGCCCTTGTAGAGCGTCGTCGTCCAGTTGAAGACCTTGATCGCCGACGGGATCGCGACGAGGAAGGAAAGCACGGAGAAGACGAGCCCGGCGTACACCGACTGGCCCGAGACGAACATGTGGTGCCCCCACACGAGGAAGGAGAGCACCGCGATCGCGATCGAGGAGCCGGCGATGAACTTGTAGCCGAAAATCGGCTTGCGGGCGAAGGCCGTGACGAGCTCGCTGATGACCGCCATCGCCGGCAGGATCATGATGTAGACGGCCGGGTGCGAGTAGAACCAGAAGAGGTGCTGGAAGAGCACCGGGTCTCCCCCCTGTGCCGGGTCGAAGATCCCGAGGTGGAAGAGCCGCTCGGCGCCGACGAGCAGGATCGTGATGGCCACGACCGGCGTGCCGAGGATCTGGATGATCGAGGCGGCGTACATGCCCCAGCAGAAGAGCGGCATCCGCGTCCAGGTCATGCCCGGCGCGCGCATCGTGTGGATCGTGACGAGGAAATTCAGGCCCGTCAGGATCGAGGAGAACCCGGCGATGAAGATGCCGACCGCCGTCACGACGACCCAGCCGTTCGAATAGACCGTCGAGTAGGGCGTGTAGAAGGTCCAGCCCGTGTCGAGGCCGCCATGCACAACGGCCCAGAGGGCGATCAGCCCTCCGACGATGTAGAGGTACCAGGAGAGCAGGTTGATGCGCGGGAACGCGAGGTCCTTGGCGCCGATCATCAGCGGAACGAGGAAGTTGCCGAGGACCGCCGGGATGCCGGGGATCATGAAGAAGAAGACCATCATGATGCCGTGCGTCGTGAAGATCTTGTTGTAGGTCTCGGCCTGGAAGACGTCCCCGGCCGGAGTCAGGAGCTCGAGACGGATGAGGGCGGCCGCCAGGCCCCCGATCGCGAAGAAGATCGTGACGCCGATCAGATACATCACCGCGATCCGCTTGTGGTCGCCCGTCAGCAGCCACGACCGCACGCCATAGCTCGAGTTCAGGTAGTTGACGCGGCGGGCGTCCGAAGCGTTCTGGTTCGTCATGGCTTGCTGGACTTCCTTTCCGGAGCGGGCGCCGGGGCCGGAGACAGGGACTTGATGTACGCGGTCAGCTGCAGGAGCCCCTCCTCGCTGATGAGGCCCTGGAAGGTCGGCATGATCGGCGGATAGCCCTCGAGGAGCTTGGCCTGCGGATTCACGATGGACTCGCGAATGTAGGCCTCGTCGGCAACGACCGTCTGGCCGCTCTGGAGGCGGATGGTCTTGCCGAAGAGGCCCGTCAGCGACGGCCCTCGCGCCCCCGGCTGGTCGCCGTGACAGGTGTTGCACGCGTTCTCGACGAACCTCTTGGAGCCGGCCGAGGCGAGCGTCTCGCCGGCCGCGCCGCCAGCGAGCCAGGCCTGGTAGTCGGCCGGCGTCATGACGTAGATCCAGCCGATCATGTTCGAGTGCCGCGTGCCGCAGTACTCGGCGCAGAAGAGGTGGTACTTGCCGGGCTTCGTGGCCTCGAACCAGGCGACCGAGAAACGCCCGGGCACGACGTCCCGTTTGAACCGGAACGCCGGGACGTAGAAGCTGTGAATCACGTCCTCCGACGCCATCGTCAGGCGAACGGGGCGGCCAACCGGGACGTGCAGCTCGTTCATCTCCCGGTGGCCGTCGGTGTGCTGGAGCTTCCACATCCACTGCTTGGCCGTCACGTAGATGTCGATCGCGTTCGACGGCGGGCGCGTGATCCGGAAGAAGACGCTCGCGCCCCAGAAGAACATCACCATGACGATGCCGAACGGGATCACGGTCCAGACGATCTCGAGCAGCCCCGACTCGTGCACCTCGAGGGCGACCTCGTCGGGGGACTTGCGCCGGTACTTGATCGCGAAGACGACGACCAGGACGCCGATCAGCAGCGAGAAGAACGCGGTGACCGCGATCAGAAAGAGATAGAGCGCATCGACGTGGCGCGCGAAGGTGGAGGCCTGGTCTGGGAAGAAGTGCATCAGCGCGCGTCTCCGGCGGCGGCCCGCACGATCCGAGCGCGGCGGCGGGACAAGAGCCACAGCCCGACTCCCAGTGCTCCCATCGTCACAAGGCCGCCGAGCCGGACCATGTTGACAACGACCGCGCCGTACTTGCCGTTGGAGGGGTCGTAGTGGAAGCAGTAGAGGAGGACCTGGTCCACGGGCGTTCCGATCCGACCGGCGGAGGCTTCCACGAGGCCGAGGCGCAGGTCGCGCGGCGCATACTCGATGCCGTAGAAGTAGCGGGCGAGGCGGCCGTCCGGGGTCGCCACCATGATGGCGCTCGCGTGGGCGAACTGGTCGCGCGCGGCGTCGTACCGGAAGCGGAAGCCTGCGGCCTTCGTCAGCCGCTCGATCGCGGGCGCGTCGCCCGTCAGGAAGTGCCAGCCCGCGGAGGCTGCCGGCCGCTTGTAGCGCGAGAGGTAGGCCTCCTTCTTCGCGGCGGCCATCGCCGGCGTCTCGCGCACGTCGAAGCTGACGGCGACGACCTCGAAGTCGCTTCCGGCGTCGAGCGACATGACGTTCAGGGCGGCGACGAGCCCGTTGAGGACCTGCGTGCACAGCATCGGGCAGTTGTAGTAGACGAGGGCGAAGACGACCGGGCGCCTGCCGAAGTAGTCGCCGAGCCGAACGGCCCGGCCGACCTCGTCGCGCAGGGGAATGTCGAGCGGCAGCGGCGCGTCGAGGCGCTGATCGATGCCGATCTGCTTGAGGATATCGGGTGTCTGGTCGGCCCGGACGATGTTGCCCGGCGGCGGCTCCATGGACTGGCCGCGGGCGAAGGCCGCGAACAACATCATGGCGAGGGCGGCGAGGAGGGCGCCCCTCACCCCTTCCCTCTCCCGCCGGGAGAGGGGGTTCTCAAGCGAGCGACTCCCTTCACTTTTCCCTCTCCCCCCCTGGGGGAGAGGGTGGGGGTGCGGGTTGGACGCAGCGCCGTCACTTTTTCACCCCAGCCGCCGCCGGCGTCGGTGCGGGCCCCGGCACGGCCATCGGGGCCTGAGGCAGCGGGCCCACGCCGCGCTCGGCGATCAGGTCCATCGCGCGCCCGATCGGGACGTGCACGGCGCCGGTCGAGCGGTCCATCCAGCCGTAGGACTCGAGCCGCTCCCGCTCGGCGGCCTCGAAGCCCTTCCAATGCCGGACCGGAAAGACCTGGAGGCGCGGCAGCGGGGGCAACCCCGGCTCCCGCCGCTCGAGGCCGGCCGCGGCGACGACCTTTTCGTCCCGCGTCTCGGCGGTCCGATTGAGGCGCCAGAAGAGGACCGCCATGAGGACGGCCGCGATCGCCGCGGTCACGGTGAGGACGATCGCGGAGCCCACGACCAGGCGCGCGGGAACGCGATCCGGCTCGGCGGCCACGCCGTGGCTCTCGGGACGAGGCTCAGTCGCGTCCATGCGCGAGCGCCTCCTCGAATCCGGGATCGTTGACGGGCACCAGCGGCCGTGCCACGAGGTTGCGGGCGAAGAGGCCCAGCCAGAGGCCGCCGAGGCCGATCGGGAGCGTGAGATCGGTGGGGTGGATCTGGAAGTGTCCCTTCGAGAACGCCGGCAGGACCAGCCACGCGACGTCCACGAAACGCATCGCGACGAGAAGGCCCGCGGCGAGCGAGAGCGTGCGCGGGTCGCGGTTGGCCCGGCGCGACAGCAGCAGCAGGAAGGGCAGCACGAAGTGCAGGAGCAGCACGGCCGCGCCCACCCAGCCCCAGCCGCCGCGGAAGCGGGCGAGGTACCAGGCGATCTCCTCGGGGAGGTTGCCGGACCAGACGATCAGGTACTGCGAGAAGTTCACGTACGCCCAGATCATCGTGAAGGCGAACATCATCTTGCCGAGGTCGTGCAGGTGGCGACCGCCGAGGAACTCCGCGACCGGCTTGCGGTGGGAGAGCCGCACGACCGCAAACGTGACGAGCGCGAGCGCGCCCAGGCCCTGGCTGACCATGAAGATGACCCCGTACATCGTCGAGTACCAGTGCGGCTCGAGCGACATGACCCAGTCCACCGAGGTGAACGTCGTCGTCAGCGCGTAGGCGACCAGGCCGCCGCCCGACAGCAGCTGGAGCTTGCGGTCGATCGCCTGGTGATCGGCGTGCGTGTCCTGCTCGCGCGACCAGCGGTTCAGGAAGTACGCGAGCAGCATCCAGACCGCGAACGCGAAGGCCGTCCGCGCGAGGAAGAAGGGCATGTTCAGATACGCGGCCTTCTTCTGCAGGAGCTCGTCCTTCGCGACGGCGTCCGCGTGCGTCCACTCGTAGAGCCTGTGCATGCCGAAGGCGATCGGCAGGAAGGCGACGGCGGTCAGCGGCAGCGTGCGGGTCGCGGCCTCGAGCTCGCGCCGGATGGCGATGCCCCATGCGCCGCCCGTCAGGTACTGGAGCATGAGGACGGCGAGTGACCCGACCGCCAGGCCGTTCCAGAAGACGAAGGCGAGCAGATAGGACCGGAAGAACTGGTCCGGGTGCGCCGCGCCGTAGGCTGCGGTCCCGCCGAGCGCGACCACGCCCACGGCGAACGCCCGCTGCGAAAACCGGCTCGCGTCCCCCGCCAGTCTCGAATCGGTCGTGGCGTCCACGCTCAGGGCTCCTTCCGCCCCGGGGATTCCGTCTTCGCCTCGTCCAACGCGCGCTTCCAGTCGTCCGTGTCGATCGGGAAGGGCGCGGGCTTGCCGGGGGCCGTCGCGCTTTCGAGCGCCGGCCGCGCCGAGGCCGGAACGTCCGCGATCGTCGTGCGTTGGGACAGCTGGAGGGCGCGGACGAAGGCCGCGATCGCCCAGCGGTCGCCCGGAGGGATCTGCGCCGCGTAATCCATCATCGCGCCGAAGCCGTGCGTCTGGACGTCGAAGAAGTAGCCGACGGGCGCCTCGCGCAGCCGGTCGATGTGGAAGGAGGGGGGCTGGCGGTAGCCGCGCTGGACGACGATGCCGAGGCCGTTGCCCGTCAGGCCGTGGCAGGGGGTGCAGTAGATCTGGTAACGCTGCCGTCCCCGCTCGAGCAGCTCGCGCGTCAGGGGCATGGGCAGGGTCGCGACGGGCTTGCCGTTCTCCTTGCCCGTCAGGAAGCGCTGGTCGGCGTAGAGGAACCCGCGCGCCACCGTGTCCTCGACGACCGGGCGCGCCGAGCGCCCGTCGTCGAAGAAAGCCGAGCCGCGCAGGTCCTTGTATTTCGGCTGGTCCTGCATGTCCTGTCGACAAGTCGCAAGGCTGAGCGCGATTGCCGTCGCCAGGACCAGACGCGAGATGCGAGATACGAGATGCGAGCGCATCCCGCATCCCGTATCCCGGATCCCGCATCCCGTATTCCGCATCACTCTTCCACGTCCATCACGACCCTGGGCCCGAGCCTCGTCAGAAACGCCCACGTTTCGTCGTGGTCGAATTTCGGGTCCTTCGCCTCGATGCACAGGAAAAAGCGGTCTCGGGAGGCCAGCGCGAAGCGCGGCGCGTTGAAGACGGGGTGATAGGGCATGGGCAGGCCGTTCAGGCCGAGCATGCCGAGCACGGCGGCGAAGGCCGCGAAGAGGATCGCCGTCTCGAAGGTCGGCACGATGAAGGCCGGCACGCTGTTGAAGGGCTTGCCACCGACGTTCAGGGGGTAGGCGACGACCGAGCACCAGTAGCAGAGCGCGAAGCCAGCGAGCCCCCCGACGATCCCGCCGCCGAGGACGACGGCCGGGAGCTTGCGATCGTGGATGTCGAGGGCCTCAGTCAGCGCCTCGATCGGATAGGGCGAGTACGCGTCGAGATTCGTGAAACCCTCCTCGCGGGCGCGCCGGGTCGCCTCCACGAGGGCCGACGGGTCCTCGAACTCGGCCATGAGGCCGTAGAGCTTGGGTGCGCTCATGCCTCCTCCTCGCGGACCTTCGCCTCGGGCAGGATCGCCCGCATCTCGAAGATCGAGATCATCGGCAGGAGGCGGATGAAGAGGAAGAGCAGCGCCAGGAAGAGGCCGATCGTGCCGAGGAACATGGACCAGTCGAACCGGGTCCCGTGGTACAGGCCCCAGGACGAGGGCAGGTAGTCGCGCGAGAGGCTGACGACGATGATCACGTAGCGCTCCAGCCACATGCCGACGTTGACGATCATCGCCATGCAGAAGAGCGCCGGAATGTTGCGCCGGACCTTTCGGAACCAGAGGAACTGCGGAGCGATCACGTTGCAGAAGATGAGGGCCCAGTACATGTAGTGATACGGGCCGTTCATCCGGTTCCAGATCATGTAGCGCTCGTAGACGTTGCCGCTGTAGAACGCCATGAACGCTTCGACCCCGTAGCCGTACGCCACGATGAGGCTCGTGGCGAGCGTGATCTTGGCCATGTTGTCGAGGTGCTTCAGGGTGATGAAGTCCTCGAGGCCGTAGATCTTCCGCAGCGGGATGGCGAGCGTCAGCACCATGGCGAAGCCCGCGTAGATCGCTCCGGCGACGAAGTAGGGCGGGAAGATCGTGGCGTGCCAGCCCGGGACGACGCCGGCGGCGAAATCGAAGGACACGACCGTGTGGACGGAGACGACGAGGGGTGTGGCGAGGCCGGCGAGCAGGAGCGACGCCGTCTCGTAGCGCTGCCAGTGCCGCGCTGAACCCCGCCAGCCCATCGCGAGAGCGCCGTAGAGGAGCTTCGCCCACGGCTTCTTGGCTCGGTCGCGCAGCGTCGCGAGGTCCGGGATCATTCCGACGTACCAGAAGAGCAGCGATACGGTCGCGTACGTCGAGACGGCGAAGACGTCCCAGATTAGCGGGCTGCGGAAGTTCGGCCACATCCCCATGGTGTTGGGGTACGGGATGAGCCAGTAGTCCAGCCATGGCCGGCCCGTGTGCAGCAGCGGATAGAGCCCGGCGCACGAGACGGCGAAGATCGTCATGGCTTCGGCGAAGCGGTTGATCGAGTTGCGCCAGGACTGGCGCAGGAGCAGCAGAATCGCCGAGATCAGCGTGCCCGCGTGTCCGATGCCGATCCACCAGACGAAGTTGAGGATGTCGAAGCCCCAGCCCACCGGCACGTTGACGCCGAAGATGCCCACACCCTTGAACACGAGGTAGGTGATCGTCGAGAGGAGAACCATCGTGAGCGCGAAGCCCACAGCGGCGCCCACGAACCACGCGGCCGGCGTGCGGCGCGAGAGTGCGATCGAGGCGAGCTTGTCGGTGAGCGTCGTGAAGGAATAGCCCGGTGCGAGGATCGCGCCCTGCGACGTTTCGGGCTTGCCGGCGGCGGGGGTCGGCGTGCCGTCAGCCACGAGCCTTCTCCTCGCCGCGCCCGGCGGGGACGAGCGCGGCGCTGGGGTTCGAAAGGGACGCGAGGTAGGTCGTGCGCGGCCGCGTGCCGAGCTCGGTCAGCAGGCCGTAGCTGCGGGGCTCGGCCTTGGCCTTCGACACCCGGGATTCGGGATCCGAGACGTTGCCGAAGACGATGGCCTGAGCCGGGCAGGCCTGCTGGCAGGCCGTCACGATCTCCCCGTCGCGGATGGGACGGTTCTGCTTCTCGGCCTCGTAGCGGGCCCGGTTGATGCGCTGGACGCAATAGCTGCATTTCTCCATGACGCCGCGGCTGCGGACCGTGACGTCCGGGTTGCGCACGAGCTTCAGGATCTCGGTCGTGTAGTCGGTGTAGAGGAAGAAATTGAAGCGGCGGACCTTGTACGGGCAGTTGTTCGAACAGTACCGCGTCCCGACGCAGCGGTTGTAGACCATCTGGTTCAGGCCTTCCGCGCTGTGGACCGTCGCGTTGACGGGGCACACGACCTCGCACGGCGCGTTCTCGCAGTGCATGCAGGTCACGGGCTGGTGGACGGTCTCGGGGTTGTCGAGGCTCCCCTTGTAGTAGCGGTCGATGCGGATCCACTGGAGCGCGCGGCCCTTGGCGACCTGGTCCTTGCCGACGACCGGAATGTTGTTCTCGGACTGGCACGCGATGACGCAGGCGTTGCAGCCCACGCACGAGGCGAGGTCGATCGAGAGGCCCCAGGCGTAGCTGCCCGAGGGAAGCTTCGGATAGAGGGTGTCGTGCGGACCCGGCGGCTCCTCGCCCATGCGCGCGACGACCCCCGGGTCCTTGCGGTACGCGTCGGCCGTCACGGCGCGGACCGGGTCGCGGCCCTCCATGGCGTACTGATGCTGCGTCGTGGCGAGCGAGGCCCGCTGGAGCGTCTTCGCGACCTCGAGGCCGGGCGCCGCCCAGAGCGCGTCGGACGCACGCAGCGCGTAGGCGTCGAATCCCTTGCCGTTGGCCACGCGGCCGCCTCGCGTGCGGCCGTAGCCGAAGTGGACGGTGACGCAGTTCTCGGCCTGGCCGGGCATGACCCAGACCGGGGCGGAGACCTTCCGTCCGCCGACCGAAAGCTCGACGACGTCCTCGGTCGTGATTCCGAGTTTCTGCGCCGTCGCCGGCGCCACGAGCGCCGCGTTGTCCCAGGTCAGCTTGGTCAGCGGCTTCGAGAGCTCCTGCAGCCAGCCGTTGTTGGCGTAGGAGCCGTCCCAGATGGTGGGATCGGGACGGAAGAGGAGGGTCAACCCGGTTTCGGATTTCGGATTTCGGATTTCGGAATGGAAGTCGGGGCGGACGCGAACCGGCTTTGCGGGAAACGCTGTTCCTTCCACCAGGCCGTCGTGAAGGGCCTTGCGCCAGGCGAGCTCCGGGTCCGTGCCGGGGAGCTTGCCCTTCCAGAAGTCCTTGACGATGTCGTGACCGGTCTTCTCGGGTTGATCGGAGAAGGCTGCCAGCAGCTCGTGGGAGGACTTCCCTCCGAAGAGCGGAGCGATCAGCGGCTGGAGGATCGTGACCGTGCCGTCGAAGGCGCGGGAGTCGGTCCAGGCCTCCAGCGGATGTGCCGCGGCGACGTGCCAGTGGCACAGGCGCGACGTCTCGTCGTCGTAGAGGCCGAGGTGGATGCGAAGGCCGACCCCATCCATGGCCTTCGCGAAGGCGAGGTCGGCCGGCGCGTTGAAAACGGGATTGCCGTCCACGACGACGAGGGTCGAGACCTTCCCGGCCTCCATGTCGCGCACGAGCTCGGCAAGCGCGCCGACCTGGTTCGAAGGCCCGCCGGCGACGGGCTCGGTGTAGAAAACCGCCTTGCCGGCGTTGCCGAGGGCCTCGTTGATCGCGTGGGCGAGGGCGTGCACGGCCGGGGGCTGCGACTCGCCGGCGAGGACCAGGCCGGAGCCACGGTGGGCCTTCAGGTCCGCCGCGACGGTCTCGACGAACGGGTCGGTCGGCGCGGCGGAGGCGATCGCGCCCACGGCGACCGCCACGGCGGCGGCGAAGGATTCGATCTCGGCCGGCGCCATCGGGCGGCGGTGATCGGCCCGGGCGCCGGTCAGCGAGGGCGTCGCCTCGACGACGTAGAGCCGGTTCAGATCGTCCCCGCGGCGGCGCGAGGCGAAGTCGCGCACTGCGCGCGGCATCGCCGGGCCCGATCCGAGAAAGTCGGCCTCGAGCGAGAGGACGACGTCGGCTCTGTCGAACGCGTAGCGCGTCTCGACCGCCTCGCCGAACGCGAGCCGGGCGCCCTCGGAGGCGGTGTCTCGGCCGGCCGGCTCCCAGGAGACCCACTTCGCCTCCTGGAACGCCGCGAGCACGTCGGCGATCTGCTTCTGGAGTGTGGGCGAGGTGACCGTTCCCGTTAGGAACCGCAGGCCCGCCCCGCGCGCCGGGCGCTCCTTCTCGAGGGCGAGCCGGGCGGCGGCGAGGAAGGCGCTCCAGGGCCGGATCTCGCCGCGCTCGGTCAGGGTCTGCGAGCGGTCCGGGTCGTACAGGTTGAGCAGGAAGCCCTGCGCGAAGACGTCGGTACCGCCGAGGCTCGCGGGATGCAGCTCGTTGCCCTCGATCTTGATGGGCCGGCCCTCGTAGCTCTTGGCGAGGACGCCGCGCGCGTAGCCGCCGTGGACGTGCGCCGTCGCGTAGAAGAGCGGCACGCCCGGCACGAGCTCCTCGGGCGCCTTGACGTACGGGAAGATCCTCTCGGTCGGCTGCCGGGTGCAGCCGGTCAGCCCCGCCAGCGCAATGGAAGCCCCCATCAGGGTCAGGAGCTCGCGGCGGTTGACGCCCGAGTCGATCGGCACGCGGAATTCCCGGTGGAGGTGCTCGCGGAAGTCCTCGGTCTCGAGCAGCTCCTCGAGGCTCCTCCAGTATTCGCGGCCCTCGAGGGACCCGAGCCGGCTCCGAGCCTCGGCGATGTCGACTTTTTCGGCGCTCACAACACTCCGAATTCCGAGATCCGAAATCCGAACCTCATCGGTGACACGTCGTGCAATCGGTCAACTCGTAGCTCGGCCGGATCCGGTACTCGGCCTTGAGCCGCCTGCCGATCTCCTCCTGCGTTCCGGCGGGAACGTAGCCCATCGTGAACACGTCCTCGCGCGGGCGCAGGTAGTTCTCGGGCGCCCGGTGGCAGTCGAGGCACCACGACATCTGGAGGTTCGGGTGCTGCGACACCAGGGGCATCCTGTCGATCCGGCCGTGGCAGGTCTCGCAGCCGACGCCCTTGGCGACGTGGATGGAGTGATTGAAGTAGACGTAGTCGGGAAGGTCGTAGACCTTGACCCACTCGATGGAGCGGCCCGTGCGCCAGCTCTCGCGCACGGGCTCGAGCTCCGGCGACTGGCTCCAGATCTGGGAGTGGCAGTTCATGCAGGTCTTCGTCGGCGGAATGTTGGCGTAGGCCGCCCTCTCGACGCTCGTGTGGCAGTAGCGGCAGTCGATCCCCATCGCACCGACGTGGTGCTGATGGGAGAACTGGACCGGCTGCACGCGCGCGACCCCCTGCTGGGTGGTGTACGAGGAGCGGTTCAGGGCGTCGAAGAGCCACCCGAGCAGCGCGACGAAGAACACGGCCCCGAAGACCGACACCCGCGAGATGGTGTTCGTGCTGCGATGGAAGATCTGGGCCATGGCGGCGGGGGCAATATATTTCATCTGCGTCGGCCGCCGGAAGGGAAGTCGAGGCGGACTCCGGGCCGAAAATCCGCCTCCCCGGGGCTCTGCACCGAGGCGCTTTGCGCCGCTCCCGGCCGTTTCGCCTGCGGCCGGCGTGGCCGCCGGTCAGGCGATCGCGGACCCCTGCGAACTGCCTGCTGACTCCTTCAGCGCCCGCCTCACGACGCGTCCCGCGTACGCCGTCGCCGCGAGCGTGACGAGGACGCCGGCCGCCAACAGCGCCCATTTCCAGGGGCCGGGCGGGGCGGCCGGCGCGGCGGGCGCTCCCGCCACCTCGCGCGCCGCCGCCCCGAAGGACACGTAGAGGAACGTGAGCGGAAGCATACCGACGCCGCTCGCGAGCACGTAGGGCCAGAAGCGGATCGCCGTCAGGCCATAGAGGTAGTTCGACACGACGAAAGGCAGCAGTGGAGACAGGCGCAGCAGAAAGACGATGCGCCATCCCTTCTGCCCGATCGCGCGGTCGATCGCGGCGTAGCGTGCGTTGCCGCCGGTGTACCGCGCGATGCGCTCGCGCGCGAGGTACCGAGCGATCAGAAACGCCGCTGCGGCACCGAGGGTACCGCCGACGGACACGACGGCAACGCCGGGAAGCAGGCCGAAGAACAGGCCCGCGCCGACCGTCAGGACCACGGCGGGCAGGAGGAGCACCGTCACGAGAACGTAGGCCGCCGCGTAGAGAACGAACGCCGCGGGACCGAGGTCTTCGATCCATCGCCCGAACGCCTCGAGCCCCTCGCGCAAGGGGAGCATGCGCCCGGCGACGAGGAGGCAAGCGGCGCACAGCGCCGCCGCGAGCCACCGTCCCAGCGCGCGGACCCGCATCCATCCATCATCCTCTTTTTTCCAGTCGACCCCCGCGCAACCGGCCCTGCGAAGGCGTGCAAGTTCAGCTTCCCGGTTCCGCTTCAGGATTTCGGATTCGGAGGGCCGGCGCGCTTTTTTCGTCATCCCCGCCGGGCCGATCGTCCTCGGGGGCCGGCCCTTGGTCGGCGTGGGGCGGCGGACGGTCTCATGGCAGCGGTGTTGCTCCTCGCTGGTGTCGTGCGCGGACGCGGCGAGTCGCGTTGTGCGGCAGAAAGTGAGGAAGCGAAATGACGCTATTCAGATGCATCGTTGTTTCCTGGCTGGCGCTCGCCGTTGCGGCGCCTTGTCTTCTCGCTGACGGGTCGCTTTCCGGAACCCTCGCGGGCCACGTTCGGGACGAATCGGGCGGAGCACTCCCCGGAGCCACGGTCGAGCTGACGAGCGCGGAGAAGGGCTTCCGGCGGGCGGGCGTGACCGACGCCGCCGGACACTTCAACTTCGCGCTGCTGCCGCCCGGCTCGTACACCGTGCGCGTTTCGATCTCCGGATTCGAAAGCTACGTGTCTACGGGCAACCTCGTCGCGCCGGAGAAGACGACGGACCTGGCGATCGCGCTCAAAGTGTCGCGGGCCGAGGCGTCGGTCGAGGTCGTCGGCGAGGCGCCGCTCGTCGACAAGTCGAACCCCGTCGACACCACCACGGTGCCGGCCGAGCTGACCGACAAGCTGCCGATCGGCCGGGCCTACCAGAACGTCATCGATTTCGCGCCGGGCCAGAACGACATCGACGGCGACGGCAACCCGAACGCCCGCGGCGCGCCGGATTCCGGCAACGTCTATCTTTTCGACGGCGTGGACACGACCGACCCGACGACGGGCACCTTCGGCGCCAACAACAACTTCGACACGATCCAGGAGGTCGTGGTTTCCAACGCGGCGGTTTCGGCCGAGTACGGGCGCTTCCAGGGCGGAGTCTTCAACGTCGTGACGAAGACCGGCACAAACCAGTTCCACGGCACGGCACGCGTCCTCGTGACCAACGACTCGTGGAACTCCCAGAACAAGGGCTACAACGCTCTCACGAGTCCACCGGACCAGCCCTTCGCCCGCGAGAAGATCGACGAGAACGCCTACAACTACTCCTTCACGCTGGGCGGCCCCGTGTGGAAGGATCGGATTTTCTTTTTCGGCGCGTACCAGCGCAATCCCCAGGTCGTGGCGGCGGCGCAGACGCAGACCTCCTCGACGCTGCCCGAGGGCACCGGCCAAAGCTACTCGCAGACGCCGACCTTCACCGCGTGGCAGGGAAAGCTGACGGGACAGATCACACCGTCACAGTCCCTGACCTTCTCGGCGCAGGCCGACCCATACACCGGCATCGTCACCGACTATTGGGGCGTCGCGGCGGACACGGCGGCCCTCACCGTGCAGAGCCAGTCGAACGACTGTCCGTGGGCGTGCATCTGGCAGGCGCGATACACGGGAGTGTTCGGGGCGAACTTCTCGGTGGAAGCCACCTACGCCGGCCAGCGCGGAGGCCTCGGCCTCGGGCCCTATCCCGGCAGCGGCTCGCCTTACTTTTCGCTGGAGGATGGCCTCGCGTATAACGGCACGCCCTACGTCGGCTTCGTGGACCGGCCGCGCAACCAGGGCAACCTGGCGTTGAACTACTTCACGTCGCTCGCTGGCCACAGCCACAACGTCAAGGTCGGGGTGGACTACCAGGACATCCAGTCGCAGAACTTCTACTTCTACGAGAACAACGAGCTCTTCGTGGTCGACCAGTACGACGCGGCGGCCCATTCGCCGATCCTCGTGCCGGGCGACCAGTGGTTCCGTTTCACGCCGCCCGTGCCATCGGTCTCTAAGGGAACGATCTGGGGTATCTATGGCCTCGACCGCTTCGAGCTGACCGACCGGCTGTCCTTCAATCTCGGGGTGCGCGCCGACATCCAGCACGGCTCGAGCGACCTGAACCGCGCCGTCATCGACGCGACGACGATCGCGCCGCGCCTCTTCGGCACCTGGGACATGAAGGGCGACGGCAAGGCGCTCCTCTCGGCCGGCTGGGGCCGCTACTACGAATTCCTCGCCCAGACGATCGTCGACTCGGTCTACAGCGGCGTTCCGCAGGAATCCGACGCCGACGCCTACGTCTGGACTGGGACGGAGTGGGCGTTCGACTATCCGCTTCGGACCGGGGGCAACAACCAACCGGTCAATCCGAACCTGAAGCCCTCGTACGTCGACGAGTACGATCTCGCCTTCCAGCAGCAGATCGGCAACAACATGGCGGTCAGCGTGCGCGGACTCTACCGCAAGTGGAGCAACATCGTGGACGACATCAAGTTCGTGGACGCGGACAACTTCAAGATCCTGACGCCGGAGAACTTCTCGAACAACATCATCTTCCGGGACTACAAGTCGGCCGAGATCACGTTCAACCGCCGTTTCTCGAACAACTTCCAGGCCCTGGCGAGCTACACGTGGTCGCAGGCGCGCGGCAACGCGGACCGCTCGTACTCGCTCGTCGCGTTCACGTCCCAGCTGCTCGACTATCCGAACGACACGTGCACCGTGGACGCCGCCGGCAACCAGCCGGCCGTCTCCGGCCCGTGCCCGCAGATCCTCGGCCACAACCGCGGGGGACCGCTGCCCTGGGACGTGACGAACTCGGTCAAGCTCTACGCCGCGTACACGTATCCGATGTCCTTCATGAATCTGACGGCCGCCCCGTCGTTCACGTACTACACGGGCCTGCCGTACCAGGCGCAGCGCAACCTGACGATCAACGCCGACAACGACGTCTACTACGACACGCCGCAGGGCTCGTCGCGGCTTCCCTCGTGGTACCAGTTCAACCTGTCGGTCGAGGCGAACTTGAAGATGTTCGAGCCGATCGAGTTCGCTCTGAAGGCCGACATCTTTAACGTCACGAACCAGCAGCCGGCGATCGACAACAACAAGATCGTGCTCCTGCCGGGCGACGATTTCGGCAAGCCCTCGACCCGCAGCGCCCTGAACGCCCCTCGGGGGTATCAGTTTGGAGCCGTGATCCGGTTCTAGCCGCGGGTCTCCCAGACCCCCTCACCCGGACCCTGTCCCGCCGGGAAAGGGAGCAAAGCAAAAGAGCCCCGCTTTCGCGGGGCTCTTCCTTTTCAGGCTGGTTTGCGGCTCAGGCGTTGAACGACTTCCCGCACCCGCACCCGCCGGTCGCGTTGGGGTTGGTGACCGAGAAGCCGGCGCCGCGGAAATCCTCGACGTAGTCGACCTTCGCGTCCTTCAGGTACGTCGCGCTCTGCGGGTCCACGACCACCTCGATCCCCGCGGTGGAGATGACCGTGTCGCCCTCTTTCTTTTCGTCGAACGTGAAGCCGTACTGGAACCCCGAGCAGCCGCCTCCCTGGATGAAGATGCGCAGGGGCTTGCCTTCGGAGTCGGGCATCGTGCCCGCGAAATACTTGACCTTGGCGACCGCGGCATCCGTCAGCGACAGGAGCGCGCCCGCAGGGCCCATCGTGATCGGCGTCGGGGTGGATTCGACAGTGGACATTTAGTTCTCCTCGGCGTCAATTATGTCGCGCCCGCGGGAGGGGGTGCAACCAAATTAGGAAACTGCTCGCAGCCAAGGAGTTGCGAGAAGAGAGTCGATCGAGCGCCAGGTCGAATCGACCGCGACGGGCCGGGTCACGAACGAAACCTGGTTGGCCGTAACCTCGAAGTCCTCGACTCCGGGCAAGAGCGAGCGCTCCCAGGCGTTGCGCAGGCTGCGGCGCTCGTCGTCGGCGAGGGGACGGTTGAAGTGGCCGATCGCCAGGCGCGCTCCGTCTACGGGAAAGACTGACCGGAACGAAACCCTTGCCCTGCCGGCCTTTTCGGATGCCTCCATCACGTCCGTTTGATGCACTCGAGACAGCTTCGGTCTCATGCCCGATGAAACAGCAATCGCCGTGCCACTATTCCATGAGGCCCTGGCGGGCGGAGCCACAACATGTTGTATTTCTTCTTGACTCGGCGTTCCGGCCGGTCTTACGCTGGGGAGTAACACCGGCGGTATCTCCGCATCGCTAGGGAGGCGACAGGGTTTCAAAGAAAGGGCGGAGCATTCGTTTCGGGGGGGAAGGAGGACGGGGGATGAGTGCGACGGAAAAGGGAATGAAGGAGGTCCGGGAGGCCACTGAGGGGACGTCGGAGAAGGCCCGGACGGCGCTCGCCAGGGGCCTGGCCGGCATGACGTTCCAGAGGGTCTTTTCGGACCCGTCGGTATCGCCCTACGACGCGATCGAGTGGGAGCTGCGCACGGCAGCCATCGTGTCGGAGAAGGGCGAGACGATCTTCGAGCAGAAGAACGTCGAGGTGCCGAAGTCCTGGTCGCAGACGGCGACGAACATCGTCGTCCAGAAGTACTTCCACGGCCGGCTCGGCACGCCCGAGCGGGAGACCTCCGTCCGCCAGCTCGTCGAGCGCGTGGCCGCGACGATCACCGGCTACGGCGAGAAGGGCGGCTACTTCAGGACCGCCGCCGACCGCGACGCCTTCCACGACGAGCTCGCCGCGATCCTCGTCAACCAGGTCGCCTCCTTCAATTCCCCCGTCTGGTTCAATGTCGGCATCGAGCCCAGGCCGCAGGGCTCGGCCTGCTTCATCAACTCGTGCGGCGACTCGATGGACTCGATCCTCTCCCTCGCCAAGACCGAGGGCATGCTGTTCAAGTTCGGCTCGGGCACGGGCTCGAACCTCTCCTCGATCCGGGGCTCGCACGAGACCCTCTCCGCCGGCGGCACGGCCTCCGGTCCCCTCTCCTTCATGAAGGGCTTCGACTCCTTCGCCGGCGCGATCAAGTCGGGCGGCAAGACGCGCCGCGCGGCGAAGATGGTGATCCTGAACATCGACCATCCCGACATCGAAGAGTTCATCACGTCGAAGGCGAACGAGGAGAAGAAGGCCTGGGCCCTGATCGATGCCGGCTACGACGGCTCGTTCAACGGCGAGGCCTATGCCTCGATCTTCTACCAGAACGCGAACCACTCGATCCGCGTTACCGACGAGTTCATGCAGGCCGTGGAATCCGACGGCGAGTGGTGCACCAAGGAAGTCCTGACGGGCCGCCCCTACAAGACCTATCGAGCGCGCGACCTCATGGCCAGGATCGCCGATTCGGCTTGGATCTGCGGCGATCCCGGCATGCAGTACGACACGACCATCAACCGCTGGAACCCGGTGAAGCAGACCCACCGGATCAACGCGTCGAATCCGTGCTCGGAGTACATGTTCGTCGACGACTCCGCCTGCAACCTCGCGTCGCTGAACCTCATGAAGTTCTTCAATCCCGAGGACGGGACCTTCGACGTGACGTCGTTCCGCCACGCGTGCGACGTCGTGATCTCGGCGCAGGAGATGCTCGTCGACAACTGCTCCTATCCCACGCCGGCGATTGCCGAGAACTCCTACAAGTTCCGGCCGCTTGGCCTGGGCTACGCGAACCTCGGCGCGATGCTCATGGCCGCCGGGGTTCCGTACGACTCGGACGAGGGGCGGGCGTACGCTGCGGCAATCACGTCGCTCATGTGCGGCGAGGCGTACCTCCAGTCCTCCCGGATCGCCTCGGAGCTCGGCCCCTTCGCCGGCTACGCGCCCAACCGCGAGGCCTTCCTGGAGGTCATCGCGATGCACCGTGGCGCCGCCACTCAGGTCCCGCCGAAGGGCGTGCCCGCGGAGCTCCACAAGGCGCAGAAAGCGGTTTGGGACGCGGCGCTCGAATCGGGCGCGCAGCACGGCTATAAGAACGGACAGGTCACCGTGCTCGCGCCGACCGGGACGATCGGTTTCATGATGGACTGCGACACGACGGGCGTCGAGCCGGACCTCGCGCTCGTGAAGTACAAGAAGCTCGTCGGCGGCGGCACGATCAAGATCGTCAACCAGACCGTGCCGCTGGCCCTGAAGCGCCTCGGCTACACGGCCGACGAGATCAACACGATCGTGGACTACGTGGACGAGAAGGGCACGATCGAGGGCGCGCCCGGATTCCGGCCGGAGCACCTGCCCGTGTTCGACTGCGCGTTCCGGGCGTTGAACGGCACGCGCTCGATCCACTACTCGGGGCACGTGCGGATGATGTCGGCGGTGCAGCCGTTTCTCTCCGGGGCGATCTCGAAGACCGTGAACCTGCCGCCCGACGCCACGCCCGACGAGATCGCCGGGGTCTACATGGACGGCTGGAAGCAGGGCCTGAAGGCGATTGCCATCTACCGCGACGGCTGCAAGCGCACACAACCGCTGAACACCGCAGCCTCGAAGAGCGACACGAAGTCGCCGACCGCGCGCGGCTCGCTCGAGTACGTGGGCCGGGCGACTGCCCCGGTGCCGTCCCCGTTCCGCCGCAAGCTACCGGACGAGCGGCGCTCGATCACGCACAAATTCGACGTCGGCGGCCACGAGGGCTACGTCACGGTCGGCCTCTACGAGGACGGCAAGCCGGGCGAGATCTTCCTGAAGATGTCCAAGGAGGGCTCGACGGTCTCCGGCCTCATGGACGCGTTCGCGACGGCGGTTTCGCTGACGCTCCAGTACGGCGTGCCTCTCGAGGCGCTCGTCAAGAAGTTCACGCACATGCGGTTCGAGCCCTCCGGGTTCACCAAGAACCCGGAGATCCGGATGGCAAAATCGCTCGTGGACTACATCTTCCGGTGGCTCGGCTCGAAGTTCCTGTCGGCCGAGGAGAAGGAGGCGATCGGCATAATCGCCCGCGACACCCACGCCGACGCGCCGATCCCGGTGACCGATCAGGTCGTCACGGCGCGCTCGCTCGGAGCCGGCAACGCCGTCGCCTTCGAGACCTCGACCGACGCTCCCGCCTGCCACGAGTGCGGCTCGATCATGGTGCGCTCCGCGGCGTGCTACAAATGCCTGAACTGCGGGGCGACGTCAGGCTGCAGCTAGAACCTAGTTCGGGGTGGGGCCGCTTTAGGCCGACTGCGGGCGCCGAAAGGCGCCCGCAGGTGTTTTCGGTCAAGGTGGACCGTACACGCGTTTCGATTTCCCCTGCCGTCTCGAACCAGCGTCATTTGACAGTGCAATGACCTTGGCGAGACGCTGGGACGGGTGCTCTACCGAGCGGGGATGATGCGCGCGCGGTACGCTATGTCGCGAGAAATTCTCTAGAAGAGACACCTTGTCGGTTATGCCACTCGTAATTCCGTTGCCCCTGAGAAAGAGCTTGGAGGCCGGCGAATGCGTGCTCTTCTTGGGCGCGGGAATGGGTGCATATATGACCGATTCGACCGGCCGAAACCTCGGGCGCCTTGGTTGCGACTCGCGGGCCATCGATCCACCCTAGTCATGTCACGAGGCCAGCGGGATCTCCGAGATCAACTTTTTCTTCGCCCTGCCAGCCGCCAGAACTGCGTCTCGTTCAACAGAGTGATCCGGTGCCCTTTCTCGCGAAGCCTCTTGATTTCCAGCAGCTTCCGGCCGGCGTCTCGACCGGCGGCCTGAAGCGGGTTCGGCCGGCCGCGGACGACGACGGTTGTTTTCGCGGACGGCGCGCCGTGGACGATCGCTCCGGCTCGGCGCGCGGCGCGGGCGGCCTCGCTCCGCCGCCTTGTCAGGATGCCGGTGAAGGTGAGATGGGCTCCCTTGAGCGTCCGCAGCCGTCCAACTTTGAGCGCCGCGGGGGGATGGGTCAGCGCGTCGATCAGCTCCTGGGCGCTCTCGTACCGCTTCCGGCGCTCGCCGATGCAGCGATAGACGATCTCCTTGAGGTGATCGGTGCAGCGCAGGCGCCGGACCTCGGCGGTGCGAATCCGGGCCGCCGCGGTTCCCTTCACGAGCATTCCCAGCAGCTGCCCGACCTGGTAGACGTCGTCGCGCGCCTGCCACTTGGGGGCCGCGCCCGAGAGGATGTCGCTCGGGACTCCCCACGGGTTCAACGTGCGCGCGTTGATGCCACGCCGGTCGCTCTGATGGCTCACGATGCCGAAGTCTCCGAGCTTTAGGGACCCGCCGTCGCAGACGAAGACGTTCATCGGGGTAAGGTCCCGGTGGAGCATCTGACCCCGATGGAGCTTGCCGAGGACTTCGAGAATCCCCGCGATCTCGCGCCGCGCGGTCCTCTCGGTCCACTCCTTCCCGGTGCGGTCGAGGTAGGCCCGCAGGTCGCCGTGCTTCGCGTACTCGAGCGCGAGACAGTAGAGGACGCTGCCGTCCTCCCGCATCAACGGAAAAGCGTCGAAGACGCGAATCGCCCGGGCGTGCCCCGCGAGAAGCTGCCCGAAGTATGCCTCCTTCAGCCAGCCGTCGATGTGCTCGCTGGCTTTGATCGCTACGACGGCCGGGACCGCGAGGGAGCGCGTCGTCCGCGTCGCGAGGTAGGCCTGGCCGAAGCCTCCCTGGCCGAGCAGGCTGTCGATCCGATATCGGAGCCGCGTCTCGGGGCTCGTGATCACCTGCTGGGGAAGGAGCAGGGCCTTCCCTCGCGCAGCGCGAGATGCCGCGGACATCCCGAGGGTAGTGGCTCTGGAGTTGGCGGTCATTGGAGGTCCGACGAGAAGTCTACTGCGGGGTCAGTCTTGATTGGCTGACTTCACGGGGGGATGGGGTCAGTCTCTTCTAGCCGATTCCGGGATGGCCTCGGCGTGGCGCGGTCAGATGAAACGGGTCAGTTCTGGTTTGCCGATCTCGGATCCGCGGACGCGTCCTCTCGGGCGTCAGCCTCACTCTTAGATAGCCGGAGTAGGATCAGCTGGACGAGGCCTACTCATGTCGGATCGACTCTTCTCTCGAATCGCCCTTCTGACCCTCGCCGTCTCGCTGTCGGCGTGGGCCCGCGCCGAGGATTTGCAGGCCGTGTTGAAGCGGCAGACGCAAGAGCTTGCCGACGCCGTCGGTTCGGGCTCGGTTGCGGTGTGGGACAAGTACTTGGACTCTCAGGTCCTCTTCGTCGACGAAAGCGGCGCGGTCGCGACGAAGAAGGAGATGCTCGATCAGTTGAAGCCCCTGCCGGAAGGTGTGTCGGGCTCGATCGCGGTCACCGATTTCGTCGTGGCGGACCATGGCGATCTGGCGGCGACGACCTATGTCGAGGACGAGCACGAGGACTACCACGGGCACAAGCTTCACTGCCAGTACCGCGCGACCGACACCTGGAGGAAAACGGCCGAGGGGTGGCGGCTGATCGCGAGCCAGGTCATGGCGCTGCGCACCGACCCGCCGGCGATCGCGCTGCCCGCCGCGACGCTCGAAAGCTACTGCGGGCGCTACGCGCTCACGCCGACGATCGCGTACGAGATTCGACTCAAGGCGGGCGCGCTCGAGGGGCAACAGACCGGACGCAAGCCCGAGGAGCTGCGGGTCGAGGCGCCCGACGTGCTCTTCGTGCCGGGCCGCCCGCGCTACCGCTACATCTTCCTGCGCGACGCCGCCGGAAAGATCACCGGTCTCGCGCAGCGGCGCGAGGCGTGGGATCTGGTCTGGAAGCGGGAGAGTCCGTCGTCCTAGGGGCAGGAAGCTGAAGCGCCTTCGGATCATTCCCTTGCGCCGCTCGGCCATCGCTCTCCGGAGAGTCGAGGAGGGCGAGAGCCCCCGCACGATCGTCATCGCGCTGCTCGCGAACGTCGTCATCGGCGTCGCAAAGCTGCTCGCCGGGCTCGCATCCGGGTCGAGCGCCCTGATCGCGGAGGCGGCGCACTCGGCGGCGGACTCGGTCAACGAGGTGTTTCTCGCGGTCGGACTGTACCGCGCGCGCCAGCCGCCGGACGATCTCCATCCGTTCGGGCACGCGCGGGAGCGGTTCCTCTGGGCCTTCATGGCCGCGATCGCCTCGTTTCTGCTCGGCGGGTGCCTGTCCATCGGCATCGCGATCCGGGAGCTCGAGTCGCGCAGCCACCCGGTCACCGCGGGCATTGCGCCTTGGGTCGTTCTCGCGGTCGCGTTCGTGGCGGACGGAACGTCGTGGCTGCAGGCCATGCGGCAGGCGCGGCGGCAGGCGAAGGACTACGAGCTCACGGTGGGGCGCTACCTCGTGCGCGCGAGCGACCCCGTGGTGCGCGCCGTTCTCGTCGAGGACAGCGCGGCGCTGATCGGTCTCGCCTTTGCCGCGGTGGGCCTGCTGCTGAGCAGGATCACCGGCTCGAACACCCCGGACTCGGTCGCGTCGCTGCTCATCGGGGTTCTGCTCGCGGTCACGGCGTTTGCGCTGGCCCGTCCGTTCGCCGATTTCCTGGTCGGCCGGTCCATCTCGGCCTCGCAGCTCGAGAGGCTGCGCGCGGTCGTCGAGGGGGACCCGGCGATCGAGGAGGTCTTCGTGCTTCAGGCGATCTACTCGGGGCCCGAGGAAGTGGTCGTCCTCGCCAAGGCCCGTCCCTCGCCGAAACTCGACATCGAGGAGCTCGGCGGCGCGATGGACGAGCTCGACCGGAAGATCCGGCAGGCGCTCCCGTTCGTCGCTGACGTGTTCATCGACGTGACGGGCGCGGCGACACAGCCCGTGAGTCTGACGACGCCGTAGGATCAGGCCGACGCGTCATCCGAGCGGCGGCCCAGGCGAGGCTCCGCGACGAACAGCCGTAGCGGCCTATCGAAGCCATGACGGGCAAGTGCCCGGCTACTTCGGCGTCGGCGTCGCCTTGAGCTGATCGAGCCTTCCCTGCGCGCTTTCCCGGATGACCTTACGCTGATCCGGCGGCTCGTCCGGATCCGAGTCGACGAGCTTCAGCGACTTCTCGGACGTTTCGCGCGCCTTGTCGCGCTGGCCGTCGGCGAGGTAGGCGTCGCCCAGGCTGTCCCAGGCGTTGGAGGAAGCGGGTCTCGCGTCGACGTTCAACTGCATGATGCCGATGGCGCTCTTCGCGTCGCCCGACTGGATTGCCAGATAGCCGAGAAAGTTGACGAAAGGGGCCGCGAGGATCGGCGACTTCGGGTCCTTCTGGCGCTCCGCCGTCAGCACCTGCAGAACGCGGCCAAACCCGCCTGGCTCGTCGATCATCATCAGAAGGCGGACCCTGGGTGAATCCCGGCGGGCCTGGTTCGACGTGGAGGCCGGCTTTCCCTTCCCGGAGAGCGTCGCCTCGTACCACGCGACGATCTCACCCGGGAGCTCGGGATGCGGCTTGAACAGCTCCGTGCCGTGGCCGCCGGTCTTGTACTCGACGAACCGGTTTGTGGGATTGCCCGACGAGGCGTCGATCCAGGCCATGACCTCGACCACGCCGCGGTCGTCGTCCGCCGCCGCGATCATGAGGGGCGGCGAAAACTTGGAGGTCAGGTACTGGCGGCCGGCCTTGTCGGTGTTGCCCGACAACAGGACGAGAGACTTGACCTCCGAGTGCCGGCGCGAGAGCTGAATCGACTGGTTGACGCCGCAGCTCGCACCGCCGGCGCCGTAGACCTGCTGGACTCCCGGCTGGGCGCGCAGGTACGCGAAGGCGGCGTCCACGTCGCCCGGCCAGACTTCGTTCGTGAACCTGACCCGCTCGTTGTCCGGGAGATCGAGATGGCGCTTCCCGCCGCTTTCTCCGTAGCCGCGGTAGTCCATCGTGAGGACGTGGAAGCCGGCGCGGGCGAGCTCATCTGCGAGAGTGTTCCAGGAAGATCGGTCCTTGTTGCACTGGTGGAGAAGCAGGATCCCCGGCCCGGGCTGCCCGCCGGAGTAGTAGGTCGCGGCGAGCTTCGTGCCGTCGGGCGCCGAGATGCTCGCGGGCGTCCCGGTGACGGGTTCGCCGGCGGCAGGCTGGAGGGCTGCGACGAGGAGGATCAGGGCAGAGACGGCGTAGCGCATTGGAGTCCCCTTTTCGTCGTCCTACGAGGGCGGGAGCGAAAGGTTTGAATCGTTTTCCGCTACGGCTGTGCTGGAGGGGGCCGAGGCCCGGACCCGGCGAGAAAGATTCGAAAATCAGGGTTCGAACTGGAAACCCGATGCGCCTGCCCCGTGTTCCACCGTGGTTAAGGAGCCAACCAAAGATGGATGTTCAATCGGCTCGGACGCTCTTCACGTACAACTGCTGGGCCAATCGGCGGCTGCTGAGGGCGTCGAGCAGGCTCACGACCAAGGAGCTCGACCGCGACCTCCGCGGCAGCTTCAAGTCGATCAAGGGCACCCTGCGGCATCTCCTGTGGGGAGAGCGCTCGTGGCTCCGAACGTGGCGAGAAAGGTCGTTCGGCCCCAGCCTCTCGCCGAAAGAGCTTCCGGACCTGCCATCGATCAGAAAGACGTGGGCTGCCCTAGAGAAGGAGCAAATCGCGTTCTTCGACGCGCTGGACGACGAGAAGCTCCAGTCTCCGTTTTCCGTCGACGACGACTCGTACGTCCTCGGGGAGCTGATCCAGCACGCCCTCAATCATTCGACGCATCACCGCGGCCAAGTCGTCCTGATGCTGCGGCCCATCTTCGAGAGGATGAAAGGCCTCATCGTTCGACGGCGACAACGTAAGCCTGCATCTTTCCGTCGACTTCTCCGGGCCCGAACCGCAGCGCGATGGCCGCCTCGGCTGCGGCAGTGGCTTCTTCGAGCCGCGAGGCGTCCCGGGCCACGATCTCGTCCCGCAGTGGCGTCCCCTGGCAAAACGCGATCGCGGCCTCGCGGGCGGATCGCGCCCGGCTGCGGAGGGTGATCGTGTCGACCCGCGGCGGCGCGGCGAAGCCGCCGGCGGCGAGATCGCGCTCGATTCGGCCGCGCTCGTAATAGCCGTGGGGGAGGCGTTCCATGAATCGCGGCGGATCTTGCGGAAAGAGGGGCGCGAGCGCTTCCTGGACGACGTGCGCGAGCTCGTTTTCCGTGAGCTCGTCCCACGTGTTGAAGAGAAACGTTCCTCCCGGCCGGAGCACGCGGCGGGCCTCGGAGAAGGCGAGCGGCCTGTCGGGGAAGAACATGACGCCGAACTGGCACACCACGGCGTCGAACGTCCCGTCGGGAAACGGAAGCTGCATTGCGTCGGCCTGCCGCCATTCCACGGGCCGGGACGTGCCGTGAGCGGCCGCCTGATCGAGCATCGGCTGATTCAGGTCCGTGGCCACGATGGAGACCGGGTCCTCCAGGAGGGACGCCATGAGGCGCGTCACGACACCCGTGCCGGCGGCGACTTCCAGGACGCGGGTCGGCTTTCGAGACCTGAGCCGTTCGACGAGGTCGGCGGCGTACGGCTCGAAGACCATCGGGACCATGTAGGTCGCGTACGCCTTCGGTACCGAGCCGGCGAAGGCTGCGCCGGAAGCCGAGTTGGAGCTCACTTCGCCGGAGTCGGCTCCTGGTAGAGCCCGATGATGTTGCCGCCGGGATCGCGAAAGCGCGCCGTGATCTCGGGGTGGTCCGCGCCGATCGGCTGCACGATCTCGCCGCCGTGAGCGACGATCCGATCCACGGTCGCCGCGGCGTCGTCCACCATGATGTAGAAGAGCAGGCCGGGCTCGCGCGACGGCGGCCGGCTCGTCACCCAGCTGCCGCTGACCTCACCGACGGAGTCGTCGAACGCCGTCGAGCCGTCGCCGCGTTGCCGGATGTTCCAACCGAAGACCGCGCGGTAGAACCCGGCTGAGCGGCGAATGTCGGTGGACGGAATCTCGACGTAGCAGATCTTGCCGTTGCCGTACGTGGGTGGCACGAAGCCGAATTATGCCCTCTCCCCCCGACGGGAAAAGGGGGAATGAACCGAAGGGTGGAACTCTGCGGCTCCGATAGTCGTAATGTTCCATCAGGAGACGCGCCCTATTCCGGGGTGAGCGGACCCTCGGCGCGGTCTGTGTAAGGAGACGCACATGACTCGCAGGACGAACGCCAGAGTCGCCGGCTTCACGTTCTTCGTCTACATCGCGGTCGCCATGACCGGAATGGTCCTTTCCAACAGGGCGACCAGAGGGGAGGGGGTCGCCGCGAGACTCGCGAGCATCGCCCAGCATGCCTCCGAGCTGCGCCTGGCCTTCGTGCTGGAGCTGGTCGGCTGCTTCTGCGCCCTGGTACTGGCCGTGACGCTCTACGCGATCACTCGGGACCAGGACCCGGACCTTGCGATGCTGGCCCTGACCTTTCGCGTCGCCGAGGGCGTGATCGGCGCGATCTCCCTGCCGAGGACGCTGGGGCGGCTCTGGCTCGCGACGGCGAGCGGAGCCGACGCCCCGGACCCCGCGGCAGCGAACGCGCTCGGCGCGTTTCTGTTCAAGCTGCCGAACGGGAGCTTCGACATGCCCGCGATCTTCTTCGCCGTCGGCAGCACGCTCTTCGCCTATCTCCTCCTGCGCGGCCGGATCGTCCCGGTGGCCCTGGCGTGGCTGGGCCTGCTCGCGTCGATCCTGGTCGTGGTGCTCCTTCCCCTGCAGAGCGTGGAGGTCGTCCGCGGCCCGATCACGAACTTCATGTGGCTCCCGATGCTGGCCTTCGAGGTGCTGCTCGGCCTGTGGCTCATCGTCAAGGGTGCCGCCATGCCGCCGCGGCGGCAATCGGCATGATGCTGGGTGCCGACTTCCTGAGAGACGGGGGTCGGTGGAAGTCGTAGACTCGCGCGGATGAAGCCAGCCGCGAAAGCCGCCGCTAAAGACGCGGCCGGCGCCGAAAAGCAGCTCTCGGGCTTCATCGCCAAGTTCGAGCCGGAGAGGCAGGCACTCATCCGCGCCGTGCGGCGCGCGCTGCGCCGGCTGCTGCCGACGGCAAACGAGCTCGTCTGGGACAACTACAATTTCTTCGTCATCGGGTACAGCGCGACCGAGAGGCCGTCCGACTCAGTCGTGTCGATCGCGGCCGCGTCCAACGGCGTGGGCCTCGCGTTCTACCGCGGCGCGACGCTGCCCGATCCGCACCGGATGCTCCAGGGCTCGGGCACCCAGAACCGCTTCATTCGCCTCGAGTCGGCGAAGACGCTGGATCGGCCCGAAGTCGAGGCGCTGATCGCGTCTGCGGTGTCGCAGGCAAAGACGCCGTTCGCGGAGCGAGGACGGGGAACGCTGATCATCCGGTCGATTTCGAAGAAGCAGCGGCCGAGGCGGAAGTAGCGCCCCGGGCCACCTCACCAGCGCTCTCGTCCCGCGGGGAAGTCGGGATTAGAGTGGACCCGTGAAGCGCGCGGCCGGTGAGAAGTCTCCCGAAGAGAAAGCCCCGCTTCGCGTTCTGCCCTGCGCGTGCGCGAGCCTGCGGCGAGCGTCGAGGGCGGTGAGCCAGCTCTACGCCGACCATCTTCGAGAGGCGGAACTGACGATGCCGCAGTTCACGCTGCTGCAGGTCCTCGCTCGAGCCGGCGAGCTCACGCAGGCCGGCCTCGGGCGCATCCTCGTTCTCGACAGCACGACCTTGACGCGCACGCTGCGGCCTCTCGAGAAGAGAGGTTGGATCCGGCGCCGGACCGGCAAGGACCGGCGGGAGCGGCGGATCGTCCTCACGCCGACCGGCCGCGACGTGTTCCGGCGGGCCGTTCCCGCGTGGAATCGAGCGCAGGAGATCCTCCGCGCCGGCGTCGGCCCTCGCCGCTGGAGGGGGCTCCTGGCCGAGCTGTCGCGTATCGCCGGGACGTCGCCCCGCCGCTAGTCTCGAAATTCTCGTCCGGGTGCAAGACATGTGCCGAACCCTTCTCGAAATAGATGCATATACATCTAAATGGAGGTGGGACATGCAACCGCTCATGAGCCTCGAAGTCGAGAATCGGGAGAACGACGCTGCCGCCGACCGGATCGCCGTCGCGCGCCAGTGGACGATTGTGGCCCTCGGCGCGTGGTTCGTGGCGGCCGTCGCGGCCGGCGCCCTGGGCCTGGTCAACCAGCCGGGCCGGCCGCCGGGTGTGCTGGCCGCCTTTCTGGCGCTGCCGATCCTGGGATTCGTTCTCGCCTATGCGACGAGCCCGACCTTCCGCGCTTTCGGCGACACGATCCCGCTGACTCTGCTGGTCGGGTCGCACCTCTGGCGATTCGTGGGTCTCGGCTTCCTCGTGGCGTGGCTCGCCGGAGCGCTGCCCGCGGGATTCGCGATCCCCGAGGGATTCGGGGACGTCGTGGCGGCGGCGGGCGCGCTGGCGTTGCTGCCTCGGGTTCGCGACGGCGCCGCCTCGCGGGGCTGGCTCCTCGCGTGGAACGCGTTCGGCATGCTGGACCTGTTGTCCGCAATCACCGTCGGTGTTCTCTTCTCCGAGAGCGCGGTCGGCGTCCTCCACACGGCGACCTCGAACACGACGCTGATGGTCACCTTCCCGGTCAGTCTCATTCCCACCTTCTTCGTGCCGCTGTTTCTGCTCGTCCACGCTCTGACGTTCCGGCGGGTCACCCGCCTCGAGGGAGGTCCCCATGCTGTTCCTCGTTGAGCTCGACCACGTGAAGTCGGGCTGGGCCGCGACACCGGAGGAGGGGCGCGCGTTCATCGAGCGGATCATCTTTCCGACCCTGGTTTGCGCCGAGCAGCTTGTCGCAGAGGGCAGGATCCTCGCGGGAGGGCCGGCGGCCGGGCGCATCGCGCTGCGCTTGATGGTCGAAGCGGATTCCGCCGAAGGCGTAGACCGACTCGTCTCCAGCCTGCCTCTGTGGACCCTGGCGGAGACCCGGGTCACGCCCCTCGTTTCGTTCTCGGAGCGTCGAGTCCACGTGCAGACGCTGCTCGAGGGGCTAAAGCATCCCGGGGCCTGAGAATGGCCCTCTCTGGCGCCCGAGCCCGTCAGACCCGCTCGATTCGAAGGTCGTAGCAGCCGGCCGCGGTATCACGGACGTGGATGTAGTCGACGTCGCCGCGGCCGAGCAGGCGGGCGATCGCGGCGTCGACCTGGCCGTCGGTGACGCGCTCCTCGGCGCGCTGGACGCGGCCGCGCGCGTATGCGGCGAGCGTCAGGTCGTGGGAGACGAGGTCCGCGGGGAAACCGGCGTGCTCCGGGTGGCGGTCGCACTCCTCTTCGTGGATGAAGACGGGGCCCGGAAGGGGAAACACCTCGAGGCCGTGGAACGGGTCGAGAGTGAAGAGCAGACGCCGATCCACGCCGACCGCGAAATCGCGCAGGCAGAGGCGGCAGGGGCCGTAGCCGGTCGCCACCTCCGCGTGCACGGGATGCCCGTAACCGGGCGATTTGCGCGAGGTCCGGACCTTCTCCGCAAGCCCCTCGCTGATGGCCACGACCTTGTATTCCGACATGTCCGCGTTCTCCAACTGCCCAAACACGAGTCCGAGCGGAATCGTTGCGGTCCGAGACTCGGCCGCCGTTTCTGTCGGCCTCGAGAGCGGGCCGCCGTGCGATAATCGCTCGACGTCAAGTCCTCGATGAGTACCAAGACGCGCGGCCTGACGGGGCAGTCTGATCCCTTCCCCGAGGACGAGATCGAGACCTACCACTCTCCGGAACCCTGGACCCAGGACGGCCGCTACATCCGGGACGCGCGCGGGGCGATCGTCGTCCGCGGGCGCACGCTCGCCGACGCGCGACGGATCGTGGCCGCCATCAACGCCACACGCGACATCCCGACCGACGCCCTCGAGCACTGGCTCATCCAGGACGTCTCGGATCCGGTCACGCGCCCGGACCTCGAAGTCGCCCTCGGGGAGCCGGAGCCGTCGCCCTTCGCCGTCGTGCCTCCGGACGGAGCCCCGTCCGTCGCGATCGCGGCCGAGCGGCCCGACGCCCCCTGGCCGTACACCCTGACCCACCCCGAACGCCGCAAGGCAGACCGGCGGAGCGACGAGCGCCGCCAGCCGGAGTCCACGCCCGGCGCGAACCAGCTCGTTTTCGACCGGCGCGTCATGGAACGCCGGTTCGGGGAGAGGCGGCAAGAATAGGCTCGGGACCCGGCAAGGACGTCCCGGGGCGTCTCGGGCGAGAGTCGCCCGAGGGAGCCGGCCATCACGAAGAGGGCCACGTCTGGCCGGGCGATTGGTTACGCCGCCCTAGTATCATGCGCCGACGAGGCAAAGGAGGGTGCCATGAAGAATGCCCGTGAGTTTTTCGCCGACAGCTTCAAGGCCGAGAAACCGAGGTTCCTCCGCGTGCTGCAGGCCGTGCCCGGGGATCAGGCGGGATACCGCCCACACGCGAAGTGCAGTTCCGCCGGCGACATCGCCTGGCTCATCGCGAGCGAATGGGGGGACGCCTGCGAACTCATCGACAAGTCCAGGGTGGACTACGTCGTGAGGCCCGCCCCCACAAAGGTCGGCGACTCGATCGCCGCCTTCGAGAAGAACGCGTCAGGGATCGAGAAGCGCCTGGAAAAGGTGAACGACGCCGCCTGGGAGAAGAAAGCGCAGTTCCTGATGGACGGCAAGGTCGCGTGGGAAGCGCCGCTGGGCGACATGCTCTTCGGCTTCCTCTTCGACGCGATCCACCATCGCGGCCAGCTCTCGAGCTACCTGAGGCCCATGGGCGCCAAGGTGCCGTCCATCTACGGACCCTCGGCGGACGACCCGGGCGCGTAGACAGACCGCCACGACGACTGGTCGAGCACGGGATCCCTCGCTCGGGATGACGGGGTTTGGATCCGGACTCGACCGCCCGGATGGCGGGCTATTGCCGCCGGTACTTCCAGTTGCGAGTCTTGCCCTCGGAGATCCAGCCGACCGAGATCGCGATGCGCTTGTCTCGCGTCGCATCGGTCTTCGCCTCGCCGATCCACTCGGAGTATTCGCGCCGTTGGCTCGGCGAGAACGCCTTGAACCTGGCGAGGGCGCCCGCCTTCTTCTTCAGAGCGGCCATGAGGGCGGGCGGGACCGGGAGCGGCTTCTTCGCCCTCCGCACCGGACCGACCCTGAGGCCGGCGTCGGCGAGGCTCTTCGCCTGCCGGACGTAGCCGAGGATGACCGAGTCGCTCGGCAGATCCGAGAGGGCCGTGATGCGGCCGAACTGGCCCATGGCGTCCTCGCTCCGGCCGAGGTTCATCGCACGGTTCCAGAAGCCGAACGTGCAGTGCGCCTTGAAGCCGGCCATGCCGCAGAAGATGCCGCCGTAGTCGAAGTGGGGCATACCCCACTTGATCTGCTCGACGACGTCCGGGCACCCCTGGTGCACGAGCTTGCGCAGGCGCCGGAGGATGGGCCTTGCGAAGTCGGCCGACTTCGCGATGTAGACGTCGACGCGAGGGTCCTTCTTTCCCATGCGCGCATTATCATCCGGGAAGTGGGCAACCGCGCGGTTCAGAAACTCGCCAACCCCGAGGCGCGGTGGCCCGTGCTCGTGGCCCTGCTGGGCGTCGGCGGGATCACGCTGGCCCTGCCGCACGCGCTCGTCGTGGGCCCGCGCTGGGGCCTGCTCGCCGTGGTGATGGCGTTGCTGGTGCCCGCGACGCTCGCTCACCGGTCGGGCAACCACCGGATCGATGCGATCCTCGGTTACGTGGTCAGCGGCGTCGTGACGCTCGGGCTCGCGGGCTCGCTCGTCCTGCTCATCCTGCGTCTGCCCGAGAAGGCCGAGTCGGCGCAGTCGCTCCTCCTGTCGGCGACCATCCTCTGGTTCACGAACATCCTCGTCTTCGCGATCTGGTACTGGCGGCTCGACGCCGGGGGCCCGCACCGCCGCGAGGCGCGCGGGAAGCACACGGCGGGGGCCTTCTTCTTCCCCCAGATGATGGACGGCGCTCCGATCGTGCACCCCGAGGACTGGTCGCCGCGCTTCGTGGACTACCTCTTCCTCGCCTTCAACACGAGCACCGCGTTTTCGCCCACGGATACGGCGATCCTTTCGCGCTGGGCGAAGGGCCTGTGCATGCTCCAGGCCCTGATCTCCCTCTCGATCGTTGCGATCCTCGCCTCGCGCGCGGTGGGGATGCTCTAAACTGTCGCTCCCACGCAGCGTACGGGTACAAAACCGGCGGCTCGCGAAGCGGAGGCGACGGCGACGTCTACCGCGGAAAGAACAGGGCCAGCGTCAGCGCCGACCCGATCGCCAGGGAGACCCAGGCGTTCGTGACGAAGTAGCCGTAGGCCATCAGGGCGACCCCCAGAAGGAGAGGCCGCGGCTCGGAGTTCTTCTTCCCGTAGCGAAAGGCCGCGAACCCGACCAGGCCGAAGAGGACGGCGAGGAGGATCGTTGCGAGCGAGAACCCGCCGAGCAGCCCATCGAGGTCCAAGTTTTCCATGGAAGGGCAGGATACACGTACTGCGCCGCGCTCGGCGGAATCGGACCGCTACGGTGTGCCCCGAGATTCGTTCATCGTCCGGCTGCGGCCGACGAGGCCGGCGAGAATCGCGAGAATCAGGTAGGACGCCAGCGCCTGCACGGCGAACGCCCTGGCGCTCGGCGGATCGGGCATGAACGGCGTCGCTACGGTCAGGGCCACGAGAGCCATGCCGAAAAGAGCGGTTGCGACGGGGAAGCCCCGACGCGCGGGCCTCGAAGCGCGCAGGTACAGGAGGCCGCCGGCGAGCAGCACCACGAGCTCGGCGGCAACGGCGGCCGCGCGGTGATTCCAGAGCCCGAGGCCGATCTTCGGCGAGGTCGCGGCGGTCGTGAGCGGCAGATCGGTCGTGTGCATCGGAACGTCGAGCAGAAAGTGCGAGAAGACCGCCACGCCCAGGACGGCTGCCGCGGCGGCGCGATGCCCGCGCGGAAGGCGGGGGGTCACCATCAGGCATCCGCCCGCGACGCAGAGCCGACCACCCGAGCGCGCCGACGAGGCTGTGCGAATACGGCATCCAGTACAGGTCGTACGGGTTGTACGCCGTGAAGCCGGGGACGATCCGCATCTTCTCGACGCCCGCGAGCACGAAGACGGCGAACAGGACGTCGAGGAACTGAACGGCCAGAAAGAGCGCCGGCAGCGGCAGGCGCGGGTTGATCCGCTTGGCTGCAAGGGAGACGTCGTAGTGGCCGATGAACACTGCCGAGCGTCCCCCTTTTCCGGGCCTTACGGCTTCGCCGGCGCCGCGAGGCCTCGCTCCTCGAGCAGGGGCTGGACCTCGGGATCGCGGCCGCGGAAGGCGCGGTACGCCGCGGCCAGGTTCTCGGAGCCGCCGCGCGAGAGGACCATGTCCCGGAAGCGTTGCCCGTTCTTGCGCGTCATGCCGCCGTTCTCCTTGAACCAGTACCAGGCGTCGTCGTCGATGACCTCGGCCCAGAGATAGGCATAGTAGCCCGCGGCATAGCTGCCGCCCCAGATGTGCGAGAAGTACGTCGTGTGGTAGCGCGGCGGCACGTCCTTCATGTTCACCTTGAAGCGTTCGAGCGCGGCCTTCTCGAAGGCCTCGACGTCCTGCTTCGGAGCATCCGCGGGCAGCGTGTGCCAGGCCATGTCGAGCAGCGCCGCCGCCAGGTACTCGGTCGTGAGGTAACCCTGGTTGAACGTCTTCGCCTTCTTGATCTTGGCGACGAGGGCGTCGGGCATGGGAGTGCCGGTCTTGTGGTGCTTCGCGTAGTTTGCGAACACGCTCGGCTCGAGCGCCCAGTGCTCGTTGAACTGCGAGGGGAATTCGACGAAGTCGCGCGGCGTCGATCCCAGGGTCGGATAGGTGATGTTCTGGAAGATGCCGTGCAGGGCGTGACCGAACTCGTGGAAGAGCACGGTCACGTCGGTGAACGAGATGAGGGCGGGCTCGCCGGGAGCGGGCTTGGTGAAATTGAGGTTGTTGACGATGACGGGCTTCGTGCCCATCAGCCGGTTCTGGTCTACGAAGCCGTCGCACCACGCGCCGCCGCTCTTGGACGAGCGCTGGTAGTAGTCGCCGTAGTAGAGGGCGAGCGACTTGCCGTCCGCGTCGAAGACCTCCCAGACGCGGACGTCGGGGTGGTAGACGGGAAGATCGGGACGCGGCTTGAAGGTGATCCCGTAGAGCTTGTTCGCCGCGAAGAAGACTCCGTCCTGGAGCACGCGGTCGAGGTCCAGATAGGGCCGGACCTCGGACTCGTCCAGGTCGAATTCGGCCTTGCGCACCTTCTCCGCGTAGAGCTCCCAGTCGGCGGGCGTCAGCGCGAAGCCACCCTTCTCGACGTCGATCTGCTTCTGGATGCGGTCCGCCTCGCCGCCGGCCTTGCCGGTCGCGGCGGGAACGAGGTCGTTCATCAGCTTGTCCGCGTTCTGCGGGGTCTTCGCCATCTGGTCGTCGAGCACGTAGTCCGCGTAGGTCTTGAACCCGAGCAGCTTCGCCTTCCTTGCCCGCAGCTCGGCCAGGCGGGCGACGATCGCCCTCGTGTCGTTTTCGCCCCCGTGGCTGCCGCGCCGCGCCGAGGCCTCGAAGACGCGCTGGCGCAGCGCGCGGTCGAGGAGCGAGCCGAGGACCGGCTGCTGCGTCGTGTTCTGCAGCGCGAGGACCCACTTACCCTCGAGCTTGCGCTCCTTGGCGGCCTCGACGGCGGCCGACAACTCGCCGTCGGGCAGGCCCGCCAGCCCCTTCCGGTCCGAGACGACTACGGCCGAGGCGTTGGTGTCGCCGAGAACCCTGTCCACGAATTCGGTGGTCAGCTTCGACTCCTCTTGGTTCAGGGCCGTGAGCGCGGCCTTGTCGGCGTCGGACAGCTCGGCGCCGGCGCGCACGAAGTTCAGGTGGTAACGCTCGACGAGGTACTTCGCCTCGGGGTCGAGGCCCAGGGCGGTCCGCTCGGCGTAGATCGCCTTGACGCGCGCGTAGAGCTTCGGGTTCAGGTAGATCGCGTCCGAGTGAGCCGAGAGCCGGGGCGCCATGTCGGCCTTGATCTTCTGGATGGCGTCGTTGGTATTGGACTGGTCCATGTTGAAGAAGACCTTCGCGACGCGCGTCAGGAGCTGGCCAGAGCGCTCCATCGCCTCGATCGTGTTCGCGAAGGTCGGGCGCGCCGGGTCGTCGGCGATCGCGGCGATCTCGGCGAGCTGCCGCTTCATCCCCTCCTCGAACGCCGGCGCGTAGTCCGTGTCCTTGATCCGGTCGAAGGGCGGGGCCCGGAAGGGCAGCGGGCTCGGCGAGGCGAAGGGGTTCGAAGCCGGCAGCTCCGCGCGCGCGGCGGGCGCCGGCAGCGCGGCGAGGGCGAGGACGAGAGCGGCGGCGTGGGCGGAGAGACGAGGGTTCTTCATGCGTGCCTTTCTAAGGAAGGGAGCCGGTCCGGGGCGGCGTTAGGATGCGCCCATGAACGACCGTGAATTCTTCGTCGAACGCTGGAAGCAGGAGTTCCCGGTTTTCCTGAAGGTGTTCAAGGCGCTTCCCGAGGGCAGGCTCGACTACAAGCCCCACGAGGCGTCTCGCACGGCCGGACGCATCGCCTGGGGTCTGGCCGAGGAGGTGAGGAGCGTCAACGAGATCTTGGAGAAAGGGGAGAGCCACTGGGCAAACCGCCCGGAGCCCGGCTCGGCCGCGGAAATCGCCAGGGCCTTCGAGCACAACGGCGCGCGGCTGACGGCGCTGGCCGAGGCGATGGACGACGCGAAGTGGATGTCGCCCGGCCGGTTCCTCGCGGGCGGCCAGGTCGTCTTCGAGGGCCCGATCCGGGATCACTGCTTCTGGATCCTCTTCGACGGGGTGCACCACCGCGGACAGCTTTCCACCTACATCCGCCCGATGGGCGGAAAAGTGCCGGCCATATACGGCCCCTCGGGCGACGAGGCAGCGGCCCCATAGAAAGCGCTCACGGCTTTCCCGTGTCCACGTAGCGCCGATAGCGCTCGAGCTGGCCGCGCAGGACGCCGTCGACGCCGGGCGCCAGGTCCTTGAAGCCCCCCCGGTTGTAGCCCCCGACGAGGTACGTCATCTCGACGGCCGTGCCTTTCTCGGCGGCCGCGGTGAACGTCCAGGTCATCACGCCCGCGACCGCCATGGACTGCAGCGGGCCGAGGCCGCCCTCGAAGCGAAGGAGTTTTCCGGGCGAGGCGAAGGCGACGGTCATGTGTCGTACGCCGCCGCCCTGGCCCGGGAGCTTCTCGCACCAGCAGCCCCCGGGTCGGGCATCGATCGAGAGGTTTGCCGGGTCGCCGGACCATGTGTGCTCCGGGTCCCACCACTTTCCGACCTCCACGAGCGCGGCCCAGGCGCGCGCGGTGTCGGCAGACACGGTCGCCGTCTGCCGGACGGCGAACCCGTTGTCCCCGACGTCCACGACCTCGGCCGACGTCGCCGCGGCGCCGGCGAAAAGCACTGCGGCGAGGCGGGTTGCACAGGACGGTCTCGACATGCAGATGCTCCTTCGGGCTGCGGCCGGGGTTATATACGATGAACCGAGCGCCGGGATTTCCTTCCGGGCATCCCTGAGGAGCCAGAATGAACCGAGCTCTTGGCACGATCTTCCCGGCGTTGGCCGTCCTCGCCGGCCTTTGCGCCCGTGCGGCCTCCGCGGCCAACGCCCCTCTCGATCCGGCGCAGAGGACGGCGATCGACGCCGCCGTACGCGAGACGCTGGCGGCGACGGGCGCGCCGAGCGCCTCCGTTGCGGTCGTCAAGGACGGGCGCATCGCCTACCTCCAGGCCTACGGCGACGCACGCCTCTCCCCGGCCGGTCCGGCGGCGCCCGGGATGCGCTACAGCATCGGCTCGGTCAGCAAGCAGTTCACGGCCACCGCCATCCTGATGCTCGCCGAGGAGGGAAAGCTCTCGCTCGACGATCCCGTGTCGCGCTTCGTGCATGGCCTCACGCGCGGAAACGAGGTCACGATCCGTCAGCTCCTGTCGCACACCTCGGGTTACCGGGACTACTGGCCCCAGGACTACGTGCCGCCCTTCATGCTCGAGGCGACGACCGCCGAGGCGATCCTAGACCGCTGGGCGAAGAAGCCGCTCGACTTCGAGCCCGGGACGCAGTACCAGTACTCGAACACCGGATACGTGATCGCCGGCGTCATCGTCGAGAAAGCGAGCGGGATGCCGCTCCTGCCGTTTCTCTCGGCGCGCATCTTCAAGCCGCTCGGGATGTCGAGCGCCGCAATCACCGACCGCGAGCTCGGCGACACGGATCCGATCGGCTACCTGCGCTACGCCCTCGGCCCGGCGCGGCCCGCGCCCAAGGAGGGCAGGGGCTGGCTCTTTGCGGCGTGTGAGCTCGCGATGAATGCCGAGGACCTCGCCCGGTGGAACGTCGCGATGCTCGAGCAGAAGATACTTACGCCCGCGTCGTATCGCCAGATGCAGACCGAGGTCCTCTTGAAGAACGGCCTCGGCGTCTCCTACGGCCTCGGAATCGAGGTGAGAAAGCGCGAGGGCCGCCGGCTGCTCGCGCACGGTGGCGAAGTGTCGGGCTTCACGGCCGCCAACCTCGTCTTCCCGGACGACGGCGCCGCGATTTCGGTGCTCGTCAATCAGGACTCGATCGACGCCTCCGGGGCGATTGCCGGCAGGATCGCCGACTTGCTCTTTGCCCGGGGAGGGGCGCCCGCCGCCGAGGCCCGCGCCCGCGGGATCTTCGAGGGGCTGCAGCAGGGCAAGCTCGATCGGGCCCTTCTCACCCCGAACGCCAGCAGCTACTTCACCGAGCAGGCCGTCCGGGATTTCGCTTCGAGCCTCGCTCCCCTGGGCGCGCCGCAGGACCTGAAGCAGACCCGGAGCAGCGATCGCGGCGGCATGACCTTCCGGCTCTTCGAGGTGAAGTTCCCGGGGCGCAAGCTCGCGATCTGGGAGCGCGACTTGCCCGACGGGAAGATCGAGCAATACCAGGTGATGGCGACGGACTAGCCGGCTCCCGGGGGAAAGCCGCGAAAGGGGGCTTGACAGTCATTTTAGTATTCACTAAAGTATAGCCATGGACGTCTTTCAGGCCCTCGCCGAGCCGCGCCGGCGCGAGATCCTCGGACTCGTCTGGAAGGGCGAGCGGGAGGCGGGCGAGATCCATCGGGCCCTGGGCGCCATCACCTTCGGCGCCGTCTCGCAGCACCTGAAGGTCCTGCGCGAGGCGGGAGCGGTGCGAGTGCGGCCGGAGGGGCGGCGGCGCCTGTACCGCGCCGACCGCGCCGCCCTGCGCGGCGTCTTCTCGCACCTGGAAAGAATGTGGACGGACAAACTCGGCGACCTGAAGTCGCTGGCGGAAACGGAGGAGAGGCCCCAATGACGAGCATTCCGGACGTCGTACGCACCGTCGAGATCTGCGCGCCCCGGGAGATCGTGTTTCGGTACTTCACCGATCCTGCGCGCTTTGCGGCCTGGTGGGGAGAGGGCTCGACGGTCGACGCGCGGCCCGGCGGCCAGATGTACATCCGGTATCCCAACGGCCAGACGGCGTCGGGGACGTTTCGTGAGATCGTCGCGCCCGAGCGCGTCGTGTTCACCTTCGGCAACGAGGGGCCCGACGCCCCGATCCCGCCGGGCGGCTCGACCGTGATCGTGATTCTCGCCGAGACTCCGCGCGGCACGCGCCTGACCCTGCGCCACACGGGCTTCCCGAGCTCGGAAATCGCGGGCCACTTCGTCCAGGGCTGGCGCTACCAGCTCTCGGTCTTTTCGAAGGTCGTCGCCGCGGAGCAGCACGCCGGAGTCGCGGCGCGGGCGGACACCTGGTTCGCCGCGTGGAACGAGGCCGACGCGGCCAGGCGCAGGGAGCTGCTCGTTGCGTGCGCCGCGCCGGACGTCGAGTTCTACGACGACTTCGGCGCCCTGTCTGGCTACGACGACCTCGACGGGCAGATCGCCGCGACGAAGGTCTACATGCCGGGGATGCTCCTCGAGCGCGTCGGCGAGCCCGTGCGCTCGCACGGCAACGCCCTCGTTCGGTGGCAGGTCCGCGACACCACGGGGCAGGTGACGGGCAAGGGCGTCAACGCGGTCACCCTCGCGCCGGACGGCCGGTTCGAGCGGGTCGTCGGCTTCTGGGGCGGCTGAGCGAGGCCCTCATCCGGCCGGCGGAGGATCTCGTCACCCGATCGGCCGCGTTTGGAAACCTTCGAGCCAGGCTTTCGTTCGAACCCCGAGACCTCGACCGAGGAGGACGAATGAAGGCGACGCTCCAAAGGATTTCCCTGGCCGCGGCCCTCGTGCTTCGGGTGGCGCCCTCGGCGGCCGAGCTCCCGGGCGAACGGATGTACCAGTCGGTCGAAGTCGGACCGGGCGTCTACGCGTTCGTGGCCGCCGAAACCAACGGCCCGATCCCGAGCGGCAACGTAGTCGCCGTGATCGGGGACGACGGCGTGCTCGTCGTGGACTCCGGCCGCTTTCCGACGCTGGCCCGGAGGATGGTCACGGAGATCCGCAGGAAGACCGACAAGCCCGTCCGCTATCTCGTCCACACTCACTGGCACCTCGACCACATCGCCGCGGACTCGGTCTTCCGCGACGCCTTCCCGGAGATGACCTTCGTCTCCACCGATTTCACGCGGCGCAAGATGGTCGAAAAGCAGATTCCCTACCTCGAAAGTCTCGTCAAGACCGACGAGGGATACGTCCGATATCTCGAGGAACGCGTCGCAAGCGGCAAACGTCGCGACGGCTCGCCCATGCCCGAAGAGGTCAAGCGCTATCTCGCGAGCCAGGTCACCGACATCCGGCTCGAGATGGCCGAGCTCGGGCAGGCGCGGGTCGTCGAGCCCGGCCTGACGTTCGACCACGAGCTCACGATCCATCTCGGCAAGCGCGAGGTCCGGGTCACCTTCCTCGGCAGGGGAAACACCGAGGGGGACGCGGTCGTCTACGTCCCCGACGCGAAGGTCGTTGTGACGGGAGACCTGCTCGTCAGCCCGGTCCCGTACGGATACGGCTGCCACCCGGCCGAGTGGATCCGGACGCTCGACGCGCTGACGGCGATCGACGCGGCGGCGATCGTGCCCGGCCACGGCGCGGTGATGCGCGATTGGAGCTACGCGAAGAAGGTCTCGGCCCTGCTTTACGAGGTCCGCAGGCAGGTCGGTGAGCAGGTGCGGCAGGGCGCGACCCTCGAGCAGACCGAGGAGCGAGTGGACCTGACGGGACTCAAGAAGACTTTCGCCGGCGACGACTTCCAGCGCGGCGCTGCCTTCGACGACTTCTTCGTCCGGTCGGCGGTGGACCGCGCGTACCAGGAGGCGCAGGGTACGATGGCCGAGGAGTAGGCACGCCTTGCCGGCCGTCCTGGCGCCGGGAAAAGAGGCCCGAGCCTCGTCGAGGCCCGGGCCCTGCGCGAGGGACGGAACGTCAGTGGGAAACGGCAGGAGCGGGGTGGGAAGGCCAGGCTTTGGCCGTGGTCGCGCAGGCGTCGAGCGCCTGCTGCTGACCGGGGGGCAGTTGGGCGATCACCTGGTCGTGAATCGCCTGCATGTCGGCCTTGAGCTTGGCGCGCGCCGCTTGCTGATCGAGCACGTCCTGGCCGAGGACCTGCTTGTCGACGCCGGCCGCGAGGTCGGCCTCCATCTTCTGATGCTGCGCCTTGAGGCTCTCGTGATCGGCCTTGAGCGTGGCCTTGCCGGCATCAAGGCTCGACTGAACCGCGACGTGCAGGTCGGCGGGAAGGTTTAGAGTCGAGAGGCAGTGCTCGAGGTGAAAAAGCCCGGCTCCGGGCAGGCGGTGAGGCCCGGCGGGCGCATTTTCCTGCGCGCCGGCCGCCAGTGCGGCGGCAAACCCGAGGACGACCAGGGGCAGGACGGCGTGGAATCGTTTCATGGTACCGATGCTCCTTTCTCGAGGCTCAGTGGGCCGGTCGGGCGCCTTCCGACACCCTGAGAAACGAGGCCGATCTACTTGCGGTTACATCCTGCCCGGAATTTCGGAGAGGAACTTCCGGCGCTCCGAGGCGTCAGTAAGGGGGGACGCGTGCTCGCGGGGAGGCCCGTGCCCTGCGGCGGAGGGGCGACCATGGAGATCTTCCTTCAGGACGTGCGGTATGCCCTGCGCGGGATGCGGCGCGCCCCGGGGTTCACAGCCGCGGCGGTCCTGACGCTGGCGCTCGGGATGGGGGCAACGACGGCGATCTTCTCGGTGATCCAGGCCGTCCTGCTCTCGCCGCTCCCGTACGCGGAGCCCGAGCGGCGCGTGATGATCTGGAGCCGCTGGAAGGACTTCGAAAAGACCTGGGTCGCCGACGGCGAGGTCATGGACTACCGCCGGCTAATTCCGAGCCTGGAGAGCGTGGCGGCCTGGCAGACCGACGAGGCGAATCTGACGGGCGGCGGGGCCGAGCCCGTGCGCGTCGGAACGGCGGCCATCACGGCCAACACGTTCGCGACGCTCGGCGTACGGCCGTTGGTCGGGCGCGGGTTCACGGACGAGGAGGACCGGCCCGGCGGCCCCCCGGTCGCCGTCCTGAGCTTCGGGCTGTGGCAGAACCGGCATGGCGGCGACCCGTCGGCGGTCGGCCAGACGATCGAGCTCGACGGGATCGCGCGGCGGATCGTCGGCGTCATGCCGCGGGGTTTCGCGCTTCCGACCGACTACACCGTCAACGCCACCGAGCCGTCCCAGGTCTGGATTCCGGTGCAGTTCGACCCGAAAGACCTCTCGCACGGCAACCACGGATACTACGCGGCGGGAACGCTCGTCCGGGGAGCGACGGCCGAGCGGGCGACCGCGGAGTTGAGGGCCCTGGCGGCGAGCCTGACCCGCCAGGGCGTGTATCCGGCGGAGATGCGCTTTGCGCCCTTCGCCGTCTCCGTGGACACGGACATTCGGGGCGGCGCGAGGCGGGCGCTTCTGCTCGTCTTCGGCGCGGTCTTTTTCCTGCTGCTGATGGCCTGCGTCAACGTCGCCAACCTCCTGCTCGCGCGAGCCGAAGGGCGGCAGCGCGAGATCTCGGTGCGCGCCGCGATGGGAGCCGGAAAGGCACGACTGGCGCGCCAGCTCGTGACGGAGAGCTTCGTCCTGGCCGTCGCAGGAGGGGTCCTCGGGCTGGTGTTCGCCTGGGCCGGGGTGCGCGTGATCGCCGCTCGCGGGGCCGCGGGGCTTCCTGCGCTCGCGCCCCTCAGGGTCGAGCCCCGGATGCTCCTCTTTGCGGCCGCGCTCTCGATTCTCACGACGCTGCTCTTCGGTTTCGCGCCGGTCGTGCAGACGCTGCGTCTGGATCTTGCCGGGTCCTTGAAGGACAGCGCGGCGAGCACGTCGGCGGGTCTGAAGAGGCAGGGCCTGCGCGGGGCGCTCGCTGCCGCACAGATGGCCCTGGCGGTGCTGCTGCTGCTCGGCGCGGGGTTGATGCTGCGCAGCCTCGACGCGCTGATGCATGTGGACCTCGGCTTTGAGCCCCGCCACGTTCTGACTCTCCAGGTCCGGCCGCCGGAGGCGAAGTACGCGAAGCCGGAATCCGTCGTAGCGTTCTACCGGACGCTTTTGGAGCGCGTCCGCGGCCTTCCGGGAGTGCGCGCGGCCGGGATCATCCGCTCACTTCCGCTCGCCGCCGAGATCGGCGACTGGGGGCTCGACGCCGAGGGCTACGAAGAGACGCCGGGCCACAATGCCAAGGGCGACTGGCAGGTCGCCTCCGACGGCGCGTTCGAGGCGCTGGGCGAGAGGCTCTTGCGCGGCCGCACCTTCGCGGCGTCGGACACGGCCGAGGCGCTCCCCGTCGCCCTGGTCAACGAGACGCTCGCTCGGACGTACTGGCCCGGCCAGGACCCGATCGGAAAGCGGCTGCGAATGGGATCCAAGGCCGAGCGGCCCTGGATGACCGTCGTCGGGCTCGTCAAGGACGAGCGCCACAACGGAATCACCGCGGCCATCAAGGAGAAGTTCTACGTTCCGTACGCCCAGTTCCCGAAGGCGCGAGACGGCGACGCCGCGCGTTCCATGACGATCGTCGTCCGGGCGGCCGGCGACCCGATGGCCCTGGTCGGGCCCATCCGCACCGAGGTTCGCGGCCTCGACCCCGGCCTCCCAATCGCCAACGCCCGGCCGATGACCGAGGTCGTGGACGCCTCGCTCGCCACGCCGCGCCTGACGGGATCGCTCTTCGCGATCTTCGCCGGTCTGGCGCTCCTGCTCGCGGGCGTCGGTGTCGCGGGTGTGCTTTCGTACCTGGTGAGCCGCCGGCGCCGGGAGATCGGGATCCGCCTCGCTCTCGGGGCGTCCCGCTCGAACGTGCTCGGCCTCGTCGTGCGCCGCGGCGTGGCGTACGCGGCGGCCGGCATCGCCGCTGGCGGCGTCGCCGCGCTGTTTCTCACGCGCGTCCTCGAGGGGCTCCTCTACGGCGTGGCGCCGCGGGACCCGGCGACGTTCGCCGCCGTCGCCGCGATTCTTTTCGCCATCGCCGTCGTGGCGAGCGCGCTCCCCGCGATCCGCGCCTCGCGGGTCGATCCCCTGGAAGCCCTGCGATCAGAGTGACGCTCGCGCGGAGAAACGCGCGCGATCGTCATCCCGAGCCGTGAAGCAGCGAGGGATCCCGTCATGATTCGCCCGCCAAGGAAAAAGGGCCGCGGCCGCCCGATCGGGAAGGCCGCGGCGAAGAGGAGGAACGATGTTTGCGGGCCCGCGCGTCCGGTCAGCGCGATCCCGGGGAGGTTGCCTTGCTCGTGGCCGCCGCCGACGGCATCGAACAGCGGTACGCGGTGCCCTTGTCGGCCTTGTCGGTAGCAACCAGCAGCGTGTTGGCGCCCTTGGCGCGCGCCGCCCGCGTGAGCTGCGTCACCGCGTCGGACTCGTCGAACTTGGCGGGCGTGGCCGAAACGTCGGCGACCTTCTCGCACGAGGCGACGTCCGACGGATTCTTCGTGACCGCGACCGGATCGAAGGCGTTCTGGCTGCAGGCCGAGGCGCCGATCGCGAGCGACGCCGCGGCGAGGACTCCCATCGAGATTCTCTTCACCATGACCTCCATTTGAAGTAGTGCGTCGGTCCTGCACCGACATGAATTGAGACGCGAAGAACGGAGAAGGGTTTCGATTTTCGCTCGGAATTTCGTGGTGGGTCGCCGTGTCACAGCCTGCAGCGCGGCGGTGCGCTGCGACGCGATGGCACACCGCCCGTATAATCGCCGCCGTTTCGAGGAGGTGACGCTTGTCGAGAGCGCGTCGGTTCCTGTGGATCGCCGGGTTCGCCGCGGGTGCGGCGTTGAGGCTCGCGGCGCAGACGTTCGATCCCGAACTCTTTTCGGGATTGCGCTGGCGCATGGCGGGCCCGTTTCGCGGGGGCCGCGTGCTCGCGGTGACGGGAGTGCCCGGACAGCCGGACCATTTCTACTTCGGAGCGGTCGGCGGCGGCGTGTGGAAGAGCGAGAACGCGGGCCGCACCTGGGGTCCGATCTTCGACGGGCAACCGATCGCGTCGATCGGCGCGATTGCCGTGGCTCCTTCGGACCCCCGCGTCCTCTACGTGGGTTCGGGCGAAGCCGACATGCGCTCGGACATCTCCCACGGCAACGGAATGTATCGATCGGCCGACGGCGGGAAGACCTGGACGCGCATCGGCCTCGAGGAAACGCGGCAGATCGGCCGGATCCTGGTCGACCCGCGCGACGCAAACCGCGTCTACGTGGCGGCGCTCGGACACGCCTACGGGCCCAACCCGGAGCGCGGCGTCTTTCGCTCGGCCGACGGCGGACGGACCTGGTCGCGGATCCTCTTCAAGGACGAAAACACGGGCGCGATCGACCTCGCGCTCGATCCCTCGAACCCGAAAACGATCCTCGCCGCCCTCTGGCAGACGCGTCGGCCGCCCTGGAACACGTACCCGCCCTCCAACGGCCCGGGCAGCGGCCTCTACGGCTCCGAGGACGGGGGCGACACGTGGAAGCCGATCGCCGGGGGCTTTCCCTCGGAGAAGCTCGGTCGCGTCGGCATCGCGTTCGCGCCCGGCGACCCGCGCCGCGTGTACGCGCTCGTGGACGCGAAGGAGGGGGGCTCTGGGCTTCCGGGGACGGCGGCGCGACCTGGAAACGCGCGAGCGGCGACCGGCGCATCTGGGAGCGGGGCTGGTATTTCGGCGGCGTCACGGTGGATCCGAAGGACCCGAACACGGTCTACGCCTGCAACACGGCGATGTATCGCTCGACCGACGGCGGAAGGACGTTTTTTCCCGTCAAGGGGGCGCCCGGAGGAGACGACTACCACGAGCTCGGGATCGACGCGGCCGATCCGCGGCGCATGATCGTCGGCACCGACCAGGGGGCGGTCGTCACCGTCGACGGCGGCAAGACCTGGAGCTCCTGGTACAACCAGCCGACCGCGCAGTTCTACCACGTGGCGACCGATGACCGATTCCCGTACTGGATCTACGGCGCGCAGCAGGACAGCGGCGCGGCCGCCACACCGTCCCGCACCGACTATCCCTCGATCACGCTGCGCGACTGGCGGCCGATCGCCGTGGGCGGCGAGAACGGCTACATTGCGCCGGACCGCCCGAGCCCGGAGATCGTCTACGGAGGCGGGGTCTCCCGGTTCGACTGGAAGACGCTGCAGGAGCAGGATGTGGACCCGACGCTCGCGTATCCCGGCGACTACCGGGGCGAGTGGACGCTGCCGCTGACGCAGTCGCCGCGCTCTCCGCACGCTCTCTACTTCGGCAACCAGTTCGTGTTCCGAACGGCGGACGGCGGGCAGCACTGGGAAAAGATCAGCCCCGACCTGACCCGCGAGGCGCCGGGCGTGCCCGCGACGCTCGATCCCACGACGGCCGTCGACAGCGCGACGCCGGGGCTGCGGCGCGGGGTCGTCTACGCCATTGCGCCCTCGGCGCTCGTTGACGGGCTCATCTGGTGCGGTACGGACGATGGGCTCGTGTGGCTGACCCGCGACGACGGCCGTCACTGGGAGAACGTCACGCCGCCCGGCCTCTCGGCGTGGTCCAAGGTCGGCATCCTCGAGGCGTCGCACTTCGACGCCGACACCGTGTACGCCGCGGTCGACCGGCACCGGCTCGACGACCTTGCCCCCTACATCTACCGGACGCGCGACGCGGGAAGGACCTGGGTCCCGATCGCCCGGGGGATTCCGGTGGGCAGCTTCGTCAACGTGGTGCGCGAGGACCCGGAGCGACGGAGCCTCCTCTACGCCGGGACCGAGACCGGAGTCTTCGTGTCCTTCGACGACGGCGACCACTGGCAGCCGCTCCAGTTGAACCTGCCCAATTGTTCGGTGCGCGACATCGCGGTACGGCGGGGCGACCTCGTCATCGGGACCCACGGGCGCTCGTTCTGGGTGCTCGACGACCTGTCCCCGCTGCGGCAGCTCGACGCGAAGGCGGCGGCGGCCGACGCGTGGCTCTTCGCGCCCCGCGACGCCGTGCGCCTGAATCCGGCCGGGTTCCAGGGCACGCCCGAGCCGAAGGACGAGCCGGCGGCCGAAAACCCGCCGCGCGGGGCCGTCCTCGACTACGCGCTCAAGGCGGTGCCCGCGGGTCCGGTCGTGATCGAGGTGCTCGACGCGCGCGGCGAGCTCGTGCGCCGCTTCGCGAGCGACGACAAGATCGAGTCTCCGGATCTGCAGAAGATCCAGGTCACCGAGGATTGGGTCCCGGCGCCCCTGCCGCCGCCGGCCTCCGCCGGAATGCACCGATTCGTCTGGGACCTGCACTACGCAGCGCCGAAGGAGCTCGGGCGGTCGCGGCGGTCCACGACCTCGGGCGTCTGGGCCCCGCCGGGGCGCTACACGGTGCGCCTGTCGGCGGCGGGCCGCTCGCTCACGCAGCCCCTCGTGGTCCAGAAGGATCCGAGGATTCCGGCGTCGGCTGCGGATCTCGCCAGTCAGTTCGAGCTCGCGCGCCGCGTCGAAGCCGAGAGGGTCCACGTTGCGGTCGCCCTCGGGGAGGCCGGAGCCCTGCGCAAGCAGGTGACGGCCGTCTCGGGGAAGGCGTCGGGAGGCGTCGCGGCGGCGCTGGCCGAATTCGAAAAGAAGCTCGTACCCGTCGCGGGCCCCGACGTGAGCCCAGAGGTGTTCTACAACCTCGTCGAAGCGGCCCCGACGAGCCTCCTGCGCCTGACGGTTTCGCTCGCTCGGTTCCAGACCTCCGTCGAGAGCGCGGATGCCGCGCCCACACCCGACGCCGTCACGGGTTTCGGGCAGCGCCGAGACGCGGTCGAGCGAGGCCTGGCCGGCTGGCGGCGGTTTCTCGATTCGGAGCTTCCTCGCGTCAACGAGGCCCTCGGGGCCGCGGGCCTGCCGCCCTTGCAGGCCGGGAGCTGATCGAGGGCCTCGGTGGACGCGGGACTCCAGCTCGCCCTGGTTCCGATTCCGGGTCGGGACGCGCGGGCGCCTGCCTTCCTTCTCGGGCGAACGCCGGTGACCAACCGCGAGTACGCCTTCGCGATCGCGTGCGGCCGGCTCGCGCCTCCGCCCTGGTGGGGGCATCCCGGCTTCGCGGCGCCCGGCCAGCCCGTCGTCGGCGTGAGCTGGGACGACGCGACGGCCTATTGCGAATTGCTCGGCGCGGAAGAGGGTGGGCGCTGGCGGCTGCCGACGGAGGCGGAGTGGGAATTCGCCGCGAGGGGCGGGCTCGCCGCGCCGCGCACGCCCTGGGGCGAGGCGATCCCGGAGGGCGAGATCCCGCAGGGTCCGCTCGCGGGCCCCTGGGAGGTCGGCCGCGGGACGCCCAACGGGTACGGCCTCTGCGACATCGGCACGATCGTCCACGAGTGGTGCCTCGACTGGGACCGGCCGGGCCGGCGCGCGAGCCGCGGCGGCTCGTGGCGGCACGCCGTGCGCTGGTCCGCGCCGTCGGCGCGAAGCAGCCTGCCTCCCTCGTACCATTACTCGGACTACGGCTTCCGCGTTTTGCGGGAGGCAAGCGAGCCGTGACCTCCCCACCCGGCGTCACGGTCACCGAAGCATCGCTCCAGCTCTACCGGTCCGACATCTCGCGAGACGGCGAATCGTGGACCGCGGCGCTCGACGGAGCGATGGCGAGGTCGGAAGGGGAGTGAGGTGCCCGCAGCTTTTCGCTTCGCGGGCGCCGGGTCGCGTGCTATAAGTGTGGAAACCCTGGCTCCACCGGACGGCATCCACCAAGATGTGAGGGGAGCGCAGACGAGCTTGGCAGGCAGACTTCGCACCGTGTGACATCGGCGAGCGCCGCAGGGCGCTCGCCTCTTTTTTTGCAGGATGGGAGGCGCGGCGATGACGTTGACGAGGGTGGGACGCCCCGGGAGCGCGGTTGCGCGGCGGCTGGTCCGGATCGCGGGTTTCGTGTTCTACCTTCTCGCGGTCCAGGCCCTGGTGACCGCGGGAGTTGGCGTTCATGTGTTCCTGTCGAGCCGCAGCGCTCCGGACCTGCTCCTGCCCGCGGCCTCGCTTCTGCTGGCCTGCTCCTATGCCGTGGTCGGGTACCACCTGAGGCGTTACCGGCTCTGGGCGAGGAACTTCGCTTTCGCCTTCGCCGGCATTAGCCTCGTCGCCTTCCCGGTCGGGACGGGGCTCGGTTTCGTCATCGTCGGCTGCGTCGCGAGCGCCAACCGCGCGCGGATTTTTCCGGCGCTGCGGCGCCGCTCCGGCGAGGAAGACTGGCCGCTCCTGCGCCTGGAGCCCGAGTTCCTGCCCGAGCGGGCGGGGTAGGGCCGGCGTCGCCCGGGTTCTGAAGGCCTTGCCGTGTTGAGCCGCGCCTTCACGACCACGGCCCCGGACCTTCCGGGTTACCGCGTGACGCGCAACCTCGGCATCGTCCGCGGGATCGTGGTCCGGTCGCGGAGCATCATCGGCACGATCGGCGCCGGAATCCAGAGCCTTTTCGGCGGGAACATCACGCTCTGGACCGAGATGTGCGAGCACGCCCGCCAGGAGGCCTTCGACCTCATGGCGCGGCACGCCGAGCAGATGGGCGCCAATGCCGTGATCGCCTTCCGGTACGACGCCAACGAAGTCTCGGCGGGCGTCACGGAGGTGCTCGCTTACGGGACGGCGGTCGTCGTCGAGCCGGATCGCTAGCCGGGGGGGCAATGAAGGGCATCCTGATCTGGGTTCTGCTCGGCGCGCTCCTCGGCGTCGTGGCGGCGTCTTTCATCGTGCCGCCGATGCTCTCCTGGTACAACGAGGCCGGCTACCTCGCCAAGGGAGGCCAGCCGGCCGCGATGGTCAACCTGCCCGAAGTGGTCCGCTACGCCACGACGCGGCTCATCCGGGGGCAGGCCATCGGCGCGGCCATCGGTGCCGCCGTCTTCCTGATCCTGGGGCTTTCCTTCGGCGGCCGCAGCCGTGGCCGGCGCCGCGCAGCCGAGAGTGCCGCCCCGCCTCAGCGCGTCCAGTAGTCGAAGGCCGCCCGCGCGATCCGGGCGATCGCGTTCTCGCGCGCCGCGAGGTCGCGGTCGGATCCCTTGATCATCACGGCGATGGCGAGGTGACCCCGGCCGCCCGGGAGCGTGACGACACCGACGTCGTTGGTGCAGATGTTCGCCTTCCCGAGGTCGGCGCCCGTTCCCGTGCGGTGGGCGACCGGTGTGCCCGCGGGCAGGGCGCCCTTCAGGCGTCGCTCGCCCGGACGGGTGCGCGCCATGAGGAGGAGCAGACGCTGCCGGCTTTCCGCCGTGAGCCGGCGACCCTCCTCGATCTGGCGAAGCATCTGGACGAGGGCGTCGGGCGTCGCAGTGTCGCGGGGATCGGCGAGAAACCGGGCGAAGGCCTCGCGGCGGGCCGGCTCGGGCACGGCGTCCAACGCGGCGTGCAGTGTCGCGAGCGACCACGTGGAGCGCGGCGGGGCCGATACGACGCCCAGGGAGTCGAACGCGAGCTCGGCCTCGGACCGGTCCACGCGAATGTCCCCGAGGCCTGCCGCGTCGAGCTGGGCCGTGATGACCTCGGGGCCGCCCGCAAGCGGCAGGAGGGCGTCGGCGGCGGTGTTGTCGCTGTCCACGAGCATCGCCTCGAGGAGCTCGCCGACGGAAAGCGCGATCCCGCCCGACGGCGCCCGTTCGGCAATCGGGCTGGCGCCGAGGCGCAGGTCCGCCGGCGCGATCGCGATCTTCTGGCCCCACCGAACCGCGCCGCGGTCCGCGCGCGCGCAGAGCTCGACGGCGACGGCGATCTTGAAGACGCTCGCCATCGGGAAGTGCTCGTGGCCGTGGAGCGAGGCCCCGCGGCCCGACTCGAGGTGAAGGACCGAGACGCCGACCGTGCCGCCGGCCGACGCGGCGATCGTCCGGAAGCGCTCCTCGAGGGCTTCGCGGGAGTCCGCGGGCCGGGCGAGGAGCGCAGCCAGAAGCAGCGCGGCCATCACAGGCAGTATACGGAGAAGAAGGCCGGCGGCCCGAAGACCGCCGGCACACAGGGAGGAACGGTCGGGAGCGTGCGTCCGACCCGGTGAGGGCAGAGTAGGATGTGCGGGGCGAGGCGCGGCGATTTTCATTTCGCGCTCATCGAACCTTGAGGCGGTCTTAATCTGGATCGAGTCGTGCAGCAGGACGTGCTGGTCGAAGGCCCTGTGGACGCGGCGCACACGATCGTGCTCGCGCACGGGGCGGGCGCGCCGATGGACTCGCCTTTCATGAATCGCGTGAGCGCGGGGCTGGCCGCCCGGGGGATGCGCGTCGCTCGCTTCGAGTTTCCCTACATGGCCAGGCGCCGCGCGGAGGGAAAGAGGGGCGCACCCGATCGGGAGCCCGTCCTGCGGGCGCGCTGGAAAGAGGTCGTGGAGCGCCTCGGAGGCGGCCCGCGCCTCGTCGTCGGCGGCAAGTCGCTCGGCGGGCGGATCGCCAGCATGATGGCCGACGAGCTTGCCGCGCGCGGGCTCGTCTGCCTGGGGTATCCGTTCCACCCGCCGGGCGAACCGTCGCGCCTGCGCACCGCGCACCTGGTTGCCCTGCGCACGCCGGCCCTCGTGGTGCAGGGGACCAGAGACCCGTTCGGCACGCGCGAGGACGTGGCCGGCTACCCCCTGTCTCCCGCCATCCGGATCCACTGGATCGAGGCCGGAGACCACTCCTTCAAGCCGCCCGCCCGCTCCGGCCGGACCGAGGCCGGCAACGTCGAGGAGGCGATCGCGGCCGTGGCGGAGTTCGTCGAGAGCCTTCCGGCCTGACGCGGCCTCAGGCGCGCCGGGGACCGAGCAGAGGCCTCGCGAAGGGTCGCACGAGGGGGCCGAGGACGCTGCCGGCCGGGCGGCCGGCGGAGAGAACCCGCAGCCGCCGGATCTGCTCGATGGCGAGGTAGAGGGCCGGCAACGACCACAGGATCTCGCCGAGGGCGCCGCCCGGCCGGGAGAGGGCGGCGAACGAGACAGCCGTGTTGAGCGCCGCGGCGGCGAGGAGAACGGCCGCGGTGGCCCGCCCCGGCGGATCGGGTCGAACCCGAAGCGGGCGGCCAGAAGCTCCTGATCGCCGGGCGCGAGCAGCGCGAGCGCGGGCTCGAGGACGTGGAAGAGCTCGAGGTCGCGCGCCTCCTCGTCTCCCACCGACGGGGCTTCGCGTCGGGGCCCGGGGGTCGCGGCGGCGCGCTTCGGCGCCACCGCGGCCTGCCAGAGCGCGAGAGCGAGCGCGGCTGCGAGGGTGCCCATCGGCTCGCCGCCCGCGACGGCGCTCGCCAGGCGCAGGGCGGACTCGACGAAGAGATACAGCGCGATCGGGGCGGGCGGGGCGATCCAGACCGGCAAAGGCAGCGTGGCCCCCGCCATGTCGACGAGACCGCCGACGAGGCCGAGGAATCCGACGAGCAGGAGCGGCGCCGCCGAGGCGATCGTCATCCCGACGGCCGGCGCCCCGAAGTCGCGCTCCATCTTTTTCTGCACCTCGCCCGGCAGCAGGCCCGCGAGCGGCGCGAGGAGGATCGAGAGACGACGCTTCGCGAAGTCCCGCGCTCCGGTCCCGCTGCTCGCCCTCGCGGATCGCCTCCGATACCGCGTCGTAGCGCTCCATGCGCCGGATGGCGTGTCCGTCCTCCCACGGGGCGAGCCCGTAGCGCACGCCGCCGTTGGCCCCCGGGATCGCGTCGCGCACCTCGAAGAGACGCCCTTCCCACTCGACCGCGGTGCCCGGGTGCTCGGAGGAGGTGAGCGTGCGCGCCGTGCGCGGCGTCCAGGACTTCGGCGCCGGGCAAACGAGGACGATCCCGCCGTCGGGCCCGGTCTCGACCCGGTCGGCGCCGAAGGGCGAGGGCAGCGCGGGGGCTCGGATGGCCGCGAGCTTACATCCGGCGTCGTCCTCGCTCCGCGGCGGGCGTTGGGTGTAGCCTTTGAGGGGGGCGAAGAAGCCGGTTCCGGTGTGAGCTCGGGGGTAGAGGACGGCATGGCTCGAGGCTGGGGCAAGAGCGAGGAGGACCTCGGGGCCGACAAAGAGCATGCTCGCGAGGCGGCCGAGAAGGCCGCGGCGCGCCCCTCGCGCGCCCACGCGGAAGAGGTTGCGCGGCGCCGATCCCTCGAGCTCTCGCTCGCGCGGATCGAGGACCTCCTCGGGAAGACCGAGAACCCCGCCCGCAAGAGCGCGCTCGAGACGGCCCGCGCCGAGCTCCAGGAGCGCCTCGCGGGCGGCGCCGACCCGGTCCGTCCGCGATGAGGGTCGCCACCTGGAACGTGAACGGGATCCGCGCCCGCGAATCCCAGGTGCGGGAGTGGATCGCGCGGGACCGGCCCGACGCGGTCTGCCTGCAGGAGATCAAGGCCAAGCCCGAGCAGATCCCCGCGATGCTCTTCGAGTCGGAGGGCTACTGGTGCTACTGGCACGGGGCCGGCGGATACTCCGGCGTCGCCCTCCACGTCCGCAAGGACCTGTGCCCGGAGCGGCCCGCCTTCGGCCATCCGGGCGTTCGACCACGAGACGCGCATCGTGACGGCCGACGTCGGCGGAGTCACGATCGCCTCGGTCTACGTCCCCAACGGCGGAAAGGACTACCCGGCGAAGCTCCGGTTCCTCGAGGCCCTCGAGGGCTACGCGCGGGAGCGCCGGGCGGCGGGGCGGGAGCTGCTCCTGTGCGGGGACCTGAACGTGGCCCGGACCGACCGCGACGTCCATCCCAAGGAGAGGAAGGCCGGCGCGATCGGGCAGCGCGAGGACGAGCGCGCGCTCTTCGAGAAGATCCTCGCGCACGGCCTCGTGGACGTCGGCCGCGCCCTGGATCCCGACAACGAGAACCTCTTCACCTGGTGGGCGCCCTGGCGCAATCTCCGGCAGCGCAACATCGGCTGGCGCATCGACTTCATCCTGGCGAGCGAGACGCTCGCCAGACGTGCGACCTCGTGCGTCGTGCGGGCGGACGTCGGGACGAGCGACCACGCGCCCGTCGTGGCGGACTTCGGCGCGCCCTGAGGGGTCGCCCCCGGAGGCGTCTTTCGGTAGTATCCGCGCCGATCGAAGGGAGGGCACTCCGTGCTGAGACACCGCGTCGTTCTTCTGCTGGCGGGGGGAGGGTCTGCTCGCGGGCTGCCTGGCCGCCGTCCCGAATCCGGACCCCCGAATCGCCCAGGTCGAGAACGGCCTGCGGCCGGCGGTCCTGATCGAAGGCGACAAGACGTGGACGATCGCCGAGCGGATGAAGCACTACGGCGTGGAAGGCGTCAGCATCGCCGTCATCCGCGACTCCAAGATCGAGTGGGCGAAGGGCTACGGCCTCGCCGACGCCGAGACGAAGCAGCCCGTGACGGCCTCGACGCTCTTCCAGGCGGGCTCGATCAGCAAGCCCGTCGCCGCCATGGGCGCGCTCGTGCTCGTCGAGGACGGCAAGGCTCTCGCTGAACGGCGACATCAACCAGTACCTCAAGTCCTGGAAGGTCCCCGCGAACGCGCACACGGCGAAGGCTCCGGTCACGCTCGAGGGCCTGCTCTCGCACACCGCCGGCCTCACCGTCCACGGCTTTCCCGGCTACGCCGCGGGGGCGCCGGTCCCCACGGTGCCGCAGGTGCTCGACGGCGCGCCGCCGGCCAACACGGCGCCGGTGCGCGTGGACCTGGATCCGGGAACGCAGTACCGCTACTCGGGCGGCGGCTACACGATCGCGCAGCTCGCGATGACCGACGTCACGGGACAACCGTTCCCGGCCCTCATGCAGAAGCTCGTGCTCGGCCCCCTCGGGATGAAGGAGAGCACCTACGAGCAGCCCCTTCCGGCGCCTCTCGTCGCCGGGGCCGCCGCGGGATACGGCGCCGACGGGAAGCCGGTCGAGGGCAAGCGCCACGTGTACCCCGAGATGGCGGCGGCGGGGCTGTGGACGACGCCCTCGGACCTGGCGCGCTTCGCGATCGGGATGCAGAAGATGCTGGGCGGCGGGAAGGGCCCGCTGTCGAAGGCGATGGCAGAGAACATGATCACGCCCCGCCGGGAGGACTACGGCCTCGGGTTCGGGATCCGGGACGAGGGCCGGGCGAAGTACTTCATGCACGGGGGCTCCGACGAGGGCTTTCTTTCGCAGCTGACCGCGAGCGCGAACCGCGGATACGGCGCGGTCGTCATGGCCAACTCCAACGCCGCGCGCCCGGTCATCGAGGAGATCCTGCGCTCGATCGCTGCCGTCTACTACTGGGAGGGGTTTCAGATCGACGCGATTCCCGCGGCGAAGCTGCCGCCGGAGGCGCTCGCGATCTTCGCCGGGCGCTACCGGCTCGACGCCGACACGATGCTCGTCGTGACGCCGGCCGGAGCGGGGCTCGACGTGAAGGTCGCGCTCGGCCACGGCTTTGCCCTCGTGCCGGTGTCGAAGCAGGGTTTCGTGCGGCGCGATGAGGAGACGCGGTACACCTTCGGAAGGCGCCCCGACGGCGGGGCCGAGCTGGTCGTCTCCGACAGGTCGAAGTCCGTCACGGCGCCCCGCGTCGACAAGAACGTGCGTGTTCCCGCCGAGGACCTCGAGGACGGTCGCGTCGACGAGGCCCTCGCCGGCTACAAGAAGATCAAGGCGTCCGATCCTTCCGACCCGGCCGTGGCCGAGACGCGCTTCAACCAGATCGGGTACGGGTACCTCCAGAGCAAGGACTACCCGAAGGCGGTCGCGGCGTTCCGGCTCAACACGGAACTCTATCCGGACTCGGCCAACACGTACGACAGCCTCGGCGAGGCCCTCGAAGCCAGCGGAGACAAGGCCGGCGCGATCGCGATGTACAAGAAGTGCATCGAGGTCGCATCGCGGCCGGGAAGCGAAAACGTGGGTCAGAACGGCGCGGCGCGCGCGCACGCAACGGAGCGCCTCAAGGCGCTGGGGGCCGGGTCATAGCCGAGGCCCGGCCGGCGCGATGATCCCGCTCGACGCCATCCGGGAGGCAGCCGGGCGGCTGGCCGAGCGCGTGCACCGGACGCCGCTCCTGTCCTCGGCGCAGATCGGCGATCGCGCCGGCGTCCGCCTGTGGCTCAAGTGCGAGAGTCTCCAGAAGACCGGTTCCTTCAAGGCGCGCGGCGCGCTCAACAAGGTCCTCGCGCTCGCGGACGCGGAGCGGGCGCGAGGCCTCGTGACCGTATCGGCCGGGAACCACGCGGCGGCCGTTGCCTGGGCGGCGCGGACGGCGGACTGCTCTGCCGTCGTCGTGATGCCGACGGACGCGCCGCAGTCGAAAGTCGAAGCGGTCCGGGGTTACGGCGCCGAGATCGTCTTCCACCCGGACAGGCCGACGCTGTTCGACAAACTTCACGAGGTCAGAGAAGCCCGCGGCCTGACCTTCGTGCACCCCTTCGACGATCCGATCGTGCTCGCCGGCGCGGGCACTGCCGGGCTCGAGATCGCCGAGGACCTGCCTGAGGTAGAGCTCGTCGTCGTTCCGGTTGGGGGCGGGGGGCTGCTCAGCGGCGTCGCTTCGGCAATCCGCCAGGCGCGGCCCGGCAGCGCGCATCGTCGCCGTCGAGCTCGAAGCCGGCCCCGGGCTCGGCCCGGCGCTCGCAGCCGGAAAGCCCGTGCCGGTGCCGCGTCCGGCGACGCTCGCCGACGGCATGACGCCGCCCTTCGTCGGCGCTCTGGCGGTCGAGATCGCCCGCGAAGCCGTAGACGAGATCGTCACGGTGACCGAGGCGGAGATCGTCGAGGGGATGCGCCTCCTGATGACGCGGGGCAAGCTCTACGTCGAAGGCTCCGGCGCCGCGGCGACGGCCGCTCTCGTCGCGGGCAAGGTCCGCGCGCCGGCGGGAATCGTCGCCGTCGCGATCGTGTCGGGCGGCAACGTGGACCTCGAGAAGATCGCGGCGCTCGTCTGACGGGCGAGCCGGTCAGCGCGCCTTCTCGTCCGGCTGGAGGATTCCGAAGGTGTTCCCTCGGGATCGACGCAGTAGGCGAGCCAGCCGACGCCGGGCACGGCCATCTTGGGCAGGGCGACCTTCCCGCCCTTGCGCTCGATCGAGATCAGGGTCTCGTCCACGGACGCGACGCCCACGGTGTTGACCGTCGGGGCGCCGGGGTGGCTCTGCGGCATCATGCCGCCGTTGATGCCGCGCTCGGCGTCGTCGCCGGTCGTGACGAGCCAGTACGGCATCGGGCCGTCCCACTTCTGGAACTTCCAGCCGAAGACTTCGCCCTAGAAGGCGACGGCGCGCTCGGGGTTGTCGGCGGGGATTTCGAAATGAATCACTCGAGGCATGTTTTCTCCTTTTCTGCCTTTTGCCGTCCGCCGTCTGCCGTGCGGTCTCAAGTCGTACGGACGATCGTGCTGCGGTACTTCTGCGTGGCGTAGCCGACGATGGCGCCGACCAGGGCTCCCGGAAGGATGATCTCGAAGTAGTAGTGCTTCCCGTTCGGATCGGGGAAGGCCGCGACGATCCACGCGAGCAGGAGCCCGACGCCCAGGCCGAAGAGAATGCCGAGCCCCGTCGAGCTGACCTTGCGGGCAAAGAAGCCGATGGAGAGGCCGGCGATGAGGCCCTTGAAGGTCGAGCCGATGACGATGCCGAGCAGTTGGTCGCGGACCTCGGGCGTGAAGTACGCCGTCAGGCCGTCGAAAACCCCGAGGATTCCGCCCAGGAGAAGCCCGAAAACCGGTTTGCTCATCGTTCCTCCACCCTATCTTTTCAACGTTTTCGGAAATTCCTTTAGCGTCTCCCGTAGAGCAGCAGAACCGCGCGCATGACGAGGTAGGCCAGGACGAGGAGGATCGGGGTCCGGTAGCGCGAGACGAAGCGGCGCGCCCTGTCGAGAACACCTTCGCGGTGGGCGAGGACCCGCTCGCCTTCGAGCAGCCGCGCCACGTCGGCCGAGAGGTCCTCGACCGAGGCATATCGGTTCCCCGGCTCGACCGCCATGGAGCGAAGGATGATCGCCTCGAGCGCCGGGGCAATGGCGGCGTCGAGACGCCGCGGCGGCGCGGGCTCGTCCCGGGCGCGGCCCCGTGCGCGCCGCTCGGCAGCGGGCCCGTCGAACGGGGCCCGGCCCGTCGAAAGGAAGTAGAGGATCGCCCCGAGAGCGTAGACGTCCGCTGCGGTGCCCACCCGCTCCGCCTCGCCCTCGGCCTGCTCGGGCGCCATGTAGGCGAGGGTGCCGAGGACCGTGCCGGCGGCCGTTTCCGCCGGGGCCGCAGACGCGTCACCGTGCGGGGACGGCGCGGCCTCGCCGCCGACGATCGCCTTCGCAACCCCCCAGTCCATGACGAGGACCTCGCCGAAGAGGCCGACCATGACGTTCTCGGGCTTCAGGTCGCGGTGCACGACGCCCCGGGCGTGGGCGAACGCAACCGCCTCGCAGACGCGCTGAAAGGCCCGCAGCCGCTCGGGCCCGGGCAGCGCCGGGGCGAGCTCGTCGAGCCGCTTCCCGTCGACGCGCTTCATCGCGTAGAAGATCCGGCCGTCGGGCAGCGCCCCCGCGTCGTGGACCGGGACGATGCCGGGGTGCTCGAGGCGGGCGAGGACGCGCGCCTCGTTCCACATCCGCTGGGCGGCGCCCGGCCGCGAGGCGGTGGTCGCGACGACCTTCAAGGCGACGCGGCGCTCGAGCACCGTGTCCTCGGCGAGGTATACGGTCCCCATCCCGCCCCGGCCGAGCTCCTCGAGAAGGCGGTACTTCGTCTCGCCGAGGTCCGGCCACTCGGCGACGCGGCGCAGATGCCGCACGGTGCGGTCCGAGAGCCACCTCACGGCTGCGGCTCTCCGAGAAGGCTGCGCGCTTCCTCCCGGAATTCACGGTCGCTCGCCGTGATCTCGCGCAGCGTCTCGAGGACGACCCGGCGGAACTCGCGCCGCGCGAAGGCCAGGAAGTTCGTCACCTGGGTGACGGGCACATGCACCTCCTCGGCGAGCTTCTCGTAGGTCAGCTTCTCGTCGGGGTCCCGGTCGAGCTCGTACCGCTCGAAGAGCCGGAACGGAAGGTCCTTGCCGCGCAGGGCGCATTCGACCTGGAGCTTCTCGACGGCGATGGAAAAGAGGTTGCGCACGAACTCGTCGTGAAAGGATTGCTCGGGGGTCCGGCCGTCGGCCGGCTCGGCGCGCGCGAGCTCCTCCTCGGCGACCGCAAAGTCGAGCGAGAGGACCGGGGCGCCCGGAGAGCGCTTCTGGCGCGAGGCCGCCTTCTTCTCGTTGGCGACGAAGCGGTCGAGGCACGTCCGCAGGTACGTGCGGAAGCTGCCCTTCTCCGGGTCGTATGCGGCGAAGAACTCCTTCTCGAGGGCGAGCGCGAAAAAGCCCTGGGTCAGGTCCTTGGCGTCCTCGTTGTTTTCGCGGTAGCGCAGGCGCAGGTACTTGTAGACCGGCCGCCAGTACGTCTCGACCAGCACTGCGAGGCCGCGCTCGCGCTCGACGGCGTGCGGGCTCTGCGCCGCGAGGACCGCCGAGGGGCGCGTCGCCGGGAACTTGCCCGAGCCCTCGCCGATGTCGGTGTCGTCTCTCATGGTGCCGGTATATCGTATGGGCGTGACGCCGGAAGCGACAGCGGTGGCGGCAGCCAACCTCGCTTTTTACCGCGCCCTCGAGGCCCGCGACCTGGAATCGATGGCTTCCGTCTGGCACCACGACGAGGCCGTCAGCTGCGTCCACCCCGGCTGGCATCGGCTCGACGGCTGGGACGAGGTCGAGCGCTCCTGGGCCAACATCTTCTCGAATTCCAGGCCCTGGGCCGTCACCTGCGAGGACATCCGCATCGCGCTCGCCGGGGACCTGGCCTGGGTGACCTGCGTGGAGGTCATCGTCCCGTTCGGGGCCGAGGAGGAGTCGGAGGCGGCGCGGATGCAGGCGACGAACCTCTTCGGCCGCGTGGACGGAGAGTGGCGACTCGTGCATCACCATGCTTCGCCGTCCCCGACGGGAGAGGCCACCCCGGACGAGCCGGTGAACTGAGGTCCGGCAGACGCCGGAGATTGGAGGAGGCTTGAAGCGGATTCTCGTCCGGATCCTTCTGCTGACCGTCGCCGTCGCCGGCGCGGGCCTCGCCTGGCTCGCTCTGCGCTCGCCCGACATGCGACCGCCGTCTACCGAGAAGGTCGAGGCGACGCCCGCCAGGCTGGCGCGGGGGGAGTACCTCGTCGAGCGCGTGGCGGATTGCTTCGGGTGCCACTCCGATCATCACTGGGACCGGTTCGCGATCCCCGTCAAGGCGGGGACGAAGGGGCAGGGCGGCTTTCCCTTCGACCAGAAGCTCGGCGTGCCGGGACTCGTCCAGGCCCAGAACATCACGCAAGACCCGGAATTCGGCCTCGGCGCCTGGACGGACGGCGAGATCCTGCGGGCCCTCCGCGAGGGCGTAAACCGCAAGGGCGAGGCGCTCTTCCCGATGATGCCCTACGAGTTCTTCCACGAGATCAGCGACGAGGACGCCCGATCGGTGGTCGTCTTCCTGAGGACCGTCCCGCCGGTTCGTCGTCCCGTCGCCCCGCGCAAGCTCGATTTCCCGGTCAACCTGCTCGTCAAGTTCGCCCCGAAGCCCCTGACGGGTCCCGTGTCCGCGCCGGATCCGAAGGACACCGCGGCCTACGGCAGGTACCTCGCCACGATCGCCGGCTGTCGGGGCTGCCACACGCCCCACGACGACAAGGGAAACCTCGTTCCCGGCGAGGACTTCTCCGGAGGGTGGGTCATGGTCGGACCCTGGGGCCGCGTCGTCTCGGCAAACATCACTCCCGACCCCGGCAACTACATGGGACAAGCCAGCCGCGACGAGTTCATCGGCCGCTTCAAGGCGTTCGAGAGTCTCGGCGGCGAGAATGCGCCCGTGGCCCCGCCCGGCAAGAACACGGTGATGCCCTGGCCGGGCTTCGCGGGCATGACGCGGGAGGACCTCGGTGCGATCTACGACTACCTGAAGACGCTCAAGCCGATCCAGAAGAAGGTCGTGACCTTTCCGGACGCAAAGGACCAGGTGCCGCAGTCGTGAAAGCGATCCGCGTCCACTCCCCGGGCGGCCCCGAGGTCCTGCGCTACGAGGACGTGCCCGACCCGCGCCCGCAGCCGGGCGAAGCTGTCGTGCGCGTCGAAGCGGTCGGTGTGAACTTCATCGACGTCTACCACCGCACGGGTCTCTACAAGGCCGCGCTGCCGGTCGTCCTCGGCCAGGAGGCCGCGGGTACGGTTGCCGCCGTCGCACCCGACGTGACGGACGTCGCACCGGGGGACCGAGTGGCGTGGGCCGGCGTCTTCGGAGCTTACGCCGAACAGGCCGCGGTTCCCGCTGACCGGCTCGTCAAGCTGCCCGCGGATGTCTCGACGCGGCAGGGCGCCGCCGCGATGCTCCAGGGAATGACGGCGCATTACCTGGCCTGCACGACCTATCCGGTGAAGGCCGGCGACACGTGCCTCGTCCACGCCGGGGCCGGCGGCGTCGGGCTGCTGCTGACGCAGATCGCGAAGCTGCGCGGCGCGCGCGTCATCACGACCGTTTCGACCGCCGAGAAGGCGCGGCTGTCCCGGCAGGCCGGCGCCGACGAGACGATCGACTACGCGACGCAGGATTTCGAAGCCGAGACGCGCCGCCTGACGGGCGGCCGCGGGGTCGAGGTCGTCTACGACTCCGTAGGAAAGGCGACGTTCGAGAAGGGTCTCGCGTGCCTCGCGCCCCGCGGCATGATGGCACTCTTCGGGCAGTCGAGCGGCCCGGTCGGGCCCTTCGATCCCCAGATCCTCGCGCAGCGAGGGTCCCTCTTCCTGACGCGCCCGAGCCTCTTCCACTATGTGGCGACCCGGCAGGAGCTCGTCGCCCGTGCTACCGAGGTCCTGGCGTGGGTCCGGGACGGCCGATTGAAGCTGCGGATGGAACACGAGTTCGCGCTCGGCGAGGCTGCCGCGGCGCATCGGGCCCTCGAGGCCAGAAAGACGACGGGCAAGGTCCTGCTCATTCCCTGATCGCGGCGGCCCGGGGTGTGCCATGATTCTCGGGAGAATCCGAACACGCCCGATTTTTTCGTCGTGAGGAAAACGTGATCCTCGTGACAGGCGCTACGGGAAAGGTCGGCCAGGAGGTCGTCCGCCAGCTCGCGGCCGCGGGCGTTCCGGCGCGGGCCCTGGTTCGCGAGCCGACCCGCGCCTCGCACATCCGAATCCCGGGAATCGAGATCGTCGTCGGCGATCTCGCCCGGCCCGAGTCGCTCCCGCCCGCATTCGCCGGAGTGGATCGCGTGTTTCTCCTCACGCCCGCCGCGCCGGACCAGGTCGAGCTGCAGTCCAACGCTCTCGAAGCCGGGCGGCTCGCTGGCGCCCATCGCATCGTCAAGGTGTCGGTCGCGGGCGGCCCGGACGCCGGGACCCAGATCGGCCGGTGGCATTGGGCGACCGAGAAGCAGATCGAGGCCTCCGGCCTCGACTTCACGTTCCTGCGGCCGACGCTCTACATGCAGCAGATGCTGGCGTACGCGCCGTCGATCGCCGCGACCGGCACCTTTTCTGAGACGATGGGCGTCGGGGAGGTCGCCTTGGTGGACACGCGCGACGTCGCCGCGGTCGCCGTCGTCGCGCTGACCGAAGAGGGACACGATCGCCGCATCTACGACCTGACCGGGCCGGAGGCCCTCTCCTACGACGCGATGGCGGACGCGATCTCGGCGGCCATCGGCAGACGCGTCGCCTACGCCCACATCCCGCCCGAGTACGCCAGAAAGCAGATGCTCGCCGACGGCCTGCCGCGCTGGCTCGTCGACGACATGATCGTGCTGACCGCGTCGTTCCGGGAGGGGTACGGGGCGGGGGTCACGCACACGGTGGCCGAGGTCACGAAGCAGAAGCCGCGCACGTTCCAGCAGTTCGCGCGCGACTACGCGCGCGTGTTCCGGGAAGGCAAGTGAGGCCGGCGGGCGTTCTGCCGCTCGTCATTGTTTGCGGCCTGGCGTTCGCGGCAGAGCCGGGCTCGCCGTTCGGTTCCCCGGCGCGGGTCCCTCTCGGCGATGCGCGGCAGCCCGCGGCGCTCGCCGCCGGCGACTTCAATGGGGACCGAAAGATTGATGTCGTCGTTGCGAGCTTCGGCACGAACGACGTGACGGTCCTCCTCGGCGACGGGAAAGGGGGTCTGCGGCGTGGGCCATCCTTCCCGGCCGGCGCCAATCCGACCGAGGTCTTCGTCGGCGACGTCGATCGCGACGGTCATCCGGACCTGGCCATCGCGAACCACGACACGACCTACGTCACGATCCTGCTCGGAGACGGGGAAGGCGGCCTTCGCCCGGCGCTGGCCTCGCCGCTCGTCGTCCACAGCGAGCCGCACCCGCACGCGATCGACGGGTGCGACGTCGACGGCGACGGCTGGCTCGACCTCGTCGTGGACAGCTGGGCGGAAAATCGGTTGACGCTCCTGCTCGGAGACGGGAGGGGCGGATTTCGGGCTCCCGGGACCCCGATCGAGGTCGGCCGCAAGCCCTACCGAAACCTCAGGCTCTCGGACCTGAACGGCGACGGGCGGTGCGACATCGTCGTCCCGAGCTACGAGAAGGGCGTCGTGACGGTCCTTCTCGGCGACGGGCGCGGGAGCTTCCGCGCGGGCGATCCGATCCCGGCCGGCCCCGCGCCCTTCACGGTGGACGTCGCCGATCTGAACCACGATGGGAAGCCGGACCTCGCCCTCTCGAACTACTCCGGGCAGATCACGGATTCCCGTGCCGACGCGATCACATTTCTGCTGGGCGACGGTCGAGGTGGTTTCAAGCCGGGGCCGCGCCTGGCGACGGGCCGCGGGCCGTTTCAGCTCGCCGCGGGCGACGTCAACGGCGACGGCTTCGCCGACGTTGCGACCGCGGACTACGGCGGCTCCGACCTGACCATCGCCTTCGGCGGTCCGGGCGGCCTCGTCGCGGCGCGGATGGTCCGCGTTCCTCTCCCGGACAAGCCCGAACGGGTTCTGCTCGTCGACTTGAATGGGGACGGCAGAGCCGACGCCGTCGCCTCGAGTACCGAGGGCCATGACGTAGCCGTGCTTCTGGCGAAATAGTGCCTACGGAGGCGAGCGCCGCGTCCTGTTTCCCTTCGCGACGGGGTTCTTCGCGGCCGGCGTCGCGTGGTCCGCGGCCCTGTCTTTCGGAGCCGCCGCCCTGAGGCGCGTCGCCGGGAAGCGCCTCGTGCAGGGCCTCTCGCTCGCCTCGGCGCTGCTCTTCCTGTACTTCGCGGTCTGGATCTTCGTGCACGGAGCGAGGGAGTTGCTGTAGATTTCGCCCGGTCGCGACCGAGGAGGACCCAATGCCCGCGTTGATACCCCCGACCTACGAGGACGCCGCCCTCGTGCTGCGGCTGTACGAGCTCCGCCGGGAAGAGAGGCTGCGCGCCGCCCGCGAATGGTTCCGCGCGAAGTTCTTTCCGCAGTCCTTCGAGGACGTCAGGGCCGTCGCGCTCGGGGCGGGCGCGGAGAACACCCACTACCGGATGGTCGCGGGCTACTGGGACATGGCCGCTTCCTTCGTCGCGCAGGGTATCCTCCACCCGGAGCTCTTCTTCGACTCGGGCGGAGAGGCACTGTTCGTCTGGGCGAAGCTCGGCGAGTTCGTCCCTCAGCTGCGCCAGGACACCCAGTCGCCGCGCCTGCTCGCGAACCTCGAAAAGGCGATCGGAATGGTCCCGTGGGCGGCCGAGCGCGTACAGGTGCTGCGCGGCAGGATGGCCGGCTACCGCGACCGCATCCTCAAGGCGGAGAAGTCCCCGGCGTAGCGGCGCGGGCGCGCCCATCGGCGACCCACTTCCGGAAGTCGGGGTCGGTGCGCAGGGCCGCGAAGTCGGGGTCCTCGTCGAGGAGCTCGAACCTCCGGAATCCCTTCTCGACGGCGCGCTCGAGCTCCCTTCGCGCTCGCTTGCCCTGGCCGGAGCGGGCGTCCGCGCTCGCCAGGTTGTAGTAGACGCGGGGGTCGTCCGGGTCGATCTCGGCCGCGACCGCGAGGGCCAAACGCGCGTGCGCCCAGTCCTTTTTCGCGAGGAGCTCCTCGGGCAGGTAGAAGGAGGTCTGAACGCGCAGGTTCGCGAGAAGGCGCTCGGCGGAGAGACGCTCCTCGGGCGGGCCCGAGGCGGCACGCCGCTTCAGGGTCGCGACGCCGAGCTCCGCCGCGACGGCCGCCGCCGGCGGGATGTCCGGCTCGCGCAGGCAAGCGCGCAGCCTCTGCGCCATGACCCGAAGCGCTCCGCGGTCCCGGTCGTCGCGGCGCGCGGCGTCCCCGAGGATCCTGCGGACCGACGCGGAGCCGCCGAGGGCGACGGCCTTCTCCGCGGCCGGACCGACGTTCGCGAGGCCGCGGAAGTCCTCGGCGGCGTGCGCGTAGCCGAGGTACGCCTCGGCCTGGCTTCCGGCGGCGGCGAGCGCGTCGGCCCGCAGAAGCTGCGACGCGAGAAGGCTCGCGGCGAGCGCATCGTCGCGGGCGCGGGCACCCGCCTTCATCGCGCCGAGTTCCATCCACGCCACGGCTTCGGAGGCGACGGCGGGAGGAGGCCAGTCGTGGGCCCCGTCGAAGAACGCGATGCGATGCGCCGCCTTCGCCGCCTCGAGGTCCGCGTCGAGGGCGCGCATCTCGTAATAGTTGAAGTCCCGGACTCCCGCGGTCCCGAAGTACCGGAAGGGCAGCTCCTCGAGCCGCGTCTTCTCGTCGGGGAACCCGGCGCCGCAGCCGATGACGCCCGCGATCGCCTTCGGGGCGCCGGAGGCCAGGGCCACCGCGGCCCGGGCGCCGCCCGAAAAGCCGGCGAGGTAAGTCCGCCGCGGGTCGATCGCCAACCGGCCATGCGTGTCGTTCCACATCGCCTGGAGCGCCGGCGTGTTCGGGTCGTCCTTCGTGTCGCTCCGCGAGTCATAGGAGGACGCGAGGATCCACCCGTAGGATTCGGCCGCGGCGCGGAACCGGTCGAGCGCGTAGAGCGCGCGGCCCCGCGCGTCGATCATGTAGAGGATCGGCCACGGCTCGTCCCCGGTGTACGCGGCGGGCAGGTACAGGGCGTAGGCCTTGTCGGCCTTGTCGCGGCAGACGATTCGATCGATCACGCGCCCGGGCGCGAGGTCCCCGGCGCAGGCCGCCGCCGCCAGGAAGAAGAGAAGGCCGCCGCGGATCCGTTTACAGGGACGCAAGCCTGTCGACGAGGTCCACCACCCGGTTCGAGTATCCCCACTCGTTGTCGTACCAGGCGAGCACCTTGAGGTAACCGTCCCGAGCGGCCTGCGTCGAGAGCGCATCGAAGATCGAGGAGTGAGGGTTGCCGATGATGTCGGACGACACGAGCGGCACCTCGCTGTACTCGACGATCCGGGCAAGCGGCCCCTCGGCCGCGGCGCGCACGGCGGCGTTGACCTCCTCGGCGGAGACGGGTCTTGCCATGCGGCAGGTCAGGTCCACGATGGAGCCGTCGGGGACCGGGACCCGGACCGCCATCCCGTCGAGGCGGCCCTTGAGGCGCGGCAGCACCCTGCCGACCGCCTTCGCGGCGCCGGTCGTCGTCGGGATGATGTTCTCCGCGGCCGCCCGGCTGCGTCGCAGGTCTTTGTGCGCGACGTCGGCCAGGCGCTGGTCGTTCGTGTAGGCGTGCACGGTCGTCATGAAGCCTTCTTCGATGCCGAAGCTTTCGTCGAGGATCTTCGCGACCGGCGCGAGGCAGTTCGTGGTGCACGAGGCGTTCGAGACGATGCGGTGCTCGGGCCGAAGCTCGGCGTCGTTGACGCCCATGACGATGGTGGCGTCGATCTCGTCCTTGGCGGGAACAGTGAGAATGACCTTGCGCGCGCCGGCGGCCAGATGCTTCTCGAGCGGTTCGCGCGTCAGGAGCTTGCCGGTCGCCTCGACCACGACGTCCACGCCGTGGCGCCCCCACGGGATGTTCGCGGGGTCCTTCTCTTCGGTCATCGCGACGCGGCGGCCGGCGACCGTCATGCTCTCGGAGTCCGTCGTCACATCCTTCGCAAAGACCCGCATGACGGTGTCGTACTTGAGGAGGTAGGCGAGATGGTCATTGTCGTAGAGGTCGTTGACGATCGCAACCTCGATGTCCGGCCGGTCCGAGAGGATGCGGAAGACGCTCCGGCCGATGCGGCCGAACCCGTTGATGCCGACCCGGACGGCGCTCACCGCGCCTCCAGCGCCGCGAAGCGCTCGACGAGGTCCACGGCGCGATGGGCGTAGCCGTAGCCGGAGTCGAACCATGAGAGCGTCTTCGAAACCCGGTCGCCGAGCGTCATCGTCGCGAGGGAGTCGAAGGTCGCCGAGAAGGGCGAACGGGCGATGTCCGAGGAGACGATCGGAGCGTCCTCGAAGTCGAGCACGCGCTTCCATCGTTCCATCGCGGCGGCCGCGCGGACGGCCTCGTTGATCGCCGCGGCGCCGACGGGCTTCTCGTGCCAGGCGACGAGGTCGACGACCGAGCCGTTCGAGACCGGCACGTTCATCGCGTAGCCGGTCAGCCGCCCACGGAGCTCGGGCAGCAGGTCCACGACCATCGCCGGCGAGCGGGACGCCTGCGGGATGATGTTCTCGGCCGCGGCCCGGCCGCGGCGCTTGTCCTCGGCCGGCACGTCCGCGAGCCGGTGGGCGCTCGTGTAGGAGTGGATCGTCGTGAAGAGGGCGCGTCGGATGCCGAAGGCCGTCTGCAGGATCGCGAGGACGGGGGTCAAGCAGTGCACGGTGGAGGAGGCGTTGGAGACCATGCGGTGCTCCGGCGCGATCGAGCCCTCGTTGACGCCCATGACGACCGTGACGTCCGGCTTCTCGAGAGGCGGGGCGAGGAGGATCACGCGGCGCGCCCCGGCCGCCAGGTGGGAGTCGACCTCGGCGCGCGTCCGGCCCCGCGAGGTCGCCTCGAGAACCGTCTGGACGCCGAGCTCTCCCCATTTCGGGACGGGCGGCTGGTCCTTGCCCGTCAAGAGCGGGATGCTGCGTCCGGCCACGCGCAGCCGTCCGTCTTCGAGGGCCACCTCTTCGGTGAAACGGCCCAGAAGCGTGTCGAACCGCAGGAGGTAGGCAAGGCCCTCCGGCTCGGCGAGGTCGCTGATCGCCCCGATCCGAATGTCGTCGCGCGCGTGGAGCAGCCTGAAGAGGTTGCGCCCGATGCGGCCGAAGCCGTAGATGCCGACGCTCGTCACCCGGTCTGTCTACCACACGGTCGGGAACCCTCAAAGAAGCCAGGGATCAATTCGGGATGATGCGCGGACGAAGGGGGGCAGAACATGATGTGGTTCCTCACGGTGCTCGCCGGCGTGCTGGCGCTCGGCGCCTCCTCCGCCGAAGCGGACCGGGCGGCGCTCCTGGCGGTGGACACGGAATTCTCGGCGGCGGCGCAGACGGTCGGGATCGGCGAGGCCTTCGTGGGCTATGCGGATCCCGAGGCGACAATGCTGCCCCCGGGCGAGAACGCGGTCACGGGCGCCGCCGGCATCCGCGGGCAGCTCGCCGGGCTCCCGCCGGGCACGACGCTCGTCTGGAAGCCGTTCAAGGCGGAATCGGCGGCCTCGGGCGATCTCGGCTACACGCTGGGGACCTTCGAAATGCGCTCGACCGACGCCGACGGCAAGCCGGTCGTACGCTACGGCAAGTACTGCTCGGTCTGGAAGAAGCAGAAAGACGGAAGCTGGAAGTGGGTCGTGGACGTCGGGACGCCGAGCCCGGCGCCGAAATAGACTCCCGTCCATGAGACCAATCCGTATGGCGTCGGCCGCCGCCTTTCTTCTCGCATCCGCCGCGGGCCTTGCCGCGGACAAGCCGCGGGCGCGCGACCTCGGCGTCCCCTTCGACGGAACGCCCGGGCCGCTCAACGCGATCACGGACGTCGCGGGAGTTGCGGTCGGGCAGAGCACGATCGTGCGCGGCGACGGAAGGCTCAAGGTCGGCGAGGGCCCCGTGCGCACGGGGGTCACCGCGATCCTGCCGCGAGGCAGGGCGAGCCTGAACGACCCGGTCTTCGCCGGTTGGTTCGCCCTGAACGGCGCCGGGGAGATGACCGGCACGACCTGGGTCGAGGAGTCGGGCTTCCTCGAGGGGCCTGTGATGATCACCAACACCCACAGCGTGGGCGCCGTGCACGAGGGGACGATCGCGTGGCGAGTCGAACAGGGCGGGCCGGACGCAACCGGCTACTGGTGGTCGAACCCCGTCGTCGCGGAGACGTGGGACGGGGAGTTGAACGACATCAACGGGTTCCACGTGAAGCAGACGAACGTCTTCGAGGCCCTCTCCTCGGCGCGGACGGGACCGCGTGCGAGAGGGAAACGTCGGCGGCGGCACCGGCATGATCTGCAACGGCTTCAAGGGCGGGATCGGCACTGCCTCGCGCAGGCTCCCGGACGGGGCCGGCGGCTACACGGTCGGGGCGCTCGTCCAGTGCAACTACGGGCGCAAGCTCGACCTCACGATCGCCGGCGTCCCGGTCGGGCGCGAGATCGCCGGCTCGGGCGCGCGCGACGACGACGCGGGCTCGATCATCATCGTCGTCGCGACCGACGCGCCGCTGCTGCCGCACCAGTTGAAGCGCCTGGCGCGGCGGGCGTCGCTCGGCCTCGCGCGGGTGGGATCGATCGCCGGCAACGGCTCGGGCGACATCTTCATCGCATTTTCGACGGCCAACCCGGGGGCGGGCAAGCCGACCGGCGTCGCATCCCTCTCGGACCTGCCGAACGACCGGATGAACCCGCTCTTCGCGGCCACGGTGCAGTCGGTCGAGGAGGCGATCGTCAACGCGATGGTGGCGGCCGAGACCATGAAGGGTGCCGACGACCTCGTCGTCCGCGCGCTGCCGCACGACGAGCTCCGGCGCATCCTCAAGAAGTACAATCGGCTCGTCGACGCCGCGGCTCCCTGAGGCCCGTTCCTAACAGGCGTCATCCCGGGGAGCTCCTTGTTTCTTTCGGGATGACACCCGGAGTTCACGGCAGCGAGCCGAGGAACCGTTCCCAGGCCCGCCAGTATTCCTCGCCCCCCACGGAGTACGTGTCGTTGTGGTGCGCGCCCGGGATGACGAAGAGCTCGCGGACGCCGCGCGCCGTTTCGAAGAGCCGGCGGCCGTGCGCCGGCGGCGCGATCTCGTCGCGTTCGGCGACGAGGAAGAGCTTGGGCGCGGCGACGTCGGCGATCTTCGCGGCGCTGTCGAAGCGGCTCCGGACGAGAATCGCCGGGACGAAAGGATAGTGCACGCGCGCGAGCGCGGGCACGGAGAGGAAAGGCGTTTCGAGGACCACGGCCGCGCAGGGCCAGCGGCGGGCGAGCTCGATCGCCACGGCGCAGCCGAGCGACTCTCCGAAGAGGACGATCTGCTCCGGACGGACCCCGGCCTCGATGACGGCCCGGTAGACGGCGCGGCCGTCCCGGTAGAGGCCCTCCTCGGAGGGCGAGCCGCTCGAGTTGCCGTATCCGCGGTAGTCCACGAGGACGACGTCGAGGCCGAGACGCTCGTTCAGGATCTTTGCCCGCTCGAGGCGGTCGGCGACGTTGCCCGCGTTGCCGTGGAAGAAGATCAGGACGCGGCGGCCCGAGCCCCGGATCCACCAGCCGCGCAGGAGCACGTCGTCTTCGGTTCGAACGGCGAGGTCGTCCGCGGCGCAGGCCGAACGCCTTCGGCGTCGCGGCGAGCCGCCGCGTCGGGAAGTAGAGCAGGCGGCCCTGCCCGAGGACGAAGACCGCCAGAAGCAGGACGACCGCGAGCACGACGACGCCCGCGGCGAGAGAACCTGCGGTCACAAGGGAACGCGGCATCGCTGCCATATACTTTCTCACCCGACTGCCCTGATTCGCCTGGTGAAAGGAGACTCATGAGATCCGTGCGCCGCTTGGGGGTGTTGCTCGCCCTGCCCGCCATCCTCCTCGCGCCGTCGGGCGCGTCCGCCCAGTCGGCGTCGGCCCCGAAGGAGAACAAGGAGAAGGGTCTGTCCGACCGGTTCGAGGGGCTCCAGTTCCGCACGATCGGCCCGTTCCGCGGGGGCCGGGTCACCGCGGTTTCCGGCGTGCGCCACGAGCCGCACACCTTCTACTTCGGCGCGACGGGAGGGGGAGTCTGGAAGACGACCGACGGCGGCTCGAACTGGCAGGTCGTCTCCGACAAGGACTTCAAGACGGGCTCCATCGGCGCCATCGCCGTCTCCGAGTCGGACCCCAACGTGATCTACGTCGGCACGGGCGAGGAGCCGATCCGCGGCAACGTCTCGCACGGCGACGGTGTGTACAAGTCGACCGACTCCGGTCGGACCTGGAAGAACGTGGGCCTGCGCGACACCCGGCAGATCGCCCGCGTCCGCGTCCACCCGAAGACTCCCGACCTCGTCTACGTCGCGGCGCAGGGCCACGTCTGGGGGCCCAATGCCGAGCGCGGCATCTTCCGGTCCGAGGACGGAGGGAAGACCTGGAAGAAGATCCTGTACGTCGACGAGAAGACCGGCGCTTCGGACCTCGCGATGGACCCCTCGAACCCGCGGATCCTCTACGCCGGGTTCTGGCAGGTCGTGCGGCATCCGTGGGAGCTCGTCTCGGGCGGGCCCGGCTCGAGCCTGTGGAAGTCGACCGACGGCGGCGACACGTGGAAGAAGCTGACGTCGGGGCTTCCCGAGGGCCTGTGGGGCAAGGTCGGCGTCGCCGTCTCGCCTGCGCGGCCAGGCCGCGTCTTCGCCTTCGTGGAAGCCGCGCACGGCGGACTCTTCCGCAGCGAGGACTTCGGCGAAAAGTTCACGCACGTCAACGACGAGCACAAGATCCGCGAGCGCGCCTGGTACTACTCCTGGGTCTATCCGGACTCGAAGAACCCCGATCTCGTGTATCTGCCGAACGTCGAGATGCACAGGTCGATCGACGGCGGCAAGACGTTCGCGAACATGCGCGTGCCGCACGGCGACAACCACGACATGTGGATCGATCCCGACGACGCGAACCGCTTCATCGTCGGCAACGACGGCGGCGCGACGATCACGTACAACGGCGGCCGGAGCTGGTCGACGCCAACAACCAGCCGACGGCCCAGTTCTACCGCGTCACGACCGACAACCAGTTCCCGTATTGGGTCTACGGCTCGCAGCAGGACAACTCGAATGTCGCGCATCCCGAGCGGCGTGCCCGGCGACGAGATCGGCCGCACGGAGTGGCACTCGGCCGGCGGGGGCGAGAGCGGCTGGATGGCCGTGGATCCGAAGGACCCGAACGTCGTCTATGCCGGCGAGTACGGCGGCATCATCACGCGCTACGACCACCGCACGAAGCAGGCTCGCGTCGTGATGGCCTGGCCCCAGCTCGCCGACGGCCACGCCACGAAGGACCTGAAGTACCGGTTCCAGTGGAACGCGCCCATCATGATCTCGCCGAACGACCCGAAGGCGCTGTATCACGCCTCGCAGATCCTGCTGCGCAGCCGCGACGGGGGAGAGACGTGGGAGGAGATCTCTCCCGACCTGACCCGCAACGACAAGTCGAAACAGGGCAAGTCCGGCGGCCCCATCACGACCGATGTCACCGGCGTCGAGCTCTACGGCGTGATCTTCGCGCTCGGCGAGTCGGCGGCGGACCCCGGGGTCATCTGGGCGGGTACGGACGACGGCCTCGTTCACGTCACGCGCGACAACGGCAAGACCTGGCAGAACGTGACGCCCCGGGGCATCCCGGAATGGATCCAGATCAACTCGATCGAGGCGTCCCCGCGCGACAAGGGAACGGCCTACGTCGCGGCGACCATGTACAAGTGGGACGACTTCCGCCCGTACCTGTACAGGACGAACGACTACGGCAAGACCTGGACGAAGATCACCGACGGGATCCCGGACGGGGCCTTCACCCGAGTCGTCCGCGAAGACCCGGTGCGCAAGGGCCTCCTCTACGCCGGAACCGAGACGGGCCTCTACGTTTCCTTCGACGACGGCGCGAACTGGCAGCCGTTCCAGCGCAACCTCCCGGCCACGCCGATCACCGACCTCGCGGTCAAGAACGACGATCTCGTCGTCGCGACCCAGGGCCGAGCGTTCTGGATCCTCGACGACCTGACCGCGCTGCGCAAGTGGAGCGACGCGATTGCGGGTTCCGGGGCGTATCTCTTTCCGCCGCGGGCGACGGTGCGCATGGACGTCGACGCGAGGGACGAAGAGGACGGGCCCCAGACGGAAGGCCAGAACATGCCCGCGGGCGTCGTCGTGGACTACTGGCTCAAAGACGCCCCGGCGGAGGGCGAGAAGGTCACGCTCGGGTTTTTCGACGGAGACACGCTGCTGCGGTCCTACTCGAACCAGAAGCCGCCCAAGACGGACGACCTGAAGGCGGAGGCGGCGAAGGCCGAGGAGCGCAAGGACCGCGACAAGCCGCTCGAGCCGAAAGCCGGCGTGAACCGCCTCGTCTGGGACATGCGGGTCGTGAAGCCGACGCTCGTTCCCAAGGCGGTCTTCAACGAGGGCACGAAAAAGCCGCCGAAGGTGGCCCCGGGTACCTACACGGTGAGGCTGACCGTCGGGGACAGGGCGTACACGCAGCCCGTCGACGTCAAGCCGCACCCGGGCGTCTCGGCGACCGCCGCGGACCTGAAGGCGCAATACGACCTCCTGAAGGCGATCCGCGACAGCCTCTCCCTGACGCACGATACGGTTCTCCAGATCCGGGACGTGAGGTCGCAGGTCGAGGAGATCGGAGCCCGCGCCGCGCGGCTCGGCAAGGGGGACGCGCTCGCGAAGCAGGCCGCGGCCATCGCGGACCGGCTCACCGCGGTCGAGGAGCAGCTCACCAATCCGCTCATCGTCGCCGACGAGGACGACCTCAACTACGAGCCCAAGCTCGATCACGACTGGGTGTATCTCGCGGCGGTCGTCGCGAGCGCGGACGCGAAGCCCCTGGCCTCGTCGGTGGAGTACTACAACCTGCTCAGGGCCCGGCTCGACGCGACCCGCTCGGAGTACGGAGCGATCCTCGACAAGGACGTCAGGGCGTTCAACCAGGCGGTCTTGAAGGCGGACGTCCCGCCGGTGGCTCCGGCGCCGAAGAAGGAATCGTAGGGGCGGGCCCGTCTGGCCCGGAAGGGGAGAAGACATGAGACGGATGGTGGTCGTTGGTTTCCTGGCACTCTCCGGGGCCGCGCTGGCGCGCGCACAGGCTCCTATCGCCGGGGGATTTCAGGCCGAATACGCCGCCGAGGTCGAGAGCGTCGGCCAGAAGCTCGTCGAGCTCGCCGAGGCGATGCCGGCCGACAAGTACGGCTGGCGTCCGGCGCCGGGAGTCCGGTCGGTCGGCGAGGTCTACATGCATGTGGTGGCCGGCAACTCGACGCTGCCGAGTTTTCTGGGCTTGAAGCGGATGGACGGCGTGACGCGCGACAGCGAGAAGACCGTCACGGACAAGGCCGAGATCGTCGAACTCCTCAGGAAGTCGATCGCCAACGCAAAGGCCGCGGGAGCCGCGGTCTCGAACGCCGACCTCGACCGAAAGGTCAAGACCTTCGGCGGACAGGAAATGACGGAACGGCAGGTCCTCGTCCGCATCCTCGTCCACATGCATGAGCACCTCGGCCAGTCGATCGCGTACGCGCGCATGAACGGCATCACGCCGCCCTGGTCGAAGGCGGAGTAGGCGCAGCCCCCCTCAGCCTGCCCTCTCCCCCGGCGGGGGGGAGAGGGTTCCGATCTCCCCGAACTTTCCGCGGCCGCCTTCGTTTGCATTAGCGATGACGGCAATTCCCATCGAGGCGCAAGGCCTGCGCAAGGTGTACCGGTCGCGCTTTCGCGGCCGGAGCCTGGCGGCCCTGGACGGCCTCGACCTCTCGGTCGAGCCGGGCGAAGTCTTTGGCCTGCTTGGGCCAAACGGCGCCGGTAAGACCACGACGGTCAAGATCCTGCTCGGCCTGACGCGCCCCACCGCAGGTTCGGCGCGCCTCTTCGGGCTGACCGCGAGCGACCCCGAGAGCCGGCGGCGGGTCGGCTACCTTCCCGAAGGGCACCGGTTCCCCGGCTATCTCACGGCGCGCCAGACCCTCGCGATCTTCGGACGGATGTCCGGCATGGACGCCGCCGCGCTCGGCCGGCGCATTCCCGCGCTGCTCGAGCGCGTTCGCCTCTCGGACTGGACCGACGTGAAGGTCAAGAAGTTCTCCAAGGGCATGACGCAGCGCCTGGGCCTCGCCGCTGCCCTCGTGCACGAGCCGGACGTTCTCCTGCTCGACGAGCCGACCGACGGAGTGGACCCGGTCGGGCGCAAGGAGATTCGCGACCTGCTGCAGGAGGAGGCGGCCCGCGGAAAGGCCATCCTGCTCAACTCTCATCTCCTGTCCGAGATCGAGAGGATGTGCGGCCGCGTCGCCGTGCTGCGGGCGGGCCGGGTCGCGGCCGAGGGGCGCATCGAGGACCTGACGGCAGGCGGCTCGCGCTACCGCCTCGTCGCGAGCGGCGTGGACGAGCGGCTGATGGCGGCTTTCCGGGAGAGCGGCGCATCGATCGAGCGGGTCAACGGCCATTTCGACCTGACCGCCCGCGACCTCGACCACCTGAACGCCCTCGTGGACCGGCTGCGCTCGGGCGGCGCGAAGATCCAGGAACTTTCGCCCGGTTCGCTCGAGCCTCGAAGACGTGTTCGTCGGCCTCGTGCGCGATGGTGAGACCGTCGGACAGGCGTGCGCATGAAAGCCTTCGCCGCGAGCGTGCAGGAGGTTTTCCGCGAGGCCGCGGCGAGGTGGACGCTCGTCGCCTACTTCGCCCTCTCCTCGCTCTTCATCCTGGTCTTCGCGCTCGCGGTGAACCTCGACATCGTGAACGGGGCCCTGGCCGGCGCGAAGCTCTTCGGTCAGTCGGTCGAGATCGGTGAGCGTTCGGTCGACGTGGACCGGGTCGTGCTCGGCTTCGAGTCGGGCTTTTCGGGTTTCCTCTATCTCGTCGGGACGTTTCTCGCGCTTTTCGCGACGGCGCACCTCGTGCCGCGCCTGCAGGAGAAGGGAACGATCGACCTTTATCTCTCCCGGCCCGTCGGCAGGGTCGCCATGCTGCTCTCGCGCTACGCGGGGGGCCTCCTGCTCGCGGCCGCGAACCTCGCCTACCTCATCGGTTCCATGTGGGCGATCGTCGTGTGGAAGACGCGAGTCCTCCATCCGCGTTTCCTCCTGTCGGGCGCGGTCATCCTCTTCGCGTTCGCGGCGCTCCTCGCGTTCGCCTTCCTCGTGGGCGTCGTGACCTCCTCGACCGGCGTCTCTCTCATGGCGACGTACGCCGTCTTCTTCTTCGCGGCGGTGCTCTCGGCCCACAACCGGATCGCCGCGGCCGTCTCGACGGAGTTCTCCGCCCGCATCGTGCACGGCCTCTACTGGGCGCTGCCGAAGACCGCCGAGCTCGGCCAGGCGACCGTAGCGCTCGTGGCGGGCCGGGAGGCGCCCGAGCGGCTCGCCGACTTCAACGCCCTCGCCGTCTTCGGCTCCACGGCCGTCTTCGCCGTGGCTGCCCTCGGTCTGGCCTCGTGGGTCTTTTCGAGAAAGGACTTCTGACATGAGCACCGCTCGCCGCCCGCACTCGCGTCTGATCCTGGCCGCGTGCCTCGCGCTTGTCGGCGCCGGCAGCGCCCTCGGCGTCCGCCGCACCGAAGACCCGCTCGCTCTGGTTCCCGCCAACGCCGCGACGGTCGCCGTCCTGCACTGGAACGAGCTGCGCTCGAGCCCTCTCGGCGCGCAGGTCTTCGCGCAGATGGACGACGTCTCGACCGACGGCGACGCGCAGCGGTTCCTGCGCGAGACGGGGCTGTCGCCGCGTCAGGACATCGACTCCATCGTTCTCGCGACGTCCCGCTCGACGGACGGCGCCTCGGACGACGTGCTCGTCGTGTTCGAGGGACGTTTCGACCTGGCGCGGATTGCCGGGGCGCTGACGGCGCGCGGCGCGACGCGGCAGACCGGTTCGAGCGGCGAGTACTACCGGCTGGCCAACCAACGCCGGGGCAACGACGGGGCCATCGCCCTTGCCAACGCGCACCTGCTGATCGCAGGCAGCGAGCGGGCGGTCGTGTCCGCGCTCGCGCGCCGGGAGTCCGGCGGGGAGGGAGGCCTTATGTCCGGGCAGGGCCTCGGCCAGCACCTGTCGCGGATCGACCGCGACGCCTCCGCCTGGGCGCTCGTGGACCTGACGCGGTTTCCATCGGCGCGCCACGGCTCGGGCGCCCGCGAAGGGGACGAAGGGCCGTCGCAGGCGATCGTCGGAGCCATGAAATCCGTGTCGCTGCTCGCCCTGCAGGCGAAGGTGCACGGCGACGCCGTGGACGTTTCCGCCACGGGCCTTTCGAGCGACGCCGAGCAGCGCGAGCTCCTCGAGGACTCGCTGCGCGGCGTGCTGGCGATGTGGCGCCTGGCCGTGCAGGAGAAGTCGCCCGAGCTCGTCTCGGTGCTGCGCCGCTTCCGGATCGAGAACGACGGCGAAGGCGTCTCGATCAGCGGAACGTTGCCGGGCAGCTTCCTGCGCGGGCTCGCGACCAGCCGGATGGCGAGCAGCCGCTAGGTCAAGGCTGCGGCTGCGGCTGCTTCGGGGCGGCTCCCTGCGGCCGCGCCGGCGCTTTCCCGGGGGGGGCCTGGCCCGGCCCGCCCGGCCCGCCCGCGGCTTGCTTCTTGAGCTCCTCGCTCTTGGCGGTCATGGCCGCCCTCAGTTCGTCGGAGTGGGGTTGGGAGAGCTTGGCTCCCGCCATCGCGGTGCGCTGCATCAGCTCGGGCAGTTTCTCGAGCGACTTCTGACCCGCCGGAGAGCCGTAGAAGGCCGCCATCTGCTTCAACTCGGCTTCGCTGAAAGTGTCGGTGTACATCTTCGTGAGCTCCGGAAGCATGGCGTCCCAGGTCATGTACTTCTTGAGCCACTGCACCATGACCTCGCGGTACGGAGTCAGCCCGGGATTGCGGCCGATCTCGGAGTCGATCATGGCGTTGGCGGTCTCCGAGAGATTCTCCTGGAGCTTCATGGCTTTGAAGAGGTCCTGCGCGGCGGCCGCGCTGGCGGCCGCGTTGGGCGTGGCCACGGCAGTGGGCGTCGCGCTGGCCGGGCCGTTCCGTCGAACTTCTTGCAGGCGAACGCGGAGACGGCCAGAACGGCGGCCGTCAGGGACCAGGCGATCCTGGCATGGCGAGAGCGCATCGAGTTCCTCCCGGAAGCGTGAGGGCTCGTCCCGCCAAGAAGGCTTCCGGGCAGTCGGACGGAGACATCCCTTCCTGGCGCGAAGAATATGACGGCGAAGGCCTGAAGCGGATGAAAATCGAGACGCGCCGGCGGGATCAGAGCTCCGGCTGCGGTTCGCTCCCGCGCGCCGAGCGCAGCATCGCCACCGCCGTGTACAGCACGACGGCGAAGACGAGCCAGCGCAAGGCCGTGAGCGGCAGGGACTTGACGACGAAGGCCGCGAGCAGGACCGCCGGGATTCCTCCGATCGTCAGGCCAACGGCGGCGCGGAGGCTGTAGCTTGCCTTCGCGATGAACCGCAGGCCTCCGATCGGCATGAGGAAGGCGCAGGAGCCCATCATGATCGGGAACGCCGCCCGCGGGTTCATGCCGAGCAGCGCCACGAGGATCATGCACGGCGCGTAGAGCCCGATGCCGAGAGTCATGAGGGCGCCGAGCGCGAAGTTGCCCGCGAGCCCCGCCCAGAGCAGGGGCGAGCCGCAGGCCGAGCGTGTCGCCCCCCGGCGGGAAGAGGCCGAGGTTCGTCATGGCGAAGAAGCACGCCGCCGCGAAGCAGGGCCAGGCCCATGCCCGCCTGGACGCGCCGGCGCGGCCACGCGGCGACGACGCCCGCGCCGAGCCAGGCCCCGACCACCGAGGCCGCGATCATGCCGATGAGCGTCGTCATCTCGACCTCGACGATTGCGATGAAGATGAAGGCCTGGGCGATCGTCGGGAGGGCGTGGCCCACGTTGAGCGTCCCGGGGATCTGCTCGTCGCGGACGATGCCCTTCAGTTTCCAGATGGACGTCGTCGGCGCGAAGGAGCCGATGCCGAGGGTGTCGAAGAAGTTCGTGACGAACCCGATCGCGAGGGCCATCGGCCCCGGACGCGCCGGCTCGCGCGTCTTCCGGGCGGACCGCACCCAGGCGACGACGAACACGAACGCAACCGCGCCGAGGGCCAGAAAGAGCAGCGTCTTGGGGTCGGGCACGTTGCGCGGAGTGTAGCGGACTTCAAATAGAGTCTGCACCCATGAAGATCCGGCGCATCGCGGCGTACCCGGTCGCGCTGCCCCTCCACGAGGGCACCTACCAGTGGTCCGGCGGCAAGTCGGTCGCCGTCTTCGACAGCACGCTCGTGCGCGTCGAGACGGACTCCGGGCTCGTCGGGCACGGCGAGGTCTGCCCGCTGGGGCCCGCCTACCTGCCCGCCTACGCCGAGGGCGTGCGCGCCGGCATCGCCGTGCTCGCGCCGCACCTGGTCGGCGAGGACCCGAGGGAGCTCGAGCGGCTGAACCGCCGGATGGACGCGGTGCTCAAGGGCCACCCCTACGTCAAGTCGGGGATCGACATCGCCTGCTGGGACATTCTCGGACAGGCGGCGGGGCTGCCGGTGGCGACGCTGCTCGGGGGTCGCTACGGCGACGACTTCGTCCTCTACCGCGCGATCTCGCAGGAGTCTCCCGAGGCGATGGCCCGCAAGGTCGCGGGCTACCGCGCCGAGGGCTACCGGCGGTTTCAGCTCAAGGTCGGCGGCGATCCCGACGTGGACGTCGCGCGCATCCGCGCCGTGCGGTCGGTCCTCGAGCCGGCCGACGCCCTCGTGGCCGACGCCAACACGGGCTGGCTGCCCACCAGGCCGCGCGGGTCGTGCGGGCCGTTCGCGACGTGGACGTCTACATCGAGCAGCCCTGCGCGACCTACGAGGAGTGCCTCTCGGTGCGGCGCCGCACGGATCATCCCTTCGTCCTCGACGAGACGATCGACGGCGTCGGGATCCTGCTGCGCGCGGCGGGCGACCTGGCGATGGACGTCGTCAACATCAAGATCTCGAAGTTCGGCGGCCTCACGCGAGCGAGGCAGGCGCGGGACCTCTGCGTCTCGCTCGGCGTCGCGATGACGATCGAGGACTCGTGGGGCGGCGACGTCACGACGGCCGCGATCGCGCACCTGGCGCACTCGACGCCGCCGGACCTGCTCTTCACGTCCACCGATTTCAACAGCTACGTGACGGTCTCGACCGCCGAGGGCGCCCCGCAGCGCAAGAACGGGCGAATGGCCGCCTCGACCGCGCCGGGCCTCGGCGTTGCGCCGCGGCCCGAGTTCCTGCGCAAGGCGGTGGTGGATGTGTCCTGACCCGATGCCCTGCTAGTATCACCGGTCCATGTCCACCGCCGCCCAGCACCTGCCCCCCGAAGTTCAGGTCCTGATCGACCAGAAGAAGTTCGACGCCCTCGAGGCCCTCTGGACGAAGAAGATGGAGGAGGATGCCGCGGACCTCTCGTTCTTCTTCAACGTGGCCGCCGCGGTCAAGAAGAAGGGCGGTGGCGGGCCGGCGATTTCCTGGCTGCGCTTCCTCGCCGAATTCCTTGCCAGCGGAGACGCCGAGGCTCGGACCCGGGTCCTCCTCGAGATCGCCCGGATGTCGCCCTCGGATACGACGGTCCGAAAGGACCTGACCTCGACTCTGCGGGGCCGTTTTGCGGGGCACCCGGCGCTGTCGGCGGTCCTGGCGCAGTTCCCGCTGGAGAAGGCCGCCGACCCCTCCGAGGTGGCCGGCCGCATCGCGCGCTGGCTCTCCTTTCAGCCGAACGCGATCTACTTCATGCCCGGGCGAGGCGCCGGACGGCTCGTGGAGATGAACCCGGCGCTCGACGTCATGCGGCTCGAGGTCGAGGGGGCGCGCGTACCGCTTTCGCTCGTCTCGGCGGAAAAGAACCTGGTCCCGCTGGCCGAAGGCCATTTCCTGCGGCGCAAGGTCGAGGACGGCGAAGGCCTCTCCGAGCTGGCCGAAAAGGAGCCCTCGGAGGCTCTGCGCCTGCTGCTTTCGAGCTTCGGGCGGCCATTGACGGTGCAGGAGATCAAGGACCACTTCGCCGGCGTCGTCGCCGAGGACCGCTGGACGACGTTCTGGACGGCGGCGCGCAGAAACCGGCAGGTGCTCGTCTCGGGCAGCTCGAAGTCCGCGACCGTCACCTGGAGCGAGAGCGTCGACGCGGCGGAGGAGAGCGTGCGCCAGGCATTCGCCAAAGCGCAGCCCGCGGCGCGGATGGACCTGGCGCGCAAGCACGCGAAGCGGTCGAAGGACCTCGCTCGCTTTTTCGGGACGGCGCTCGCCGAGGACGCTCGGCGGGTCGCCTCCGGCCGTCCCGCCCTCGCCTGGGAGCTCTCGCAGGCCGCCGCGCGCCTCAACCCCGCCGACTCCGAGGAGTTCCCCGCGTCGGAGCTGCTCGCCTCGGCGGACCTCGGGCGTGTCGTCGGGGAGATCCGCGATCAGGCCGCCCGGGAGAAGGCCCTGCTCGCCGTACGAGAGAGACGGCCCGACTGGGCCGAGCTCTTCATCGAACAGGTCGGCCGCGAGGACGACGCCCGCGTCCTGACGACGCTCTTCGAGGCGCTCGGAGATCGGGCCACGGACCTGTCGCGCAAGATCCTGCGCTCGCCCCGCTCGGCCCCGCGCGCCTTCGTGTGGCTGTGCGAGCGCATGCACGCCGACGGCAGGACCGAGGCGCCGGGGCTCTTCTTCGCCCTGACCGACGCCCTGCGGATGGACGAATTCTCGGGACTGCGCTCGCGCCTCAAGGAGTTCTTCGAGCCGGGCGGCTTCGGAGTCGCGCTCGTGCGCAGCGCCGCCTCGGAGGAGGAGGCGCGGGAAATGCTCCACGCCCTCGACCGGGTCGCGGGCCTCGAGGAGCATCGCCGGGCGACCGTGCGCGAAGCCCTGCTGATGAAGTTCCCCGAGCTGCGGGCCCCGGCGCGCGAGTACCTCTACGCCACGGCGGAGGCGATCGAAGCGCGGAGGCAGGAAGTCCTTCACCTGAAACAGGTGGAGCTGCCGGCCAACGCGGTCGCGATGAAGACGGCCAAGGAGCACGGCGACCTGCGCGAGAACTTCGAGTACCACGCGGCGCGGCAGAAGCACGAATACCTTTCGGCGAGGATCGCCACGCTCGCCGACGAGCTGTCGCGCTCTCGCGCTCTGGACCCGACGAAAATCGACTCCTCGGAAGTGCGAGTGGGAACGCGCGTGCGCCTGCGCGACGTCTCGAGCGGCGCCGAGCACGAGGCGACGATCCTGGGGCCCTGGGACTCGAGGCCGGAGGAGGCGGTCTACTCGTACCAGTCGGAGTTCGCCGAGCGCCTCCTCGGGTCGCGGCCGGGCGACCGGGTGAACCTCGCGGACGGGCAGGTCGAGGTCGTTTCGATCGCGCCCTGGAAGCCGTGAAGGGCCTCTTCCTGGCCCTTCTCGCCGCGCTTCTCGCGGGGCCGGCGCCCTCCGAAGAGATCCTGCGGCTCCCGATCGGCGACCCCGCCCGCAAAGATCGAGAGGCGCCCGTCGTGCTCGATGCGGTCACCGAGACCGCCTCGGGCGCCCTCCTGACGCCCGCAGACCTTCCGGGCAGGCTCGCGGACGTGCGCCTCGTGCTCGTCGGCGAAGGGCACATCGAGATGGACTCGCACCGCGTCGAGCGGCGGGTGATCGAGGAGCTCCACCGGGCGGGCCGAAAGGTCCTGATCGGCCTCGAGATGTACCCCTATCCCGAACAGCACTGGCTCGACGAGTGGAGCGAGGGCAAGCTCGGCGAAGAGGCGTTCCTGGCCGGTTCGCGCTGGTACGGAAACTGGAGCTACAACTGGCTCTACTACCGCGACATCTTTCTCTTCGCCCGAGACAATCACCTTCGGATGTACGCGATCAACGCTCCTCGAGAGGTCGTCTCGGCGGTGCGCAGAAAGGGGTTCAAGGGACTGACCCCGGAGGAGGCGGCCCACATCCCGACCGAGATCGACACGAAGAGCGCCGACCACCTGCGCCTCTTCAAGGCATCCTTCGACGAGGAGGAGACTTTCCACATGGGAAGCAGCGACGAGCAGTGGCAGGCCATGTTGAACGCCCAGTGCACCTGGGACGCCACCATGGGCTGGAACGCCGTCGCCCCCCTCGCGAAGGACGCGGACCCGAAGGCCGTCATGGTGGTTCTCGTGGGCTCGGGCCACGTGCAGTACGGCCTTGGGATCGAGCGGCAGGCGCGGCAGTGGTTCGGCGGAAAGATCGCATCGGTCATTCCCGTGGCCGTCGAAGACGAGAAGAAGGGTTCGGTCAGGAGTGTCCAGGCGTCCTACGCGAACTTCGTCTGGGGCATTCCCCCGGAGGTCGGATCGCTCTATCCCGAGTTGGGACTGGCCATGCACTTTCGAGCGGACGAAAAGCGGCTCGAAGTCCTCGACGTCGAGAAGGACACACCCGCATCGGCCGCAGGTTTCCGGGTCGGCGACGTGATCCTCACGATGGACGCCGTCGCGATCCCGGACACGGCGACGCTGGCGCGCCTGATGGCCGGAAAGCGCTGGGGCGACGCCGCGGCGTTCACCGTGCAGCGGGAGAAGGACACGGTGCCGGTCACCGTCCTGTTGCGGCGCACGGTCCCCGAAAAGGAAGCGGCCGTGAAAAAGCCCTGATCGTCACCGCGCCGGGTCGAGCGGCCGCTTGCCCGGCGAGTACTTCAGGACGCGAGCCTTCTCCATCGTGACGAGCCCCTCGGCGACCATCTCGTCGAGAACGGGGAGCAGGCGCTCGAAGTGTTCGGGCGTGTCCACGATCTCGATGACGAGCGGCAGATCCTGGGAGAGCCGCTCGAGCAGGGTCGTGTGCAGGACGCTTCGCGCACCGAAGCCGCCGATGCCGCGAAAGACCGTCGCGCCCGCGTAGCCCTCCTTGCGCAGGCGCTGCAGCAGCGCCATCCAGAGCGGCTGCTGGTGCCAGCGGTCCGACTCGCCGATGAAGATGCGCATCAGAACCTGTTCGCCGTCGAGAACGCGCATGGGCTAACCTCCAAAGAGCGAGCGGCCGATCGCCACGCCCGCAACCCCCGCCGCGAGGCAGGCGACGAGCGTGAGGACCACGTTGCCCAGGGCGAGGCGCCACGCTCCGTCCTGGATGTAGCGGAGCGTCTCGTAGTTGAACGTGGAATACGTCGTGAAGCCCCCCATCACGCCGGTCGTGAGAGCGAGGCGCAGCGTCGGCGAGATCACCGGCGTGGCCACGCCCACCTGCATCAGGAGCCCGACGCAGAAGGAGCCAATGAGGTTGACTGCGAGGGTCCCAAAGGGAAACCCGGCGCCGAGCGCCGCGAGCGCCCAGCCGGAGAGCAGGTATCGCGCACCCGTCCCCGCCGCTCCGCCGAGACAGATCCAGAAGAGGCGGCTCACGGAGAAGCCGCCTCGAGGAGCCTCCTGCGGCGGGCCCCGGCGATCGAGCCGTGCGCGGCCATCACGGGGCCGAAGAGAAAGTAGGCGTAGCCGGCCAGGCCGACGAGGCGCACCGGCACGGTCAGGGCGACCGCAATCGACACGAGGCCGACACCAGCGGCCAGAAGGTGGCCGGCGATGCTCGCCTTCGTGTCGAAGGTTTCGACGGGCGTGAGGCCGAGCTCGCGCCGCAGCCGGTAGGCGTGGACGTAGAGGAGGGCGAGGAGGACGTAGAGCGCGATGACGCCGGCCCCGTAGATCAAGAAGAGGGTCGGCACCTGCGCGATCTCGATGACCGGCTCCGTGCCGCCGCCCGGCGCGGGGACGACGGTCGGTGCCCCTGTCACGCCCGAGAGGACCAGGCGGAACACGAACTTCAGCGGGTAAACGTAGAAGAGCATCACGAAGAGCAGCGCCGCGTTCAGCCAGACCGTGGCGGTGTCCTGGAGCCCGTAGCGTCGGAAGAAGACGTAGTGCTCGTGCCAGAGGACGATCAGCAGCGTGAAGCAGACGCCGAAGGCGAGAAAGCCGCGCATGGTCGCCGACAGCTCGTGGAACGTGCGAGGCACCTCGAGCGAGACGACGAGCAGCGTGATCGCGAAGGCGAAGACGGCGTCGCTGAATCCCTCGAGCCGCGTGATCTCGCCGCCCCGCCAGCGAAAGCCCTCGCGGGCTCCTACGGCCCTCGCGGCAAGGCCCTCCCGTGCGGTCCGAGTCACTGGACGAGGATTGTAGAACGCCCCGGCGGCCTTCTACAGCGCGGCGGCGCAGGCCTCGGCGATGAAGAGGTCCTCGGCGCCGAGGCCCGTGAAGTCGGCGACCGTGATGCCGGCGCGGTCGTAGGGAACGGGCGCGGCGCAAAAGGCGCCGAGCTCGACGGCGCGGGCCTTCTCGGAGAGAGCATGCTGGAGCTCGCCCAGTCTCGAGCACTGCGTCAGCGAGTCGACGAGCAAGAGCGCAGCTTTGCGCAGGATCTCCGGGTCGAGCTCATGCTTGCCGGCGGAGTCCGAGCCGACCGCGGAGACGTGCGTACCGGGCTGGAGATCCGTCAGACGCAGCAACGGCGCGCGCGAGGCGGTCGCGGTCACGATGAGCTTCGCCGTTGCGGCGACCTCGGCGGGCGAGCCAGCGGCGATGACCCTTACTCCCGGCAGAAGCACCCCGATCTCCCGGGCGCAGGCGGCCATGCGCTCGGGACTGCGGCCCCAGATGCAGACGTCCGAAAGCCGCAGGACCTCGGCGTGGAGCTCGGCCTGAAGCCGCGCCTGAACGCCGGTGCCGAGAATTCCGAGAATGCCGTCCGCGCGGCCGAGCTCCCCGGCCGCCATGGCGGAGACCGCGGCCGTGCGCAGGTCGGTCAGGTATCCGCCGTCGTCGAAATACACGGCCGTCTCGCCCGTGTCGACCGAAACCAGAACGATAGAGCCATAGGGGCGCTGGACGTAGGTGCCGGCGACTTTCAACGCGAAGTGGCGGCCGCCTTTGCGGTAGCCGGACTTGACGTGAACTTCGCCGCCTCCGCCCGACGAGAGGTCGAGGTGCATCGGCATCGGCGTATCGCACTCTCCCCGCGACTGCGCGAGGACCGCCTCGCGCATGGCGGCAATGGCGCCGGATCGGCTGACGGATCTCCGGATTTCCTCCGGCCCGACGACCCTCATGCGGCGAGGATCCTGCGGATCGTCGGCAGCGCCACGTTGCGTCCCGAGATGACGGCGACGGCGGGTGAGTCGAGGCGGCCGGCCTTGCCCGTGAGGATCGCCGCGACGGTCACGGCCGAGGACGGTTCGATCAGGTACTGGTGCCGGTCGAGCATGAAGCGCACCCCGTCGAAGATTTCCTCTTCCGTGAGCAGGGCGACCCCGTCGATGCGATGCCGCAGGACCTCGAACCCGGTCTTCCCGATGCCGCCCTCGAGGCCGCCCGCCGTCGTCGCAACCGGGGGGAGCGTCAGCACCGCCTCCCCGCCCTCGAGTGAGAGCGCGAGAGCGGGGGAGTCGGCGTGCTGGCAGCCGATGATCCGGGCTTCCGGCAGCGCCGTCTTCGCATAGAAGGCAAAGCCGCCCGACAGGCCGGCACCGCCGACGGGAAGCAGAAAGGTCCTGGCCTCGATGCAGTCCTCGAGGACCTCGGCGGCGAGGGTTCCGCCGTTGGCGGCGAGAATGAGGGCGTCGTCGAAGGCCGTCAGGTAAGGCCGTCCGGAGCGGGCGGCCTCGGCGCGCGCCAGCCGCTCGGTCTCGTCGAAGCCCTCGAAGTCGGACCGGACCACGCGGGCGCCGAGCGCCAGCATCGCACGGTATTTCGACTCGTCCACGCTCCGGGGCACGTGAATCTCGGCCGGAATCCCGAGCTCGCGCGCCACGTACGCGACGGCCTTACCGTGATTGCCGGCCGAGCACGTGACGACGCCGCGGCGCCGCTCGTCGTCGGAGAGGCGCGACAGGACGAAGAAGGCACCGCGGATCTTGAAGGAGCCCGTCAGCTGGAGCGACTCGAGCTTCAGAAAGACGGGGACGTTCGCTTTTTCCGAGAGTGCCGGCGAGGCCTCGATCGGCGTGCGGCGGATGCGGCCTGCGAGTGCCCGGCGCGCCTGGAGGACGAGGGCCATGTCGAGCCCGGTCACGAAGACCCCAGCTCGACGTGGAGCGCTCGTGCGATCTCGCCCCGGACCCGCTCGGCGAGCGCCGGGGCGTCGGCCGCGGTCAGGCCGGCGACCGAAACCGGAGGCAGGACCTCCACGGTCGCCATCGTGCGCTGGAAGACCAGCGAATGCTTGGGCAGCGCGGTTTCGGTGCCGGAGATCGCGAGCGGGACGATGTCCACGCCGAGGTCGATCGCGAGGCGGAACGCGCCCTCGCGAAACTTCCCGAGGCTGCCGTCGGCGCTGCGCGTCCCCTCCGGGAAGACCACGACGGAGCTCTTGTCGAGAAGCCTCTGGCGCATGTCGAGCATCGCGCGTCGCGCGCTCTCCCTGTCGCCGCGCGCGAGCGGGATGTCGCCCGCGAGCTTCATCTCCCAGCCGAGCAGCCAGATGCGGAAGACCGAGTCCTTGGAGAGGAACTTCATCTCCCAGGGCAGGAGCGAGAGCAGGTAGACGTCGGCCATCGAACGGTGGTTCGAGACGAAAAGATACGGGCGCCGCGCGTCCGGGTGCACCGGGTCCACGACGCGGAAGTCCCAGAACGGGTTGCACTTGATGCCGACGACACCGGCGTTGCGCAGGATCCGCCCGATGCGGTGGCGGCCGGGGTCCGAACCGCGCGTGAAGAGCCGGAAGAGGCCCATGAACGGGGCCCAGAGGATCACGATGACGACGTTGAAGAGCCACCAGAGGTAGGACAGCGGCGCCGCGAAGGGACGCAGCTCGTAGAAGCGCCGGCGCGGGTTCTCCACCGGGCGAGGATTCTATCCGCCGGGTTCCCGTCCTCAGGCTATCTTTCGCAGGCGCGCGGGCCGTCGAGCCCGGCCTCCCGAGGCCGTTCCTCCCGCCGAACAGGCCCGCGAGGGCGATCACGGCCTCGCCGACGGGCTCACAAGGCGCCTTCCGGCTATCCTCATGGGAATGTGAGGCGAGCCGCATCGCTCTTCCTTCTGCTCCTCGCTCGCTCGGCGGCCGCCCAGCAGGCGAGCTCGCCGATCCAGGACAACAGCTTTCTCATCGAGGAGGCGTACAACCAGGACAAAGGGCGTGGTGCAGCACTTCCAGCTCTTTCTCTGGAACTGGAAGTCCGGCGGCTGGGCCTGGACCTTCACCCAGGAGTGGCCCGTTGGCGGTCAGGCGCATCAGCTCTCGTTCACGGCGCTTCTTTCTCGCGTCGAGCGCCACGGCGGGACGGCGACGGGGCTCGGAGACCTCGCGCTCAACTACCGGTACCAGCTGATCGGGAGCGGCGACTCGCGGGTTGCCATGGCGCCGCGTCTTTCCGTCTTCTTCCCGACCGGCAGCTACGCCCGCAGCCTCGGCGCCGGCGCCGCCGGGATCCAGGTCGGCCTTCCCGTGAGCGTCGTGATGTCCGACCGGTTCGTGACGCACTGGAACGCCGGCGCCCTCTGGACGCCGCAGGCCCGCGACGAGCAGGGGGACCGCGCGGCGCTCGTCATTCCGTACGCGGGCGCGAGCGTCGTGTTCCTCGCGCAGCCCACGTGGAACGTGCTCCTGGAGACCCTGTGGGTCCGGACCGAGTCGGTCGCCGGCTCCGCACTCGGTCGAGATCGGGGAAACCCTGCTCTTGAGCCCCGGATTTCGCTACGCCTGGAATCTGCGCTCGGGCCTCCAGATCGTCGCCGGTGTCGGTGCGCCGATCGGTGTCGGTCCGAGCCGCGGGCAGTACTCCGTGCTCTTCTACCTGAGCTTCGAGCACCCGTTCATGACGGCGGCTCCTTGACGCCGAACCGGCGGCCGCGCGTCAGACGTACGCCTCGTCCACGAAGCACCAGCGCCAGTCCTCGCCCGGCTCGAAGGACTGGATGATGGGGTGTTTCGTGCCGCGGAAGTGGGCGCGGGCGTGCCTGTTCTTCGAGGAGTCGCAGCAGCCGACGTGTCCGCAGGACAGGCACAGGCGCAGGTGAACCCAGCGGTCGCCGATCTTCAAGCAGTCCTCGCAGCCCTTCGCGCTCGGCGTGACCTCGCGGATCTCCTTCAGGTGGACGTCTTCCTTGGCCACGGAAACCTCCTTATTTTCCAGACCGGCTCAGTGGCATTTCTCGCTGCCCGAATCGCTGAAGCGCCCTCCCTCGACCGGGATGAACTCCCAGTCGTAGCTCTCCGGGTGGAGAGTGAGCTTCAGCACGCCGAACGTGTCGTTGTTCTTCACCTCGCTGTTCGCATGGAGCCTGCCCCACTTGTACTCAGAGCGGCCGCCGGTCCCCGCGACGAACTGGCGCACGCCGCGCTCTGCGTCGCGCCGGCCGTTGGCGTCCTGCGGGGCGAAGCGCTCGTAGTCGTGGTCGTGACCGGAAAGGACGAACTCCGCGCCGGCCTCCTCGAGCGCCTTCCAGAGATCCTTCGTGCGGGCATCGTCGCCGTGCTCGGCCGAGGAGAACCGGGGGTGGTGCCAAATCACCGCCGTGCAGGCGGTCGGGTGGGCGGCGAGGTCCTCGCGCAGCCACTTCTCCTGCGGCGAGCCGGCCGCGCAGCCGCCGATCTCGCTGCAATTGCTGTTCAGAACGACGACGTGCCAGGTTCCCAGGTCGTAGCTGTAGTAGCCCGTCTTCGGGTCGCCTGCGGCTGCCCCGAAGTAGTCGAAATAACCGGCCGCCCCGCGCGTCTTGTAGTCGTGGTTGCCGACGGCCGGCAGAGTCCGGTCCTTGAAGCGGCCCCAGGTCGGCGCGTAGCAGTCCGCAAACTCGCTCGGCGTCCCGCTCTCGTAGGCGTTGTCTCCAAGGGTGAAAACCGTTCCCTCGATGTGATCCAGGAGGATGGCGGTCTTCGCGGCGCCGGAGAGGTCCTTGCAGTCGGCGATGTCCCCAGCGCCGACGAGAACCGGGTCCGTAGGCGTCGGCGGCTGGGCTCGCAGGATGGTTGCGGCTGCGAGCGCGAGCACGCTGCACGCCGCCGGGAAGCTCCTTTTCATGCGCCCATTATGTCTCGACGTCGAAAGACCGAAAGTAGGAGCACTTCTCGCGCAGGGGGCACGCCTCGCAGCGCGGGTGATTCGTCTTGCACAGCCGCTGGCCGTGCTTCCGCAGGAGGCGATGCGCGGCGATGAGCCACTCGAAGTCCGTCTTCCACTCCGGTCGCGTTGCCTCCTGTACGGACCGATACGAGGCGGCGTAGCCCTTCTCTTGTTTCCCGTAGCCGAGGCGCAGGAGAACGCGCAGGCCGTTCGAGTCGAGAGCGAGAATCTTCTCGCGACGCGAGAAGAGCAAGATCTTCTGGGCTCCCGGGTCACCGATCGACGGGAACCGCTTGAGCATCTTCTTCGCGTGCCCGGGCGACGCGTCGAGGGCCTTCCCGAGGTCGCCGTCGAATTCTTCGAGCGCGATTCGGGCGACCTCGCGGATCTTTTCGACGCGGTCGGCGGCCAGGATCCCTGCCCGAGCGATCGCCAGGAGCTCCCCGCGTGGCGCGGTGAGGATCTCGGACGGCTTCGTCCCCACGCGCCGGCGAAGATCGTCCCAGCCCCTTTCGCGCTTCGCCTCGTCGGCCAGGTAGGCGACGTTTTCCAGCAGGATCATCTCGAAGGGATCGCTGACGGCCGGCGCCGCGAAAGGACCGTAGAGCTTCTCGAGAGCGCCGATGATCCTCGGGAGCTTCTTGGGGCGGCCGGGCCATCGTTGCTAGAGTACCGCCCACGAGAGCAGAGCAGCGCGGGATGACTGCCATGGCGCGCAAGGACAGGGGCCCGCGCCCTTCCGGCACTCGAGATGGCGCTCAAGGATCCCGCCCCCAACGCCCGCACGATGGCCGGCAGCGCGATCGCGGCGACGCAGGGCAGCAGCCGCGCATCCGCTGGGCCGCGGAAGCGGCGATCATGAGGATCGAGTAGGGGAGGCGGTTTGACGGCAGCTCCCGGCTCGCTTACCCTTTGAGCGCCATGTCGTTTGGTCCGGTCGTTCGCCGCCGGCTCGCCGCCGGAGTTCTTCTCCTCGCGGCCCTCGCCGGCGCCGGCCTGCACCACCACGAGGATCTGTCCGGGGCCCTTTTCGGTGCCGCTCCGGGTGGAGTCGCCGAGCGCGTTCTTTCGAGTCACAGCCCGTTCTCGAAAGCCTCGCACTGGCACTCGGGCGTTCACGTCAAAGATGACGCCTGCCTCGCCTGCCAGGGTCAGCGGACGGCGGGGCTTCCGGCCACTCCATGCGGCGAAGCCCCGGTCTCGGTCACGCACCTCGGTGAGGCAACGATCTCCGCGGCCCTCCTCGCGGCAGCGGCCCTCTCCAACGGCTCCCGCGCTCCTCCCTCTCTCCTCTAAGCCCCGGACCAGAGGACAACGAAGAGGCTCGCCTTCTTTCGGAAGGCGGCCGGTGCCTATGCGCGCCGGAGCCTCGACCACCTTGAGAAGGAGAGCTGATCATGGCGAAAACGCCACTGCGATTTCTCGCGTCGTTCCTCGCTGCCGCGTGGCTGGCCGTCGGCCTTTCGGCGACGGCCCGCGCGGCGGGGACCGCCGGCATCATCCAGGGACGCATCCTGGGGCCCGACGGCCAGCCGCTGGCCGCCGTGCTCGTCCAGCTCCGCAACGACATCGCCGGATTCAAGGCCGACACGACGACGGGCCGCGACGGGACCTTCCGCTTCTTCAACATCCCCTTCAATCCCTACGAGCTGCACGTCGAGGTGCAGGGATTCAAGCCCGTCCACCAGAGCATCGACATCCGGACGTCCATTCCGCGGGACGTCGAGATCAAGCTCGAGCTACCGGCTGTGGCCGAGTCCGTGAGCGTGATCGGGGAGCCGACGGCGGCTCAGCTCGAGACCGACGTCACCACCTCGCACATCGACATCGACAAGTCGTACATCCAGAGGGCGCCGGCCGCGATCCCCATGCGGGCCATGGAGGAGATCGTCACGTCCACGCCGGGTTTTGCCCTCGACGAGAACGGCCGCTACCACTTCCAGGGCGCGCACAGCCAGAGCGAGTACATCATCGACGGGCAGACGATCGCGGACCAGACCGGCGTCACGTTCTCGAACTCGATCGACCCGGGCATCGCGCAGTCGCTCGAGGTCATCTACGGCAACGTGCCGGCGGAGTTCGGCGAGAAGGTCGGCGCCGTCATCAACATGTCGACGAAGTCGGGCCTCGGAGCGCCCTTCAAGGGTGACGTCACCGGCACCTATGGGACCTTCGACACCTACCAGGGCGGGGTTTCGCTGGGTGGCGGCTCGCAGAGCTTCGGCGTCTTCGCGTCGTTCAACGCCGCCGGGTCCGACCATTTCGCCGACGCGCCGAACCCGGACTATCTGAACGACAGCGGCAACACGCAGCGCGGCTTCATCCGGCTCGATTCCGCATCGCCGGGGTTCTCCAACGCCTTCCGGCTATCGGCCCTGCTCGGCCGCACCGACCGGGACGTCCCGAACACGTACACCTCGGAGGCGAACGGCCAGGCGCAAAGGGTCGAGACGTACGACCAGAACTACAACCTCGGCTGGCAGAACGTGATGTCCGCCTCGACGGTGCTCGACGTGACGGCCTACGCGCGCCTGGCCCGGTTCACCCTGTACCCTTCGGCCGGCGATACGCCGATCACCGCCGACTCCAACCGTTCCCTCAACAACTTCGGCATCACGCCCTCCTTCACCTGGACGACCGGGATCCACGAGGTCAAGGTCGGCGGCGTCTACAAGGCGTACCCGATGCAGGAGTTTTTCCGGTTCGCCATCACGGACCCCACGTTCAACGAGCCTTCGTCTCCCGACTACAACCCGAACATCGCCCCGTACGATCTGACCCGGGGCGGCGTGCCGTTCGTCTTCTCCGACACCAGCACGGACAAGTACTACGCGGCGTACGTGCAGGACACGATCCGCTGGAAAAACCTGACGGCCAACCTCGGCGTTCGGTACGAGAACAACAACCTGCCGGTCACCAACGTCCAGTGGTCGCCGCGGCTCGGCCTGGCGTACTACATCGAGCAGACCGGCTCGGTCCTGCGCGGGACCTACAGCCGGATCCTCTACACGCCGGAGTTCGAGAACATCCTCCTGTCCTCTTCGGCGGCGGCCGCGTCGATCGTGCCGCCCGCCGTGCAGGAGTCGCGTCAGCTCGGCGGCGGCGTCCTGCCCGTCAATTCCGAGAGGCAGACGGCGTGGACCGTCGGCATTCAGCAGGCGCTGGGCTCGAAGCTGCGCCTCGATTTCGACTACTGGTGGCGCGATTCGAAATTCTCGGGCGATCAGGATCAATTCCTGACGACGGGAATCGTGTTTCCCATCGCATTCGCGAGCGGCCACTACCAGGGATGGGACCTGCGCCTCGATCTGGCCCCGACGGCGGGATTCCGGGGCTTCGTGTCGGCAGGCCACGTGCACGCGATCTACGATCCGCCTCCCCAGGGAGGTCTCTTTCTCGACCAGGAGGCAATCGACTCGATCACGGGGTTGCCGTTCCTGATTGACCACGACCAGAAGCTCCAGATCCAGGCGAGCCTCTACTACGACCTCGCGAAGACGGGCCTCTGGCTCGGTGCGAACGTCCGCTACGACTCGGGCCTCGTGACCGACGCCAGCCCGGAGGATCTCCTCCAGGACCCCGACAATGCCTTCGCCGCGCCGTACGTCAACGTCAACAGCGGCACCGAGCTCGATCCGAACCGGGTCAAGCCTCGAACCGTCTGCGACTTCCAGGTCGGTTACGACCTTTCGAAGGTGAGCATCCCTCTCCAGCTGCAATTCATGATCCTCAATGCCTTCGACACGAAGGGCGTCTACAACATCCTCTCGGTCTTCGGGGGAACGCACGTCATCCCGCCCCGACGCTTCGTGGGCCAGGCGGTCTTTTCGTTCTAGCTCTGCGGTCAAACTGCTCGGCCGGCGCCCGCGCAGGCGCCGGCCGGATCCCCGCCTGTCGTAGAGTCAACGGCGACCGATGCCCAATGCACTGCAGGTCTCGCACCTCACCGTCCAATTCGGCGCGAGGAAGATCCTCGACGACCTCGGCTTTGCCGTCGAGACCGGAAGCACGCTCGCGATCATCGGCCCCAACGGTTCGGGCAAGACGGTCCTCTTCAAGGCCCTGATCGGCTCAATCCCCGCGCAGGGAACGGTCGCCTGGGCGGCGGGCACGAGGATCGGCTACGTTCCCCAGAAGCTCGACATCGAGCGGGACCTGCCGCTGACGGGGGCCGAACTCCTCGCAGCGCGCGTCGACGTCGGCGGGCTGGGCGCGAGCGAGATTCCGCGCGCGCTCTCGCTCGTGGAGTTGCCCGCCGAGGCGGCCGGCCAGCCGATCGGAACGCTCTCGGGAGGCCAGTTCCAGCGGCTTCTTCTCGCCTTCGCCCTGATGGGCCGCCCTTCCGTCCTGCTCTTCGACGAGCCGACGGCCGGCGTGGACGAGCCGGGGCAGGAGGAGATCTACGCCCTCTTCCGGCGCCTGCGGCAGGAGAACCGACTCACGCTTCTGCTCATCTCCCACGAGCTTTCCCTCGTGTACCGGTACGCCGACAACGTGCTCTGCCTCTCGCGGCAGCGCGCCTGGTTCGGGCCGCCCGTTTCGATGCTGACGCCCGAACGGCTGCGGGAGGTGTGGGGAGCGCCGATGCAGTTTCACCTTCACGGAGAGCGACCATCCCTACCCTGACGAGCTTCGCCCTGCCGGTGGTGATGGCCGTGGCCGCCGGGCTCGTCGGGTCGATCGCCGTCATGAAACGGATGACGCTCGCCTCCGACGCCATGTCGCACGTCGCCCTTCCGGGTATCGGGATCGCGATCCTCTTGCGCATCAACCCCGTCGTCGGAGGTCTCGCCGCGCTCTTCGTCGGGACGCTTCTGATCTGGGCCGTCGAGCACAAGACCCGCATCCCGACCGAGGCGATCATCGGCGTCGTCTTCTCGGCGGCCCTGGCCGTCGGCAGCATGGTGACGCCCGGCGAGGAGCTGATCGAGGCGCTCTTCGGGGCCCCGGGGCGTCAGGGCCGGCTGGAGCTCGTCGCGGGGCTCTTCGCCGCGGCGCTGGTGGTCGGTTTCGTGCTCCGGGCCCGCAGCCGGCTCGTGATCGCCCTCGTGTCTCCGGACCTCGCGCGCACGGCCGGGATCGACGTCTCGCGATTGAACCTGCTCTTTCTGCTCGCCTTCGCGCTCACCGTGGCGCTGGGACTGCGTTTCCTCGGCGTGCTGCTGATGGGGTCTCTGGTCATCATTCCCGCGGCGACGGCCAAGCACCTGGCGCGGAGCGCCCGCGAAATGGGAATTCTCTCGGTGGTGATCGCGGTCTTCGCCACGCTCGCCGGGTCCCTTCTCGCCCCCGTCCTGCGTTTGCCCGCGGGGCCCCTGACGATCACGGTGGCGGCGGCGTTCTTCTTCCTCGGACTCTTGAAGCGCGCCAGGGACTGAGACCCGGGCGTCACCAGCCCTTCCAGAAGGGACCGTCGCCGAAGTCCCACAGGACGTAAGCCTCGACCCGGTACTTCTCGGGGCTCTTCGTGATCGGGAGCCGCACGCCGATGGCGCCGACGAGGTGACCGAGGCGAGTGAGGGCCTTCGAGATCTCGAGGACGGACGACCACTCGTTCTCGCCCGTCGAGAGGTTGCGCGAGCCGAGAAATTCGACGGCGGGCACCCAGGCAAGACGCGGGGGACCGAGCGCCTGCGAGAGCGCGACCTGGAGCGTCACCTCCGAGTCGCGGCGATCGGTGTTCGTCGAGATCTCGGCCGCGAAACGCGTCTGAAGGAGCGTGTTTCCCCAGGCCTTGCCGAAGGCGAGAAACGGTTCGAGCACCGTCGTGCCGTCTCCGAGGCCGAGGTCGCGGTTGCCCGTGGGCAGGGTCAGACCGAGCCCGGCCGAGAGGATCTCCATCTTCGCGAGGCTGAAACCGAGGACCTGCTTTGCCTCGACCTCGACGTCGGCGAGGCCCGCGTGCTCCGCGCCCTGCAGGACGAAGGGAACGGTGAGCTCGTACTGAAATCCCGGGCCGATGCGGTTCTCGTACGAAACGGCCATGCCGGTCTCGCCCGTTCCGTCGAATCGCCCGTACTCGGGCTGGATCACGACCTCCTGCTCGGGGTAAGCCTTGCCCGTGTCGAGGGGGCGGCGGAAATTGAGGTCGCCCGGGGGGTACTTCTCCCAGCTCGCGCAGAAGCGCCGCAGGTAGGCAGCCAGCTCCCGGATCTCCGACGGATCGAGGGCCTCGCCGAAGGCCGGCATCGCCGTCGAGAGGCCGCGCGCCGGGCCGCCGCCCGAGATGATCGCTTGCCAGTGCTCCGCCGGCTCGGCTGTGTTGCCGAGGCAGTCGGTGAAGTCGGGAACGGGGACGGCGCCCTGCCAGGTCGGCGAGCCCTTCCCGTCCGCGCCATGGCAAGCGGCGCAGGCCTGCGTGTAGAGCGCCGGCGCCTCCATGCGTGGCCGCTCGGCAAGCAGGGGTCGCGCGAGCGCGAGGGCCGAAGCGGCGAGAAGAAGCGTCAGGCGCACGATGGGATCTTCCTCCATCCGCGCGCCCGGCGCCAAAGGGTGCAGTGAACTCGCCTACGCCATACGCCGTGAGCGTTTCCAGGTTGTTTCGTCTGCGAAGAGTCGTATCCCGGAGCTATGCTTCGGGCGTGGGGAGGTTTTCCCGGCGGCGGTTTCTCCGAGAGGTCGCCACGGCCGCATCGGCGGCCTGCGTGCCTCCCGGCATCCTGCCGCCGCCCGGGGCATCTCAAACGACGACGATGCGCAAGACTGAGGCGATGGAGGAGGCGCTCGGGCTCCTCGCGAAGACCGGTCCCGAGTACGCGGGGCGCCTGGCCAACCACGGACCGATGGCGGCCGAGGCTCTGGTCGTCCTCGACCGCCCGGACTCAGTCGTTCCGTGGGTCGAATCGTACCGCCATCGCCTGCGCGAGCATCCGCCGGGCACGCGGCCGATCGATCCGAAGGCGTGGCGCGAGGCGCTCGGCCAGGGCGATCGCGTCGGCGACTGGATCGTCTTCTTCGACCGGCAGGTCGAGGAGCGGCCGTGGCGGGAGGTGCTCGTCGAGTGGGTGCCTCGCCTTGCCCCGGGGATCATCGCGGCGGCGTTTCACGGCGTGATCCGGACCGGCCACGCGACGCGCAGTCTCGACGCCGCCGAGACGCTCCGCGCGCCGGCGCGAGCTCGCCGAGGGGCTCGGCTACTGGGCGGCGACGTACGAAGTGCTCCCGGAGGCGAGGCGCGCGACCCTCGCGCAGCCGCATGCCCTCGAAGGCGATCGCCGAGGTGGTTTCACTTCCGGCCGCAAAGCAAATCCGGGGCGGCAACATCACCGATCGCCTGCGCGCCGCTCGACGGGTTTCCTTCGTTCGCGTTCGTGGCCGACAGGTCGACGTCTCCGGGAATGCGTCCGCATTCCTCTCCGACCTGACGGAGACGTTTGCGACGGTCTACCTCGAGAACGTGCCGCCGGGAAGCGTCATCACCTACATCCACGGCGTCACCGGTCCGAGCGCGATCCGGCTCCTGCTGCCGCACCTGGACGCCGCGGCGCGCAGCGCCCTGCTGCGCTACGGCTGGCAGGGCGCGGCGGCGCTCTACGCGGCGAGCGGCGGGAACGTGGGCGAGCCGGCGCCTCGCCGACGGCGCCGGCGGGCGACCGCGACGATCTCGTGGACCGCGCCCTCGCGACCGGCGACGAGCACGCGATCAAGTTCACCGAGGCGTGTCTGCGTGAGTACGCGCTGAACCCGAAGCCCGTCTACCTCGCCGCCGCGCGCGCCGCGGTCGGACTCGCCTCGGCTGACCTACTTCAGCCCCGTCGCCAGGTACAGGTCGTCGATCGTGCGGCGGTAGGAGTACACGTAGGACTTCTCGTCCGGCGAGATCTCGATCGGGCCGACCTGCTCGACTCCGGAGGGATCCGGAGGCCGGATTTCCTTCCAGAGCGTGCGGCGCCCGGTCTTGACGTCGACGGTCTCGACGCGCAGCGGCGGCGCGGACGGGCGATACACGAAGATCGAGCTTGCCGTCGGCGGTCCACCGCAGGGGAACGTCCTCGAGCTCCACCCCGGGCACGGGGCGAGGCTCGCCGGGCTCGATCGGGTAGATGGCGATGCGGCGGTCGGGTCCGGTGGCCACGACCGACTTCCCGTCCGGGGACACGGTCGAGAAGATGAAGCTGACGCCCTCCGGCGTGATCGCGCGGGGCTTGCCGCCCGAGATGTCCTGGACGAAGAGACGGGAACCGTGGCCCGGCTCGTTGCCCGAGACTGAGGATCCGGCGACCGTCCGGAAACCACGTCGCCGACTGGTCGTTGATGCCGGTCTTCGGCAGGTCCTTCGGCTCACCCGTCCCGGTCGGCAGGAGCGTGAGCTGACCGCTCCTGCCGGTCCCGGCCGGAGAGCGCCCAGTGTCCGTCGGGCGAGAAGCCGTACGCGCCGCCCTCGCCGATGCGGACGGCCGGCGAGCCGTCGAGCTTTCGCAGGTAGACGCCGATCGGCTGGATGTTCTGCTCGTCGAAGAGAACGGTCTTGCCGTCGGAGGAGATGTCGATCGGAAAGGACCAGTTGAGCCAGGTCAGGTTGCGCTCCGCCTTGTCGCCCGCCGAAAGGCCGACGATCTCGCGCCGGGAGGAGTTCACGATGCAGAGAACGCGTCCGTCGCGCGCGATGTCCTCGATGCCCCCTCCGGCGACGAGCCAGACGAGCCGGCTCTTGCCGGAGAGCGACGTCGCCCATGACGCCGCTGCGTCCGCTCGACCAGACCTCGTCTCCCCGCGGCGTCCAGGCGGTCCCGCGGAGGGCGAAGGGCCCGTTCACGACGCACCTTGCCGGTCGTGTCGACGATCTTCAGATTGCCGTTGTTGTCTCCCTGCTGCGGGTGGTCGATGAAGGCGAGGAGACGTCCGTCCGGGGAGACGCGGACGTCGCTGACCCAACCCGCGGCGTCGTACAGCACCTTCCCGATCGGGTACTCGACGCGGCCCCGGTTACCGACCTGCCGGGTGACGGCGAGGTTCGCTCCGTCGGGCGACCAGTCGGCGTTCTCCACGTTGTCGAGGACCTCGCGAGGCGCGCCGCCGGCGAGCGGCACCCGAGCGAGCGTCCCGACCGACTGAAAGCCGAACATGTAGTGACGATGGAGAGAGATCGCGAGCTCGCCGGTGGACGAGATCGCGAGCACGTCGGCGCTCGGAAGCCCGAGCGAGCGGGACTCGGAGCTGTCGGCCCGCGTCGAGAAGATCTCGAGCGGCAGGCCCTCCCAGGCTGCGCCGTAGACGATCGTCTGGCCGTCCGGAGCGAACCGGGCGGTGCGAACGGCGCCGCGGGCGAATGTCAGCCGCTTGATCTCGGGTTGCGGTCCGGCCTTCGTGCCCACGAGGTTGCGCAGCAGGAAACCCGCCGCAACACCGACGAGCGAGCGCGGCGATCGCGGGCAGCGCCCAGCCGCGCCGGTGAATCTTCGCTGGTCCGGCGGCTTCGAGTGCGCCGGAGACGGAGGTTTCGGTCAGGTGGTCGCGCACGCTCTTCAGATCGCGGGCGAGGTCCCGGGTCGAGGCGTAGCGCTCGTCGGGGTCCTTGGCGAGCAGGCGCTCGACGATCCAGCGCACGGGCGCCGGGGCCCTGGGCGCGAGCTGGGAAAGCGGCTCGGGCTCCTCCCTGATGATCGCCACGAGCGTCTCGGCGCCGGTCTTCCTCTGGAAGGCGCGCTTGCCCGTGGCCATCTCGTAGAGGATCGCGCCCAGCGTGAACTGGTCGGAGCGATAGTCCACGGGCTGGCCGCTGGCCTGCTCGGGCGACATGTAGCCGGCCGTGCCCATGACGGTGCCGGGCTGCGTGGGCGCCGCGATCGCCGTCGGCAGCGACGACGCGTCCTGCGACACCGGCTCGGTCAGCTTGGCGAGGCCGAAGTCGAGGATCTTGACGAAGCCGTCCTTGGAGACCATCAGGTTCTCGGGCTTCAGGTCCCGGTGGACGATGCCGGCGGCGTGGGCCTTGGCCAGGCCCTCGGCGATCTGGACGGCGTAGTCGAGCAATTTCTTCGTCGGCAGCGGCTCGCCCGAGGCGACGAGCTCGCGCAGGGTCCTGCCCTCGACGAGCTCCATGGCGATGTAGAGGGAGCCGTCGGCTTCGCCGATGTCGTAGATGGTGAGGATGTTGGGGTGGTTCAGGGCCGAGGCCGACCGGGCCTCGAGCTCGAAGCGCTGGCGCCGGTCGGGATCCGACGCGGTGGCCGAAGGCAGGACCTTTACGGCGACCTCGCGCCCGAGCTTCGCGTCGCGAGCCCGGTAGACCTCGCCCATCCCGCCGGCCCCGAGCGGCGCGAGGACCTCGTAGGGGCCGAGGCGGGAACCCGTGGAGAGCGGCATCCGACCTACCTACCGCATTCCCGTCGCGAGGAAGAGATCGCCGAGCACGCGCCGGAACGAGTACACGTAGGTCGTGCCGTCGGGCGAGATCATCGCCGGGCCGGCCTGCTCGACGCCGCTCGGATCGAGCGGCTGGAACTTCTTCCACGTCGTCCGACGCCCGGTGGCGATGTCTACGACGTCGATGATCCCGGGCAGTGCCGAGAGCCGTGAGACGTAGAGCGAGCGCCCGTCGGCTGTCCAGCGAATCGGCCAGTCTTCCGTGTCGAGCCCCGGGACGGGTCGCGGCTCGGTTCCGGGCTCCGCGGGATAAATGGCGATCCGACCGTCCGGCCCGCGGGCCACGATGGACCGGCCGTCGGGGGAGACGGCTTGCGCAAGGATCGAGACTCCTTCCGGCGTGATCGGCCGGGGCTTGCCCCCGGACAGGTCCTGGACGTACACGCGGGGACCCCGGCCGGGCTCGCTTCCGCCGATCAGGATTCGCCGGCCATCCGGGAACCAGTTACTCCACTGAACGGTGAGGTTGCCGATGTCCAACGCCTTCGGCTCTCCGGCGCCCGTCGGAACGAGCGTGACCGACCGGCGCTCGGGAACTTTGACCGTCAGCGCCCACCGGCCGTCGGGAGACAAGCCGTAACCCTCGCCATCGGCGAGGCGCACCGGAGAAGATCCGTCGAGCTTTCGCACGTAGACGCCGGGCGGCTGGCGAATCTGCTCGTAGAAGAGGACGGTGTCGCCGCTCGTGGAGATGTCGCTCGGGAAAGACCAGTTGAGCGCCGTGAGGTTGTGGGGCGTCCCGTCACGGCCGAAGCCGACGAGTTCGCGGCGGCCGGTGGACTCGACGAGCAACACGCGGCCGTCGCGCGAAAGATCGTCGATGGTCGCCAGCGGGGAGCTCCAGACCGGTCGGACTTTCCCGTCGAGCGACACGGCCCGAATGTGGCCGAACCACACCTCGTCTCCGCTCGGCGACCAGGCGAGGGCCCCGCCGCCGGCCACGAAAGGCCCGGTGAGCCGGACCTTGCCGCTCGTGTCGATGATCTTGAGGTAGCCGTCGTTGTTGCCGCGCTGCGTGCAGTCGAAGAATGCGAGCAGCCGCCCGTCCGGGGAGATGCGGATGCTCTGGACCCAGGCGGCGGCTTCGTAGAGGACCTTGCCAATGGGGTACTCCACCCGGCTCCGGTTGCCGACGACACGGCACACCGCCAGGTCCTTGCCGTCGGGAGACCAGTCGGCGTCCTGAGCGCTCTCGAGCACTTCGCGCGGCGAGCCCCCGGCCAGCGGGACGCGCGCCAGGGTCCCCGTCGCCTCGTAGCCGACGAGGAAGTGGCGGTTCAGCGAGACGGCGATCTCGCCTCCCGAAGAAACCGAGAGCACGGTGGCGCCCGGCAGTCCGAGGGACCGCGACTCGGCGCTGTCCGGACGTGTCGTGAACACCTCTGGCGCGCGGCCCTCCCAGGCGGCCGCGTAGACGATCGTCTGGCCGTCGGGCGCAAAGCGCGCCGACTGCACCTGTCCGCGCTGAAACGTCAGCTGCTGGAACTGGATCGGAGAAGCGGGTTTGCCTCCCAGCATCGAACGGACGAACATGCCCAGAGCGGTCCCGATCACGAGCGCCAGGAGGGCCGGCACGAGCCAGCCGCGGCGGCGGGCCTTCGCGGGCCCGGCGACTTCGAGGCCACCGGAGAGCGAGGTTTCGGTGAGGTGGTCGCGGACGCTCTTGAGGTCCCGGGCGAGGTCCCGGGTCGAGGCGTAGCGTTCGTCGGGGTCCTTGGCGAGCAGGCGCTCGACGATCCAGCGTACGGGAGCGGGGGCCCTGGGCGCGGCCTGGGACAGCGGCTCGGGGTCCTCCTTGATGATGGCCACCAGCGTCTCGGCACCCGTCTTTCTCTGGAAGGGCCGCTTGCCCGTGGCCATCTCGTAGAGAATCGCGCCCAGGGTGAACTGGTCGGAGCGGTAGTCCACGGGCTGGCCGCTGGCCTGCTCGGGCGACATGTAGCCGGCCGTGCCCATGACGGTGCCCGGCTGCGTGGGCGCCGCGATCGCCGTCGGCGCGATCGACTCGGCCTGCGAGACCGTCTCGGTCAGCTTGGCCAGGCCGAAGTCGAGGATCTTGACGTAGCCGTCCTTGGAGACCATCAGGTTCTCGGGCTTCAGGTCCCGGTGGACGATGCCGGCGGCGTGGGCCTTGGCCAGGCCCTCGGCGGTCTGGACGGCGATGTCGAGCAGCTTCCTGGTGGGCAGCGGCTCGCCGGAGGCGACCAGCTCGCGCAGGGTTTTTCCCTCGACCAGCTCCATGGCGATGTAGAGGGAGCCGTCGGCCTCGCCGATGTCGTAGATGGTCAGGATGTTGGGGTGGTTCAGGGCCGAGGCCGAGCGCGCTTCCTGCTCGAAGCGCTGGCGGCGATCGGGATCCGACGCCATGGCGGAGGGCAGCACCTTGACGGCGATCTCGCGCCCGAGCTTCGCGTCGCGCACGCGGTAGACCTCGCCCATCCCGCCCGCGCCGAGCGGCGCGAGCACTTCGTAGGGTCCGAGGCGGCTACCGGCTGAGATCGGCATGGAGATTGGCCGCGATTGTATGTCGGCGGACGGAGAGATAATCGCCGCACCGGAGGCAGCCTGGTCGGCAGGACTCTCTCTCACTACCTCATCGAGAAGCGCCTCGGGGCGGGCGGTATGGGCGAAGTGTTCCTTGCCCGTGACCTCGCGCTGGGCAGAACCGCGGCGCTCAAAGTGCTCTCGCCCTCGCTGACCGGCCCGGCGCGCGAGAGGCTCTTTCGCGAGGCGCAGGCGTGTGCCCGGCTGCAGCATCCGGCCATCGCCACGTTCTTCGAGTCCGGCGAATCGGACGGCGTCGCCTTTCTGGCGATGGAGTTCGTCGCGGGGGAGACGCTGCGGGATCGCCTGCGGCGGGGGCCGCTGCCGTTTCCGCAGGCGCTCTCGGTCGTCGCGTCGCTCCTGGAAGCGCTCGTGCACGCGCATGCGGCCGGAGTCCTTCATCGCGACATCAAGCCGGAGAACGTCATGGTGACCGGCGACAACCTCGGCAAGCTGCTCGACTTCGGGATCGCCCGGTTGCAGGAAAGCGAGGCCGGCAGCGAGGACCGGACGGAAGTGGCTCTGACCGAAGCCGGCGCCGTCATCGGGACGCTCGGCTACATGTCGCCCGAGCAGCTCCGTGGAAAGCCTCTCGACGAGCGATCGGATCTCTTTTCGCTCGGGGCTGTCCTCTACGAGGCGATCGCGGGTCGCCCGGCCTTTCCCGGAGACAACCCCGCCGAGCGCATCGCGGCGAACCTGTCCGCCGAGTTCGAGCCGCTCGCCGCTGCGGGCGTGCCGGGAGAGACGGCCGTTTTGCTCGGGCGGGCGATGGCGCGCGACCCGGAGCGGCGGTACGCCTCGGCGGCGGCGTTTCTCTCGGACCTTCGGGCCCTCGGGTCGGGCGAGCTCGAGGCCTCGCTGCCCGACACGCTCGCCATCGTGGCCTTCCGCAATCTCTCGCAGAACAAGGACGACGACTGGATCGGCAGCGGCTTTGCCGAGAGCCTCGGCGCCGACCTCGCGCGTCTGCCGGGCGTCTCGCTCGTGCCGCGCGAGAAGGTCGCAGGAGCCCTCGCGGATCTGTGCGGGCCCGCGCAGGAGCTCGGCCGCGTTCTCGGCTGCCGCTGGGTCCTTTCCGGCGCTTATCAGCGCGCGCGGGCAGCGCCTGCGCGTGACGTCCCAGCTGGCCGACGGCGTCACGGGGGAGATCGTCGGTTCCGAGAAGGTCGACGGCGACGTCGGCGAGATGTTCGCGATGCAGGACCGGCTCTCGGCTTCGGCCGCCGAGCGCCTTCGGCCGGGCGGCGCGGCGCCGGCCGCTCGCCCGCCGGCTCCGCGCATGGACGTCTACGAGCGCTACGAAAGGGGCCGGCGCTTTTTCCACCGCCTCGAGAAGGGATCGCTCGACCAGGCGCAGTCGCTCTTCGAGGAGGCCATCGCCGCCGACGGCGCCTACGCTCCGGCCCTGGCCGGCCTGGTTGCCGTTCACTGCATGCGCTTTCCCTACCAGACGGACCCGCGCGAGCTCGAGATCGCCGAGAGCTATGCGCGGCGGGCGATCGCGGCCGACGCGAGCCTTGCCGAACCGCGGATCTGGCTCGGCTACGCCCTCGGGCGACTGGGCCGCACCGACGAGGCGCTGGAACAGGTGCGGCGCGCCATGGAGCTCGACCCCGTGAACGCGTATGCACCCTACTTCGGCGGCATCTGGCTGGCGCAGGCCTCGCGCACGGCCGATGCCCTCGACCTCTTGCAGCGCGCCGTTCGAATCGACCCGAACCACGGCTTCGCGTGGCTGGCGCTCGGCTGGACGCACCTGGATCTCGAGCACGGCTCGGAGGCAACCTGGTGTCTCGAGAAGGCTCTTGCGCTGGAGGGGGAGGTCGGAAGCGGCCCGACGGCCGGCGCGGCTGCCTATCTGGGAGAGTGCCTTCGGCGCCTCGGCGATCTCGATCGAGCGCGAGCCCGGTGTCTCGAGGGTCTCGCGACGGTGGAGAGGTCGGACTTCATGTATCGCGACACGTTTCGAGGGGTCGGCCTCTGCGCGCTCGGCCGCACCGCAGCTCGAGCAGGGCGACCTGCCGGCCGCGGGGGCCGCCTTCGCCCAGGCGGTGTCGCACCTGCGCGGACGGCCTCGGAGCCTGGGCGGAGGGCACCTGCTCGTCCAGGCGCTGGCCGGGCTCTCCCGCGCGGGAGGGGGCGGCGCCGCCGTTCGAAGAAGGGCTCGCCCTCTGGCGCGCTCGGACGGGGCACGACTTCTCGTTCATGTGGGTCTGCACCGACGGTGCGACTCTTCTCGAGCTCGCGCGCGCGGCCTCGGCGATCGGACGGACCTCCGAGGCCGAGGGCCTCTTCGACCAGGCGCGTGCCGCGGGCTCCGCCGAGGCGCGCGCGGCTCGCCGGACCTTGACTCAGGGCAGGAGCCTCTCCGCCAGCCGCGCCGCGTGCTGGCGCAGCTCCGGCACGGCCGTCGCTTCCCAGTAGTCCGCCCTGAGCAGCGGTCCGACGAGAGAGAGGACGCGGGACGGGCGTCCGGCGGCGTCGAGCAGCGCGCCGTCCGCGGCCGTCTCGACGCCGAGGGCGAGCGGATCGGGCCGGAGAAGGCGGCGCGAGAGGAGAGCGTCGAGCAGAGGATCGCCCACACGTCGGACGTCGCTCGAGGGGCCCGTGCAATTGACGACCCGGTGCACGTGGACGCGGCCCGCTTCCGACGCGCCGCGCGGGCGGATCGTCACCTCGACCTCGTTGGCGACGGGGCGGTAGCCGAGGATCCGCGCGGCGCGCACCGAGAGGTCGCCGGCCGAAAGCATCTTTTCGATGGCGCGCGCCGTCCCCGGCGCCGCGCGGTGCCGGTGAATGTCCCACCAGGGGCGCAGGTGCCGGAGGAACCGCGCCCGTTCCTCGCAGGTCAGGCCCATCCAGAGCGCGGGCGTGATCGGTCGAAGCGCTCCGATCACCTCGCGCCAGTCCCGGCCCGCCGCGGCACGGGCCGCGGCGTGCCGGCGGACGAGTCGCGTGTACCGCGCGACGGAACGGGGAGGCCCGTCGAGGCCGGGCGGGAGCGCGTCGGACCCCAGGGACGCCTGTCCGGTCCGATGCGCGCGCGGGAGCAGGCCGTGGCGCGAGACCGCGAAGAGAGGCAGCCGCACGCCGCGCGCCGCCAGATCGAGCGCGACGTCCATCATCGTCAGGCCCGTGCCGACGAGCAGCACGGACTCGCCGGGCCGGACCGCCTCGAGCGCCCCGCGGACCCAGGGATCGCGAACGTAACGGTCGCTCTCGTAGAACTCGCCTCCCACGGTCGCGGGGTTCGCCGGCGAGTAGTTGCCGAGGGCGAGGACCACGTGCTCGGCGGCGACTCGGGCCCCGGCGAAGACGACCTCCGCCGACTCTCCGTTCGGCCGGACCTCGACGTCGCGGGCGACGCCGACGAGGCGCTCGAGATGCGCCGCGCGGGGCACGTGCTGTTCGGCCTCGCGAAGCAGGCTTTCGAGGTACTCGCCGTAGATCCGGCGCGAGACGAAGGTGTCCGAGCGGATGGCGTCGTCCCGCGTCCGCGCCCAGCGCACGAAGTGATCGGGGTCCTCCGGCAGCGCGCTCATGCGCCCGGCCGGCACGTTCAGGACGTGGGCCTCGAACCGGGTCCCGTATGCGACGCCGCGTCCGATGGGGCCGAAGCGGTTGGCCAGGACGATCCGGGCCGGCTTGCCGCGACGCAGCAGGTGGGCGGCGACCGCGGCGCCGCTGAAGCCTCCGCCGATCACGACGATGGTGGGGGCGTGGCGGCTCATGCGCGCGCAGAGGATATCAGGGGACGGCGAAGGCGCGGACCGCCCGGACGCTCTGCGCAGCCGCCGGGCATCCCGCATAATGCGCATTTCCATGGCCGCAAACCGCAGCCCCGACGGCGCGTCGCAGCGCGAGCGGGCCGAGGCGCTCCAGGAGCTCCTCGCCGGGCGGATCCTCGTGCTCGACGGCGCGACCGGGACCTGGATGCAGGGACAGAACCTTTCGGCGGCGGATTTCGGCGGTCCGGAGCTCGAGGGCTGCAACGAGAGCCTGGTCCTGACGCGGCCGGACGTCGTGCGGCGGATGCACGAGGAGTATTTCGCCGCCGGCGCCGACATGGTCGAGACGGACACCTTCGGCGGCACGCCGCTCGTGCTCGCCGAGTACGGCCTCGCCGACCGGGCCCTCGAGATCAACCGCCGCGCCGCCGAGCTCGCCCGGGAGGCCGCGGCCGGGGCTTCGACGTCCGGCCCGCCTGCGCTTCGTCGCCGGTTCGATGGGTCCGACCACGAAGGCGATGACGGTCACCGGCGGCGTGACGTTCGACGAGATGATCGTCCATTACCGGACGCAGGCGATCGGCCTCGTCTCCGGCGGCGCGGACGTGCTGCTGCTCGAGACCACGCAGGACACGCGCAACCTGAAGGCGGGCCTGATCGGCGTGGAGCAGGCGTTTGCCGAGGTCGGCTGGCGCACTCCGGTCATGGTCTCGGTGACGATCGAGCCGACCGGCACGATGCTCGCCGGGCAGGACGTCGAGGCGCTCTACGCCTCGGTCATGCACGCGCCGCTCCTGTCGGTGGGTCTGAACTGCGCGACCGGCCCCGAGTTCATGACCGACCATCTTCGCAGCCTCTCGGCGCTGGCGAAGACGCGCACGTCCTGTTACCCGAACGCGGGGCTTCCCGACGCCGACGGGAAATATGGCGAGACGCCCGAGTCCCTCTCGAAGGAGCTCGAGCGCTTCATGACGGAGGGCTGGGTCAACATCGTGGGGGGCTGCTGCGGGACGACGCCGGCGCACATCCGGGCGCTCGCAGCGGCGGCGGAGGGCAAGAGGCCGCGGCGGCCCGCCATCCACAACAAGACGCTCGTCTCCGGGATCGAGGCCCTCGAGGTGGACGTCGACAACCGGCCGGTGCTCGTGGGCGAGCGCACGAACGTGCTCGGGAGCCGCAAATTCAAGCGGCTCGTCGCCGACGGCCAATTCGAGGCTGCGGCCGAGATCGCGCGGGCCCAGGTCAAGAACGGCGCCCAGGTCATCGACGTCTGCCTCCAGGACCCCGACCGCGACGAGGCGGCCGACGCGAACGCCTTCCTCGACCGGGCGACCCGGATGGTCAAGGTCCCGCTCATGCTCGACTCGACCGACGCGAAGGTCCTCGAGCTGGGCCTGAAGTGGAGCCAGGGCAAGTCGATCCTGAACTCGATCAACCTCGAGGACGGGGAGGAGCGCTTCCGGACGGTCCTCCCGCTCGCCCAGAGGTACGGCGCGGCTCTGGTCGTCGGGACGATCGACGAGGACCCCGAGAACGGCATGGCCGTAACGCGGGGGCGAAAGCTCGAGGTCGCGCGCAGGAGCTATACGCTCCTGACCGAGAAGTACGGGATCCCGCCCGAGGACATTCTCTTCGACCCCCTCGTCTTCCCGTGCGGCACGGGCGACGCGAAGTACGTCGGGAGCGCCGAGGAGACGATCGAGGGCATCCGCCTGATCAAGGCGGCCTTCCCGGACTCGAAGACGATCCTCGGGATCTCCAACGTCTCCTTCGGGCTGCCCGAGGCCGGACGCGAGATCCTGAACTCCGTCTTCCTCTACCACTGCACGAAGGCGGGGCTCGACCTCGCGATCGTGAACTCGGAGAAGATCGTCCGGTACCCGTCGATTCCGGACGAGGAGAGGCGCCTGGCCGAGGACCTCCTCTACAACCGCGGCGAGGACCCGGTCGCGGCGTTCGCCAACTACTTCAAGGCGAAGGGCGCTGCTCCGAAGAAGCCGAGGGAGCGCGCCGGGACCGCGCTGGAGCGCCTGCCGCGCTACATCCTCGAAGGCTCGAAGGAGGGCCTCGTCGAGGACCTCGAGACGGTGCGCCTCGGGGGAATGGCACCGCTCGACGTGATCAACGGCCCGCTGATGGACGGGATGCGAGAGGTCGGCCGCCTCTTCAATGCCAACGAGCTGATCGTCGCCGAGGTGCTCCAGTCGGCCGAGGCGATGAAGGCCGCCGTCAGCCACCTCGAGAGGTTCATGGAGAAGACGACGGGCTCGCGCAAGGGCAAGGTCCTGCTCGCGACCGTCAAGGGCGACGTCCACGACATCGGAAAGAACCTCGTCGAGATCATCCTCTCGAACAACGGCTACGACGTCGTCAACCTCGGCATCAAGGTGCCGCCCGAGAAGCTCGTCGAGGCCTGCGGGGAGCACCGGCCGGACCTGATCGGCCTGTCGGGCCTACTCGTGAAGAGCGCCCAGCAGATGGTGACCACGGCGCAGGACCTCGCGGCCGCAGGTGTCGCCGTGCCGATGCTCGTGGGCGGGGCCGCGCTCTCGCAAAAGTTCACGGACCACCGGATCGCGCCGGCGTACGGAGGCCTCGTCGCGTACGCCGAGGACGCGATGCGGGGGCTCGCCCTGGCCGACCGCGTCCTCTCGGGCGAGGCCGCGCGGGCGGAGCTCGCCGCGGAAGCCGACCGGCGGCGTACTGCGGTCGCGGCGACCGCGCGGGCGGAAGAGGAGATCCCGCTCTCCGCCCCGGCCGTGCGCAGCCCCGAAGTCGCGCTCGCCGAACCGCTCCCGCCGCCCGATGCCGACGAGCGCGTCCTCGAACCGCTCGACCTCCGCGAGATCTGGCAGTACCTGAACCCGCACATGCTCTACGCGAAGCACCTTGGGCTGCGCGGGAGCTACTGGAGGCTGAAGGAGGCCGGCGACCCGAAGCTCCTCGAGCTCGAGAAGGTGATCGCAAAGGTCCAGGCTGCCGGTTGGATCTCCGCCCGGGCCGTGTACCGCTACTTCCCGGCCCGCTCGGAAGGCAACACGCTCCACGTTGCCGCGCCGGGCGGGGGCGAGGCTTCCTTCACCTTCCCGCGGCAGGTCGCGGGCGAGCGGTTGTGCCTCGCGGACTTCGTCCACCCGGGCGACGGGAAGCGGTGCACGGACTCGGTCGCGCTCTTCATCACGACCGCGGGCGAAGGCGTGCGCGCGCGAGCCGAGGAGTTGAAGACGGCCGGCGAGTACCTCCTGTGCCACGCTCTCCAGGCTCTGGCCGTCGAGACGGCGGAGGCCGCCGCGGAGTGGCTGCACCGGCGCCTGCGCGAGCAGTGGGGCTTCCCCGATCCGTCCGGGACGACGATGCTCGACCGGTTCCAGGGCCGCTATCGCGGCAAGCGGTACAGCTTCGGGTATCCGGCGTGCCCGGAGCTCGCCGACCAGGCCATGCTGTTTCACCTTCTCGACGGCCGCAAGATCGGCGTCGCTCTGACCGAGGGGTTCATGATGGACCCCGAGGCGTCCGTCTCCGCGCTCGTCCTCCACCATCCGCAGGCGCGGTATTTCGCCGCCTGAGAGCGAGACGAGCGCAACTTCCGCGCCGCAGTGCGGGTTCGAGCAACAGGGAGGGAAGCATGTTCTGGCCCGTCGCGATCGTCGTGTTGTCCACCGTCGTCTACCACGTGGCGCAGAAGTCCATTCCGGCCGGCGCGCCGCCGCTCGCCTCGCTCGCCGTGAGCTACGGCGTCGCGCTGCTCGGAACCCTCGCCTTGCTGCCGTTCTTCCCGCTGCGGGCGCCCGTCGGGCGCAGCTTCCGCGAGCTCAACTGGGCTAGCGCCGCGATCGGCGCCGCGATCGTCGGCGTCGAGCTCGGCTTCCTCCTCGCTTACCGCGCGGGCTGGAGGGTCAGCGTCGGTGCCGCCGTCTCGAATACCGCCGTGGCTGCGCTCCTCGTCCCCGTCGGCCTTCTCCTCTTCCACGAGAAGCTCTCGGGGGTCAATGCGCTGGGGCTCCTCCTGTGCGTCGCCGGCCTCGTCCTTGCCGTGGCCCGGTGAAGTTCAGGGCTCGGCCGCCGGCAGGACGCGCTCGGTCAGGAGCCGGTCGGTGATCTCGTGCGGGCCGCGCTCGCGGAAGTTCGTGGTCGTAACGACAACGACAAGTTTGCGGTCGGGGAAGACGTGAACACGGTTGCCGCCGGTGCCGCTCATGAAGTACGAGCGGAAACGTCCGGTCGCCTGACTTGAAGGTCTTGAGCCACCAGAGGTAGCCGTACTCGGTGTCGTCGTCGATCCGGGCGTGGGGTTGGATGGACTCCCTGACCCAGGCCGCGGGGACGAGCTGCTTCCCGTTCCACGCGCCTCCGTTCAAATAGAGCTCGCCGAGTTTCAAGAGATCGCGGCTGGTGAGCCCGAGCCCGCCTCCCGTCATGGCGGCGCCGAGAGGCGAGAGCTGCCACTCGACCTTCTCGATTCCGAGGGGTCCAAAGAGCGTCTCCTTCGCGAAATCGGGCACGGACCTCTTCGCCGCGCGCTCGAGGAGGGCACCGAGCGTGGCGACGCCGGCCGTGCAGTAGCTGAAGCTGCGGCCGTACGGGGAGTCCGCGGGCTTCTTCGTCCATGCGGGGAAGCCCTTGATCGGAAGATCGAGCGTGAACTTGACCCAGTCCTCGATCAGGTACATCCGCTCCTCGTTGCCCCGGGAGTACTCGTTCCAGTCGTCGCACTCGAGGAGCGAGCTCATCGTCAGGAAGTCCTCGACCGTGATCTTCGCCTTGCGCGGATCCGGGTTCTGCGAGCGGCTGGCGGTCGGGGAAGAAGGGGAGGATCGGGGCCTGCACGCCGGCGAGGAGGCCCTTGTCGATCGCGATGCCGACGAGCATCCCGGTGACCGTCTTCGTGCACGAGCGGGTGTTGTGGAGCGTCGTGGCGTCGGCGCCGTTGAAGTACGCCTCGTGCACGAGCCGGCCGTCGCGCGACACCAGGACGCTCGTGATCTTCTTGAAGTCTCCGGCGCGGATCGCGGCGTCCATCGCATCGTAACCGGCGGACTGGCCGGACGGTCGCGGCGCTGGCCAGGCCGAGAACGAGGCAGAACGCGACCGGAGCGCCGAGTTTCTTCATGGCCTTCCCTTCGGTCAGATCCGCTGGACGAATCTGGCCTGTTAGACGCCGGGAGGGCCTCGGCCGTTGTGCCGCAAGTACTTGCGACTGACTGAATTAACTTAAGTTGAATGAATCGTCGTCAATATTCTATATTTGACGAATGATCGACGGAATTGATACTGAAATCCTGAAGATTCTCCAGTCAAACGCCAGGACCTCGAACGCCGAGATCGCCCGCCAGGTGGACCTGGCGCCTTCGGCCGTCTTCGAGCGCATCCGCAAGCTCGAGGAGCGCGGCGTGATCGAGGGCTACGGGGCGCGCGTGAATCCGAAGCTCGTGGGGCTGCCTCTGCTCGCGTTCGTCTTCGTCCGCGCCGACGAGAAGCCGGGCGCCGAGACAGACGGCGGCTCGGCGTCGCGGCCATTCCGGAGGTCCTCGAGGTCCACCACGTCGCGGGCGAGGACTGCTTCCTCGCCAAGGTCCGCGCCGCGGACACCGAGGCCCTGGGGCGCCTGCTGCGCGACCGGCTCGGCCGCATCGAGACGATCACGTCGACGCGCACGACGATCGTGCTCGACACGGTCAAGGAGAGCGCGGCGCTTCCGATCGAGGCGCCGGCGGAACCGGCGTCGGAGGCCGTTCGTGTCTGATCGCGGGCCGGGCGGGCCCTCGCTCGGAAAGCTCGTCGCGGCCTTCGCGGCCGTGTACGTGCTCTGGGGCTCGACCTACCTCGGCATCCGCTTCTCGATCGAGACCCTGCCGCCGTTCTTCACGCAGGGCGTGCGCTACGCGGCGGCCGGACTGGTCCTGTACGCCTGGGCGCGGCTGTCGGGCGCCCCGCACCCGACGCGCCGGGAGTGGGGCGGAGGCGTCGTGACGGGGATCCTGCTCTTCGTCTGCGGCACCGGGGGCGGTCGTCTGGGCGGAGCGCCTGATCCCGTCGGGCGTGGCCGCCCTCGTCGTTGCAACCGAACCGATCGTCGTTCGTGTTGATAGAAGCCGTGAGACGCCGCCGTGTGCCCCGGGGTGCCGTTCTCGCCGGGCTCGCCCTCGGGGCGGCCGGGCTGGTGATCCTCGTCGGGCCGGGCGAGGTCCTCGGCGGCGAGCGGTTCGCGATCTCCGCCCTCGTCGTTCTCGTCGCGGGAACCTTCTGCTGGGCGGGCGGGTCGCTCTTCTCGCGCGGCTCGCGCCTGCCTTCCTCGCCCGTCATGGCGACCGCGGTGACGCTGCTGTGCGGCGGCGCCGGGCTCGCGCTGGTGGGACTGGCGGCCGGGGAGCTCTCGCGCTTCGACCCCGCCGCCGTCTCGGCGCGATCGGTCGTCGCCACGGTCTACCTCTTCGTCTTCGGCTCGATCGTCGGGTTCTCGGCCTATCTCTGGCTGCTGCGCGTGACGACGGTCGCGCGCGTTTCGACGTACGCCTACGTCAATCCCGATCGTCGCCGTGCTGCTCGGCTGGGCGCTTGCCGGCGAGCCGCTGACGCGCGCGGGTGGCGCTCGCGGCGGCCGTGATCGTCGGCGCGGTGGCGCTGATCATCCGGCACGGCGGCGAGGACACCGAGATCGTTCGGCCCGACGAAGCGGACCTCGGCTGCGAGAAGGCTCCGGAGACCCTCCATGCCTGACACGCGTCCGCACGCCCGGCCCGCCTCGCGCGTCGAGGTCGTGCTCGCCTTCGCGGCGGTCTACGTGCTCTGGGGCTCGACGTACCTCGCGATCCGGTTCGGCGTCGAGACGATCCCGCCGTTTCTCATGGCGGGCCTGCGGCACCTGACGGCGGGCGCACTGCTCTACGCCTGGATGCGCCTGCGCGGCGACGCCGCGCCCGGAGCCGCGCCACTGGCGCTCCGCGGCGCTGATCGGAGGGCTGCTCCTTCTCGGCGGCAACGGCCTGGTGACCTGGGCCGAGCAGCGCGTGCCCTCGGGGCTGGCGGCGCTGATCGTCGCGTCGGTCCCGATCTGGATGACGGTCCTCGACGGGCTCCAGCGCCGCGAGCGGCCGCACGGCGTCGTCGTCCTGGGGCTGGCGATGGGCCTTGCCGGAATCGCCTTTCTCGTGGCGCCGGGCCGCTTCGCCGGCGGCGAGCCACGTGGACCCGCTCGGGGCCGCGGCGCTCCTGACGGCCGCGCTGCTCTGGGCGATCGGCTCGCTCTACTTCGCGGCGCGTCGCGCTGCCCGTCGTCGACGCTTCTCGCAACGGCCATGGAGATGATCGCGGGAGGCCTGATCCTGCTCCTCGTCGCGGGTCTGACTCGGGAGTGGCAGGGCTTCTCTCTGGCCGCGGTCTCGTCGCGCTCGTGGCTCGCGCTCGGGTACCTGATCGTGGCGGGGTCGCTGCTCGGCTTCTCCGCGTACATCTTCCTGCTCGGCGCGACGACGCCCGCGCGCGTCTCGACGTACGCCTACGTCAATCCGCTCGTCGCCGTCTTCCTGGGCTGGCTGCTGGCCGGCGAGGCCGTGACGCTGCGCACCGTGCTGGCCGCGGCGGTGATCGTCGCCGCCGTCGCGCTGATCATCCGGCACGGCGCGCGGCGCACGCGTCGCGCCGGTCGAGGAGAACGTCGCGCCGCTCGCGGCGCAGGGAGGTCGCCGATGAACGAGGTCGCGCTGCTCCTGCGGCTGCTCGACGAGTCCTACGAGAAGAACGCCTGGCAGGGGCCGAACCTGCAGGGGTCGCTGCGCGGCGTGACGGCGGGGCAGGCGGCGTGGCGCCCGCGCCCGGCCGGCACAACATCTGGGAGCTCGTGCTGCACGCGGCCTACTGGAAGTACGCGGTGTGGCGGATGCTGACGGGCGAGAAGCGCGGGCGCGTTTCGGCGAGAAGGGGAGCAACTGGTTCGCGCGGCCGACCTCGCCGACGGAGCGGGCGTGGCGCGCCGACCTCGCCCTGCTCGACGCACAGCACCGGCGTCTGCGGGCGGCGGTCGCGAAGCTCTCGCGGGCGGCCCTCGGCCGGAAGCCCGCCGGGCAGCAAGCACACGACGGCGACACGCTCGTCTACGGAGTCGCCTCGCACGACGTGTACCACACGGGGCAGATCCAGATGCTGAAGCGGCTCTGGAGGGACCGGAAGAAGTCGCGATAGCCTTGCGCGGATGGCGCGCCTGGTCGACCTCTCCCATCCGATCGAGCACGGCATGATCACGTACCCGGGCCTTCCCGGGCCCGGTGATCTCCGACTTTCTCGGTCGCGAGGCGTCGCGCGGCCACTACGCCGAGGGGACGACGTTTCACATCGCGCGCGTGCGGATGGTCGCGAACACCGGGACGTACGTCGACGCGCCCTTCCACCGCTTCGCGCACGGCAAGGACGTCGGCGGCGCTGGCGCTCGAGCGCCTGGCCGACCTCGAGGGCGTCGTCGTCGACGCCCCGAGAAGGGCCGAGGCGTGCGACGACGGAGCGCTTCGCGGGGCGCGACCTCGCCGGGCAAGGCCGTCCTCGTGCGCACGGGCTGGGACGCCCACTGGCGGACGCCCCGCTACGCCGAGGGCCATCCCGTATCTGACGCGCGCCGCCGCCGAGCACCTGGCGGCGCCGGTCCGGCGCTCGTCGGGATCGACTCGCTCAACATCGACGACACCGCCGACGGCGTGCGTCCGGCGCACACGCTGCTGCTCGCGGCCGGGATCCCGATCGTCGAGCACCTCTGCAACCTGAAGGCGCTTCCCGCGGCGGGCTTCCGCTTCCACTGCGTTCCGGCGCCGTTCCTGGGCCTCGGCAGCTTTCCCGTCCGGGCGTACGCGGTCCTCGATAACCGCGACTCTCCCGCGAAACCCTCGGCGGGCCGATCCGTAGAGGCCCAGGAGGATTCCTTGAAGAGACTGCTCCTCGCCGCCCTCTGCGCGGTCTGCGCCGCGGCCGCTCGCCGCCGCCGATCCGCCGAAGAACGCCTTTCAACTGGTCAAGGAGGCGCGCGAAGCCTACGCCCGCGGGGACAAGGCCACGTTCCTGAAGGACTACGAGGAGGCGGCGCGCCTGCGGCCGGGCGACGTCTGGATCCTCTACAACCTGGCGTGCGCCCAGGCGATCAACGGGCAGACCGAGGCCGCCGTGGCGACGCTGTCGGAGTTCGCGGCGCACCGGGTCGCCGCGAACCTCGAGGGCGACAAGGACTTCGACTCGATCCGCCAGACCGACGGGCTACCGGAAAGTCGTGGCCGAGATGGAGGCCCTGCGCAAGCAGCGCGTCTCCTCCGGCGCGGCCGTCGCGTTCACCATCCGCGAGAAGGAGCTCGCCCCCGAGGGCGTGGCCTACGACCCGGTCACGAAGGCCTTCTTCGTGGCGAGCGTCCGCAAGGGCAAGGTCGTGCGGATCGGCCCGGACGGGAAGACGTCGGACTTCGTCCCGCCCGGAAGCGGCCTCCGGAGCGCCCTCGGCATGGGCGTGGACGCGAAGCGGCGCACGCTGTGGGTCGCGAGCGAGGCGATTCCCATGATGAACGGCGCGCACGAGGGTGACCCGCCGCAGAGCGCGCTCTTCGAGTTCGATCTCGACACCGGCAAGCTGCGCAAGGAGCACCGTCCGCCCGAGTCCCCGAGTCCTCCCCACTTCGACGACCTGACGGTCGGCGCCGACGGCCGCGTGTACGTCAACGACGGGCGCTCCCCGCGGATCTACGCGCTCGACCCGGGCAAAGAGCTCCTTGTCTTCCTCGAGACCGACGCGATGCGCGGCACGCAGGGGCTGGCCGTGACGCCCGACGGCAGGACGCTGTACGCCTCCGACTACGGCGGGCTCTACCGGATCGACGTCGCGTCGAAGAGGGTCGCGCCCATCCCGGTGCCCGCGAATCTGACGCTCTCCGGCGTGGACGGCCTCGCGTATTCCGACGGAAGGCTCGTCGCGATCCAGAACGGCGTCGAACCGCACCGGGTCGTCCTCCTCGACCTCGCACCCGATGGCGCGACGATCGCGCAGGCGCGGATCCTCGAGATGAACCACCCGGACTTCGACGAGCCCACGCTGGGCACCGTCGTCGCCGGCGTCCTGTACTTCAGCGCGAACAACCAGGGGCACCGGTACTACGACGCGAAGAACCCGCCGAAGCCCGAGGACCTGCGCGACGCGGTGATTCTGAAAGTGCCGCTGCGCTAGCAACGCCGGAAGGCGCCGCGCCGGTCTCGATGCCGTATCATCGAAGACCCATGCCACGGATCCTCCGTCTCCTTCTCGTCGCTGCTGCTGCGGGTGCGGTCTTCGCGTCGCGGCCCGGTCACGGAGCCGCTTCGGCGGCGGAATCGGCGCCAAAAGGCGCGTCGACGGCTCCCTCCGTCCTGCTCCGGACGGTCGCCACGGGCCTTTCCGCCATCACCTCGATCGCCAACGCGGGCGACACGCGGCTCTTTGTGACGCTTCAGCGCGGCCAGATCATGATCTGGGATGGCAGCGAGGTCCTGCCGACGCCGTTTCTCGACATCTCCTCGCTCGTCATCTGTTGCGGCGAGCAGGGGCTCCTCTCGATCGCGTTTCACCCGAACTATGCCGTCAACGGCTTCTTTTTCGTCGACTACACGAACCTGACGGGTCAGACGGTCGTGGCGCGGTACCGGGTCTCGGCCGTTCGACCCGAACCAGGCCGACGCCTTCGGGGCCGTCACCCTCCTGACGATCGACCAGCCTTACACGAACCACAACGGCGGTCAGCTGCAGTTCGGGCCCGACGGCGACCTCTACATCGGCATGGGCGACGGCGGCAGTGCGAACGACCCCCAGTGCCACGCTCAGTCGAGCGATTCGCTCCTCGGCAAGATCCTGCGCATCGACGTGAACCAGAACGTCGACCGGGCGCCCTACTACGGCATCCCGGCCGACAACCCGTACGTCTCGACGACCGGGCCTCTCGAGGCGTGGGCCTACGGATTGCGCAATCCATGGCGGTTTTCCTTCGACCGACTGACGGGAGACCTGTACATCGGGGACGTCGGGCAGGGCGCGCGTGAGGAGATCGACTACCAGCCGCTCACGAGCCGAGGAGGAGAGAACTACGGCTGGAAGGTCATGGAGGGATTGCTCTGCGGCGCGGGCGGGACCTCGGGCTGCACGGTGCAGCCGCCGCCGTGCGGCGACCCGGTCTACACGCTGCCGATCCTCGAGTACACCCACGACGGCGGCAACTGCTCCGTGACGGGCGGCTACGTGTACCGGGGCCCGGCGATCCCGGACCTCCAGGGGATGTACGTGTATGGCGACTATTGCTCGGGCCGGATCTGGGCCGCGTCGCGGCAGGGGAGCACCTGGTCTCCGGTTCTGCTTCCGGTCTCGGCAACCTCGCTGACGACTTTCGGGCAGAGCATCTCGGGCGAGCTCTTCTTGGGAACGTCCGGGACGCTCTACCAAATCGTTCCGCCCCCCGCCCTGCCGCCGACGATCAACTCGATCGCTCCGGCCTCGGGCTCGACGCGCGGCGGCGAAAGAGTGGCCGTCGCGGGCACGAACTTCACGAGCCAGACGCAGGTGCGTTTCGGCGCCCTCGCCGCAGCCGTCACGGTCCAGAGCTCGACCGCCCTGGTTGCGGTCGCGCCGCCTCACCCACCGGGCCTCGTGGACGTCGCGGTCGAGAATCCCGGGCTTCCGCCCGCAGTGCGGACCGGAGGCTTCGGCTACGTCGCGATCCCGGTCGAGCCGCGGCGCGCCTTCACGCCGCGCGCGGTCGTCCGCCCGTAGCCGCGGAGGGGCGGGCTAGGTGCCGCCGCGGCGCCCCCACACGAGGAACGCCGCGGCCGAGAGGGCCGTCAGCAGCACGCCGTAGGCCGCGGCCGCGCCGATCTCCTGGATGCGCAGCGACGAGAGGATCTCGATCGAAATCGGCCGCGTGTCGTACGTGTAGAGAACGATCGAAACGACGAAGTCGCCGAGCGCCGCCAGAAACGCCAGGCTCGCGCCCGCGGCGAGCGCCGGGCGCACCTGGGGAAGGACGATACGGGAGAGCCGCCGCCCGCGCGAGGCGCCCAGCGACGCGGCCGCTTCCTCGAGTGCGGGGTCCATCTGTCGCAGTCCCGCGAAGGCCGCGCGGCCGGTCAGGGGAAGGCTCCGGACGAGGTAGCCGAGCGGAAGGATCGCGGCGGTGCCAACGAGCACGAATCGCCCGGCCCACGGCGCGTGGACGCTGAAGGCCGCCGCGAGGGCGACGGCGAAGACGGTGCCGGGCAGGGCCCACGGGGCCGCGACGAGGCCCTCGATCGCGGCGCCCCAGCGGTCCTTGCGGCGGGCCGCGAGGTACGCCGCGCCGAACCCGAGCAGGATCGCGAGCGCAGTCGCGGCCGACGCCATCCAGAGCGAGTTGACGATCGGGCGCAGCCGCTCGGCCTCCGAGAAGAGGGAACGGTAATTCCCGAGGGAGAGGACGGGCGGCAGGGTCTCCGTCGTCCAGGTGTTGCGGGGCACGAGGGAGACGAGAATCAGGGTGGCGTGGGGCGCGAGCAGGAAGAGCGCGAGCCCCCAGCCGGCCGCGGTTGCCGCCCAGCGGTGCGCTCCGAGCTCCCGCCGGCGCGGGGCGATTCCGCGCACCCCGCCCGCGACCGGACGCGCGCGCTCCAGGCGCCGCAGGAGCCAGAGGCCGGCGAACCCGACGACGGCCAGGGTCACGGTCTCCACCATGGCGAGCGCGGTGTCGCCGTTGAGCTTCGAGGCGACGATCTGGGTCGTCATGACCCGGAAGCTCCCGCCGAAGACGTAGGGGGCGCTGAAGGAGGCGAGCGAGGTCATGAAGGTCAGGAGCGCCGCTCCCGACAGGGCGGGAGCGAGCAGCGGCAGAGTCACGGTTCGCGCAACGCGAGCCCTTCCCGCGCCCAGGCTCGCGGCCGCCTCCAGCACGGAGCCGTCGAGGCCGGCGAGCCCCGCGCGGGTGAACAGGTAGAAATAGACGTACATCGAGTAGGCGTGGACGAGCAGAATGGCGCCCGGCCCGGACAGGCGCCACGGGGGCTCGGCGAGGGCCAAGAACGCCTGTACGCCGCGCGACACGAACCCGCTTTCTCCGTAGAGAAAGAGAAACGCCAGCACGCCGATCAAGGGCGGCAGCGCGACGGGCAGCGCGACGAGCGCGCCGAGCAGGCCCCGGCCCGGGAATTCGTTGCGCTCGAAGACGAAGGCGAGCGGCACGCCGATCGCGGCGGCCAGCGCGACGGTCGCGAGCGAGATCCAGAGGCTCGCCCAGAGCGCCGACCACTCGGCGGGCCGCCGCGCGAACTCGACGACGTGGTCGAGCGTCCAGTGCGGGGCGCCGAGCGCCTCGGCGAGCGTGAGCACGAGCGGGTAGCCGACGAGCCAGAAGAGGAGCAGGGTCACGAGGAAGGGGAGAAGGTTGCGCCCGGCGCCTGCCTCGCCGCGCCCTCCCGCCGCCCCTCCCGCGACCCGGGTCACGTCTCCCTCGGAAAGACGCGAGGTATCGGGCCGTCCGCCACCGGCACGACGAGGACGCGGTCGCCTTCGCGCGCGGCGTCGGGAGCAGCGAGCACCTCGAGCTCGCCGGCCGCAGTGGCCACGCGATAGTAGGCGGAGCGACCGGCGAAGCGCCGCTCGGTGACGGTTCCCGCCAGGGCGTCCGGCCGCGGCCCGGGCGCGAACGCAAGACCCTCGGGGCGCACGACGAGGTCGGCCGGCGCTCCCTGCGCGAGCGGAGCGCCCTCGACCGCCGGCCAGAGCGGCCCGTCCGGGACGCGCGCCCCGCCTTCCCAGACGACGGGCAGGACGCTCGAGCGTCCGATGAAGGTCGCGACGAACCGCGTCGAGGGCCGCTCGAAGAGCTCCTCGGGCGTGCCCAGCTGTTCCAGTCGCCCGCGGTGGAGAACGGCGACGCGGTCGCCGAGCTCGAAGGCTTCCTCCTGCTCGTGCGTCACGAAGAGGGTCGTGATGCCGACCCTTCGGATCGCGCGCTTCAACTCCCGCCGGGTGTGCTCGCGCAGCGTCGGATCGAGGTTCGAGAGCGGCTCGTCGAGCAGAAGGACGCGCGGGCTCGGCGCGAGGGCGCGCGCGAGCGCGACGCGCTGCTGCTGCCCCCCGGAGATCTCGGTCACCCGCCGGCCCTCGAATCCCTCGAGGCCGGCCAGAGCGAGCATCTCGGACACGCGGCCGCGGGCCTGCGCCTCGCGGACGCCCTGCGCGGCGAGGCCGAACCCGACGTTCTCGCCCGCCGTCATGTGGGGAAAGAGCGCGTAGTGCTGGAACACCATGCCGAAGCGGCGCTTCTCGGGAGCGAGGCCGGTGACGTCCTCCCCCTCGACGACGATGCGGCCCGCGTCGGGCGTCTCGAAGCCCGCGACGAGGCGCAGGACGGTCGTCTTGCCGCTGCCCGAGGGCCCGAGCAGCGCGACGATCTCGCCCTTGCCCGCCGACAGCGACACCCCGCGCGTGACGGCGGTGTCGCCGAAGCGCTTCTCGAGCCCCTCGAGCCTCAGGAAGTCGGACATCGAGTCCGCATTATTCACGAGACGAGCAGAAGCGACACCACGACGAGCAGCACGAGCAGCGCCCCCGAGGCCGGCAGGAAGCGGCGCCAGAAGGCGCGGGCGTCGCCGCCCTCGCGGACGAAGAGCTGGGCGCCGATGAGGTTGGCGAGCGAGGCGATGGGCGTTCCGCAGCCGCCCGCGTTGACCCCGTAGAGCAGGGCCCGGAAGCCCGCGGCCGTCGGCGGCGGCGGGGGCGAGCAGCATCGCCGCCGGGACGTTGGACACGAGCTGCGAGAGAACGGCGCCCGAGAGGACGAGGCCGCGGGAGTGGTGGCCGAAAATCCGCACGGGGTCGATCGCGTGGTAGAGGCTGCCGCGCTCGAGGCCCGCGACTGCCGACGAAGAGGAGGGCGAACACGAGGACGAGCGAAAAGTCCGTCTCGAGAAGGCGCCTGCCGAGCAGCGCCGCGCCGCCCGCCGCGAGCACCAGGGGAATGCCGTGGTGCACCACCCCGAAGACGGACCCGATCTCCGCGGCGAGCAGCACCAGGCACGCTCCCGCCATCCGCGGGTCGACGTCGAAAGCGACGGGGTCGGGCCGGGCCACGGCCCGGCGCGGGACGAGAACGGGCACGGCCGCGGCGAGAAGCGCCGCGGCTGCGGCGACCCACGGGCCCTGCGCCGAGAAGAACGACGCGGGCGTGAAGCCGCCGCGCGTGTACAGGAAGAGGTTCTGCGGGTTTCCGACCGGGCTCAGACACGCCGAGCACGTTGGCCGCGGCGACCTCGAGGACGACGAGGGGCGTCAGGTCGACGTCGGTGACCTTTCGGAAGAGCATCGTGAAGGGAACGACGAGAAAGAGGGCCACGTCGTTGGTCAGCACGGCCGCCAGGGCGCCCGAGACCGCGATCATGCCGAGGGCGAGACCGCGCGCCGTGCGGACCCGCGCGGCGACGGCCGCGACGAGCCGGTCGAAGAGGTCCGAGGCCTTCCCGAGCTCGACGGCGATCGTCAGGACGAAGAAGAGCGCGAGCAGGCGCGTGTCGAGCAGCCCGGGAACCTCGCCCGGACGGACGCGGCCCGACGCGATGGCGGCGAACGCGAGCACGGTCGAGGCCGCGAGCAGCAGCCGCTCGAAGACGAGCGACCGGATGACGTGGTGCCGCAGAAGCTGACGGACCCGGTGCCTCACCGCGCGGCGGCGGCCCCCTTGCCCCGGATCGTGCGGTCCCAGGTGGCCATCCAGGCCGAGCCGTCCTTCTCGACGAGCGGCCAGTCGATGACGGCCGGGACCATCTCGCGCTCGACCTCGCGTGCCCAGGCGGGCAGCTCCTCGCCGAGGTCGGTGCGGGCGGGAAGTCGGAAGGTCTTCTCTGCGGCCAGGCGCTGGAGTGCCTTCTCCCCGACGAACGCGATGAACTCCCGGGCGATCTCGGGATGGCGGCAGCCGGCGACGAGGCCGATCGCGTCGTCGATGACCGGGGTGCCGCTCTTGGGAAAGACGTACTGGAGGGGCGAGCCGCGCTCGCGCTCGAGAAGCGTGTCCGGCAGGTCCCAGATCGTGAGGAGGCCCTCGCCACGCACGAGCTTCTCGTACATGAGGACGGGGTTGAACACGTACTCCCTGGTTTGCGCGTCGAGGCGGGCGAGCCAGGCGAACCCCGCGTCGGGGGAGCCCGTCTCCCGGACCGACTTCGAGAGCACGTAACCCCAGACCGCCCGCATCGTCCCCGAGGCGAGGGGGTCGCGGATCAGGATCTTGCCCTTCCATTTCGGGTCGAGCAGGTCGTCCCACTCGCGCGGCGCCTCGGCGGCCGCAACGAGCTTCGAGTTGTAGACGGGCATCGCGGGGGTGCGGTAGAGGCCGAAGTAGAGGTCTCCCGGGTGGCGGCTCTCGGGCGCGACGTGGTCGGCCCACGGCGGCCGGTACGCGGCCAGCAGGCCTTCGGCGGCGCCCCGCGAAAAGATCGTGTCGGGGCCGCCGTACCAGACGTCGGCCTGGGGGTTCGCCTTTTCGGACTTCAGGCGGTCGTAGACCTCCTGAGAGCCCATGTCGAGCCAGCGCACGTCGACCTCCGGATGCGCCCTCTCGAACTCCTCTTCGACGAGGCCGAGCAGGTCCCGTCCGTGCGGCGAGTAGAGGACCAGGGGCGTGCGCGGATCGCGGCGGCAGGCCGACCAGGACGCCGCCGCGGCCGCGAGCAGGAGAAGGGCAGGTGCGCGTCGGCCGGCGGATCGCGGTCGCATCGCGCTCTACGGCACCGGCGTCGGCCGGGCGTACTTCTTCATCGCGTCCTCGTAGGCCTTGCGCTGCTCGGGCGTCATCTTCTCGAGCGACTCGCGCATCCTTGCGCGCGCATCCGAGACGGCCTTCTGCTGCTCCGGGGTCAACCCACCGATCGCGAACTCGGTTTCCCTGTACCCGGCCGGGATCTCGAAGAGCGCGGCGGAAACGGGCCCCTTCTCGATGTGCGTGAGGACCATCGTCATGAAGACCTCGGCCGCCCCCTTTCGCCGCATGGCGTAGCGCACCGGGAAGCCCGTGAGGCCGCTGTCCCGGAGCGCCGTCATCCACGACGTGGATTCCTTCTGCCGGCGTCCGAGCGCAGCGAGCCAGTCGCTCGAGACTGCGAAGTCTTTGGCCACGCAGACCTCGATGACGGTTCCGCTCGAGGACTCGATCTCCGCCTTCTGGCAGGAGAGCCCGGCCACCGTGTCGGTCCCGAGCTTCTTCACGGTGTAGGTCTGCTTCGGGGCGTCCTTGGCCTCGCCGCGCATCTTCTTCAGGTCCCACACCGAGTAGGTCCTGTTCGCGTCGTCGATCATGTACAACTTGTCCGGGTCGGAGACCTTGCCGAACATCGTCGACTTGATGCGCTGGGAGGCGTCGGCTGCTTTCCCCTTCGCGCTTCGGCCCGGCGGGATCTCGGTCTCCCACTCCATGCGGTAGGCGCCCTTCGTCACGTAGATCTTGCCGGTACCGGGGATGCTCTCTCCTTTGGACGTGTTGGTCGTGAGCTTGAAGTCGGCCACGCCTTCGAACTGGGCCCGGGCGGCCGTGGCCGAGGCGAAGAAGGCGGCGAGGAGGAGAAGAGTGCGTTTCACGGCGCTGGCTCCTTTCGGTGGACGCTCACTTCCAGGCGAGCAGGTTCGCGAGAAGACGATACGCTCCGGGAACCCCGGCGGGAAGCTGACGGAAGAAGGCGAGCCCCGTGTAGACGTAACGCCCCTTGCCGAGCCGCGCGGCGAGCAGCCCGCCCTTCTGCTCGGGCCCGCCCGGATCGGCCATCGCGATCAGCGCCGTGTACTCGGGCGCCCAGGTGTGCGCGAAGTACAGACCGCGCTCCTGGACCCAGCCGTCCCAGTCCTCCGGGCCGATGGCGTTCGGCGTCCGGAAGACGGGGCTCTGCGGGTCGAGCACGGTGACCTTCGCGGTCTCGTCGGTGACGCGGTCGTGCGGCCGGGCGATCTCGAGCGGAAACGGAGCGAAGCCCCCGCGCACGAAGGCGTACTGCTGGTACTGCACGATGAGCAGGCCCGCCGGCGCGCGCGTAGTCGAGGAGTCGGCCGTTGGCGCCCGGCAGCGCGGGGTCTGTCTCGTAAGCCCGGCTGCCCACGAGGATGGCGTCGTAGCGCGAGAGGTCGCCGGCGTCGAGGTCGCGCTCGGTCAGGACCTCGACCGGAAGGCCGACCGCGGCGAGGGCCTCGGGGACCTGGTCGGCCGCGCCGCGGACGTAGCCGATCCGCGAGAGCTTCGGGAAGCGGATGTCCGCCGCCGAAACCGAGACGGCGGCCGTCTCGGGCCTCGGCGTGCGTGGGATGTACCCGTAGTCGATCGTGCGAATTCCGAGGTCCATTCGCCGGCCGTCGGCGAGGACCGCGGCGAGCGAGAGCGGGTAGCGGCCGGAAGCGAGAGAGGGCGGAGGCGACAGGGCGACGTCGAAGAACTCGCGCTCCCCGCGTTTGGCGAGCGAGAAGGCCTTCGGGGGCGGCGAGGGCCAGCCCGGAGGCGGCGCGAGCTCGAGGCGGCCCGCCAGGGGCCGTTCGGTGTTCGAGGTCAGCGTGACCTCGACGTGCCTTCCCCGCTGCGTCGCCGGCCACACGAGAAGATGAGGCTCGACCGCGACGTCGAGGGCGGGGGCGGCGCGGACCGGGCGGCGGATCTCTCCGAGGGCCTCGTCGCGGATACGGAAGGCCGCGTCGCGCTCGAGCACGACCGCCGCTCCGGCGATCGTGAGCCGAACGCTGGCGCGAAGGGCCGCGGGCGCAAACGGCTCTCCGCGCACGGCCGCGGGGGTACCGCTCCAGTCGTAGAGGTCGCCTGTGAGGGGCGCGTACAGGAAGTAGGGCAGCGTCGGGCGCCCGTCGGCCGGCACCGCGACGCTCGACTTCCACTCCTCGAGCTTGCCGGCCGCGACGGCGCGGCCCGCGCCCGCGGCGCCGGCTTCCCAACTCTCGGGGCTCACGAGTGCGACGCTCTCGACGGACACGGCCTGGCTGCCGGCGTTCCACACGCTGACCGTCACGCCCACGCTCTCCCCGGGTGCCGTGACCTCGCGCTCGGCGAGGACGTCGAGGGTCACGCCGGCCGCCGCGGCGAGCGCCCCCTGGGCCAGCGCGATCTTCTCGTCGAGGAGCATCGCGACGCCCCCGTCGCCCGGGCGCGCGAGCAAGCGGGCCGCGCGCAGCTCGGCGAGCGCCTTGGAGAGGAGGGGGGCGGCGGCGGCGAGGTCCGGCGTCGAGAGCTTCCCGAGCGCCTCGGCGGTGAGCGCGGCGACGCGATCGAGGTCCTTCTCCATGGCGGCCCGGCGGGCGGGGTCCGCGACTTCGGCCGCGATCGCGGACAGGCGCGTGTCCACGCCGGCGAAGAGGTCCTTGCCCTCGCGTCCCTCTCCGCCCGCGACCCAGCCGACGGCGGTGTCCTGGGGCCCCGGCTCCTGGAGCATGCCCATGTCCTGGGAGCGGTGGAGACTGCGGCTGGCCATCGCGATCTGGTAGAAGGAGCGACCCGTCAGCGGGTCGACGCCGCCGGTGGGCAGGACGATCGTCGTCGATTCCTTGTCGAACCAGCCCGTCTCGCGGTAGAGGGCGCGGGGCTGCCACGGCGTGAGGCCTTCGGCCGCGAGCGCGGGCGCCGCGGCAGCGTCTCCGGCGGCGCGGAAAGCCTCCCGGGCGGTCAGCCCGGCGGCCTGGTGCTGGCCGTGGCCGTCGCGGGCGGTGCCCGAGAAGATGCTGACCATCACCTGAGGGCGGAAGCGGCGTACGACGCGCACGGCATCCAGGAGGAGCGCGTCTTTGGGCCATTTCTGAAGCGTCTCCTCGAGCGAGCGCGTGAACCCGAAGTCGTAGGCGCGGGTGAAGAACTGCCGGCCGCCGTCGAGCCGCCGGGCCGCGCAGAGCTCCTGCGAGCGCACGAGGCCGAGCCCGACGCCGAGATCGGGGCCGACGAGGTTCTGTCCGCCCTCGCCGCGCGAGAGCGACAGGTACGCGGCCTCGCCGCCCATTCCGCGCGCGACGAGCGCGAGCAACTCCGTGTCCTCGTCGTCGGGATGCGCGCCGACCACGAGCAGCCGCCGGTGCGTGCCGAGGCGGCGCAGCATCCGGTCCACGGCCTCGAGGCCGCCGGTCGAGGGCGGCGTCAGGGCGTAGGAAGACGCCGCGACCGGGCTCTCCTCGGCCCGCGGCGCGGCGGCCGCGAGGAGCAGAGGCGAGGCTTGCGCCGAGCGACGAGCGCGGGCCTGGCGCGGCGCACTACTTCTTCAGGCTCTTCTTCACGAGCGGGACCGAGGCGGCCGCCGCGGCCCCGAGGAGCGCGGCGAGGATGCTCGCCTTTTGCTTCGGGCCCATGGCGCGCCACTCGCCGGCCAGGCGCGTGACCGTCCTGCGCGAGGCCCGCGAGGCCGTTCCCGCGGCGCGCCGAACGGCCGTCGCGCCCTGGTCCGAGGCCTCGGCGATCGCGGCTCGCGCGACGGCCACGCCGCCCGTGATCGAGCGAATCACGCTCTCGAACGAAACGCCCTTCGCCGCGGGCCTGCGCCGCGCCGCTGCCTTCGGGCGCGGGGCGGTCTTCCGGGCGCCCCGCGACGGCGAGGCCGTCTTGCGCGCCGCGGACTTGCGCCGCTTCGTCGAAGCGAGTTCCACCACCGTGCCCGACCCTTCCTGGTTTTCCATGTTCGTCCTCATTTCTCTCCGGCCGCGACAAAAACGGGGGCGATGTCGACCGGAATGTCCTTCAACCCCGCATTGATCCGTTCCATTTCCGGCGTTAGTTTTCCATAGGTGTCGAGCAGCTTCTGCGCGCGTGTGAAATCCCCGGTCGCCTCGATCATCAGGAGCTCGCTGGCGAGCGACCGGACAGCCTCGCGAAACTTCAACGCTTCGACACGGAAGCGTCCCGGGGTGGTCGGAACGACGGCGCCCTTCTCCGCGAACCAGTTCCATTGGACCGCGGCGCCGCCGCCGTGGGCCTCGTCGGCGCCGAAGCGGATCGAGCGGAAGAGAAGCGCCGAGGCCGTGACCGCCAGCGTGTCCGCGTCGAAGGACATCAGCCACTTCTCGTCAATCGCCTGCAGCAGGATCCACATCCCGACGACGTCGGCCTTGCACTCCTCGATGGTCGAGTAGAGGTTCTTCAGCGGGATGCGCGCCTCCACCTTCCGCCCGTCCGGCGCCGTGATCACGCCGGGGCCGAGTCCGTGCGCGAGCTCGTGGAAGAGCGTGTGGTTGAAGTAGGCGTCGAAGGAGACCGAGGCGGATTGCGCGGGCTCGAGGACGCGTCGGGCGATCGGCCGCCCGGAAACCCGGAACTTCGCCTCCATCACGTTTCTCAGGAGGACCTTCTTCGAGCCCTTGGCCTGGCGGACGCGCTCATCGTTGGGAAGGTTGAACGCGCTGGTCTGGACCCCCGCGCGCGCGTCGCCGGCGGTGTAGGCCTCCTGGACGACTCGAATCGGCGACTCGAACTTGCGGGTCGTGTTCTTGTGCTCGTCGGGGATCGGAAGGGCCTTCTCCATGTCCGGCAGGTGTTTCGCGTAGACGGCGAGCTTGTCGCTCTCGGCCTTGTCGCGCACCGAGACGAAGGCCTGGAAGGAGGCCTTGTAGTTGAAGAGCTCGTCCTCGTACACCTCGTACGGCCCGATGACGACCTCGATGTCCGAGTCGACGTCCATCCACGCGAGGTCCGAGGCGTAGTAGTCGTCGTTCAGGAGCGCGACGGCGAGCTTTTCGAGGTACACGCGCAGCGAGGCGTTGCCGGTCATCACCGCCGCGCGACGCAGGTGCGCGGCGGCGGTCTCGAGGAAGTTGCGGTACTCGTGCGAGTAGGGGACCGCCGTCAGGCGCCGGCCGTCGCGGCGGATCACGGTGAGGAGGCCTTCGAACGCCTTCCGGTCGTCGGAGTGCGCGGCCACCCAGCGCTCGAACTCCTCGCGGGTCAGGTCCGGCGGGTAGAAGCCGGCGCCGGGCGGTTTCGGGGCGGACCCGATGAAAGGGGCGTTGCCCGCGAGGCGGTCCCACGACCCGGCGTTGATGCGGAAGTAGGCGAGGGCGTCCCGGGCGCCCGGGACCTGTTGCGCGGCTTCGTCCGTGAGCCGCCGGCGCAGGTCCGGGTTCGTCTGGGAAACCTGGAGCAGGAAGATCTCGCCCATCGGCCGAGAGGCCTCGATGAGCTCCGCGAGGACGCGGGTTTCTCGGGCGTCCAGAAGCGGCCGGTCGTAGGCGATCGGGATCGCCGGCAGCTGCTTGAGGCGCTCCGGGATGTCCGGGGCAAACTGCAGGGCCGCCGTGCCCGCCAGCGCCAGGGTTCCCCCGGCCAGGATCGCCATCATCCGCCGGAATCTAGCATTATCTTTGCGCTCATGGGTTCGCCGGAGGTTTCGCCGAGGGGGCTCGACCGCGAGGCTCTGGCCGGCTGGTACCGGCGCAACCGGGAACGCTCGGAAGCTCTTTTCGACCACGTCGTCCCGGGGGCGTACGAGACGCGGCCGATCGCCCTTCGAAATCCGATCTGCTTCTACGAGGGCCACCTGCCCGCCTTCGCCGTCAACACGCTCTTGAAGCGGGGCCTCGGCGAGGCCGGGCTCGATGCAGACTACGAGGTCCTCTTCGAGCGCGGCATCGACCCGGAGGACGAGAACGGCGTTCCGCGCGCGACGCGCCCGTGGCCCTCGCGCATCGAGATCCGCAGCTACGGCGCCGCGGCGGACCGGGCCGTCCTCGACGCTCTCGCCCGCCGCGACGTCGCGGCCTCGGACAATCCCGTCCTGTCCGGCGGCCTCGCCGCGTACACCGTCCTCGAGCACGAGCCGATGCACCAGGAGACGCTCCGCTACATGTTCCACAGGCTGCCGTACGACCTGAAGGTCCGCCCCGAAGACCTCGCCGCGCCGTGGATCGGGACCGAGCCCGCGCCGCGCCGGTTCGTCCGGATTCCCGCGGGGCGTGCGACCCTCGGCGCCGGGCCGGCAGAGCCCTTCGCCTGGGACAACGAGCTGCCGCGGCACACCGTCGATGTCGCGGCGTTCTCGATCGACGTCCACAGCGTCACCAACCGCGAATACCTCGAATTCGTCGAGGCGGGCGGCTACGAACAGGAGGCGCTCTGGGACGGCGACGGATGGAGTTGGAGGACCGAGGCCGAAACGCGGCATCCCCTCTTCTGGGAGCTGCATCGAGGCGCCTGGTTCTGGCGAGGCATGTGGGACCTCGTTCCGCTTCCCATGGCCTGGCCCGCCTACGTAACCCACGCGGAGGCCTCCGCCTTCGCCCGCTGGAAGGGCCGGCGCCTGCCGACCGAGGCGGAATACCATCGCGCGGCCTTCGGGACGCCGTCCGGCTTGGAGCGGCGGCACCCGTGGGGCGATGAGCCCCCGGACCCGACGAGGGGAAACTTCGACTTCGCGCGCTGGGATCCCGTGCCCGCGGGCACGTTTCCCCGCGGTGCCAGCGCCTGGGGCGTGCACGACCTGGTCGGCAACGGCTGGGAGTGGACCTCGACCGTGTTCGCCGGCTTCGAGGGCTTTCGGCCGATGGCGTCCTACCCCCAGTACTCGGCCGACTTCTTCGACGGCAGGCATTACGTCCTGAAGGGCGCCTCGCCGGCGACGGCGAAGGAACTGCTCCGCCCGAGCCTGCGCAACTGGTTCCGCGCGACGTACCCCTACGTCTACGCGAAGTTCCGGACGGCGGCCTAGGCGATGGCCATTCCGACGAGCGCCGGAGCGCCTCCCGCCGAGACCGTGCGCGACTTCGCCGAGGACGTGCGGCGAGATCTCGCCCTCTCACCCAAACAGCTGCAGTCGAAGTATCTCTACAACGGCCTCGGCTCCGCGCTCTTCGAGGCGATCTGCCACCTGCCCTCGTACCGCATCACGCGCGCCGAGGGGCGGCTGCTCGCGCGATTTGCCCAGGAGATGGTCGCACCGATCGGCGATGAAGGGCTACTCGGCGACCGTGGAAGGCTCGCTCGCCGAGGCGGAGGGCCGCGCCCGCCATCTCATCCAGCAGCTGGCGCAGGGCACGGCCGCCCATGCGCAGGCCGCCGTCGCCGAGGTCGAGCGCCTGCGCACGCAGACGGACGGGCAGTCCCGGGCCGTGCTGTCGGCGTTCGAGCGCATGCGCCAGCAGGCCGACCAGCAGAGCCAGGCGATGCTCGCCGACATCGAGCGCCTGCGTTCCCACACCGACGCGCAAACGCTGCGCGCCATCGAGGACATGCGCGCCAAGGTCTCTGGCGTCTCGCAGGAGATGTCCCAGCACCTGGGCTCGATGACCAGCCGCTTCGCCGAGACCTCGGACGACCTGCGCGCGCAGGCCCAGCGCGCCGCCGCCGGCCTGCAGGTCGAGCAGGAGCGCCTGCGCGCGGAGGCCGAGCGCCTTCCCGCCGCCACGCGCGAGACAGCCGACGTCATGCGGGCCGCCCTCAACGACCAGCTGCGCGCCTTCACCGAGACCTCCGACGACCTGCGCAGCCAGGCCGCGCGCAGCGCCGCCGCGCTGCAGGCCGAGCAGCAGCGCCTGCGCGCCGAGGCCGAGCGCCTGCCGATCGCCACCCGCGAGAGCGCGGACGCCATGCGCAGCGCCCTCAACGAGCAGCTGCGGGCCCTGGAGCAGCTCTCCAGCCTGTCGGCGCGCGAGCGCCGCGACGTCATCCCGCCCACCTCCGCATCTGCGGCGCTCGCCTCGGCCTACGCCGGGGGCGGCCAGCCGGGAGCCGGGGGGCCGCCCCCGCCTCCGCCGATGGCGCCCGAGACGGGCAGCGAGCGCTGGTCGCTCGGCGATCTGCTGGCCCGGGCCTCGCAGGAGGAGGACGGCAGCGGGCGCCCCGCGGGAACTCGATCTGCAGGGCATCGCGACGGCGCTCGATCCCACCACCGCCTCGGCAATCTGGTCGCGCTTCCGCTCGGGCCAGCGCGGCATCATGGTGCCCTCGATCTACACCGCGGACGGCCGCACTGCCTTCAACGATGTGAGCGAGCGCTATGGCCGCGACCCCGAGTTCCGGCGCACGGTCGACCGGTTCCTCGCCGACTTCGAGCGCCTGGTGCGCGAGGTCGAGCAGCAAAGCCCGCGCGCCGTGCACGATCACCTGGTCTCCGACGCCGGCCGCGTCTACCTGTTCCTCGCCCACGCCAGCGGGCGGTTGCGGTAATTTCCCCTCTCCCCCATGCATCTTCAGCAAGGGGAGAGGGGGAACAAGGCCATGCCCCAACTTGCCATCACCGCCCGCATCGAGACCTGGCCGATCGCCGGGGAGTTCGTGATCGCGCGTGGGGCCAAGCGCGAGGCGACCGTGGTGGTGGCCGAGGTCAGCGACGGCACCGTCACGGGCCGAGGCGAATGCGTGCCCTACGCGCGCTACGGCGAGCGGTCGAGGGCGTGCGCGATGCGATCCTGGCGATGCAGGGCCGGCTCGAGGATCGCGCGCGCCTCCTCGCGGAGATGCCGGCCGGCGCCGCCCGCAACGCGCTCGACTGCGCCCTTTGGGACCATGAGGCCAAGCGCTCCAGCGTGACGGCCGCTTCGCTCGCCGGGTTGGCATCGCCGGAGCCGCTCGTCACCGCCTACACGATCAGCCTCGGCACGCCCGAGGCCATGAGCCGCCAAGGCCGCAGCCGCCGCGCGCACCATGCCGCTCCTCAAATTGAAGCTTGGCGGCGCCGGCGATGCCGAGCGCCTGGCGCAAATCCGCGCCGCCTGCCCCGACGCGCGCCTGATCGCGGATGCCAACGAGGCGTGGACGCCGGAGCTGTTGCCCTCCTTGATGCAGGCCGCCGCCGCGGCCAGGGTCGAGCTGATCGAGCAGCCGCTGCCCGCCGGCGCCGATGCCGCGCTGGCCGGCCCTCGCGCCGTGCCCATATGCGCGGACGAATCCGTGCACGACCGCGCCGGCCTCGCCGCGCTCGCCAGCCGCTACGATGCGATTAACATCAAGCTCGACAAGGCCGGTGGCCTCACCGAGGCGCTGGCGCTTGCCGCGCAAGCCCGCGCGCTCGGCTTCCGCATCATGGTCGGCTGCATGGTGGCAACCTCGCTGTCGATGGCGCCCGCCATCCTGCTTGCGCAGGGCGCCGACTGGGTCGACCTCGACGGCCCGCTCCTGCTCGCCCGCGACCGCTCCCCGCGCTCACCTACGACGGCGCTCTCGTGCACCCGCCCGACCCGGCGCTTTGGGGCTGAGCGCTCTCACCCCTTCGCGCGCGCCACCAGGGCTTCGACGGATTTCGGGTTGACGAGCGAGCTGAGGTCGCCCAGGTCCTCGCCCAGATAGGCCGCGCGGATGACACGCCGCATGATCTTCATGTTGCGTGTCTTGGGCAGGTCGGTCGTGAAGACGATATGTTTCGGCGGGAACGGCGTTCCAAGTCCCCGCATCACGGCCGCCGCAAGCTCGTCGGCATCCTCCCCCTCCGGCACCGACTCGCTGCGCCGCACGCACACGCACACGATTGCCGTCCCCTTGATGGGATCGGGCACGCCGATCGCGGCCGCCTCCTTGATCCGCCCGCTCGCCAACAGGAGCGCCTCGATCTCGGACGGGCCCGTGCGCTTGCCGGCGATCTTCAGCGTGTCGTCGGAGCGGCCGAGCACATAGTAGTAGCCGTCGCCATCGCGCATGGCGAAATCGCCGCGGTGCCAGACGCCCGGCCATGTCGACCAATAGCCGCCGATGTAGCGCTCGTCGTCACGCCACAGTCTTGCGTCAGTCCGATCGGCGCCCGGCGCATGACGAGCTCGCCGACCGTGCCGGCCGGCGCCTCGCGACCCGCCTCGTTGAAGATGGCGGCGGCCGTGCCCGGCACCGGGCGCGGAACGAGCACGGCTTGATCGGGTGCGTCACGACCGAGGTGAGTATGCCTCCCATCTCCGTGCCGCCGCTGAAATTGATGATCGGGAGACGTTTTCCGCCAATCGTCTCGAACAGCCAGTGCCAAGCTTCCGGCGTCCAGGCTTCCCCGGTCGAGACAAAGAGCCTGAGCGAGCCGAGGTCATAGCGGCCGGCGTCGAAATCCGGATCGGCCATGAAGCCGCGCGCCATGGTCGGGGCGATGCCGAGGTAGCTAATGCGATGCTCCGACACGATCTGCCAGATGCGGTCTGACCGCGGGTAGTCGGGCGTACCCTCCGCAAGCACCATCGTGCCGCCCATCAGCGTCGTGCCGTAGACCAGGATCGGCCCGACGAGCCAGCCCATGTCCGACATCCACAGGATGCGGTCGGCAGGCTTGAAGTCCATGCAGATGCCGAGATCGAGGACCGTCTTCACCGGAAACCCGCAATGGGTGTGGACGACACCCTTGGGCTTGCCTGTCGTGCCGGAGGTCTGTCAGACCAGCAGGAAGGGCGTGCCGGCCTCGACCGACAGAGCAGAGCGGTCGCCGCCGGCGTCGGCGATGACATCCCGCCAGTGGTGATCCGACCCCGGCATCCATTGCATCGGCGCATCGACCCGGTGGCAGACGACGACGTGCTGGAGGCTCGGCACGCGGGTGCGCGCCTCGTCGATGACCTGCTTGGCGGCGACGACGCGCCCGCGCCGCAGCGAGCCGTCGACCGTGATGACGGCCTTGGCCTTGGCATCGTTGAGCCGAGTGACGACGGCGTCGGCGCCGAACCCGGAGAACAGCGGCAGCACGATCGCCCCGATCCTGGGAATTGCCAGCAGCGCGACGGCCGCCTCGGGGATGTTGGGCAGGTAGATCGCGACGACGTCGCCGGGACCGATGCCCAGCCGCCGCAGGCCCGCGGCCATGCGCGCGACCTGCTCGGAGAGCTCGGCATAGGTGAAGGACAGGCGATCGCCATTCTCACCGAGCCATTCGAGCACGGTCTTGCCGAGGTCGGCGTACTCAGCCCATTTGTCGAGGCAGTTCAGCACGACGTTGGTGCGGCCGCCGATGCACCAGCGCGTCCGCTCGATGCCGCGCGATGCATCCATGACCGCGCTGAACGGCTCCAGGAAGCGATAGTCGATGTGCTTCAGGAGGCCGCGATAGAACGCTTCGGGCTCGGCGATCGACCACGCCAGAAGGTCGTCGTAATCGCGGCGACCACAGGCGGCGATGAAGCGCGTCAGGTTGGCGTCGGCGATGGTCTCGGGGCTGGGCGTCCAGGCGATTTGGCCCGTGGGCATCGGAAAAGTCCTCCAGCAGCTTCCTCGCCGGCAGCCTACGCTCGTTGCGCGCAGCCGACCAACGGCAACAGCGCATGGCGGTCAGCTGGATCCGCGGCTCGAGGTGCGCAATCAGCACGAGGCTCGCGACCAGCGAAACTCCCGCCAGCGCCGCCATCGCCCAATAGGCGCGGCCGCCGAAGTCGGCGTAGAGGGACCCTGCGAGCATGACCGCCATCCCCATGCCGAGGCCGCCCGTCACCGCCGCGTAGAGCGCCTGGCCCGTGCCGGCCTGGCCCTCCGGCACGGTTCGGGCGATGAAGTGCACGGCGCCCAGATGCGCCGCCCCGAACGTGAACACGTGCAGGACCTGCAGCGGCACCAGCAGCAGGAGGGGAGGATCGAGCCCCATGACGAACCAGCGCACCACGCCGGCGGCGCCGCCGAGCGCGATCAGCTGCACGGGGCCGATGCGCTCGACGACCGCGCGCGAGTAGGCGAACAGGGCGACCTCGACCACGATCGAGATCGCCCACAGGCGTCCCGCCCACTCCGCGGAGAGGCCCTGCGCCTGCCAGTGCAGCGTGCCGAACGTGTAGAACACCGCGTGCGCGGCCTGGCCGGCGCCGCCGGCCAGCAGGAATATGAGGAAGACGCGCGAGCGGAGCAGGGCGAGCGCGTCCGCCGGGTCGAGGCGCGGCGGGCTGGTGGCGGCCTTGAGCCGGCCAGACCGATCGGCCGCCTGAGCCCGTGCGCGGCCGCCGCGGTCAGTAGGGCGCCGGTGATGATGAGCCAGATCGCGGACGCGGGCCCCCACGTCTCCACCACCCAGCCGCCGCCGATGCTGGCGGCGATGAAGCCGAGCGAGCCCCACAGGCGCATGCGGCCGTAGTCGAGACCGGCGGTCTTGACGCCGCTCATGGCAACCGTCTCGGTCAGCGGCAAGATCGTGGTCCAGGTGATGGCGAACACGATCATGCAGCCGAGGAT
>CAVRUT010000002.1:0-130442 GCA_963724465.1 uncultured Acidobacteriota bacterium | reverse complement strand
TGGGTGATCGCGCTGGATGGTACGGGGGGCAGCGTTCCGCTGCTCGGACTCATGTACCGCGGATTCACGTTCACCCCGATGGGCAGTGTCATCGGCCTGCTCTGGGCGCTTCCGGACGGGCTCGCGCTCGGCGCCCTGGTGGCGTGGATCTACAACCGGCTCTCCGGAGCCGCGTCCGGCGCCGCTGCATAGCCGTCCTCCGCAAGCATCGTGATCGAGCTGCTGCCACCCGCCTGGCTGATTCGAGTCGCCGTGTCGGCCGTATGGCTGTACGAGGGGCTCTGGTGCAAGCTGCTCGGCGGGGAGCCGCATCAGCTCCGGGTCGTCGAGGCGGTGCCCCGGTTCGATCCGCGCGTGGGGCGGCTTTTCCTGAAGCTTCTCGGGACGGTCGAAGTGGGGCTGGCCCTCTGGGCTCTCAGCGGTGTGGCACCGATCCCGGCCGCGGCCGTTCAGACGCTCCTGCTCGTGGCGCTGAACGCTGGCGGTCTGTTCTGGGCGCGGCGGATCATTCACGATCCGGGCGGTATGGTGGTAAAGAATTTCGCCTTCCTCGTACTGGTCTGGGTCTCCGGCAAGCCTTCCCGGATGGAGCTAAGAACGGCGGCTGCCGCGACCGCCTGGGAGCGGGGCCGCTTCGACGACCGCTGTGGCCCGAGCAAGCTCCTCTTCGGCCGCATGCACGAGGATGCGTCGATCGAGCTCCACGCCTTCCGCCCCGGAGGACGAATCTTCTGCATCGCGTCGGCGGGCTGTACCGCGATGGAGCTGTCACGGCGCCACGAGGTGGTCGCAGCCGACATCAATCCCGTCCAGATCGCCTACGCCCGGCGAAGGTTCTTGGGCGAGTTCGGCTCTCGCGGAGCCGCGGGAGCGGATGATGGCCTTCGGGCGCGGCTTTGCCCCGCTGTTGGGCTGGCGGCGCTCACGAGTCGCGTGAGTTTCTCGACCTCGCGGTTCCTGCGGAGCAGGTCGTTTACTGGCACCGGCACCTCGACACCCAGCGATTCCGCGCGGCGATGGACGCGAGTCTCTCGAGCGCCGTCCTGGGGAAGCTCTACGCGAAGGGCCTTCTTCGCTCCCTTCGCCAAACTTCGGAGGAGTCATGCGCACCCGCATGGCGCGATGCTTCGCCCGCCACCCCAACCGCGACAACCCCTACGCGCGCTCATTGCTGCTGGGCGAACTCTCGACTTGCCCGGCACCGGTCGAAGCAAAGCAGATCCGCCTCGTCCACGCCGACGCCGTGACCTGCCTGGAAAGCGAGGCGCCGGCGAGCTTTGCAGGATTCACGCTTTCCAACATCCTGGATGGATCGAGCGATGCGTACCGGCAGCGGCTTGAGGCGGCCATTCGACGGGCGGCGGCACCGGATGCGGTCGTGGTCCTCCGCAGCTTCGGCGAGCCGCAGGTTGGGTCGCCGACAAACCGAGCCGGCGAGGACCGGTCGATGCTCTGGGGCATCGTCGAAGTGAAGCCGGCGGCCGCGCTGTGAAGCGCGCGCGGATCCCGGCATCGATTGTGACGGGGATGAGGTTTCGCGCTTCGCCTAGGCAGGTGTGGGACAGACTAACGTTCTACGAGCAGATCCCGCTTCCCCCGCCGATCCACCTGCGCCTTCTATTGCCGGCGCCGATACGCGTGGAGGGTCGCTGGTCGGCCGTTGGCGACGAGACGAAATGCCTCTATGACAAGGGACACCTGCTCAAGCGCGTGACTCGGATCGACCCGTGGCGGCACTATGGGTTCGACGTCATCGAACAAAAGCTCGCCATACGGGGGATTCAGCTGCACGGGCGGTGGCTACACCCTGCTCGAGCTCCCAGACGGCTCGACCCGAATCCAGCTCGAGACCCGGTACGTCAGCTCCGCGCGCTCTCGCATGCTGCGGAGGACGTCGAGGCGGCTGTCTGTCATGCGTTTCATCGGCACATCCTCGGCGCGATGGGCCACGAACTGGAGTCGAAGAGACCCAAGGCTCGCCTCTTGCGTGAGCCGTCTACCGCCGACCGGCCCGGTGATGAGGAGAGAACGCCGACGAGAGCGCCCGGGTGATCGTCATCTTCGAAAAGCCAAGCTGAGCGGCGATCCGGGCGAGGCTGAAGCCCAGTACCCGCAGGCGCCTGGCTTCGACTTCGATCTGCCGATAGGCGGGGACGGAGCCATGAAGAGAATTGCCTGAAAGGGCACTTCACCCACAGATCGGATTCTTGGCGACCGCGTCCGCCAGCTCCGATCGGTCAGGGTTAGGATTCGCCCATGGCCGCTCTCGATTCCTTTCATCCGGCGATTCGCGAGTGGTTCCGGACACGCCTCGGGGAGCCCACGACTCCACAGGTCCAGGGCTGGACTCCCATCCGGGAGGGCCTCGACACGCTGATCGCCGCTCCGACCGGGTCGGGCAAGACGCTCGCGGCGTTTCTCGCGGGCCTCGACATGCTGATCCGCCAGGGAGAAGACCTGCCGGACCAGACGCGGCTCCTCTACGTCTCGCCCCTTCGCGCTCTTTCCAACGACGTCCAGAAGAACCTGCAGTCGCCGCTGGCGGAGATCCGCGCCCTCGACCCCTCCGTTCCGCAGGTCCGCGTCCTCGTCCGCACGGGAGACACCACGTCTGCCGAGCGCGCCGCGATGGTCCGGCGGCCGCCGCACATCCTGGTGACGACGCCGGAATCGCTCTACATCCTTCTCGGCAGCGACGGTGGGCGCGCGATGCTCCGCACGATCTCGACGGTCATCGTGGACGAGATCCATGCGGTCGTGCGCGACAAGCGCGGCAGCCATCTGGCCCTCTCGCTCGAACGGCTCGAGGCCCTCGCCGGCGGTCCCATCCAGCGGATCGGCCTGTCGGCCACCCAGAAGCCGCTCGACGACGTCGGGCGGTTCCTCGTCGGCGCCGGCCGGGAGTGCGTTCTCGTGGACGCGGGGACGTTCCGGGATCTCGATCTCGGCATCGAGGTGCCGCCCTCGGCGCTATCCGCCGTGTGCTCGCACGAGCAGTGGGAGGAGATCTACACGCGCATGGCCGAGCTCGTCCGCGAGCATCGCACGACGCTCGTGTTCGTCAACACGCGCAAGATGGCCGAACGCATCGCGGCGCAGCTGACGCGGCTGCTCGGCGACGACGCCGTCACGAGCCACCACGGGAGCCTCTCGAAGGCGCGCCGGCTGGACGCCGAGCAGCGCCTGAAGGCGGGGACCCTCCGGGCGCTCGTCGCGACCGCGTCGCTCGAGCTCGGCATCGACATCGGCGACGTGGACCTCGTCATCCAGGTCGGCGCCACGCGCTCGATCGCGACGTTCCTCCAGCGCGTCGGGCGCGCCGGCCACAGCCTCGCGCGCGTGCCGCGCGGCCGCGTCTTCCCGCTGACCCTCGACGAGCTCGTCGAAAGCGCCGCGCTCCTGCGGTGCGTCCGCGAGGGCACCCTCGACCGTACGCCCGCGCCGCCGAAGCCGCTCGACATCCTCGCTCAGCAGATCGTGGCGGCCTGCGCCGTCGAGCCCTGGGCCGAGGAGAGCCTCTTCGATCTGGTGCGGCGCGCGTGGCCGTATCGGGATCTTTCGCGCTCCGACTTCGACGGCGTCGTGGCGCTGCACACGCGGGGCCGGCGGGCGCTGCTGCACCGCGACGGCGTGCAGGGCCGCCTGATGGGGACGCGCCGCTCGAAACTGACGGCGCTCCTGTCGGGAGGCGCGATCCCGGACACGGCCGACTACCAGGTTCGCCTCGAGCCCGAGGGGACGCTCGTCGGCACCGTCAACGAGGACTGGGCCGTCGAGTCGAGCGGCGGCGACGTCTTCCAGCTCGGCAACGCGTCCTGGCGCGTGCTGCGCGTCGAGCCCGGCATCGTGCGCGTCGCCGACGCGAAGGGCGCGCCGCCGTCGCTGCCGTTCTGGCTCGGCGAGGCGCCGGGCCGGACCCGGGAGCTCTCGGCACAGATCGGCCGGCTGCGGGACGAGTGCGCGGCCCGCGACGAGGACGCCGCGGCGTTCCTGGCGGAATCGTGCGGCGCGGCGCTGCCCGGGGCCGCGGCCGTCCAGATCGCGGAGTACGCGGAGGCCGGGCGGCAGGCGCTCGGCGCCGTGCCGACGCCGAAGCGCGTCATTCTCGAGCGCTTTTTCGACGAGAGCGGAGGCATGCAGCTCGTCGTTCACGCGCCTTTCGGCTCGCGCATCAATCGCGCCTGGGGCCTCGCCCTGCGCAAGCGATTCTGCGTGGGGTTCGGCTTCGAGCTCCAGGCGGCCGCGAACGAAGAGGCGATCATCCTGTCGCTCGGGCCCCAGCACAGCTTCGAGCTTCGGGACGTCTTCGAGTTTCTCCATCCGGCCTCGGCGCGCGAGGTCCTGATCCAGGCGGTGCTGGGCGCGCCGCTCTTCGAGACGCGCTGGAGGTGGAACGTGCAGCGATCGCTGCTCCTCGAGCGATCGCGAGGGGGCAAGAAGGTGCCCGCGCCCCTGCTGCGCATGCGGGCGACCGACCTGCTCGTCGAGGCCTTTCCCCAGATGCTGGCGTGCCCGGAGACGCTGCCCGGCGGGCCGATCGAGGTCCCGATGGAGCACCCGATCGTGCGCCAGACGATCGAGGACTGCCTGACCGAGGCCATGGACGTCGAGGGCTTCCTGGAAGTCCTGCGCGGGCTCGCCGACGGATCGATCGAGAAGCGGGCCGTCGACACCGCCGAGCCCTCGGCGTTCGCGCGCGGCATCCTGAGCTCGCAGCCCTACACCTTCCTCGACGACGCGCCCCTCGAGGAGCGGAGGACCCAGGCGGTTCTGTCGCGGAGGATCCTCGACACCCGCACTGCCGACGAGATCGGCGTTCTGGATCCGGAGGCGATCGCTCGCGTCCGCGGCGAAGCCTGGCCGCAGCCCGAGAGCATGGAGGAGGTGCACGAGGCGCTCCTCTGGATGGGATACGTGACCGTCGAGGAGGGCGAGCCGTGGAACGCCTGGCTCGCCGAGCTCGAGGCCTCCGGCCGCGTCGTGCGGGACGGCGACCGATGGTTTGCCGTCGAAGCGTCGCGCGATCCGCGCGCGGTCCTGCGCGGGCCGCCTCGAGGCCCTCGGGCCGATCGTCAGCGACGATCCCCTGCTCGCCGAGCTCGAAGCCTCCGGAGTCGTCCTGCGCACGCGCATCGACGGGCGGGAAGCCTGGTGCGACCGGCGCCTGCTCGCACGGATTCACCGCTACACGGTCGAGCGCCTGCGGCGCGAGATCGAGCCCGTGTCGGCCGCGCAATTCCTGCGGTTCCTGGCCTGCTGGCAGCACGCCGATCCCGAGCACCGGCTCGAGGGCCCCCGCGGCGTCGCGACCGTGCTCGCGCAACTGGCGGGCTTCGAGGCGCCCGCGGCCGCCTGGGAGGCGAGCATCCTGCCGGCGCGCGTGCGCGGCTACAAGCGGGAGTGGCTCGATCAGCTCACGGCGTCCGGCGAGATCGTGTGGGGGCGCTTCTGGGGAGAGGGCGCGACCGCGATCCGACGGACGCCGATCACCTTCGCGCCGCGCGAGGACCTGGAGGCGTGGATGGCGCTGTCCGCCGCGAGCGCTCCGGCGGAGGAGCCGAGGGGCGCCGCGCTCGAAGTCCTCGAGGCGCTGCGCCGCCGCGGCGCGATGTTCCTGCAGGAGCTGTCGCGCGCGACGCAGGCAGCCTCCGGCCTTCGTCGAAGAGGGCCTCAAGGACCTGATCGCGCGCGGGCGGGTGACCTGCGACTCGTACGGCGGCCTGAGGTGGTTTCTCGTTCCCTCCTGGAGCCGCAAGGCCGGAAGCCTCGCGTCGGGGCGCTGGAGCCTGCTCGAGCGCGCGGCGTCGGAGGCCTCGCCCGAGTTCGTCGCCCGCCGGCTGCTCGCGCGAACGGGCGTCGTCTTCCGCAAGACGCTGGCCCGCGAGAAGCAGCCCGTGCCGTGGCGCGACGTCGCGCGGGTCCTGCGCGGCCTCGAGGCGCGCGGCGAGGTTCGTGGCGGTCGCTTCGTCGCGGCCTTCGACGGCGAGCAGTATGCGCTTCCCGAAGCCGTGACGCTGCTGCGCGCGGTCCGCCGTCGCGAACGGTCGGACGCCGATCCCGCGCCGGTCCGAGTTTCGGCCGCGGACCCGCTCAACTTCCGCGGCATCCTGACTCCGGACGAACGCATTCCGCAGACTGCACGAGAAGCCGTGCTGGTCGCGTAATCGGCTGCTCGAGCGGGATTCCGGCGCCCAGCCTGACTCGAGACGGGACCCACCCCTTCCGGACGGCGTCGGATAGGATCGGCTCCGGCATGAGAATGGAGCGCTGGGTCGGGGGGTTTCTGGCGCATTGAGCAGCCTGCTCCCGCTCCAGGCCGTCGAAAACGGCCAGACGTCCCGGCCGCTCTTTCCGCCGACGTACCGGCTCGTCTTCTACTGCTTCGTAATCGGTCTGCTCGGCGCTGCGGCGGCGCTCGCGTTCGACGCCGCGGTCAATTTCGCGCAGTCGCTCATGCTGGATCGGCTCGGCGGATTCATTCCCCCGAGCCCCGGCATCGTCTACACGGTTCCGTACGCGCACTCCTGGACGGTTCACTGGTGGATCCCTGTCTCCACCACGCTCGGCGGTCTGCTGTCCGGAATTCTGGTCTACAGCCTGGCGCCCGAGGCGGAGGGTCACGGCACCGACGCCGCCGTGGACACCTACCACCAGAAAGGGGCCGAGGTGCGCCCGCGGATCCCCTTCATCAAGGGAGTCGCCTCGGCGCTGACGATCGGGTCGGGAGGTGTCGCCGGCCGCGAGGGTCCGACCGCCCAGATCTCCGTCGGGCTGGGAGCAATCCTCTCGAAGCTCCTCCGCCTGCGCGGCCAGGAACGCCGGATCCTGCTCCTGGCCTCCATGTCGGCTGGTCTGGCCGCGGTCTTCCGCGCGCCGCTCGGCATGGCCATTTTTGCCGTGGAGATCCTCTACTCCGGGATGGTCTTCGAGTCCGAGGCGCTGATCTACACCGTCATCTCCGCCGTGACCGCCTACGCCATCCACGGGTTCTTCGTCGGCTGGTCGCCGATCTTCGTCATTCCTGCCGGGATGACCTTCCACAGCCCCCTGGCGCTCGTCGGCTTCGGCATCCTGGGCGTCCTTTCCGGCGTGCTGGGCGCCATTCTCCCCTCCCTCTTCTATGGCGTCCGCGACCTGTTCCGCCGCATTCCGATCCCGCGGCACTTCAAGCCAGCCATCGGCGGGCTGATCGTCGGCCTGGTCGGAATGGCGGTTCCGGAGATCCTGGGGACCGGCTACGGCTGGGTGGAGCTGGCCATCGCCGGGAAGCTCTCGATCGTCATGCTTGCCGTCATCCTCTTCCTGAAGGCGCCGGCGATGAGCCTGACCATCGGCTCCGGGGGATCGGGAGGCGTCTTCGCGCCTACCGTGACCATGGGGGCGCTCCTCGGCGGAATCGTCGGGTTGTCGCTGGCCTCCTTCTCCCCGGAACTGGGTGTCGTTCCCGCCGCTTTCGTCGTGGTCGGGATGGCGGCCATTTTTTCCGGGGCCGCGCGCACGCCGATCTCCACGCTCATCATGGTGGCGGAGATGACGGGAGGGTACGGCCTGATCGTTCCCGCGATGCTGGCCAACATCTCGTCCTTCATCGTCCAGCGCTCGCTGACGCACGGGCGCCGCTACCCGACCCTCTACGAGGCGCAGGTGCCGACCCGGGAAGACTCTCCGGCCCATCGCGGCGTCTTCGTCCGCCGCGCCCTCGAGATGATCGAGGGGGGGACCGTGGACACGACCGGGCTGACCCTGCCGAGGCTCGTCAGCCTTCTCAAGTCCGGGAATCCCATTCAGGTGACCGACGGGGCAGGCGTCCTCGTCGCCGTGCGGATCGCCACAGGCTCGTCGCTCGCCGGCAAAACGGTCATGGAGGCCTTCGGGCCTCTCGCCGGAACGATCGCGGTCGCGATCCTCCATGGGCAGGAGATGGTGGTCCCGGCCGGCGCAACGCAGCTCTCCGCCGGAGACCAGATCATCGCGATGGCGACCCCCGAGACCTACCAGAAGTTGCGCGAACAGGCGGGCGAGGCGCCCCCTTCCTGAGAGATGCCCGGTTCCAGGCCGCCCGGGAGCGCCGGAGCGAAGGGCGCAACCTAAGGCCCCAGTCGCGTCCCCGCAGCAAGCGTCACGTTCCTCGGATCGTAGCGGCCCGCTGTCTCGAAAGCCACGGTGGCTCGCAGCCAGGACCGCCCCGCGCGCCGTGATCAGCGCAGCCCGTCGACGACGTAGAGACGGGAAAGGGCGCGCATGAAGCTGTAGCAGTAGCACTTGCCGTCGGGTGTCAGCCGGACGTCGGCGAGCGAGGCGACGCCGGTCGTGTCGGCTGGCGTGATCTCCCTGACGAACGTTCGCTTCCCGGTCGCCAGATCGAGGCGGTCGTATCGGATCTTCAGATCGCCGGACGCGAGGTAGAGGCCTTCGCCCTTGTCGTCCCACCCATCCACGGCCTCATTCTCCCCGACCGGGGGAACCGGGCGCGGCTCTCCGCCGTCGATCGGATAGACGGCCCATTTGTTGGTCTTCTGGTCGACGACGGCGACGCGCATCCCGTCAGGCGAGAGTTGCGCGCCCACGGTTCCCTCCGGGGTGATCGGCCGGGGCGGGCCGCCCGCAACGTCGCGCACGTACGCGCGCGGGCCATGCCCGGAAACGGTCGCCGCGATGAGGAGTCTCTTGCTGTCCGGGAACCAGAGTGCCTTCCGGTACTGGAAACCCTTGTCCTGGATCGTCTTCGTCTCGCCCGGTCCGACGGGAATCACCGTCAGATGGTCCGGCGCGAACTGCACGGCCCACTTCTTGTCGGGCGACAGGTCCGCCGCCGTCCAGCCGTCGGCGAGCCGGACCGCAGGCGTTGAGCCGTCGGTCTTGCGCATGTAGAGGCCGCCGGTCGCCCCGGCCCCCGCGCCTCCCTCCATGAAGAGCAGGTCCTTGCCGTCCGCAGAGAGCGCCGCGCTCTGGGAAAAGTCGAGCCACGTCAGGTTGACCTCCCGCGAGGCTCCCGGCGGCAGGCACATCATCGTCTCCGGCCAGTCGTCGCTGCGCGCGAGGACCCGACCGTCGCGGGCGATGTCTTCGACGATCAAGAGCAGTGGCGACTGGGCCACGAGGCGCTCGGCACCGGAAAGCGAGACGGCGTGGAGCTCGACGACGCCGATGCCGACGCCCCGCTTGCGGGCGGAAAACCAGAGCTCGCCCGTGCCGGGATGCCAGGCGAGCGACGAGATGATCTCCCAACCCCCGGACAGGATCTTCCTGTTTCCGGATAGATCCGCGACGCCCACGGCGTGGGTGAGCCGGCCCTGGAACTCGGCGTAGGCAATGTGCTTTCCATCCGGGGAGAACCTCAAACCGGTCACCTGGGTGGTGGTGGTCTTGGGCACGAGGACTTTTCCGGCGGGAAACTCGAGCTGACCGTCGCGAACGACCGCGAGGCGGTCCTCGCCGGGGAAATAGTCCGCTATCGTCTGCGCGAACTGCAGTGCCTCCGGAGGGTCGGTCGCGATGAGCTCCCGAGGCGCCCCCCCCGCCATCGACACCTCCGCGATGGCGGCGGGGTCGTCACCGTGAAGGACGCGAATCGCGAGCTTGCCCGCAGCCGAGATCGAGAGCAGGTCGGCGCTCGGGAACGGCAGGGTGGTCGATTCGGTCGAGTCCAGGCGCGTCGAATAGAGCTGCGGGGGCTTCCCCTCCCAGGCGGCGGCGTACAGAATGGTCTTCCCGTCCGGCGCAAAGCGTGCCCCACCCAGAGCTCCGCGGTGGAACGTCAGGGGACGGTAGGTCGGCGGACCCTCGCGGGGCCTCCTCGTCACAACGATGCCGATGGCCGCGCCGACCACGAGCGTAGCTGCCGCGAGGGCGAGGGCGAGAGAGCGCTGCCGTCTGCGCGGACCCGCGGGCGCCGCGATCACCGCACCCGAGAGGCTTCCCTCGGTCAGGCCCTCCCGAAGCCGCGCCAGGTCGCGGGCGAGGTCCCTGGTGGCGGCATAGCGCTCCTCGCGGTCCTTGGCCAGGCAGCGCTCGACGATCCAGCGCAGGGGAACGGGCGAGTCGGGCGCGGCCGTCGCGAGCGGCTCGGGCTCCCCTCGGATGATCGCCGTCATCGTCTCCGGCGCGCTCGCCCGCGCAAACGCCCGCTTGCCCGAGACCATCTCGTACAGAATCGATCCGAACGAGAACTGGTCCGAGCGAAAGTCGAGCGCCTCGCCGAGTGCCTGCTCGGGCGACATGTACCCGACCGTCCCGAGCACGACGCCGACCTCGGTCCCCGCCGAGACCGTGGGCGACTGCGTCAGCTCTCCGCTCTGCCCCGTCGGCGTCGTCAGCTTCGCCAGGCCGAAGTCCAGGATCTTGGCGACGCCCTCCTTCGTCACCATCACGTTCTCGGGCTTCAGGTCCCGGTGCACGATCCCCGTGTCGTGGGCCTTGGCCAGCCCTTCGGCAATCTGGGTCCCGACGGCCAGCAGTTTCTTCAGGGGCATCGGCCCCGCGGCGAGGAGCTTTCGCAGCGTCTCTCCCTCGACGCGCTCCATGGCGATCCACGAGGTGCCGTCGGTCGAGCCGATGTCGTAGACCGTGACGATGTTGGGGTGGTTGAGCGCCGAGGCCGAACGCGCCTCCTTCTCGAAGCGCTTCAGGCGCTCGGAGCTCTCGGCGAGCTCGGCCGGCAGGACCTTGATCGCCACGTCCCGCCCGAGTCGCTCGTCGCGCGCCCGGTACACCTCGCCCATCCCACCGGCCCCGATGGGCGACAAGACCTCGTAAGGCCCCAGCCGCGTCCCGGCAGAAAGGGTCACGGTGTTTCCTGTATTTCTCCGGCGAAATCCTGGACGAGCCGACCCCGCAATTCGATCACAATCTTGCCATTGTTCCCGGAAGAGGGCGCGCTCAGGACACCACCTCTTCCATGAAGTGCTTCCCTTTTTGCTCGGATCCGGACAACAGCAGGGCCGCGAGGGCGAGGATCGTCGCGGTTTCGAAGCAGGCCGTCCAGCCGAGGAAGCCCGCGGTGACTGCGTAAACGCGGTCCCGCCGTGTCGGGCCGGGCACGCTACGGATTGGACTCGCGACGGCGATACTCCTCGAGGCTCTTGCGGTCGGTCACGTCCCGGCAGACGGCCAGCGCCGCGAGGACGCGCCCGAAGTCGTCGAAGAGCGGCACCACGACGATGTCGCAGACGCCCTTGCTTCCGTCCTTGCGGACGAACCGCGCCTCGCCGCTCCAGCGGCCTTCCCGCCGCATGGCGGCCAGAAGGTCCTGGGCCGTCCGGGTCGCCCCGGCCGGCCGCAGGAGGTCGGGCGTCCTGCCGAGCATGTCGGCCTTGGCGTATCCGAACATCTTCTCCGCCCCGGGGTTCCAGTCCACGATCCGGGCCTCGAGGTCGAGGGTGAGAACGGCGTCGCTGATGTGGTCGAACGCCCGTGTGTGCCGGCGGATCGTGTCCTCCATCAGGCGCAATCGCGTCACGTCATGAAAGCTCCAGACACGCCCGACCGTCTTGCCCGCCACCTTCTGCGGCGCGGAGTACCGCTCGAACACGCGCCCGTCCTTGAAGTCGAGCCAGTCGTAACTCTTTGCCTCGGGCTCGCGGTAGAGGTCCTGGATCTTCTTCACGAAGCGCTCGGGGTCGCGCAGCTGGTCGAGCACGAATGTCAGCGCCTCCTTGTCGTCGCGGGAAGCCAGGACGTCCTCCGGGATGCGCCACATCTGTGCGAACTTGCGGTTGTAGCTGACGATCGCGCCCTCGCTGTCCACGACGAGGATGCCGTCGGCGGTGGCCTCGAGCGTCGCCCTGAGGAGCGAAAGCGTCTGCTCGATGCCTTCCTCCACCTGCTGGCGCTCCGTCACGTCGCGAAAGCTCCAGACGCGTCCGACCGTCTGCCCGTCGACGATCTGCGGCAGCGAATCCCGCTCGATCAGCCGCCCGTCCTTCATCTCGACGACGTCGTGGCTGGGCGCCGCCGGTTGCGCGTACACGGACATCACCCTCTTGACGAACGTCGCCGGGTCGGCGAGCTTGTCCAGAACGGATTCGAGCGCCCTGCTCTCGTCGCGGCTCTCGGCGACCGCGTCGGGGATCCCCCACAGCTCGACGAACCGGCGGTTGAAGTTCGCCATCTTTCCGCTGGCGTCGACGACCAGGATCGCGTCGGCTGTCGAGTCGATCGTCGCCTTCAGAAGCGCCACCGAGCGGTGCAGGTCTTCCTGCGTCCGCTTGCGCTCCGTGATGTCGAAGGCGACCCCGATGACGCCGAGGATCGCCCCGGCGGCGTCGCGCAGCGGTTCGACGTAGGTCTGGAACGTCCGGTGCTTCCAGGTCGCCTCGTACGTGACCGAATCTCCGGAAAGCGCGCGACGGTGCGCCGCGATCGGCCCGAATTCGGGATCCGTCGTCCGGAAATATTCGAAGAGGCTCATGCCGCGCACGTCGCCCGGGTTCTGATTCAGCAGCTCATGCTCCGCGCCCATGGTGTCGGTGAAGCGCAGCTCCCTGTCGGTGGTCCAGAGGACGATGGGCACCTGGGACAGGACGGCCCGCAGTGCCACTTCCTTCTCGCCGAGGACGTCGTCGGTCTCAGTCATGCGGCGCGCCTACTTCGCGCCCTCCGGCGCCAGAGACCGACCGATGGCCGAGACCACGTCGGGACGGGACGCGTCCCGCTCGAGGTGCGGGTACGCCTCGCCCCCGTGGTAGTCGACCTTCACCGTCGCGAACGTGTCGACGTTTTCCACGAGCAGCTCGATCGGTTCGTGGGACTCCTTCGCCGCCCGCAACGCGTCGCGCAGCCCCTTCTCGGAATAACGCCGGCCATTGACCGCCACGAGCTTCATCCCCGGCCCGACCCCGGCCGCCGCTGCGGGCATCCCGGGTACGATGTCGCGGACGATGCCGGAGCCCGCGTCGTCGCTGCCTCCTTCGCCCTGGACCATGATGCCGAGCGAGTACCAGAAGTCGTAGAGCTTGGATTCCTCTTCCGCGGCGCGGGTCAGCTCGGGCCTCGAGTCGGTGTAGACCAGCTTCCATCCCCCGTTCTCGATTCCCGCCAGTGGAGCGCGCGGCGCGACGTCGGAGACGCGCCGCTGGAAGAACGCGCGCCAGTCGTACGGGGCAACGGCGTTCAGGGCCTCGACGACGTCGTCGAGCCCGTAGGGTTTGACCGCGGGGCCGCCGCCCGGAGCTCCGTGAAACGCGCGGACGAAGTCGTCGAGGGATTTCTTCCCGCCGCTCTTCTGGCGGATGAGGACGTCGGCCTCGAGCCAGATCAGCTCGCTCTCCGGGTAGTAGTCGACTCCGCGGCGCCAGTCGGTCCACGCCGGCGGCGCGGGATAGAGCAGCTGCGCCGCGACGGCCGTGTCCTCGAGCGGGCGCCAGGCGCGCCCGGCCTGGTGGTCCATCCCGGCTGCGTAGAGCGCGAGATTTTCCCGGTAGAGGTCGGGGGTCCGCAGGCCGCTGCGCGCCCCGAGCACGTCGCCGTAGTACTCCGTCAGGCCCTCGTAGATCCACAGAAGGCTGCTGTCGACCGGGGGCTGGTAGTCGGCCGACATTCCCGAGACCAGGCCTTCGGGGCGGCGGTACTTGCCGTTCCAGGAATGCACGTACTCGTGGGAAAGGAGGGTCCCCATCACTTCCTTCGGCGCCTCCTCGAGGAACGTCCGTTCGCTCGCGTGGTTGTCGCTCGATTCGTGGTGCTCGAGGCCGTTCGGGGGCACGTGGTCCGACAGCGCGAGAAGAAAGTGGTAGCTGTCGTAGTGCCTCGCCCCGAAGAGCGCCAGGGCCTCGGCCACGAGCCGTCGGTAATGCGCAACGTCCTGCGGCGCGATCTCGACGGCCGCCGCGCTGTCGCCGGCCAGGTGGAGGAAGTGGCCCGGCTTCTGTCCCGGCGTCAGGTCCACGGTCCGGAAATGCGCGCCGGCGAGGACCGGCGAATCGATGAGCGTCACCAGCGCGACCGGACGGAAGGCGATCGTGTCGCCGGCCTGTTTCTCCGCGGGGAGCGACGTGCCGTACTTCCAGCCCCGGGGCAGCGTCAGGCTCGGCGCGAAGAGCGTCGCGTTGTCGCCGGGCCCCTGCGGATAGAGCAGCACGCTCCACCAGTTGAGGACGAGAAGCTGAGCGGTCGCGGTCGTGTCCGACGAGAGCGCCGCTACGGAGTCGAAGCGGATCTCCAACGGTTCGGCCCCGGCCGGGACGTCGCAGAAAAAGGACCACATCTCGGTCGGCACTCTCTTCCAGGCGACCGCCCGGCCACCCTTGGAGATCTTGAGCCCGACGAGATCCGTGATCGGGCCCGTCGGCCCGTGCTCGCCGGGGATCCACTTCGGGTAGACAAGCGTCAGCCGCCCCGCCCCGGCCGGAATGGACTCGGTCACGTGGAAGATCCGACGCACGGCGTCGCTCGCGTCCACGGAGAGCGTGATCCGCGGCGGCGCCTGAGCGTGGGCCGCGGCCGCCTCGAAGGCGAAGAGGCCCGCCGCCGCCGCGAGCCGCGCGATCCATCCGGACAGACTCATTCCCTCCTCCTTGCCTCGAACCGGGGAACCGTATCGCGAAAGTCTACCGCGCCCGGGCCGAGCCCGGCGCCGACTCGCCCCACCCATGCGCGGCCTCCGTCGACGGGTAGATCCTCGTGAGGATCGGAGTCGTGACGACCGTCGTGAAGAGCGCCATTGTCACGAGCCAGAAAAAGGCAGCCGGGGAAATCACGCCCATGTCGGCGCCGACGTTGATGACGACGAGCGCCATCAGGGCCCGCGTGTTCATGAGGAGCCCGATCGACAGCGACTCCTTCCAGGGCAGGCCGCTCGCCCGCGCCGCGAGGGCGGTGGCGCCGAACTTCGAGGCGCAGGATACGAGCACGACCAGAAGGAGCGCCATCCACAGCTTCGGGTCGGACCCGAGCGATCCGATGTCCGTGCGCAGGCCCGAGAAGACGAAGAAGATCGGGAGAAAGAGGATCGCGACGAGATCCCCGATCGAGACGCGGATTCCCTCCGCGAGGTCCCGGTTGAACGAGCCGGCGATCCCGCACAGGAACCCGCCGAAGATCGAGAACACACCGACGGCGTTGGTCGCGGTGGCCGCGGTGAAGACGGCGACGAGGACCGCGGCGAGCGTGCCGGCCGGCAGGCCCCCTCCCCCGTCCTCCGGACGCCGAGCCTCGCCAGCCCGAACCGCCCGAGAGCCCAGAATGCGGCGCCGAGCGCCGCGACGCCGGCGAGCGAGAGGGCGAGCGAGCCGAGATTCGCCTGACCGTGGGTCGCCATTGCGACGACGGCGCCGAGCAGGACCCAGCCGAGCACGTCGTCGATCGCGGCAGCGGTGATCGAGGTCAGGCCCATGCGCGTGCGCGTCAGCCGCGTGTGCATGAGGATGCGGCCCATGACCGGGATCGCCGTGATCGAGACGGCGGTCGCGAAGAAGAGCCGGAACGCGAGCTCCGGCGCCTTCACCGGCGAGATCCCGAAGAGATATCCGGCGAGGGCGTAGCTCGCCGCGAACGGGACGGCGATGCCCGCGACGGCGACGAAAAGGGAGGCGCGCGCGGCGTCGCGGAGCCGGTCGAAGGGAAACTCGAGCCCGATGAGAAGCATCAGCAGTACGAGCCCCACCTGCGCCATCGCGGAGAGTACGGTCGTCGTCGCTGGAGTCAGCATCGTCCGCATCGCCCCCGGGTAGAACCTGCCGGCGAACGAGGGCCCGAGGATCACACCCGCGAGAATCTCGCCCACGACCGGCGGCTGGCCGACCTTTCCAAAGAGCCACCCGGCGACGCGGGCCGAGCCGATGATGATCGCGAGGTTCGCGCACAGCAGCAGGAGCGTCTTTTCGAGGGCGAGGTAGGAGTCCATCGGTTTTCCTTAACTGTCGTCCCGAGGAGCCCAGCGCTGCGCTCGGGATGACGGCTCATTTCTTCGGCGCCGCGGCCGCGGCGAGCTGCTCCCGGATCGTCTTGGAGAGCGGAATCAATCCGCTCCCCTTGCGTTCCACTGCGCGCTCGTACGCCTCGAAGAAGGCGCGCGGGCCTCCCCCAAGCGCCGCGCGGTACGCCTCGAGACCGAGCGCCTGGATGACTCCGTCCGCGAGAAACGCGCCCGCCGGACCGGCCACGCTCGCGGTGAAGTCCGGCTTCTGGATCTCGGCGGCGACGGCCATCCGCGCCTCGAGGTCTGCTTCAGCGGAGACGAGACGGTCGGCGACGCGGTTCAACTCGTCGAGGTCGTCCCTCATCGGCTGCTTCAACCAGATCGCGAGCGGGAAGAAGTTCTCGTCGATGCTGTAGATCGCGACGGGCCCGGCCTCAGCCACGCGCTTCAGGAGCGGCTCGAGCTGGCCGAGCGAAGCGTCCCGCTTCTGCCAGGCGGGGCTGCCCGAGCGGTACTCCGCCCAGGCCCGCTGGTAGGCCTCCGCGGCCATCAGGCGCGAGAGGCGCTTGATCTGGTCGGCAGGCGCGGAGGACTGCACGTCCGTAAGGGCCCGAGCGAGGTCGACGACGACCGACCAGCCCGCCCCGCCCCCGGTGGGAACGACGATGTGGTCGGCGCGCCCCGCGAGCCCGAACGTGAGATAGATCGTCTGCCTCACGGCGATAGCGCGGTCCACCGGCAGCAGGGCCCGCGCCCGGTCGGAGGCGAGCTTCGTCAGCTCGGCCGAGCGGGCAGCCAGCATCCCGAGGAACTCATTCCACCGGCCGCGATCCTCCCGGACCCGGCGGAAGTCGAGGACGGTGACGCGCGCCTTCTCGTCGAAGGCCGCCTGGAGGTCGTGCTCGAAGACATCGGTGGGACGCCTGGAGTCCCGGATCGTCGCCTGGACGGCGGGAAGCGCCTCGAGACTCGCCGCCGCTTCGGTGTCGAACCGCGATGCGGACAGTACGCCAAGAATGGCACGCGCCGCATCGAGGTCGAGCGAAAGCGTGACCGTGCTGCCGGGCGGCGGCGGGCTGTCGAAGGGCGCTCGGCCGAGGGGCGCCTGCGCCTCGATCCGGAAGGGAACCCAGAGCCAGGCCCCGATGAGAAGCGCCGGGAGCAACCGGGCCGTCATTCCAGGATTGCCGCGAGCGCCCGGTCCGTGTCCGCGAAGCTGTGGAAGAGAGCATCGGGGCGTTCCGCCGCGAGCGCCTCGCGGCTCGTCACTCCGGTAGCCACGGCCACGGCGCGCACACCGAGCGAGCGGCCACAGGCCACGTCGTGGACCGAGTCCCCGACGATCACGACCGACTTGCCCTCGAAGCGTCGACCCGTGTGGGCGAGGGCCCGCTCGACGGCGATGGGCGGAAGCTCGTACCGGTCGGCCGAGTCACTGCCGAACGCCCCGAAGGGGAAGTAACGGTTGAAGTCGGGAGGCGCGAGCTTCAGGCGGGCACCCCGCTCGAGGTTCCCGGTCAGGAGGCCGAGCGTGACGCTCGGCTCCGTCGCCAGTCGCTCGAGCAGCTCCGTGATCCCGGGCTTGGGCACGACCGTTCCCGGCGCGAGTTGGCGCTCCAGCTCCTCGAGGTAGAGCTCGAGGGCGCGCGGCAGGCCGCTTTCGAAGCGCTCGCGCCCGACGTCGTCGAGGACGAGCTCCCGGACGATCTGCGGATCCGTCTTTCCCGAGAAGTCGAACTTCCCGCGGTCCTCGTGGTCCGGCGAATAGCTCCAGCCGTAGGACGTCTGGAGCGAACGCAGGATCGCATCGCGGGCGACGCGGCCGGCCGACAGCAGCGTCCCGTCGATGTCGAAGAGGACGAGGCGCCGTCCGTTGGAAGAATTCCCGGCCATCAACGGGGATCATATTCAAACCGGGCGCCGTGCCAGGCCAGGATCTCCATCATCGCGCCCTTCCAGTAGCTCCAGTCGTGGCCGCCGGGCTCGAGTACCACGGTCGTCGGGATGCCGCGTTCGTTCAACAGCATGCCGTACTGCGCCGCGACGCGCTGGAGGCCGTAGAAGTCCTCCGTCCCGGCACGCAGCTCCACTTCGAAAGGAGGCGTGTCGAAGCACAGACCCCACAGGAGGAGCCACGCGTCGTTGGCGTCGAGCGAATTGTCCTCCTTCGTCCGGCCGAAGACCCGCATGAGCGTGAAGCGGGCGACGAGACTGTAGCGCGGGAGCTCCTCCCACGCGAACGGGATGATTGCCCCGGAGAGCGCCGAAACCGAGCCGTAGAAGTTCGGATGCTTGAGCGCGGTCTTGACCGATCCGTAGCCGCCCATCGAGATCCCGGTGATCCCGCGGGCACTGCGTCCGGGAAGGACGCGGTACTGCGCTTCGATGGCCCGCGGCAGGTCTCCGGTCAGGTACTCCTCGTACCGTCGGACGCCGTCGTGCGAATCCGAGAACCAGCTGCCGGGCCCGTCGGGCGCCACGATCAGGAACTCCGGCAGGCTGCCCTCCCGCATCCGCGCGAGGGCCTCGGCGGCGACGCCGCGCCGCTCGAGCGTGCGGCCGTCCCCGTACCCGTCGTGCAGGAAGTAGAGCACGGGATAACGGCGGCCGGGCGAGGCATCGTACGACGGCGGCGTGACGACGAGGACCTCGTTGGGCTCGGGAAGCGCGTGCGTCGCGATCCTCTCGACGCGCATCCCGGCCGGCGGCGTGGAGGCGCAGGCGACGGCAACGTCGCGTACGCCGCGAACGCAGCGAGTCGAACCGCGAAGAGCCGCGGTTCGGGAGTCACGGTTCACGGCTCACGGCCGGGGTGCGAAGAGCGAATCGTCGCGCACCGGCGCGACCGCGACCCTCTCGAAGCGGATCTCGAAAGGCTCCGCCCGTGATCGGCTTGTCGAGCGAGAGGAGGATCCCGCCGAACTTCTGCCAGTCCTTCCACTCGGCCGTCGTGGGCGGCTCGTCCGCGCCGCCGAGCACGTACTGCCACTGGACAAGGCGCCGCCCCTGGCGCGCGATCCACAGCCAGTACACGTCCTTCGGGGTGAGGCCGACGTTCTCGAACGAGAGTTTCAGCACGTCGCACGTCCCGCTCCCGGGGCACGGCTTCTCGGCGTCGTACGCGAGATGGACGCCGGGGTCGAAGACCTTCCACGGCGCGAGCAGCCAGTACGTGTCGTTGATGAAACGCTCGTAGGCGCTGTCGAGCCTCTTGTCCCGCTCGGCGCCTTCGGCCGCCACACCGTTGACGAGGACCCTCCCCGCCCTCGTATTTACGTTGAAGTACACCGTGTAGGGAGCTCCCGCCTTGTCCACGCCCTGGAGGCGATAGTCGCCGGTGTAGCGGTCCCACGCGTGCGCGAAGCGCGCAACTTCCTTGCCTTCCTTGACGACGACGAAGTCGAACTGGAACTGACGCGCCTTCTCCCAGGCGCCTTCGCCGCCCATCGCCGCGATGAGCTCGCGGCCGACGTCGTCGGCTTTCGCGTCCCGCTCCGCCCCCCGCGCCGAGGCTGCGGCAACCGCCATCAAGAGGACTCCCACGGCGCTCCTCTTCATGGCCGGATCATATTCCCCGCATCCCGTGATCCCGCATCCCGTATCCCGCCACGCGCCAGTTACACTATCTCCGTGCCCGATTTCAGCCGGATGCCGCGAGAGCTCGAGTCCGCCCTCTCCGGCGAGGGATTCCGAAAGCGCCGGCGCCTCGTCGTTCCGTTCCTGACGACCGATCCGGAAGGGTTTCCGCGCGTCGCGCTGCTGACTCTCGGCGAACTGCGCGCCGGCTCCGCCTCCCGGGTCGCCGTGGCCGTAATGGCCGGGAGCCGCACCGCCTTCAACCTCGTGCGTCGCGGGACCGCGACGATCCTCTACCTCCACCGCCAGGTGACGGCCTCCATCCAGGCGCGCGCCGGACGGGGACGGGTGTCGAGCACCGATCCCGCGCGCCGTATCTTCCCGCTCTCAGTCGAGCGCGTGCGCATCGACCGGCCCGCTGAGAGCGAGGGCGACGTGTCGCTCTTGACCGGGCCCACGTTCGCCGGACCCGACGCGGACCGGCTCTTCTCCGACGAGCTCTTCGCCGAGCTCGGAAAGGCGGCAGGCGAGTGAAGTTCCAGAATCGGACCGTTCTCGTCACCGGCGCCGGGCGCGGCATCGGCCGCTCGATCGCCCTGCGCTTCGCCGAGGAGGGCGCCCGCGTCGCCCTGGTGGCGCGCACGGCGGCGGAGCTCGAGGAAACCGCCCGGCAGATCGCCGCGGCGGGCGGCCGGAGCGTCACGTTCCCCGCCGACATCACGATGCCCCTGGCGGCCGAGGACTGCGTCGCGCGCACCGAGCGGGAGCTCGGGCCCGTGGACGTCCTGGTCAACAACGCCGGCATCTTCATCTGGCGGCCGTTTCTCAAGCTCTCGTCCGAGGACTGGGACCGCGTCATCGCGACGAACCTGACGGGAGCGGCGGCCTTCTGCCGCGCCGTCCTCCCGGGAATGGTCGAGCGGCGGCGCGGACGGATCGTCAACGTCGCCTCCGATCCACGGCATGCGCGGCGACGCGAACGTCGTCGCCCAGAGCGCGGCGAAGTTCGGCCTGATCGGCATGACGCAGGCCCTGGCCCGCGAGTTCCGCTCCCACAACATCGCCGTCAACGCCGTCTGCCCGGGCACCGTCGAGAACCGGAAGGAGGAAGGCGAGGGCGTTCACGCGGAGCCCCTGGCCGAAAAGCTCTGGCCCCGCGACGTCGCGCGCGCCGTCCTCTTTCTCGCCTCCGACGATGCCGCCGGCATCACCGGCGCCGCCCTCGAGGTCTTCGGCGGAACCCACCTGGTCATCCAGCCGTAGGGCCCGACACCCGAGGGGCCTCCGGCCGCTCTGGCCGGGCCGGTCACAACTCTTTCCGCAACCGTCGGCCCGTTCCTGCGTAATAACCTCCCGAGCGGAGCCCCGCCCGGGTCCGCTGTGTTTTTCGTCGTCAAGGAGGGATTCGGATGCCTGGACGCAAAGGATCTCTGGCCCTTCTCGCTCTACTTGCCGCGCCGCCGCTTCTTGGCCAGGCACCGTCTGCTCCGCCGACCGCCGAGGAGATCGTCGCCAAGTACGTCAAGGCGGTCGGGGGGATCGAGAAGATCGAGGCAGTCAAGACTTTGAAGCGCAGCGGCAAGTTCCGGAGCGGCGGTGGCTTCGAAGCGAAGGTCCTCGAGGAGAACAAGCGCCCCGACCTCGTCCGCCAGGAATTGACGTTTCAGGGAATGACGGGCGTGACCGCCTGGGACGGCAGGTCCGGCTGGAAAATCGAGCCCTGGCAGGGCAAGAAGGACCCCGAGCCCCTCGGCGAGGAAGAGTTGAAGGGCATCGTCGAGGACTCCGTCTTCGACGGGCAGCTCGTCCACTACAAGGAGAAGGGCAACACGGTCGAGTTCGCCGGCACCGAGCCCGTCGAAGGGACCGACGCCTGGAAGCTCAAGCTGACCCTGAAGAACGGCGACGTCGAGTACTACTACATGGACACCGACTACTTCGTCCCGATCAAGATCGAGTTCAAGCGCATGATCCGCGGCGCGGAGCAGGAGACGGAGGCCACGCTCGGCGACTACAAGGCCGTCGCCGGCTGGTATCTCCCCCACTCGGTCGAGCTCGGACGCAAGGGCAGCTCGAACCGCTCCACGGTCGTATACGACAGCATCGAGGCCAACATGCCGATGGACGATCGGCTCTTCGCGATGCCGGCCGCGCCGGCGGGCAGGTGAGGACGCCGATGAAGACACGCACCCTTCTCGCGATCCCCGCGGCCCTGCTCGGCGCCGCGCTCGCCGCCCCCGCGGCGCAACCCGCGGCGGCCCCGGCCGTCCGGGTCGACTCCGAGACGATCTCGGGCCTCGGCGCCCGCAACATCGGCTCGGCCACCATGAGCGGGCGCGTCGCGGCGATCGACGCCGTGCGCGAGGGATCGCGCCTGACCGTCTACGTCGGCGCGGCCTCGGGCGGCGTCTGGAAGTCCGTCAACGGCGGCACGACCTTCAAGCCCGTTTTCGACAAGCAGCCGGTCCAGTCGATCGGCGCCATCACGATCGACCCGAAGAACCCGAAGGTCGTCTGGGTCGGCACCGGCGAGTCCTGGACGCGCAACACGTCTCGATCGGCGATGGGCTGTACAAGTCGGTGGACGGCGGCGACAACTGGTCGAACGTGGGCCTCGGCGGAACCGAACGGATCGTGAAGATCCTGGTGGACCCGACCCACACCGACACCGTGTACGCCTGCGCCCCGGGCAGGCTCTGGTCGGACAGCGACGACCGCGGCGTCTACAAGACGACCGACGGCGGAAAGACCTGGACGAAGATTCTCAAGGGGTCGAACCTCTCGACCGGCTGTTCCATGATCTCGATGGACGGCCAGGACCCGAGCACTCTCTTTGCCGGAATGTGGGACTTCCGCCGAACGGGCTGGACATTCCGCTCCGGCGGCGAGGGATCCGACGCGGCGAGCGCGAGCGGGCTCTTCAAGACGACCGACGGCGGCGCGACCTGGTCCGACCTCGACGAAAAGAGCGCGAAGGGCCTGCCCCCGAAGCCCTGGGGCCGGGTCGCCGTGACCGTCGCCCCCTCGAAGCCCAGCGTCGTCTACGCCTTCATCGAGGCCGTCATCCCGAGGAACGGCCTCTACCGCTCGGACGACGGCGGCGCGACCTGGCAGGCCATGGACCGCAGCCAGTGGATGGTCTGGCGCCCCTTCTACTTTGCCAACCTCATCGTAGACCCGAAGGACGAGAACAAGCTCTACAAGCCGGATCTCACGCTCATCGGCTCGACCGACGGCGGCAAGAGCTTCTCCCAGGTCGGCGGGGGCGCGCACGGCGACTTCCACACGGTGTGGATCGACCCCGCCAACACCGACCACCTCATCACGGGCGACGACGGAGGTGTCTGGTATTCGTACGACGGAGCGAACACCTGGTGGAAGGCGGAGAACCTGCCGATCTCGCAGTTCTACCACGTGAGCCTGGACATGGACATGCCGTACAACGTGTACGGGGGGCTCCAGGACAACAGTTCTTGGGTGGGCGCCTCCGCCTATCCCGGCGGCATCGCCAACTCCCAGTGGGAGAACATGTACGGGGGCGACGGCTTCTGGATGTTCGTCGACCCGTCGGATCCGACGTACATCTACGCCGAGTCCCAGGGCGGCGAGATCGGTCGCGTCAACCGAAAGACGCACGAGACCCGCAGTATCCAACCGCTGCCGGGTTACAAGGAAGGAAAGCTGCGGTGGAACTGGAACACGCCCATCCACATGAGCCCGACACAGAAGGGCACCGTCTACATCGGCGCGCAGTTTCTCTTCCGGACGCGCGACCACGGCCAGACGTGGCAGCGCATCTCGCCCGACCTTACGACCAACGACCCCGAGAAGCAGAAGCAGGAACAGTCGGGAGGCGTCACGATCGACAACTCCTCGGCCGAGATGCACTGCACGATCTACGCGATCGCCGAGTCGCCGAAGGATCCGAACCTCATCTGGGTCGGCACCGACGACGGGAACCTGCAGCTGTCGCGCGACGGCGGCAAGACCTGGACGAACGTCGCCGGCAACGTCCCGGGCCTGCCGAAAAACGCCTGGGTTTCCTCGCTCGAGGCCGGCCACTTCGACGCCGGCACGGCCTACGCCACGTTCGACCTGCACACCTTCGGCGACATGAAGCCCTACGTCTACCAAACGACCGACTACGGGAGGACGTGGACCGCCCTGGCGCCCTCGGACGGCTCGATGAAGGGCTACGCGCACGTCGTCAAGGAGGACCTCGTCGACAGGGACCTGCTCTTCGTCGGCACCGAGCTCGGCCTCTGGATCTCGCTCGACGGCGGCCGGCAGTGGGCGCAGTACAAGGGCGGCGAAATGCCGAACGCCGCCGTACGCGACGTTGCGATCCACCCGCGCGACGCGGCCCTCGTCGTCGCGACACACGGGCGCGGGATCTGGATCGTGGACGACATCACGCCGCTGCGCTCGTTGACGCAGGCCATGCTCTCGAAGGAGGCGGCGTTCGTGCCGGCAAAGCCCGCGGTCCAGCGGATTCCGGCGCAGGGCGGCTGGGTCAACGGGGACGCCGCGTTCGAAGGACCGAATCCCCCGAGCGACGCTCAGATCGTCTACTACCAGAAGAAGCGCCACATCTTCGGAGATCTGACGATCGAGGTGCTCGGCCCCGACGGAAAGGTCCTCGAGAAGATCGCCTCGAGCAAGCGGCGCGGCCTCTCGCGATCGGCCTGGTCCATGAGACTCAAGCCCCCTCGCGTCCCGACCGCGGCCACGGCGGCCGGCGCCGCAATCGGCCCGCGCCTCCTTCCCGGGACGTACATGGTCCGGATGACCAAGGACAAGAACACCTACGAGACGAAGCTCGATGTCGTCCCCGATCCCCGCTCGAAGCACACGCCCGAGGACCGCAAGGCTCAGTTCGACCTCGCGATGAAGCTCTACCGCGCCCTCGGCGAGATGACCTTCGCCGTGGATCGCATCAACGGCGTTCGCACGAACCTCGAGGAGCGCGCGGGCAGACTGCCCTCGGGCGACCCCATGGCCGCGCGCTTGCGCGCGGCGGCGGGACAGGTGGACGCACTGCGCAAGAAGATCGTCGCCACGACCGAAGGCGGCGCCATCACCGGCGAGGAGCGCCTGCGCGAGTACCTCGCGTCCCTCTACGACAGCGTAGTCTATTACGAGGGTCGCCCCTCGCAGACCCAGTTCGATCGCGCCGCCGCCCTCGAGCGCGAGCTCGGCGACGTCGTCAAGGACTTCGACTCCTGGACCGCGAAGGAACTGCCGGGGATTAACAGGGAGCTCTCCGGCAAAAGCCTCCGGCCCATCGATCTTCTGACCCGCGCCGAGTGGGAGAAACAGGGCGAGGAGGGGGGCGGATCGGACCGCACGGGAAGCCTCGAGAGAGACCACGCCTTCGAAAGGGACTGAGGCCGGGCTAGCGCGGCGAGGGCGCGAAGCGAACGATCGTCCCCTTCGGCCCGACCGCCCAGCCGACGCGGTCGTCGGCAAAAGAGACGGCGTTCATCGGGAGGTCGCCAGTCCTGGTCCAGGCGCGGCCGGCGTCACGAGTCGAGGCCTCGCCGGCCAGGCCGACGGCGACGAGCTCGTTCTTTTCGCCCGGGATCGGCACGACCGCGGAATAGAAGCCGGTCGCGGACAGGGGCGCCGGAGCCCAGGTCTCACCGCCGTCCCCGGTCCGAATGCCGTTCAGGCCCTTGAACGCGGGCTGCCTGTAATCTCCCCCCGCGGCACAGCCGCGGTGGCCGTCGAGAAAGGCGACCGAGAAGAGGCCCGAAGTTGCGTTGCCCGCGGGAGCAGGAGTCCCGGCAACCGTCCACGTCCGGCCGCGGTCCTTCGTGTGGAAGACCCGGGCGACCTTCGCACCGCCGGTGACGAACCAGGCGTCCGTGCCGCCCTTCAAGGCGAAGAGGCAGGTCCCGCTGGCCGCGAAGGCGCCCTCCCCCGGCAGCGCCTCGGGCATCGCGAGCGCCCGCGGAGCGGCCCAGGTGGCGCCGCCGTCCTCGGTCACGCGCACCGCGAAGCGGCCGCCGACGGGGTCGCCCATCACGATTCCGTTCTTCGCGTCCCAGAAGGCGACGGCGTCGTAGAAGCCGTCCTTGTCCGGATTCGTGTGAGCGAGCGTCCACGTCGCGCCGGCGTCGGTCGAGCGGTAGATCCGCGAGGCGTCGCCCGGCCCGGCGCTCATCAGGACGACGACCTCGCCGGAGAGAGCTTCCAGGTCGCGAAAGTCGAGCGCCTCGCCGCCGGGGGGCGCGGCCAGTTTCTCCCAGTGCTCACCGTCCCTCGTGCGAAGGACCGTCCCCCCCGAGCCGCTCGCCCACGCGTGCTTCGCGTCGAGAGCGGACAGGCCGCGCAGCTCGGAAATCGAGCCGCTCGGCTGCGGGAGCCAGGAGCCGGCGACGAGGAGGAGCGACGCGAGAGCTCTCACTTCTCCCAGAAGAGCCTCAGCGCGACGACGATCAGGAAGCCCGCGAACAGGCGGCGAAGTGTCAGATCGGACACGGGTTGCACGAGCCGCGCACCGACATAGGCGCCGAGGAAGAGCCCGGCGGCGATGAGCGCCGAGTATCCGACGTTCAGGTTGCCGTTCTTCCAGTAGACCCAGGCCGACAGAGCGCCGACCGGCAGCAGCAGCGCGCCGAGCGAAGTGCCGACCGCCGCGTGCTGGGAGAGCCCGTAGAGGAGAACGAGTGCGGGCACGACGATGAGGCCGCCGCCGATGCCGAACATGCCGGCCGATACACCGGCGGCCAGTCCGATCAGGAGCAATCCGACGACCTGCATCCCGCCTCCTGCCTCCCGCCTCCTAGCTTCCGGCGGGTATCGCGAGTCCCGTCTCGTGCGTCTCGGTCCCGGACCGGATCTCGAGCGCCACGTCGGGCGCGTTCGTCGTGATCGAGGCGACGCCCGCCGCGAGCAGCCCACGAATCTCGGCCGCTTCGTCCACCGTCCACGGATGCACCGAGAGGCCGGCCGCGGCGGCCTGCGTGAGCAGCGCCGGGCAGACGAGGTCTTTCTTCGGGCCGATGGCGTCCACCGGCGGAAAGAGCGGCGTGGGCTGTCCGGCCGACGGCAGAGCGACGGGATGGTCGAAGAGAAAGCTGGTCGCGATCTCCGGAGCTATCTCGTGCATCCGCTTCAAGAACTCCGTGTCGAAGGAGGCCGCGAGGCAGCGGTCGGCGACGCCAAACGCAGCCGCGAGCCTGGCCACGCGCCGGGCCATCGTGCCGTGTTGCAAGCCCGCCCCGCCCTTGACCTCGACGATGTAGCGCAGCCCGCGCCCGTAGCGGTGAAACACCTGCTCGAGGCGCGGGATCCGATAGTCCCCGAACTCGGACGGGATCGAAAGCTTTTCGATTTCGCGCCAGGTGAAACTTCGGACCGGGATGCGCTGTGTGCCGAGGACGACGTCCTCGTCGTGAAAGAGGACCGCCTCGCCGTCGCGCGTCTGGCGCACGTCGAACTCGACGGCGTCCGCGCCGAAGCTCTCGGCGAAATCCAGGCTCTCGATCGTGTTCTCTCGTGCGCGCCGCGGCGCGCCGCGGTGGCCGACGATCCAGGTCGCGTGGGGCTGTCGCCACTCGCTCATGGTTGGGGCCGCATTATGTACGAGAGCCGGCTGCCTGAATCTCCTCGAGGATGTGCGATAGCGCGGCATCCGGGTCCGGAGCGGCCGTGACCGGGCGCCCGATCACCAGAAGGTCCGCGCCCGCGGCGAGTGCCGAGGCGGGTGTCGCGACCCGCTTCTGGTCCCGCACGTCGGCGCCTGCGGCGCGGATCCCGGGCACCACGGTCAAGAAGCCCGGACCGCACGCGCCGCGGATCGCCGGAAGATCGGTCCCCGAGCAGACGACGCCGTCGAGGCCGCACTCCTTCGCGAGGAGGGCGAGCCTGCGTGCGATTCCCTCGGGATGGCCCGCCATCGGAAGGTCGGCGAGCGCCCGAGCGTCGATCGAGGTCAGCAGCGTGACGGCGATCAGCCGCGGGAGGTCGGACCGCCCCGCCGCGTCGCGCGCGGCCTCGAGCATCGCGCGGCCGCCGGAGGCGTGGACGTTGACCATCGCGGCGCCCGACCGAGCGGCCGACGCCACGGCGCCGGCGACGGTGGCGGGAATGTCGTGGAATTTCAGGTCGAGAAAGACCTTCGCGCCCGTCGCGGCCACTTCGGCGACGAGCCGCGGCCCTTCCGCCACGAAGGCCTCGAGCCCCACCTTCATCCAGCCGACACGGCCCGCGAATCGCCGCGCAGCGGCGGCAACCTCGGCGCGCGTGCCGAAGTCCAGAGCGATGCAGACCCTGTCTCCGGCCGACGTCATCCCTCGGCTCCCGCTTCCCCGCCGACGATCCCGGCGCGCTGCGCGCGGCCCACGAGGGCGGTCACCGTCGTTTTCTTCGCCTCACAGTAGGCGGCAAGCTCCCCGACGAGGCGACCCGATACACCCGGGTCCTTGAAGTTCGCCGTGCCGACCTGCACGGCGGTCGCGCCCGCGGCGAGGAACTCGAGCACGTCGGAAAGTTCCGCGATCCCGCCGATGCCCATGAGAGGTACGCCCGGCAGCGCCTTTGCCACCTGGTAGACCATCCGCACCGCCAGCGGCCGGATCGCCGGGCCCGAGAGCCCTCCGGTCCCGAAGGAGATGCGGGGCTTCGCCGTCTCCGGGTCGATCGCCATCCCGACGAACGTGTTCACAAGCGAGAGGATGTCGGCCCCCGCTTCACGCGCGGCCCGCGCGGACTCGACGAGGTCGGGGGCGTTGGGCGAGAGCTTGACGATGAGCGGCCGCTGCGTGGCAACTCTTACTCTCGCCACGAGCGAGCGCGTCAGCGGGGGCGAGTTGCCGAAGAGCATGCCGCCCTGGCGCACGTTGGGGCACGAGATGTTGAGCTCGACGGCCGCGATCCCGTCGGCGCCCTCGAGTGCCCGCACGACCGTGACGTAGTCCTCTTCGAGGTCGCCCCAGACGTTGGCGATGACGGTCGCGCCGAGCGTGGAGAGCTTCGGAAGCTTTTCGGACAGGAACGCGTCGACGCCCACGTTTTGAAGGCCGATCGCGTTCAGCATGCCGGCCGGCGTCTCGCAGATGCGCGGCGGCGGGTTGCCAGCGTGGGGCTTGAGCGAGAGGCCCTTCGTGCAGAGGCCGCCGATCGCCGAGAGATCCACGAAGTCCGAGAACTCGAGACCGTAGCCGAAGGTGCCGGAGGCCGTCGTGATCGGGTTCTTCAGCTCGAGAGGGCCGAGGCGGACGGCGAGGGAGGTCATGAGGGGCGCCCCTCACCCCTTCCCTCTCCCGCCGGGAGAGGGAGTTCTCGAGTCCGCGCCGTCCCATCGAATTCCCCTCTCCCCCCGATGGGGGGAGAGGGCAGGGTGAGGGGGGGTGACGTCACCACCGTATCTTCTCCGGGCTCAGGATCGGCCCCTCGCTGCACGAGACGATGAACGGCTTTTCGGTCCCCGGGATGACGCAGCCGAGGCAGGCGCCGAAGCCGCACCCCATCTCGGCCTCCGTCGAGAACTCCGACTCGAGGCCTGGCGGCCCGACGACCTTCGCCAGGGCCGCAAACATCGGCATCGGGCCGCAAGCGAACAGGCGTGTGTACCGCGTCCCCGCCGCGAGCCGCCGTGCGAGTGCTTCCGTGACGAAGCCCTTCTCTCCGAGCGAGCCGTCGTCGGAAGCGAGGACCGTGTCGCCCTCGACGAGGCCGTCGAACCGGGACCTGAGCGCGAGCTCGCGCGCATTTTTCCCGCCGAGGTAGAAGTCGCCGACGACGCCGCCCGAACCGAGCGCCTGCAGGAGCGCCGGGAAGGGGGCCGCGCCGATCCCTCCCGCGACGACCGCGACGCGCGCTCCGCGAGGCAGGTCCGACACCGAGAACGTGTTTCCCAGCGGACCGAGCAGGCGCACCGGAGAACCCTCGGGCAATTCCTCCAGGGCGGCCGTGCCCCTGCCGATGGTCTTCAACAGGAACTCGACCGTCCCCGCACGCGGGTCCGCGTCGGCCACCGAGTACGCCCGTCGCAGATAGGGGCGAGCCCGATCCGGCACGTCGACCATCGCGAATTGTCCGGGAAGGACGACGCGGGCGAGATCCGGGCACTGGAAGGTGGCGGAAAAGAGGCCGGGCGAGAAGATCTGGCGCCGGATAAGCGTCGCTCGGTGGTCGGCCTTCACCGAGGGCGCATTCTATGCGAGTCGGGGAATCAGGCTTCGGCGATCGTCAGCGCATCCTTCTCGGAGCGCCGGCCCTTCTCGAAGCACCTCTCGCAGAGCACTCGCCCCGCCATCGCCTCGGCCGACGGCCGCGCGTAGTTCCCGCAGCCGTGGCAGCGGCGCAGCGCCCTGTGATGCGCGTTGCCGTCCACGGCCGCCGGGGTTTCCCTCTTGATCATTCGAGTTTCTCCTTGTCGCGAGGCAGGAATCGATACAGCACGACCCGTACCCAATCTGCAAATACTCACAGCGCGCCACTTACTCGCGCGACCCACCACGGCGGTGTCGCCTGGGCGACCGAATCGGTCCTCCGGGGAGGTCAAAAGTCTAACAGGTTTCTCGAGCTCTAGAACTGGGCGACCCTGTCGAGGGCCTTCCGCACGTGCGAGGCCTGCGGAAGGATGAAGTCCTCGACCTTCGGCTGATAGGCCACGAACGTGTCGGTTGCCGCCACCCGCTGGATCGGCGCATCCAGATACGAAAAAAGCTCGGAAGAGATTCGCGCGGCGATCTCCGCGCCATAGCCCCAGGACACGGGGTCCTCGTAGACGACGAGCGCGCGCGAGGTTTTCCGGACCGATTCGGCGATCGCCTCCCAGTCGTAGGGGTTGAGCGAGCGCAGGTCCAGGATTTCGACCGTCTTCCCGGTCTCCTCGGTGAAGGCCTTGGCGGCCTGCCACGAGCGGTAGACGGTCGCGCCGTAGGTCACGAGTGTGACGTCCGCCCCCTGCTGGACGACCGAGGCCTTTCCAAACGGCACCATGTAGTCCGGCCCGGGGTAGACGCCCTTGTTGTGGGTCTGCCGGTACAGGTGCTTGTGTTCGAGGAAGAGAACGGGATCCTCGCAGCGGATCGCCGTCCGCAGCAGTCCGTTCGCATCCAGGGCGTTGGAAGGCATGACGACGCGCAGCCCGGGGATGTGCGTCATGAGCACTGCCCCCGACTGCGAGTGGTACACCGCGCCGCCGCCGATGTAGCCGCCGATCGCCGCGCGCACGACTACCGGGCACGAGTACGTGTTGCCCGAGCGCCAGCGCAGGTTCGAGAGCTCGTTGTGGATCTGCATGTAGGCGGGCCAGATGTAGTCGTAGAACTGGACCTCGACCACCGGCTTCAGGCCCCGCACCGCCATGCCGATCGCGCGGCCGACGATGTTCGCCTCGGCGAGCGGGGAGTTGAACACGCGGTCCCCGCCGTAGAGGCGCTGCAGGCCCGCCGTGACCTTGAATACCCCGCCCTTGCCCTTGCACTCGGCAAGGACGGCGTCGCGCGAGGCGTCGGCGACGTCCTCGCCGAACATGACGATGCGCGGGTCGCGCTTCATCTCGTCGCGCATGCAGGCGTTGAGCAAGTCCACCATGGTCGTCGGCGCGGCGCCCTCGGCATAGACCGGCTCGGTCGCGAAGGCGGCACTGGTCGGGTCTACGTCCGGCGAATAGACGAACTCGTACGCCGACTCGGGCTCCGGCACCGCCGCGGCGAGCGCGCGGTCGGCCGCCTCGTTGATCTCGGCGTCCACCTCGGCGTGGAGCTTCTCGAGCTCCTTCTCTCCCAGGACGCCCTGCTCGAGCAGGAGGCGCGAGAGGCGCGTCAGCGGGTCCTTTTCCTGCTCGCTCTCGCGCTCCGACTTCGGACGATAGAGGGCCTCGTCGTCGGACAGCGAGTGGCTGTAGGGCCGGATGACGCGGGCGTGCACGAGGGCCGGGCCCATCCGCGAGCGGCAGTACTCGGCCGCGTAGCGCAGCGCATCGTAGGACTCGAGGAAGTCCGTGCCGTCCGCCTCGGCGACGAAGAGGTTCGGAAAGGAGCGCACGAGCTTGGAGATGGAGCCGCCCGGGATGTTGACCTCGACCGGGACCGAGATCGCGTACCCGTTGTCCTCGATCAGGAAGAGAACGGGCAGCTTCAGGTTCGACGCCGTCGAGAGCGCCTCCCAGAACTCCCCTTCCGAGGTCTGCCCCTCGCCGCCCGAGACGTAGACGACCTCGTCGCGGCGGAAGGCGCCCTTCTCGGCGAGCTCCGCGATGCGGCCCATCCTCCAGCCGGCCTCGGCGGCGCCGACGGCGTGCAGGAACTGCGTTCCCGTGCAGGACGACTTGGAGATGATGTTCAGGCGCTTGTGCCCCCAGTGCGAGGGCATCTGGCGGCCGGCCGACGCCGGGTCGTCCTTCGCCCCGACGGACTGGAGAAACATCTCGTAGGGGGTTACACCGAGCTGGAGGATCAGGGCGCGGTCGCGGTAGTAGCACTCGAACCAGTCGTAGCCGGGCCGAAGAACCATGCCGGCCGCGGTGGTGACGGCCTCGTGGCCTACGCTGTTGATTTGAAAGTAGATCTTATTCTGGCGCTTGAGCTGGATTTCCTTGTCGTCGAAGCGCCGCGACAGATAGATGTTCCGATAGGCCGAAACCAGGCCGCTGCGGTCGAGCCCGTGGTAGCTGTCCGTGCGGACTTCGGTCGCCATCCCTCGCGAATATACCAAAGGGGTTCCGGACGCGCGGTGAGCTGCGTCCGGTCCTAGAAGAGGCGGAACAGGCCCCAGAGCTCGAGGGCCGCCAGGCCCAGCGTCACGACGAGAAACAGGACCGCCTTCAGGTCCGGTCTCGGGTTCGAGTGCGACTCTCCCATCGCCACGGCCTTTCGTTTTGCAGAACTCATGCCACCCATGAGAGTTACGAGGCGGGCCGGGAAAACGTTTACGGCCGCGCCTTGTTATGCTCCACGACCCATGGCCGCGACCGCCGGAATCCCCGCTTTTCCGTACGTCCGGGAGCACCCGGCGCCTCCCGACATCTCCTCGATCGACCCGCGCCTCGACCTCGAGGCCGAGATCCTCGCGCTCAAGCGACAAAAAAACGCAGTGCTTCTCGCGCACTACTACCAGGAAGAGGCAATCCAGGACCTCGCGGATTTCGTCGGCGACTCGCTCGACCTGTCCCGGAAGGCCCAGGCGAGCGACGCGAAGATGATCGCCTTCGCCGGTGTCCGCTTCATGGCAGAGACCGCCAAAATCTTGAATCCAACCCGAAAAGTCGTACTGCCTGACTACGAGGCCGGCTGCTCGCTCGAAGACTCCTGTCCGCCGGATGCATTCCGCGCCTGGCGCGAGGAGCATCCGGGAGCCGTCTCGCTGACCTACATCAACTGCTCGGCGGCCGTGAAGGCGCTCTCGGACATCATCGTGACGTCCTCGAACGCCGAGAAAATCGTCCGCTCGATCCCGCCGGATCGCGAGATCCTCTTTGCGCCGGACCGTCATCTCGGCGCGTTCCTCTCGAAGAAGCTCCACCGCCCGATGACGCTCTGGCCGGGCACCTGCATCGTGCACGAGCAGTTCTCGGAGCGGGAGATCGTGAGGCTCAAGGCCCAGCATCCGGGAGCGCTCCTGGCGGCTCACCCCGAGTGCCCGGAGGCGATCCTCGCGCACGCCGACCACGTCGGCTCGACGCGCTCGATCCTGAACTACGTCACGACCGCTCCCGGCAGGACCTTCCTCATCGCGACCGAGGAAGGGATCATCCACCAGATGAAGAAGCTCGCGCCCGACCGCGAGTACATCCCGGTCCCGCCCGACAACGGCTGCCGCTGCAACGAGTGCCCCTTCATGAAGCTGAACACGCTCGAGAAGCTCTACCTCTGCCTGCGCGACGAGCGGCCCGAGATCGTGCTGCCCGAACAGATGCGCCGGGCCGCCGAGAAGCCCCTGCTTCGGATGCTCGAGCTGTCGTGAGCGTGTGACGGAACCGACCGGCGAGGCGCTCGACGGCCTGCTGCGCGCGTTCCTTTCCGAGGACGTCGGCCGCCTGGACGTCACGACCGAATCGACCGTTCCGGCCGGCACGCGCACGCGCGGCGAGCTCGTCGCCAAGTCCGAGTGCGTGGTTTCCGGGTTGCCCGTGGCGCGGCGGGTCTTCGAGCTGTTGGACCCGGATCTCGCCTGGGAGGAGGCCGCCGCCCCGGGGGCGCGGGTCACTGCGCCGGCGCCGCTCGCCTACCTCTCCGGCCGCGCCCGCGCGATCCTGACGGCCGAGCGCGTGGCGCTGAACCTCCTGCAGCGGATGTGCGGCATCGCCACCGCGACGCGCCGATTCGTCGAGGCCGTGGCCGGCACGCCCTGCCAGATCCTCGACACGCGAAAGACCGTCCCGGGTCTGCGGCCGTTCGACCGCCGGGCCGTGCGCGACGGCGGCGGCACGAATCACCGGTACGATCTGACCGAAATGGTCCTCGTCAAGGACAACCACCGCCGGCTGGCCGGAGGCGTCGCGCGCGCGGTCGCCGCGGCCCGCGCGGGAGCGCCCGGGACGCCCGTCGAGGTGGAGGTCGAGTCCGAGGCCGACCTCGCCGAGGCCATCGCGGCCGGGGCCGACCGGGTCCTCATCGACAACCAGACGCCCGAAACCGTCGCCCGCTGGTGCGCGATCGCTCGCCAGGCGGCCAGGCCCCCGTTCCTCGAGGCCTCCGGCAACATGAGGCTCGACACGGTCCGGTCGTACGCCGAGGCGGGCGTCGACGCGGTTTCCGTCGGCTCGCTGACCCACTCGGTGACCGCCGCGGACATTTCCCTCGAGCTCTTCACCGCATGAACGCCGAAGCGACCGACGTCCTCGTCCTCGGCACGGGTGTGGCCGGATGCGCGGCGGCGCTTGCGGCCGCGCGCGCTGGAGCGTCCGTCACGCTCGTCACGCGCGCGGACGAGGCCCGCGAGTCCAACACCTTCTATGCGCAGGGAGGTATCGTCGCGCGGCCCCCCGGCGATACGCCCGATCGGCTCGCCGCAGACATCGCGCGCGCCGGCGACGGGCTCTGCTCGCCGGAGGCCGTGGCACTCATCGCCCGCGAAGGGCCCGACCTCGTCCAGTCGCTCCTCATCGAGGAGCTCGCAGTCCCTTTCGACCGCGACGGCGCCGGATTCCACTGGACTCTCGAGGGAGCGCACTCGGTCCCGCGCGTCCTCCACGTCAAGGACGCCACGGGCGCGCCGATCGAGAAGGCCCTCATCGAAGCCTGCCGGAAGGAAAAGAACATCCGGTGGCTCCTCGAGACGACCGCCGTGGACCTGCTGAGCCTTTCGCATGACTCGACCGAACCGACCGACCGCTATCATCCGCCGGCCGTCATCGGCGCGCATCTGCTCTCGCGCGGCAACGACGGGGTCGCGCCGCAGCTCGCGCGCGAGACGATCCTCGCCACCGGAGGCCTCGGCCAGGTCTACCTGCACACGACCAACCCCCCGGGGGCGCGCGGCGACGGATTCGCCATGGCCCGCCGGGCCGGGGCGCGCCTCCTGAACCTCGAGTACGTCCAGTTCCATCCGACCGCGCTCGTGCACGCGAAAGGGCGGCTGCTCCTGACCGAGGCACTGCGCGGCGAGGGCGCCCGCATCACCGACATCTCCGGCAAGCCGTTCCTCAAGGAATTCCATCCCGATGGAGAGCTCGCGCCGCGCGACGTCGTCGCCCGCGCCATCCACCAGCGCCTCCTCGAGAGGGACGAACCACACGTCCTGCTCGACATCTCGCACAAGAAGGCGGACTGGATCCGCGGTCGCTTCCCCGAGCTGGTCGAGCGCTGCCTCGAATACGGCTTCGACCTGACCGCCGGACCCGTGCCCGTCGTCCCGGCCGCCCACTACGCGTGCGGCGGAGTCGCGGTGGACGGCAACGGGCGCACGGGGCTGGGCCACCTGCGCGCCGTCGGCGAGGTCTCGTGCACCGGCGTCCACGGCGCAAACCGCCTCGCCTCGACCTCGCTCCTCGAGGGGCTCCTGTGGGGCTGGCGCGCCGGCAGGGCGGCGGCACGCGAGGCCGAGCGCCTGCGCCCGCGCCCCATCCCGAGCGTCAGGCCCTGGGAGCCGGAGCACGAGCCCGTGGACCCGGCCCTGATCGCGCAGGACTGGATGGTCGTCCGCCACACGATGTGGAACTACGTGGGGCTCCTTCGCTCGGAGCGCCGGCTCGATCGCGCCCGGCGCATCCTCGGCGAGCTCTCCGACGAGATCGAGAACTTCTACCGGCGTGGAACGATGTCGGATGCGCTCGTGGGGCTTCGCAACGGAGTGCAGACGGCACTCGCGATTCACCGGGCCGCCTCGGACAACCGCGTGTCGAGGGGCTGCCACTACAGGGTGGACGGGTAAGTTATAGTCCGCCGTTGCTATGAGCGTTCTTTACCTGGCATTCGAGACCGACGAGCGTCACAACCGCCTCCTGAAACTCCAGAAAAGCGGGGCCCACATCGTCGTGGCTGAGCCTCGCTGGCCCGGGTTCTTCGAGCTCGCAAAGCGCGAAAAGCCCTATGCGATCGCCGTCGACTTCTCCCACGCACCCTCCCACGCCCTCGAGACCGCCGACTACATGTCCAAGGCCCGCGAGACCAAGGACGCGGCGTTCTTCCTCCTGCGGGTTCCGCACGACCGCCTCGAGGCCGTCCAGAAGCGCCTGCCCCATGCCACGACGGCGACCGAGTCGGAGCTTTCGGCCCGCCTCGCCCAGATGGAGCAGGAGGCCGAGGCCCGCGCCCGGCAGAAGAAGGAAGCCGCAGCGGCCGCCAAGAAGGCGGCGCGCGCCGCCGCCCGGGCGGCCTCTCCCGAGAAAGGCAAGCCCGCGCCTGCCGCAAAGGCGAAGCCCGCGGCCAAGCCCAAACCCGCTCCGGCCCCGAAGAAGAAAAAGGCCGCGAACAAGGCCGCCGCACCGGCGCGCAAGGCCCAGCCGAAGAAGAAGAAATAGACAAGGAGATCAGGATGCCGAGCGGATTCACGCGGGAAGAGCTCCGGGCCTACGCCCGCGACAAGCGATCCGAGTTCGAGAGCGTTCTGAAGAAGATCGTCGAGATTCCCTCGATCTCGGTCGAGCCGGAGCGCAAGGCCGACGTGCGCCGCGCCGCCGAGTACGCGGTCTCGCTGCTCCAGTCCTTCGGCGCGACGGCGAAGCTCTACGAGACGAAGGGACACCCCCTCGTCCACGGCCGCTTCGACCGCGACCCGAAGTACCCGACCGTCACGCTCTACAACCATCTCGACGTGCAGCCGGCCGAGGGCCCGGACTGGACGTCGGAGCCCTTCACGTTCGCCCGCGACGGCGACCGCTACCTCGGGCGCGGCACGACCGACGACAAGGGCCCCGCCATGACCGCGCTCTTCGGCGCGCGCTATGCCTTCGAGCACGGAGTGCCGCTCAACATCCGGTTCCTGTGGGAGCTCGAGGAGGAGATCGGCAGCCCGAGCTTCGAGGCGGCCATCCGGGCCAACGCGAAGGACTTCGCCACCGACAGCATCGTCGTCTCCGACACGGTGTGGGTCTCCCGCGCGCGGCCGGCCTGCCCGTCGGGCCTGCGGGGGCTGCAGGGCTTCCGGTTCGAGCTGCAGACGGGCGAGACCGACCAGCACTCCGGCACCGCGGGCGGCGCCGCGCGCAACCCGGTGACGGAGGTCTGCGCGCTCATCGCCGAGTGCGTGGACGGAAAGACGGGGCGCATCAAGATTCCCGGCTTTTATTCGGACGTCGTCCCGCCGACGAAGAAGGAGCTCGCGGACCTGAAGAAGTGCGGCTTCACGGTCAAGGACTTCAAGCGGGATCACCTGTTCCGGTCCCTGAGGGTCGACGACGCGCTCGAGGTCATGAAGCGCATCTGGACGATGCCGACCTTCGAGGTCCACGGCATCGCCGGCGGCTACCAGGGCCCGGGCGTCAAGACCATCATTCCGCCCAAGGCCACGGCCATCGTTTCGTGCCGCCTCGTGCCCGACATGGATCCGAAGAAGATCGTCAAGCTCGTCCGGGATTTCGTGAAGAAGAAGAACCCGGACGTGAAGGTCTCGGCCGAGCACGAGCTGCCGGCCTACCAGGGCAAGACCACCGGGCCGTACGCCGACGCGATCCGCGGAGCCATGAAGTTCGCCTTCGGCAAGGAGCCCGTGTTCGTCCGCGAGGGCGGCTCGATCGGCGCCGTGCTCTCGATGGAGCGGGTCCTCAAGAGCGACGTCTTCTTTCTCGGCCTCTCGCTTCCCGAGCACGGCTACCACGCGCCCAACGAGAACTACGACTGGCCTCAGGCCGAGGGCGGGATGGCGGCGTTCGCCGATTACTTGCGGCGCCTGGGCGAACTCAAGAAGTAATTCCGGATTTCGGAATTCGGATTTCGGACTTGAAACTCCGACGACTGCTTTCGCTCGCCCTGATCCTCTCGTGGCTGGCGCCACCCGCTCTCCGCGCGGCGGAGCCGAAGGCGGTCGAGGCGCTCGACGCGCAGCTCGGGCGCATCTTCGCGAAGGAAGAGTTCGAGGCGAAGAAGTTTGGCCCCCCGCGCTGGACGGAGGGCGGCCGCGCCTACACGACCCTCGAGCCCTCGGCGGCCGTGCCGGAGGCGAAGGACATCGTTCGCTACGACCCGGCGACGGGAGCGCGCCGGGTCCTCGTCTCCGCCTCGGCGCTCGTGCCCGCCCCCGGGCAGAAGCCGCTCGAGATCGACGACTACGCCTGGTCGAAGGACGGCCGGCGTCTGCTCGTTTTCACGAACACGAAGAAGGTCTGGCGCCGCAACACGCGCGGCGACTACTGGGTGCTCGACGTCGCGTCCGGAAAGCTTTGGAAGCTCGGCGGCGACGCGCCCGAGTCCACCCTCCTCTTCGCCAAGTTCTCCCCCGACGGCTCGCGCGCGGCCTACGTTCGCGCCAACGACATCTGGGTGGAGGACCTCGCGAACGGGAGGATCGTTCGGCTGACCACGGACGGCTCGGCCACGATCGTCAACGGCACCGCCGATTGGGTGACCGAGGAGGAGTTCCACGTCCGCGATGGGTTCCGCTGGAGCCCGGAAGGCGCCAACATCGCGTACTGGCGCTTCGACACCAGCGGCGTCGGGGGGTTCTCGCTCATCAACGACACCGACACGACCTACCCGGCCGTGACGACCTATGCCTATCCGACGGTCGGCACGACCAACTCTGCCGTGCGGATCCAGGTCGTCTCGAGCCGGGGAGGGGAGCCGCGGGGCATCGCGCTGCCGGGAGATCCCCGCGAGAACTACGTCCCCCGCATGGAGTGGGTCGAGAGCACGGGCGAGCTCGTCCTGCAGCACATGAACCGCCTCCAGAACTCGAACGACGTCTACCTCGCCGACCCGAAGACCGGCCAGGTCCGCCGCATGCTCCACGACGAGGACAAGGCGTGGCTGGACGTCGTGGACTCATGGCAGTGGCTGCCGGGCAGGGAGCTGCTCTGGGTGAGCGAGCAGCACGGCTGGCGCCACGCCTACGCCGCGCCGCGCGACGCCGAGCCGATGCGTCTGCTCACGCCCGGCGAGTTCGACATCCTGACCGTCGAGGGCGTGGACGAGAAGAACGGCTTCCTCTACTTCATCGCGTCGCCGGACGACGCGACGCGCCGATACCTCTACCGCTCGAGCCTGGACGGCAAGGGGTCATCCGTTCGCGTGACCCCGCGCAACGCGCCCGGCACCCATTCCTACGACATCTCCCCCGACGGCCGCTTCGCGATCCACACGTATTCGACCTTCGACCGGCCGCCGGTCGTGGACCTCGTCCGCCTCCCTTCGCACGAGGTCGTGCGCGTCCTCGAGGACAACAGGGCCCTCGCGGCCGCGGTCGCGCCGTTGACGACGACGCCGGTCGAGTTCTTCCAGGTGGACATCGGCGAGGGCGTGAAGCTCGACGGCTGGATGTTCAAGCCGAAGAATTTCTCCCCCTCGAAGAAGTATCCGCTGCTCATGTACGTCTACGGCGAGCCGGCCGGCGTGGAGGTGACCGACCGCTGGCACGGCGAACGCGCCCTCTTCCACCGAGCGCTCGCCGCCTCCGGCTACGTCGTCGCCTGCGTGGACAACCGGGGCACGCCGGCGCCCAGGGGCCGCGCCTGGCGCAAGGTCATCTACGGCTCGATCGGGCCGCTCGCGACGAAGGAGCAGACGGCCGCGGTCCGCACGCTCCTCGCCGAGCGCCCCTATCTCGACGGCGAACGGGTGGCCTCGTGGGGCTGGAGCGGCGGCGGCTCGATGACGCTCAACCTGCTTTTCCGCTCCCCCGAGCTCTACAAGGTCGGCATGTCCGTGGCACCCGTCCCGGACCAGACGCTCTACGACTCGATCTACCAGGAGCGGTACATGGGCCTGCCCCGCGACAATGCCGAAGGCTACAAGAACGGCTCGCCCATCTTTTTTGCCGAAGGGCTGCAGGGAAGGCTCCTGCTCGTCCATGGCTCGGGCGACGACAACGTTCACTTCCAGGGCTCGGAACGCCTCGTCAACCGCCTGATCGAGCTCGGGAAGCCCTTCGAGTTCATGGACTACCCGAATCGCACCCACGCGATCAAGGAAGGCGAGGGAACCTCGCTCCACCTCCACAAGCTCCTCGCTCGCTACCTGATGGAACATCTGCCGGCGGGACCGCGCAAGCCGTAGGCCGCTGGGGTCAGCGCGACGACAGAACGAAGGAGTTTCCCTCCGAGTCCTTGAAGGTCGCGTAGGTGCCCCAGGGCTGGTCCTCGGGCTCGCTCGAGAACTCGACGCCCCGTGCTCTGACCATTCTGCGGCCCTGGCGCCGAAAATGACCTTTGCGGGTCGGCCGTCTTGCAATAGAGTTCTCACCTAACACACGCTCTGAAGCCTTGAAAGGAGGCAGATTCATGTCGACCAGGCTCAACCGGATGTCCGCTCTGCTCGGAGCGGGGCTGCTCATCGCCCTGACGGGCGTTACCGGTGCGCAGCAGCCGAGCGCCACGACAAGCACACAGATGGGCGCGCCGCAGACGTCGACAACGAGCCGGAGCATCCACGGCACGATCGTTTACGTCGACGGCAGCAAGGTCACCGTCAAGGACGCGGCCGGCAAGGCCACCGAGTACACAGTTCCCGATGGTTTCAAGTTTCAGATGGGAGGCAAGGACGTCGGCGTCGCCGATCTGAAGCCCGGCATGAAGGTCTCGGCCACGGTCACGACGACGGTCACGACGACGCCCGTCACGGTCACCGAGATTCGCAAGGGCAAGGTGCTCGCCGTCAGCGGCCAGACGGTCATCGTCCGCGGACCCCAGGGAATCAGGAAGTTCACGCAGGCGGAGCTCGACCAGAGACACGTCAAGCTCATGCGGGACGGCCAGGAGACCCCCCTGAGCGGATTCCGGGAGGGCGACAACTTCACCGCCGTGATCGTCACCGACGAGGCTCCCAAGGTCGTTTCGGAGCGCGAGGCGAAGGCTTTCGTGCAGGCCGCTCCCGGGGCTCCGGCAGCGGCGGCCGCGCCGGCTCCCGCGCCCGCTCCGGCGCCGGCTCCCGCACCGGCCCCGGCCCCGGCGAAGAGCCTCCCGAAGACGGCGAGCCAGGTCCCTCTCGCCGGAATGGCTGGAGCGCTCGTCCTCGCCGCGGCCCTCGGCCTGAGCCTGGTCCGGCGCGCTCGCAACCTCCGTTAGTTCGATTTCCGGCGGCGGCCTGCGGGCTCCCCGCAGCGCCGCCGCCGCCGTTTTTCGACTCCCTTCCGAGGCGGGCGATCGTTCGGCTCAACGAGCCTGGCTGGATCTTCGCGGCAGCAGGCGGTACCCGGCCAGGAGTTTCTCGATCCGGCGGCGCACGTCGTCCTGGACCGGGACGAGCGGAAGGCGCAGTGTTTCGCCGCATATCTTCATGAGCGAGAGGGCGCATTTGACGGGGCCCGGGTTCGATTCGAGAAAGTTCATTTCCATCAGCGGCAGGTACTTGCGCTGCAGCTCGAGCGCCGCGTCCCGTCGGTCCTCGAGTGCCGCCCTCACGATCCTGGCCATTTCCTTCGGGATCTCGTTGGCGGCGACCGAGATCACGCCCCGCGCTCCCATGGCGACCAGTGCGAGTGCCGTTGCGTCCTCCCCCGCGAACACGGCGAAGTGCTCGGGCAGCGACGCCATGAGCCGCGCGATCTTGCCGAAGTTGGAGGAGGCTTCTTTCAGGCCCTCGACGCGCGGGATCTCGGAAAGACGCAGGATCGTTTCGACGTCGAGGTCGAGGGCCGTGCGGCCCGGCTCGTTGCCCACGAGGATCGGCAGGTCCGTGGCGTCGGCGATCGCCGAGAAGTGGCGTACGAGGCCCTCGGGGCTCGGCCGGTTGTACATCGGCGTGATCGAAAGGATGCCGTCCGCTTTGGCCGCCGCGGCGTCGCGCGCCCAGAAGACGGCGCGCGCCGTGTGGTTTCCACCCGCGCCCGCGACGACGGGCACGCGGCCGTTCGACGCTCGGACGACCGCCGCGGTCACGGCCCTGCGCTCGTCGCGCGAAAGCGTCGCCGACTCGCCAGTCGTGCCACAGGGCACCAGGAAGTCCACGCCCTCGGTGATCTGCCAGTCGACGAGCGCCTCGAGGGCGCCGAAGTCGATCCGGCCCTTGTCGTCGAACGGCGTCACGAGCGCCGTGCCGCAGCCCGTCCAGGGGACTCCTTTGCCGTTGCCCTTCACGCGACCTCCTCGAAGGCTCTCCGCACGCGCAACCGTATAATCGAACCGCACCCTGGATCGAGCAGGAAAACGCATGAACGCACCCACGGCCGGCCCCCTTTGCCCGCGCTGCCGCCGAAAGCTGGCGGCCTGGAAGCTCGACCACTGCGTTTACTGTGGCGAGGGCTTTCCGGCCGACCTGAAGCTGGGTTTCGAGGCGCCGACCGGGCTCCAATTCGTCGACCGCCCCGCCCTGCCGACGGACCTCTCGAAGAAGCTCGAGCTCATGAAGGTCGTGCCGCTGGAGGCCCGCCGCAAGTCGAAATCGCTGGTCGCCGTCGTCGGGGTCCTCTCGGTCCCGATCTTCGGAGCGATCTTCTACCTGCTCTACACGATGGTCCGCGGGCTTTCGCCCGGGACGAGCCTGCTCATCCTCGCCGGCGGCGCCGGCTTCGTGGCCTATCTCGTCTGGATCTTCGTCCGCGCTTCCAGGCGGTGACCGGCCACAGGCCGGTCAGTCGAACAGCGACCTTCGTGGCCCCTCGGGGATCTCGATCCCGAGCTCCTGCGCCAGGGCCCGGATCGTCAACGGTGCGCAGCCCTCGGCGCGGTTGTTGACGAGGACGAACGCATCGGCGCCGGCCTCCGTGATGTGACGGAGGAGCCGGACGACGTCGCGTCGCATGTCCTCCCGGGGTGCCTGGAGGCGGTCGTACGGGCGGAAGCGCGCAACCGCCTGCTCGTACGGAACCCCCGGGGGAACGAGGATCCGCGCGACGGCGAGCTTTCCCGGCAGCGGCCGCGCCGCCTCCCACTGCTCGAGCAGACCCGGAGTCCGCGTCCACCAGTTGAAGACGTGCGCCGCGCCCCGCCGCCGTAGCACGTCGAAGTACCCGGGCGCGAAATACGCCGGCGTGCGGATCTCGACCGAGTAGGCGTGCTCGGTCGGAAGCTCGCCGAGGAAGGCGTCGAGCCTGCCGAGAAAGTCGGCGCGCCGCGCGGCCGTCGGCTCCCGCTCGGTCGGAAACTCGAAGACGAAGGGCCCGATGTGGCCCCGAAACGCCTTCTCGTAGGCCGGGAGCACCTCCTCGCGGAACGCGCGCGCGTCGAGATAGCGGGGGTTGTTCTTTCCCGCGCGCGCTCCGTGCCGCGGCAGCTCCGGGAAGCGCGGCATCGTGATCTCCTCCCAGACCTTCGACACCACCGGAAAGCCCGGAGGCAGCGCCGCCGCGTACCGTGCGAGCTGTCGCTCGTCCGGGGGCCGGTAGAACGGGAAGTCGAACTCGACCGTGCGGAAGGGAGCGTACTGCGCGTACTCGCGCAGGCACTCGACCCTGAACGTCGCCTCGCGGTAGCGGTCGTGGTAGACGATCCCCTTCCACCCCTCGTAGGCAAAGCTCGCCGTGCCGAACAGAATCTCGGCCACGCCGAAAGTATCTCCCACGTACAATCGCGCCCATGATCCCCTTGCGCGGCGCGGCGGAGATCGCGCGCCGCCTCGAGCTCGGCGACGCCAATCAGGTGCTCCTCGTCGACGCGCCGCCCGAGCTCCGGGAGATGCTGATCGCGGCGGCCGCGCCCGAGCAATCCGTCCGCTCGGCCGAGGGCCGAACCCTGCGCTCGGTCAAGGAAAGCTACGACCTCGTCCTGCTGTGGCAGGAGAGCCGGATCGGCTCGCGCGCCGTCTTCGAAGCCGCCGTCAAGCGCCTGGTTCCGGCAGGAAGGCTGTGGGTCGCCACGGCGCTGCGTAAGGTCTCGGGGCCGCGCACGCCGGCAGTCCACCGGATCGAGCTGTCGGACCTGAAGAAAGCGTTCGAGAAGAGCGGCCTCGTCAACGACCGCGAGGCGCGGCTCTCAGCGTGGCACGTCGCCTACCGCTTCGTCGCTCGGCCCGGTCACTCCGCGTAGGGGAAGAAGCGCCCGGTCACGCGGAAGAACCGCCCGCTCGGCGGCTCGACGGTCAGCTGGCACCGGGACACCTCGAGCGTCGTCGAGAAGGACACGCCGGGGGCCGTCAGGCTGATCGGATACTTCGTCCCCACCTTCAGCGGCATGTCGAAGTCGAACCGGACGCCCGTCGGAGACACCTCCAGCACCTGTCGAGCCTTCTCCCATCGGATCTTCAGCTCGTACTGCTCCGGCTTGAGCTTGCGGGACGCCTTGCCGGAAGCGGGTGGATCGGTCTTCCTCTCTGCCATGGGAGTCGGAGGGGACAGCCTACTCCGTTTTGGGTTGGGGTTCCAAAGCCGCGGGTCGTCAGGACCGGCCGAGGGACGAGGCGAGCCGAATGGCTGCCGCCAGGCCCTTCTTTTCGCGCACGGCGCGCACCCGCGCTTTCTCGGCGGCCTTCAGGCGCCGGACCAGGCCCATGTACTGCCCCTGCTGGCGGCGCAGGGCTCGGACTTTCGGCGACAGCCGGCGCCGGACGCGAACGGCAACCCGGGAGGCTTCCCCCGCCACCCTCGCAGCGGCGCGGGCGCCAAGGCTCTCGAGCTCCCCGAGGCGCCGGCGCAGGGCCGCGATCTCCCGGTCGCGGTCCCGCAGGATCTCCCGAACGTGGCGCGCGGCGACCCTGCGCCGGGAGAGCAGCGCCTGCAGCACGTAATGCGACAACCTCGGATCGAGCTTCATCGTCACCTCCAGGCGGCGGGCGAGTCTATACCAGCCCTCAAGCCAGGACGTCGCGCCGGACGAAGACGGCAAACGCGGCGACGAGGGCCGCGGCGGCCCAAGCCGCGAGCACCGCGGCCCCGAAGCCAACGGTCAGTCCGGTGATCGGCGGGGGCGAGCCCGAGTAATAGTCCGGCAGCGGCAGGTTCGTGACGAAAAGAAACCGCTGGGCCTCCCATGAGGAGGCCAGGCGTGGCAGGATCGTCCCGGCGATCAGCGCCGCCAGCATCGTGCCCATCGCCGCCGCGGTCGAGCGCAGCAGCACGCTCGTCAGCAGGGCGATCGCCCCTACACACAGCGCGGCGAACCACGCGAGGCCGTAGGCGAGGATCGTGTCCTGCCAGAGGGCGATCGAGCGCACCGCGGCGGGGTCGAGCCGTTCGCCCGAGACGCGGAACCCCGTCAGCACGGGGGCCGCCCAGCCGCCGTAGCCGTACGCGATTCCGCCGAAGACGTACGCGACGATGCCCCCGAAAACGACCGTCAGCGTGATCGCGAGGGCCAGCGCCGCGAGCTTCGAGGCGAGCACGCGCGCCCGGCCCACCGGACGCGTCAGCAGCAGCTTGATCGTCCCCTGGGCAAACTCGGCCGACACGACGTCGGAAGCGAACACGATCGCCAGAAGCGGCAGCAGCAGGTAGCTCGCCGCGTTGGCGAACCCCCGGGCGAAGAGCGGGCCGGAGACGGCTTCGGGGTTGATGTCGCGGTCGAGGTGGTAGCGCAGGCGGTCCAGCTCGAACCGCGCCCAGCGCTGCGAGGACGCCGGCATTCTTCCGTCGCGCAGCCAGTTCTGGATCCGGGCCATCCGCTCCTGCGTCTCGACGTGCCAGTCCTTGCCCGCCAGAAAGCGCTGGCGCCCGCGCGACTGCGCGAACACGATCAGCCCGATGAGGGCGACGAGGATCAGTACGACGACGCGGAAGCGGCGCTGCCGCGCGAACTTCAGGATCTCGTTCTCGACGAGGCCCGAGAATTTCATACGGTCTCCCCTCCGGTCACCTCGAGGAAGACCTCCTCGAGCGACGCGAGCGAGCGCTCGACGGCGAAGACGTCCACACCGGCGGCGGCGAGAGCGCGCAGAGCGTCAGGGACCCTCTCCCGGGGGATCCGTGCGTGGACCGGCCCCTCACCGTCCCCCGCCCCGGTCTCGGCCGGCCCGAAGGCCGCGAGCACCTCGGCCGCCCGGTGGGCCGGGCGCGCGGTCAACCGCAGGCGGTCCGACGCGACGCGGTCCACGAGCTCCTTCACGGGCCCCGTCGCGAGCGTCCGTCCCCGGTGGATGATCGCGACGCGGTCGCAGGTCTGCTCGACCTCGGACAGGAGGTGGCTCGAGATGAAGACCGCAATGCCGCGGTCGGCGGCGAGATGGCGGACCAGCTGCCGGATCTCCCGAATCCCCGCCGGGTCGAGGCCGTTGGCCGGCTCGTCGAGAATCAGGATGTCGGGATTGCCGAGGAGTGCCTGCGCAATCCCGAGGCGCTGGCGCATGCCGAGCGAGTAGGTGGACACCCTGTCGTCGAGCCGGTCGGCGAGCGCGACCATGCGGGCGAGCTCGGGGATCCGCTCCTCCGCGCCTTCCGGCAGCATCCGGGAAAAGTGCACGAGGTTCTCGCGCCCCGTCAGGTACCGGTAGAGGTCGGGCGCCTCGACGATGCACCCCACGTGACCCATCGCCTTCCGGAAGTCGTGTACGAGATCGAGGCCCCGAATGCGCACGCGGCCGCGGTCGGGCCGGGCGAGGCCGACGAGCATCCGGATCGTCGTCGTCTTGCCCGCGCCGTTGGGGCCGAGGAATCCGAAGACTTCTCCGGCATGCACGTCGAACGACACGTCCGACACGGCCTCGCGGCTCCCGAAGCGCTTGGTCAGGTGCTCGGCGGAGAGAACGATCTCTGCCTGCGCCGACCCGGACAGAACGGCCACCGTGCTCACCAAATCAACGTATCATCCCCGCTCGCATGGCCCGCGGACTGTCGCGCTTCTGGCTCTGGACCGCTCCCCTCACGGTCGGGATCGGCGCCGCTCTGGTTCTGGGCGCTGGCTTCGTGCTGGCGCTGCGGGGCGCCTCCGGCAAGCCTCTCGGCGAGGCGCCGGAGCCGGCGGCCGCGCATTCCGCCGCGGCGCCGCGCGACGGAGTCTTCCGGATACTGGTCGTCGGCGACTCGCTGGCGAAAGGCACGGGCGACGAGACAGGGAAGGGGTTCGCCGTCAACGTCCTCGAGTCCTTCCGGAAGAAGGGGAAGGCCGAGATCACGAACCTCGCCGTCAACGGGATGGAGTCGCCGGAGGTGCTCGCCCTCGTGGAGAGCCCCAATGTCCGCGCGCTCGCTGCCGGGGCGAGCCTCATCCTCGTGTCCGTCGGAGGCAACGACCTTTCGCACAGCGCGACGCGCGGCGCGGCGCCGACCGACGTTGCGGACGCGGTGGCGGGCTCGAGGGGCCGTTACGCGAACAACCTGCGTTCCCTTCTTACGACGCTCCGCGACGCGAATCCGAACGCGCGCATCTGCGTCCTCGGCCTCTACGACCCCTTCGGCGGCGACAAGGGGAGGGATCGCATCGGCGCCTCCGTCATACTCCAGTGGAACACGCTGATCACGGAGACGGCCCTCTCGTTCCCGAACGTGACCGTCATTCCGACGTTCGACCTCTTCCAGGGGCGGGCCGACCGCCTCTCCGCCGACCACTACCACCCGAACGCCCAGGCGTACGAGGAGATCGCCCGGCGGGTGCTGCAGGTGGTGTGACGGACCGGACTCGAAGAATCCGGCTTCCGTCACGCCATCCCGAGGAGCGCAGCGACGAGGGATCCCTTTCGTAGCCGGCAAGTGGCTCGAAGAAGCCGTCTTCCCGACCGCCGGAGCGGCTAGCCCGCCGCCCGGTCGGCGCTGAAATCCACCACGAGGGTTCGCTCCCTGGACTCGACGGGTGCGGCTCCGGCCCGGGCGCGCGTCAGCTTCTGGCCGCGCTCGCGCCACCATGCGGCCGCGTCCGACTCCCTCCAGACCGGCACGTCGGTGCATGACAGGAGTGCATCGCGAAAGGCTCGAGCGCTCTCGGGCCTGTCCGCAGGATCCTTGGCGAGCGCGGCCAGGATGAGGGCCTCCAGCCGGGCCGGAATGGAGCGGCCGAGCCGCGCCGACGGCGCGACGGGCGTCTCGCGAAGGTGCTGCGTGAACACGCTCATCGCCGTCTCCCCCTCGAACACGACCTTGCCCGTCAGCAGGTAATACCCCACCGCGCCGAGGGCGTAGAGGTCGCTCCTCGCGTCGATCCGGTCGGGGGACGTGATCGCCTCCGGAGCCATGTAGTGGGGCGTGCCGAGCACCACGTTCTCCAGGGTCAGCCCGCCCCCGGCTGCCTGGACGCTCTTGACGAGTCCGAAGTCGACCACCTTGGCCATGTCCGGAGTGCCCCCGCGGTGGCAAAGCAGGATGTTCGCGGGCTTGATGTCGCGGTGGATGAGCCCGACCCCGTGAGGCTCCTCGAGAGCCCGGCAGACCTGGCCGAGAACGTGCGCGGCCCGCGAAGGCGGCATGGGGCCGTCCCGCCGCACGAGGTCGTCGAGGTCGATGCCGTCCAGGTACTCCATCGCGTAGTAGAAGATCCCGTCCGGAGTCCGTCCGTAGTCGTAGACCGACACGGTGTGGGGGTTGGCCAGCAGCGAGGTCATCTGCACCTCGCGCTCGAAGCGGGCCAAATCCATCTGCCCGGCCCGCTCCGGCGGCAGGAGCTTGATGGCCGTGGGCCGGCGCAGCATGGCGTGACTCGCGCGGTACACCGCGCCCATGCCGCCTTCCCCGATCTTCTCGTCGAGGGTGTACTGGCCGAGCCGCCGCGCCTCGCTCACATTCTGGCGCAGGCCGTAGATGACTTTTGAGGTGGCTGTCGACAGCAAGACGATCAGGGCGCACCACACGGTCGACCAGACGGTGTACGCCAGCGGCGACCGCGACGAGCGACGAGCGATCCGCCTTCGCGTAGACCGCGTGGGTCACGAACGGCAGAGATGCCGACGCCAGGACGCCGATCCAGAGCGTGCGCCGCGCCTGGCAGGGAACGATGGCCGAGCGGTACATGAGGATGCCCATCAGTCCGAGCACCGAAATGAGTTCGGGGCGCAGCACGGCCGGGAGGTCCAGGGGCATGAAGTTTCCCGCGGTGCAAGCGAGCACCGTCGCCCCGGCGTCCACGGCGACGAGCACCTCCACCGGCAGCGGCGCGCGGCGCAGGAGCAGCCAGGTCAGCAGGAATATGGACGCAATCGTCAGGTTTAGGATTTGCGCCGCGCCGAACGCGCTGACCGGAACTCGCGTCGGCGGAGGCAGCCGCGCGACAGCGAAGCCGATCAGCCAGAAGGCTAAGGCGATCCAGAAGATCGACCGAGAGAAATCGCCGAGCCGCTCCTGGAGAAAGTCACGCCCCTCCGTCCGATTCCCAGGGAGATGGCGCCGTCGCGCGCACGCGAACGTTTCTCCCGTGCGTCCTACCAGAACCGGCGCACGCGCTGGACGCCGCGGCCGACGCCCAGAGCGAGCGACGCGAGCGAGGCGATGCGTCCGGCCTTCGCGGCCAGCGAGTTTCTTCCGAAGAGCCTCCAGCCGGCCGTCGCGGCGGCCGCCAGGCCAGAGGCCGCCCAACCCGCAAACCGCCAGCGCTGGCGGAACGCGAGGATGTCCGCCCTCGCCGCGGCAAGCGCCTCGGCGAGGTCCTCGCGCTCGAGCGCCGCGCGGCGGTGCAGCTCCCCCAGCTTCTCCTCGCGCCCGGTCATTCCGACCCCGCCCGGAAGCGTTCTTCGAGATCCTCGATCGCTCCCTCCTCGCCGCCGGCTTCCTCCCGGGCCTCGTCTTCGCTCACCTCGGGAGACAGCGAGGCGGCGACCGCCTCCCAGTCTCGCGACAGCTCCACTCTGGTCGCGGGAAACTCGAGCGGCCGGACCCGCGAGAGCGCCTTCCATGCGGCGACCGCCGCGACGGCCGCGCCGGCCGCGAAGAGAAAGACCGCCGCGAGAATCCCCAGGACCACACTGCCGAAGAGCTTGGCGAAGAGGGCCGCGAGCAGCGCCGCCAGCAGCAGCAGCGCCCCGATGCCGAGAGCGGCGGCGACGACGACGGCGACGAGCCCGCGGGCCGCCACGGCAGCCTTGGCCGAGAGCTCCTCCTTCAGGATCGCAAGACGGGTCGCGAGGAGCGCCCGGCCGGCGGCGGCCACTTCCGCGATGCGGTCGCGCCAGCCCCTCTCGTCCTCCTCGCCGGGCAGCTCCGCCTTTTCGGTGCTCATCGGTCCAAACAGTTTACAGGCTCTGGGCCCGGGCTACCCCGGCGGAATCAGGATCCCGTCGCGCCGGGTCGTCCGGCCGGGCTCCAGGGGCGCGATCCGGATCCCCTCGGCCCGGAAGCGCTCGTGGATCCGCCGCGCGATCGCCTCGACGCCGGGGGTGTCTCCGTGCAGGCACAGCGTGTCGGCGCGCACCGAGACCCGCTCCCCGTCGGCCGCCACGGCGGCGCGGTCGCGTGCCAGCAGGACGGCCTGCTCGGCCGCTTCGTCGGGGTCGGTGATGAGGGCCCGCGCCTCGCCGCGGGGAACGAGCGAGCCGTCCCGGCGGTAGCGGCGGTCCGCGAAGGCCTCCTCGGCCACGGCGAGGCCGGCGTCGCGTCCGGCCTCGATGAGCATCGAGCCCGCCGCTCCCACGAGTACCAGGCTCGAGCGGAAGCGCCGCACCCCCTCGGCGATCGCTCGCGCGACGTCGGGAAACTCGGCGCCGCTGTGGTAGAGCGCGCCGTGGGGCTTGACGTGGGTGAGCGTACCGCCGCGCGAGCGCACGAACCCGTCGAGCGCCGCGATCTGGTAGAGCACGAGGTTCTCCACCGCGTCGGACGAGAGCTCGACGGCCATGCGGCCGAAATGCTCGCGGTCGGGATAGCCCGGGTGCGCGCCAACGCGCACGCCGCGCGAGAGCGCGAGGGACACGGTGTCGTCCATCACGCTCGGGTCCCCGGCGTGCATGCCGCACGCGACGTTGGCGGAGGTCACGAACGGCAGCAGCGCCGCGTCGTCCATCCCCTCGCCGACGTCGGCGTTCAGGTCGATGCTCACGGGAGGCTAATGGTACTCCCGCGGAGCGCCGGAGATTACTCCGGAGTAGCGGCCGAAAAGCGTAGGAGGGCCCCGGGCGCCGCCTGGCCGAGCAGGGGAAGATCGGGGCCGATAATCGTGGCGATCTTCGGGTAACCGCCCGTGACCGGCCCGTCCGGACCGAGAACGATGGGCAGGCCCTCCCCGGGGACCTGGATCGACCCGAACACGGCGCCCTCGGGCGCGATCTCAGGCGGCCGGGCATGCGCGAGGGCCTCGCCTTCGAGCCGCAGGCCGCGGCGGTCGCTCGTCGGCGAGATGGGCCAGGCCTCGGTGAGAAACCGCTCGAGAGCGCCCGGAGCGAAGTGGCCCGACTGCGGCCCCGGCACGACGCGAAGCCGAAGCTCGCGCGAAAGATCGACCGGCGTCGCGCCCGCCCCAGTGAGGCCCGACGGTCCGGGAGCGAGGGTGACGACCTCGCCCGCTCCAATCCGGCGGGTTCCGAAGGGAATCTCGAGCCCTCCGGCCAGGGCCAGGTACGCCCGTGCGCCGGACCGCGCGCGCCCGAACCGCAGCCGGTCCCCGGCGACAATCCGGAAGGGCTCCTCGAAAGGCGCCGGTCTCCCGTTCCATTCGGCGGCGAAATCGGCGCCCGCAATCGCCACGGTCGACTCCCCGAGCGATTCGAGTTCCGGCCCGACGAGCGCGATCTCGAGGGCCCCTTCCCCTGTCCCGTTTCCGACGAGACCGTTCGCCCGGGCGAGCGACGCGGTGTCCATGGCCCCGCCCGCGGGCACCCCGCAGGAGCCGAGACCGTGGCGCGGCGCTGCCTGCACGGACGAGAAGACGCCGGCCGCATGCACGCGGAGAATGGGACGACCCCGCGGCGCCGCGCGCTCGCGCGGTCTCGCCGCCGGCAGATCCTCCGACCGGATGCCCTCGAAACGGACGGCGTCGCCCGCCGCGAGGAGGGCCGGCGGCTCGGCTGCCGGGTCGAAGAGCGGGACGGAGGTCCGCCCGATGAGCCGCCATCCGCCCGGTGTCTCGGCGGGGTAGATGCCGGAATAGGCAGCGGCGATTGCCACGCTTCCGGCGGCCACGCGCGGCCGCGGGGTCGGCAACCTCGGCGCGCGGAGCTCTTCCGGGAGACCCGCCATGTACGGAAACCCAGGCGCAAAACCGATGAACGCGACGCGGTATTGCGCTGCGGCGTGCCGGCGGGCGAATTCCTCCTCGGGCATGCCGCGCTCCCGCGCGAGTTCCCGTAGGTCCGGCCCGACAGGCGCCCCCGTAGGCGACGGGGATGCGAAAGAGCCGCCCCGTCACTGCCCCGTCGCTCCGGTCCGCGCCGAGCCTCGAGACCTCGCGCCCGAGTCGGCCGCGCGAGAGTTGCCTCGGGTCAAAGACGACGAGAAGCGTTCTCGCGGCCGGAATCGCGTCCAGGATTCCAGGCTCAGCGCCTCCGGAGAGCCGCCTCGCCAGCGAAACTGCTGCGCGATTTGCCTCCTCCTCCGACGCTTCCGGATACTCGACGAGCAAGACGCCGTCCCGAACATCGACCAACAACGGATCCCGAATGCTCAACTGCTTACCGCTCACTTCTCGCCGATCTGCCCCACACCAGATACACCGGCACGCCCGCGAGCAGCACCGCGTACCCGGGCCAGGTCGTTCGCGGATTTCCGGCGAGCAGCAGGGCGATCATCGCCAGAGCCGCGCCCACATAGAGGATCTGGAGCCACGGATATGCCGGGGCGCGGAAGGGCCGCTCCCAGCCGGGCCGGCGCCGCCGGAGGGCGACGACGGCGAGGACGAGGAGAGCGTAAAGCAGGACGTCGGCCGAGATCACGTACTTCAGCAGCTGGCTGTACGACCCGGAGAGCACGAGCAGTCCGGCCCACGCCAGCCTGCAGCCAGAGAGCGCGGGACGGGACCCCCGCGGCATTCAGACGCCGGAGGCCGCCGAAGAAGAGCCCGTCGCGCGCCATGGCGAAGGACACGCGCGCGCCCGACAGAATCAGGCCGTTCACGCACCCGAACGTCGAGAGCATGATCGCGGCCGCGACGAGCGGCACCGCCGCCGGGCCGAAGCAGCGCCGCGGCCGCGGCCGTGCCCACACGATCCTCGGGCGCGTGCTGGATCGCCGACAGCGGCAGCGCGCGCAGGTACGCGACGTTCGTCAGGACGTAGAGGCTCGTCACGACGGCGCAGCCTGCGACGAGAGCGAAGGGCAGCGTGCGGCCCGGGCTCCCGCACTTCCTCCCCGGCGAAGGTCACGTTGTTCCAGGCCGACTGCGAGAAGAGCGGGCCCGACCATCGCCGCCGCGAAGGCCACGGCGAGCCCGGCCGCCGGTGAGCGGCTGCCCGGACAGGCTCTGCGCGCGGAAGAAGTCGGACGCCCGCAGAGCCAGGCCTCCGCCGCCGCCGAGAACGAGCCCGGCGCCGGCCAGCGAGAAGGAGCGCCGCGAACTTGGCGGCCGTGAAGACGTTCTGCGTCAGCGTCCCGGCCTTGAGCCCGGTCGCGTTGGAGGCCGTGAGAAGGGCGACGACGCCGAGGGCGACGAGTTGCACCGGCGTGACGGCCGAGACGGCCCGAGAGCCGCGAGCCGCCGGCCGGAGAGCGACGGAACGAGCACGCCCGCGAAACTTCGCGAATGCCACGGCGACGGCGGCGATCGTCCCCGTCTGGATCACCAGGAACGACGTCCACCCGAAGAGAAAACCCGCGAGCCTCCCGTAGGCCTCGCGAAAGAAGACGTACTGGCCGCCCGCCTTCGGCAACATTGCGGCCAACTCCGCGCACGAGAGTGCCGCGGCGAGGGTGAGCGTGCCCGCCGATCGCCCACGCCGCGAGCAGCCAGCCCGCCGAGCCGAGCAGGCGCGCACTCTCCGCCGAGACGATGAAGATGCCCGAGCCGATCATCGAGCCGACGACGAGCGCCGTCGCGTCGAGCCGCCCGATGCCGCGCCGAAGACCGGCGGGGCCGCCGGAGGCCGGCGTCAGCTCCACCAGCGCCGCCGACGGCGCGGACGCGAAAGGAGCCGCACGACCCCGTATGCGGCCAGGCCCGCGGCCGCCCCGACGCCGAGGATGAGGCCGGGGAGGCCGTCGCGGGGGGAGGCGGCGCGCGGGATCCGGCTGCGTTCGGCCGGGCTCGCCGCACGCCGCCGCGCGAGCTCCAGCTCCAGGCTCTCCTCGCCCCTTCGCATCGCCCACCGGTGGTTCGCGGAAAAGAGAGGCCGGCAGACGGGAGAGAGGGCCTTCAAGAGCGGCTTCTCCGCCCGGACCCGCCAATCGTAGGTCACGAGCGTCCTCGCCCCGGACTCCTCGAGGGTCCACACGCCGCGGCCCGAGAGATCGCCGCCGGCCTCGACCGTGAAGCCGTGGGGATCGCGCGACTCCGAAACGCGCAGCTCCCAGTCGAGCGTGTACGGGAGAAACCCCTTCGTGTGGAGGCGGGCCCTCCGGCCGACGCCGCGCTCGTCCCCGGTTTCGAGCTCCTCGACCGCAAGGTAGACGGCCGGCCACCACCGCGGCAACTCCCGCACGTCGCCGAGCACGTCGGACACCTCCCGCACCGTGCCGAGCACGCTCCAGCGGGTCAGGAATCGGTACTCGGGCGGCATCGCAGCTTCAGGCCAACTCCGAAGCGAGCAGCCCCATCCGGATGACGTCGAGCGGGCGTCCCTTGCGGAACACCTCCTGCCGGAGAACGCCCTCGCGTCGGAATCCCAACTTCTCGTAGGTCTTCAGGGCGTCGGCGTTTCCCGCCTGCACGTCGAGCCGGATCTTACGCAGGTCCATCTCCTCGAAGGCGAAGCGGCAGAGCGCGCGAACGGCCTCCGCGCCGAGCCCCTGCCGCCGGCAGTCCCCCTCGCCGATGAAGATGCCGAGCGTCGCCGTGCGGTTGTCGCGGTCGATCGCCATCAGGCCGCAGTTGCCGATGTGGCGGTCGCCCTGGACGAGGCAGATCGCGAACGTCAGCTCCGAGGGATCCTGCCCGCGCGTCGCCCGCTCGATCCAGTCCGCCTCTCGGGCAAGCGAGATGGGATATCGCTGCGCCAGCGTCGCAACCAGCTCCTCGTCGTTCATCCAGTCGTGGCAACGCTGGAGGTCGTCGCGCTCGATCGCTCGAAGGTAGAGACGCTCGGCTCGAATCACGCGCAACTCCTTCAGCCGCAAAGATATCCGATGGCGCGGCCGTTTTCGAGAGGCCGGGCCCCATGCGCCGGCCGGCCGCGGCCTCCCGGCAGAGAGGAACTTCGTCCCTCCCGCTGCGTAACTCCCACCGAAGGCAAGGGAATCGGCCATGGGCGGAGCAATCCGACGCTTCTTCTCCAGGGAGGATGGAATGTCCAAGCTGTTCAAGACACTCCTGCTGCTTTTCATCCTCGTGGCGGCCGCAGCCGGCGTCTACGCGCTGACCCGCGGCGGCAAGGGGGCTGACGGCGACCTGAAGCTCGTCACCGTCGAAAAGGGCTCGATCACCGAAAAGGCGCTGGCCGTCGGGCAGATCCAGCCCCGCCAGAAGTTCTCGGTCAAGTCGAAGATCTCCGGAATCGTCAAGCGCTGCATGGTCAACGTGGGCGACAGGGTCAAGCCGGGCGACCCCCTCTTCGAGATCGCCCCGGACCCGACGCCCCAGGAGCTGACCGATGTGGACCGCCAGCTCGACTCGACCAGGGCATCCTTCGAGCGTGCGAAGGCCGAGTTCGAGCGCTCGCAGCAGCTCTCGAAGGACGGCGTGCTGCCGAAGTCCGATCTCGACGTCAAGCGCGAGGCCTTCGAGCTCGCCAAAGTCGCCGTGGCCAAGGCCGAGCAGCAGCGCGACCTGACCCGAAACGGCCGCATCACGACCGAGACCGTGAACATGGAGTCGATCATCCGCTCGCCCGCCGCGGGCACGATCCTCACCCGCACCGTCAATCCGGGCGATCCGGTCGTGCCGCTGACCTCCTACCAGCCGGGCACGGAGCTCGCCGCGATCGCCGACATGAGCGACCTCATCTTCAAGGGCACCGTGGACGAGATCGACGTCGGCAAGCTCCGCGCGGGCATCACGGCCCGCATCAAGGTCGGGGCGCTTCCGACCGACGTCGTCACGGGCAAGATCGCGCGCATCGCGCCGCAGGCCCAGCAGAAGGAGGGCGCCACCCTCTTCGACGTCGAGATCGAGCTCGAGCCGACCTCGAACATCACCTTGCGCGCGGGCTACTCGGCCAACGCGGACCTGATCATCCGCGAGAAGAAGGACGTGCCGACGATCCCCGAACGCGTCGTGATCTTCGAGGACGGCGGCAAGAAAACCTTCGTGGAGCTTCCTTCCGAAAAGGCCAAGGAGCCGCCCAAGAAGGTTGCCGTCCAGCTCGGCATCTCCGACGGCCTGAACACGGAGGTCGTCTCCGGCGTCACGCTCGGCGCCAGGGTGATCGAGCGCCCGCCCAAGAAGCTGACCTCCGCCGTCGACTGACCGAACACGCGGCCGTCCATGCTCTCCATCCGCGACGCCGTCCGGCAGATGTGGCGCGACGTGCGCAGTCAGAAGTTGCGCACCTCCCTGACCGTGTTCGGCATCATCTGGGGCACCGTGTCGGTCACCCTGTTGCTCGCCTTCGGCAGGGGCATGCAGAGCCAGATGGTCGTCAACGCCGCCGGAATCGGCGACGGCATTTGCATCGCCTGGCCGGGACTGACCTCGATCCCGTTTGAGGGGCTCGGCAAGGGGCGCAAGATCCGCGTCAACGAGGACGACGTCGAGGCGATCCGCCGCGAGGCGCCGGGCTTGAAGGCGGTCTCGAGCGAATACTCGAAGACGATGAAGCTCAACTACGCCGCCAAGACCGTCGCCGTCGACATCTCCGGCGTCGCTCCCGAGTTCGGGACGATGCGCAACGTCAACCCCCGCTCCGACGGCCGCTTCATCAACCCCACCGACATGCGCGAGCAACGGCGCGTTCTGTTCATCGGCAACAAGCTCGCCGAGCAGGTCTTCGGCGAGACCAACCCGGTCGGCAAGACCGTCATGCTCGGCGGATCGCCCTTCCTCGTCGTCGGCGTACTCGAGAAGAAGATCCAGCAGTCGAGCTATAGCGGCCGCGACAACCAGAAAGGCTTCATCCCGGGCTCGACCTTTCGAGCGCTGACCGGGGACAAATGGGTCGAAAACCTCATCTACCAGCCGGCCGTCATGAAGGAAAGCAAGGCCGTCACCGACGGCGTCCGGCGGGTCCTGGCCGGACGGCAGCGGTTCGACCCCTCCGACAAGGAAGCCTTCTCGGTGTGGGACACGACCGAGGAGTTTGCCTTCCTCGCCACGTTCTTCCTGTCGTTTCGGCTCTTTCTCGGCATCATCGGCTCCTTCACGCTCATCGTCGGCGGCATCGGCGTGTCGAACATCATGAATGTCGTCGTCGAGGAGCGCACGAAGGAGATCGGCATCAAGATGGCGCTCGGTGCGAAGACGCCCTGGATCCTGCGCCAGTTCCTGATGGAGACGCTGCTCATCACCGGGCTGGGCGGGCTCATCGGCTTTGCGATCTCGATGTCGGTGTGCGCCGTGTTTCCGAAGTTCGGCGTCACGCAGTACGTGGGCGATCCCGACGTCTCCCTCTCCGTCGCCCTCCTGACGGCCACGGTGCTGGGGCTGACCGGACTCGTCGCGGGGTACTTCCCGGCCCGGGACGCCTCGCGGCTCGACCCCGTCGTGGCGATGAAACTCTGACGATGCCTATGAGCAGCGGGCAGACTCTGCGGGGTGGTTCTGCGGCTCGAACTGTGGGCAGCGTCTCCGCTCCCGCCGGGCGCGTCGAGCGCCAACACAAGCGGCACAATCTTTCGCTCGTCCTGCAGCTCTTCCTGCGCTCGGCGCGCCTGCAGAAGAAGCGCGCCACGCTGACGATCGCCGCCCTCGCGTGGGGCACCGTCACGATCCTGCTGCTGCTCGCCTTCGGCGAGGGCCTGAAGCGCCAGATGACGGCCAACGAGCAGGCCATGGGAAACAACCTCGCGATCCTCTGGCCGGGCGAGACCACGAAGCCCTACAAGGGACTGCCGGAGGGGCGCTCGATCCACCCCCGCCTGGACGACGTGGACTACGCCCGAGAGAGGATGCCGGAGCTCGACGCAATCTGGGGCGAGCTGACCTCCTGGCGCACGGCCCTCGCGTACGGCAGAAAGACCGTCAACGGTCGCGTCATCGGGACGACCTGGTCCTACGGCAACGCCCGCAAGCACTTCCCCGTGGCCGGGGGAAGGTTCATCAACCCGGACGACGAGGAGGAGAAGCGCCGCGTCGTCTTCCTCGGCAACGAGCTCGCGAAGGACATCTTCGGCCGGGAGGATCCTCTCGGGAGGAGCCTCCTCATCAACAACTCTCCCTTTACCGTGATCGGGGTCATGCAGCGCAAGCGCCAGTCCTCCACCTACGGCGGGCCCGACGCCCAGCACGCGATCATCCCGCAGACGACGTTCAAGGCGCTCTTCGGGAGCGACCGGCTGAACGTCCTCGTCTTCCGCGTCACGAAGGCGGAGGACATGGACGCAGCGCTCGTCCACCTCGGCCAGGTACTCGGCCCGCGCCTCGGCTACGACCCGGAGGACCCGCGCGTCTGGGGCCTCTGGAACACGGTCGAGGGCCAGAAAATGAGCGGGAAGATCCTGACGGGCCTCGAGATCTTCTTCGGGATCATCGGCGCTCTGACGCTCATCATCGGCGGGGTCGGCGTGGCCAACATCATGTATGCCGTGGTCAAGGAGCGCACCAAGGAGATCGGCGTCAAGATGGCTCTCGGCGCCCGCAGCGCCTGGATCACGGGCCCGTTCGTGCTCGAGGGGCTCGTGTACACGTTCCTCGGCGGACTCTTCGGCGCTCTCATCGCCATCGTCATCGTGACCGCGCTCGGCTTCATCAAGCTCGAGGGCAACGACGTCCTCGAGTTTCTCGGGCATCCGACGCTCTCGTGGCCGATCGGCCTGGCGACGATCGCCATCCTCGGGTTTTGCGGGCTCGCCGCCGGCTACTTCCCCGCCCGCCGCGCCGCCGCCATCGACCCGGCTTCCACGCTCCGCTACGAATAGAGAGGACAACGTGACGACGACACAGACATCGCCCGCCGAGATCATCCACATGGAAGGGATCCGGAAGATCTACGACACCGGTAAGGTCAAGGTCGAGGCCCTGAAAGGGATCGACCTCGCCGTCGAGCCGGGCGAATTCGTCGCGATCGTCGGGCCGTCGGGCTCCGGCAAGTCCACGCTCATGAACCTGATCGGCTGTCTCGACACGCCCTCGGAAGGCCGCTATAAGCTCGGCGGCGAGGACGTCTCGAAGTTCACGCGCGACGAGCTCGCCGACGTCCGCAATCGCCGGGTCGGTTTCGTGTTCCAGGGCTTCAATCTGCTGCCCCAGATCTCGGCCTTCGAGAACGTCGAGCTGCCGCTGCTCTTCGGCGGCGTGGCGCCGAAGAAGCGGCGCGAGCGGGTCGCGGAGCTTCTGGCGCGGGTCGGCCTCGCCGACCGGATGGACCACAAGCCGACCGAGCTCTCGGGTGGCCAGATGCAGCGGGTCGCGATCGCGCGCGCTCTTGCGATGCAGCCCGACGTCGTCCTCGCCGACGAGCCCACGGGCAACCTCGACACCTCCGCCGGCGGCGACATCATGGGCCTCTTCACCGACCTGTGGAAGCAGGGCTCGACGCTCGTCGTCATCACGCACGACATGACGCTCGCGCGCCGCGCCGGCCGCGTCGTCGAGATCCGCGACGGCCGCATCGTCCGCGACGGCGAGGTCGCTGCCTGAGCAAGCGGCCGCGAAGGCTCGCCTACTTCTTGAGGAACGCTTCCGTCCCCTCGACGCCGTCGCGCGCGAATTGGGCGATCGTCGGATCGGGGTCGCCCTCGAGCTCCCGCAGGAGAGCCAGATCCGCCTCGTGGTGCAGGGCGCCGAGGCGCTTGACGGCATCCTCGCGGATCGAGCGGTTGCGGTCGGAGGTCAGCCGGCGCAGCCGCTCGGCCAACTTCGGGTCGTCGGGCGCGGCCGCGGCCCAGCCCGCCACCGCCGCCGCCCGGACGTCCTGGACGTATTTCGCGTCCGTGTAGCCGTCGTACACCGCCGCCAGCGCCGGGTCCCGGAGCTTGCCGAGGCCCATGAGCGCCGCGACGCGGACCCCGTCGAACCAGCGCGAGGACCGCGAGAGCTGCCGCACGAGGTAGTCCTTCGTGCCCGGAACGCCGAGGCGGCCCAGAGAGATCTCCGCGGCGCCGATGACGTCCTCCGCGCGGTCGCCCTCGATCGCTCGCTTGAGGGCGGCAGCCGACGACGCCTCCCCGCAGGCCCCGAGCCCCAGGGCCACTGCGCGGCGGACCCGCGGGTTCGGCTCCGCCGAGAGGGCCTTCTCGAGGGCCCGGGCCGCGTCCGCGCCCCCGGCTCGCCCGAGGTCGAGCGCGGCCTCCTGCCTGAGGCCCCAGTGCGCCGCCGGATCGGCGAGCACGCGCGCGAGGGCGGCTCCCGCCCGCGGGTCGCGGCCGAAGTCGTCGGCGAGCTGACGCGCCGCGCGCAGACGCGCCGCGAGATCGCCGCGCTCGAGCTCGTCGAGGACCTCCCCGATGGGCCTGGCGTACTTGACCTCGCAGACGAGCCAGCCCCCCTTGTCGAAGGTGACCCGCCGCGGCCGGCTCGCCGCGGGCAGCGCCACGGTCGTGGACCAGCCGGAGAGCTCCACGCGGTGTGTCGTGACTGTATCCGATGCGTCCGCGATCTCGACGTCGACCGGCAGCCGAAACTCGTTCTCGAACGGAAGATCCGACTGGATCTGCTTGACCGTCAGGTCCACTTGCTTTCGCTCGAGCACCCACTGGTACGAGACCTCGAAGCGGGGGTGTCCGCCGCCGCCGACCACCCAGTCCTGGAAGAACCAGGAAAAGTTCCTGCCGGCGGCAAGCTCGATCGCCTCGGAGAGATCCGCCGACTCGACCGAAGAGAACTCGTGCCGTCTCAGATAGTCGGCGATCATCCGATAGAAGTCGTCGTCGCCCATGAAGTGGCGCACCATGTGGAGGACCAGCGAGCCCTTCACGTACGTCAGCTCCGACTGGTACATCGCCGTCGGCTCGGCGTAGCGGAGGTACTCCATCGGCCGGACCGTGCCGGTCGAGCGGACGTAGTCCACGTACTTGTTCAGATACCACCAGCGCTGGTAGGTCAGGTCGTCCTCGCCGTGCGCGTGGCCGTTCCAGACGGTGTGCCAGAAGGTGGCGAACGACTCGTTCAGCCAGATCGAGCCGATCGAGCGGCACGTCACCAGGTCGCCGAACCAATGGTGGGCGAGCTCGTGCGAGATCGTGTCCTCGACCGTGAAGATCGGCCAGGCCTCCTCGAAATTGGGGTTCGAGTCGGGCGGATCGCCGGCCACGTGGACGTGCGAGTCGCCGAACCCGGTCATCGTCGTGGTCTCCATGGCACCGACGGCGAAGTCGCGCAGCACGACCTGGTCGTACTTGACCCACGGATACGGGTAGCCCATGCGTTCCGAGAAGAACTCGACCATTTTGGGCGTGCCGCCGAACGTGTACGCGGCAGCCTTCTCGGTTCCCGGAGGCGTCCAGACGGCCAGCGGGACCGATGCGGCGCCCACCTTCGCGTCCGCGAGGGGCACGCGCGCGAACTCGCCCACGTCCACCGTCATCAGGTAGTTCGGAATGGGCCTCTCCTGGACCCAGCGAAACGTGCGCGTCCCATCGGAATTCTCCTCCGGCGGATCGAGCACGCCGTTCGAGACGGCCGTGAAGCCGCGCGGCACCGTCACGACGAACTCGACGGCGAATCGGTCGTTCGTGTCGTTGTAGATCGGCAGCCACGCGTAATGCAGGCCACCCTCGCCGTAGTTCCAGGCCTGCGCGGCCGCCTTCCCGGACGGCGGAAAGAAGTACATGCCGACCTTCGGGCGGCACGCGTAGTCGATCCGGACAGTCGCCGACTGCCCGAGGGCGACCGGCGCGCCGAGGGCGACGTCGAGCTTGAAGGCCTTCGGATCGACCTTGAACTCGAGCGGCTTGCCGTCCCGCTCGACCTTCTTGACGTCGAGACGCGCCGCGTCGAGCGAGAGCTCCGACAGCGGCGCGCGCAGCGACTGGAACGTGATCGTCGCGGTCCCCGAAATCTCCTCTTTGGCGATGTCGAAACGCAGCGTCGCCACATATTTCTCGATGTGGTACGCGCGGTCGCGCACCGGGTGGTCTGTCCCCCCGGGAAGCCGGTGCCCGGGCAGGACCTGCGCGATGGCGGCGAGCGGCCAGAGGGCGAGTGCCAGGGTGGCGGTGGCGCGTCTCATTTCTCCTCCGAAAAGCGGGGGGATTCTATCGTCCTCGCGGATAAGATCGGACCCACGGCTCGCAAGATGTTCGTCAAACTGCTTCGCTGCGCCGCCGCGTCGGGCCTCTTCCTCGTTGCGGCCGCGCTGCCGGCCGCCGAGTACGCCGTCGACGTCGAACACTCGACCGTGCAGTTCTCCGTGCCGGTCCTGGGCGTCTCGAAGATCACGGGCAAGTTCACGCGGTTCGACGTCAAGATGGCCGCCGGAAAGGCCCACGACCTCTCCCAGGCGAGGGCCGTCGCCGTGCTCGAGACGTCGAGCGTCGCGACCGGCAGCGAGGCGTGGGACGGGAGGTTGCGCGCGCCGGCCTTTTTCGACGTTCAGAAGTATCCGGAAGTCCGCTTCGAGAGCCGGCGCGTCCGGAAGGTGAAGGGGCGCTGGGAAGCCAGCGGCCCCCTCTCGATGCATGGCGTCACTCGCGAAATCACCCTTCCCTTCGAGATCCGCGGGCGTTTCGACGGCCCGCATCCGGACGAGCATCTCGGAGTTCAGGCCACCTTCACGTTCGACCGGCGCGAGTTCGGTATGGGGTGGGAAGACAACCCCGAGGCGAAGCTGGTCGGCAACAAGGTCACCGTCGACATTTCCCTGCTGGCGACGCGGGTCGCGGCCCGGAAGAAGTAGGGACGCCGGCCCTCGCCCTCACCGGACCGTGAGCGTCGCCCCCGCGCTGTAGGCCGCGAACTCCGGCGCGTACAGGGACTGGACCGTCGCCGGACCGACCCGGAACGTCCCCGCCATGTTCGCCCGGACCCGGTACTTCAGCGTGTATTCCCCCTCCGGCAGCCACTCGAAGAAGAAGTTCGTCCCCGAGTCGCGCGTTTCCTCGTACCAGGAAATCCCCAGGTCCCACCGGTAGCCCGAGACGACGACGCCCGGCTCGAGCCCGGCCGCGCGCGGATCGCGCAGGTGGACGTACTCGGCCGCGTGCTTTGCACTGATCGAGAGCTGCACCTCGACCTCGTCGCCGGGCGCGAGAGCGGCCCCCTCGGAGAGCGGCCTCAAGGCGAAGCCCGACGGGGTCGTCTCGCGCTTGAAGTACTTCCGCGAGACCGAGAAGAAGTCGCCGCGGTCCTCCTCGGGAAGCTTCTCCGTCGAGAAGTTCCAGGTGGCGGACGCGAACGCGAGACCCTTGCCAGTCTTCGACACGGAGACCTCGGAATCGCGCTTTGGATCGATCTTCTCGCCCGGAACGACGACCTGGTTGCGGGCGCCGGTGTAGCGGTCGGGCTCGAAGACGAACGACGTCGTCGTCGAGCCCGACCGGACCTCGACTCCTTCGCGCTCCGCCAGGGCTCCCTCCTTCTTCAGGTACCAGACGAGCGCGTAAAGGACCTCCGCCGTGGCGCGCGTCGACTTCCACTGGTTGAGTTTCTTGTTCAGGAAGAGCCACTGCACCAGGCCGTGGCGGCGCGCATCCGACGGGTCGAGCTCCATGAGCGTGCGCAGCGCGAACGCCTGCGTCTCGATCGTGTCCTCGTACCAGAGCCACGCTCGGGTCTCGGGCGCCCAGTATGTGCCGAGGTCGCGGTCCGTCTTCGCGGAGTCCATCACGCTCGCCCACACGAGCCGGGCGTCCTTCGGCCTCTCCGCGCGCTTCAACGTCAGGGCCAGGAGGCCCTTCAAGTAGGGCGACTGATCCCGCCAGTGCTTGAAGGAGAAGGCCAGGATTTCGGCGCGCTCCTCCGGTTTCAGCGCCTCGCCCATCCACGACGGATCGGGGTAGCACGAGGCGACGTAGGCGAGGAAGGTCAGCCACTCGGGCGAGCATTTGTCGTCCGCCATACGCTTCGCGTACACCTCCCGGAAGTGCCGGGCGAGATATCCCCAGCCCCGCCCGACCGCGTCTTTCGGCACGTCCACGCCGAACTCGGCGGCCTTCGCGAAGCCGTACATCACGTAGAGCGTCATGTAGGGCGAGGGCGGTCCGCCCGGCCACCACGGAAACGCTCCGACGGCCGTCTGCCCGCTGCGCAGCTTGCCGAGCGACGCCTCCCGCTCGGCCTTCGCGACCCTCGGATCGAGGACCTTCTCGAGCCCGAGCCCCAAGACCCCTACCCCCTTCGCGGTCTCGAGCCACGGCGTCTCCTCGAGGGCCATCTGCCGGCTCGGGTCGGGGGCCGCCCAGGCCTCGAGAGGCGTTTCCCTCTTCGAAAGCTCCACGGCCATCGCTGCGACCGCCGGGTAGTCGCGGAAGAGGGAGGACACGATCCCGGTCGAGACGAAGCGGTTCAACGTTTGCTCCGTGCACTCGTAGGGGTAGTTGACGAGGTACGGAAGTGCGTTCAGGACCGAAGAGAAGAGCTGAGCGTCCACCGTGACGACGAGCTGCTCGTCGATCCGGCTCGGATCGCCGGACTTCGCCATGTCGGCGAAACTCAAAGTCCGCCGTTCGTCCCCGCGCAACGCGGCAAAGCGTGACTGGGACAGCTGCATCCGCCCCGGCAGCACCGGCACCGGCCGCAGCTCGCCGTCGGAAAAGTCGCCTGACGTTGCGGTCGCCTTGATCGCGTAGGATCCGACCCGCCCCGGAGCCGCGAGGGCGAAGGTCGCGTCGGTGCCTTCGCCGGCCGGCGCCGCGAACGGCTGCCTCGCTTTCTCCGGTGTCAGGCCGAACTCGGAGAGCGCGCTCCGGTTGGTTTGCGTGTCGAGGATGTCGAGGGCGAGCGTGCCCGACATCGTGCGCTGGGAGGCGTTGTGGACGACGATTCTCAATTGCGCCGCGTCGCCTTCCCGGAGGAATCGCGGAACGTAGGGGCGCACCATCAGGTCTTTGACGCTCTGCGTCTCCCGGCGGACGGACCCGGCCTTGAAGTCCCGCGTGATGGCGTGGACCCACACGTTCCAGGACGTCACCGAGTCCGGCACCTGGAACTCGATGACGGCCGAGCCGTCCGCGTCGGTCAGCAGCCGGGGCTTCCAGAAGGCGGTTTCGGAGAAGTCGCTGCGCAGTTCGACACGGGGCGTCTCCGCCGTGACGATCGGGCCCCGAAGTGGCGGCGCCTTGGCCTCCGCGGTTCGATCGACGGCCGCGTCCGCCGGAACGGGGGCGCCGGCCGCCACCGCCTCGGACTTCGCCAACATGCCGACCGCCTGCATCCGCAGGCCGGGCCCGCCGATGCCGTATCCCTCGAAGAACTTCGGCCGGTCGCCATGGAGCGGTGGCCCGATGGAGGGTGTCGCTCCGAAGCCCCGGTTGAATACCCACAGGGCACCGGCCCCGCCGAGACTCGGCCGCAGGAATCCGGCCACGGCCCGGTCGGGATACAGGGCCAGAGGCCGCGGTGGATCGGGCTCGACGAAGGCGTCGAGGCTCCGATCGTACATGTACGCCAGCAGCTCCGCCGCCCGGGCCTCCGCGGGCGTTCCCGACGGCGCCCTGACTGTCACGCGCCAGGTCTCTCTCGCTCCGGGGCGGATGCGGTCTCGAAACGTCGCAAACGAAACCTGGAGCTCCTTGTCGTCCCAGGGAACCAGGACTCTCGTCGAGTCCGAGACGAACTGGTGGTCGGCAACGAGCGAAAGCCGGACGGCAAACCCTCCCCGGTCCTTCTCCTCGACGGGGATCTCGACCAGGCCGTCGTCGCCGCCCGAGAGCGTCCGCCGCGACGCGACCTGCCCGTCGCGAAGGATATCGAGGAAGAACGTTTGACCGGGCAGGCCCGAGAAGGCGAGGATCTGAGCCGTGCCGCCGACGCCGACCGACGCCTGCTCCGCGAGGACGACGCCTGGGAGTCGGACCGGCATCTTCCTCCCGGCGACCAGGAAATCCTGCTCCACCCGGGCGATGCCGCCCGATTCGTCGCGCGTCTCGTAGCGCAGGCGCCATGCCCCGGCCGGCAGCGGCGGGATCTCGATCCGGGCCTCGCCTCGGGCGTCGTGCGTCAGCGCGCCATGCGCCTTTTCGCGTCCGTCGGCCCAGCGATGAAGGACCACCTTGAGCGATTCACTCTGGCTCCACCGGGGCCGCAGGCGGTCTCCGGGTGTGGTGATCAGGTCGTCGAACAGCGGGCGTGCGGGCTCCTCCGCGGGCAGGAGGGCATTCTCCGGCTCGACGAGGGCCAGGAGGCGCCACGTGCCGGTTCCCTCGCGCGGAGCGCCGTCCAGATCCGCGCGGATGACGGTCATCGCTCCCGATGCTCCCTCTCTCAGAAACCCGGCGTCCATGCGCACGGTCGCGGCCACCGACGTGAAGCCGAGGCGGAACGAACGGGAGTCGGATCGCGTCTCGCCGCCCTCGTCGGTGACGTCCGCCGATGCCTGGAAAACGTACGACACGTCCTTCGCGTTCGCCCCGCGCTCGTCGGCCGAGGCAGTAAACCTCGCCTCGAACGTCCCGTCCGACCCGAGCGGCGAGGAGCCCTGCGCGACGATCTGCGAGCCGTTGCCGCCCCGCCACGGGCGGCTCCATGCCCACCACCACGGGAACTGCGGCTGCCGCGTGACCCGCCACCGAACCCGACCGTTGGAAACAGGAAGCCCGAAGTAGTACCGCGCCGAACCGGTGAGCGAGGCCGGCTGATTCAAGCGCAGCGGACTCTTGGCGTCCTCCCATCTCACCTCGAAGCTCGGGCGCTTGTACTCCTCGACCTGGATTGCGGCCCGCCCCGAGGGTGAGCTCTCGACCCGCCACCGTCCGAGGGCACGGCCGGCCGGAATCCGAAACTCTCCCGCCGCCGAGCCGAAGGCGTTCGTCGTCGCACTCGTCGTCTCGACGACCTCGTCGTTCGAGTCGCGCAGCACGACCGTCACGGGGGCGTCGGCGGTAGCATGCAACCGGCCGAGGTCCGGACGGCCGCGATAGACGACGACCTTCCAGAACAGGGGCTGAAGCGGCCGGTAGATCCCGCGGTCGGTGTAGACGAGCGCCGCCGTCGTCTCGGCGGGTTCAGGTCGGGCAACGAGTGAAAACGCGTTGGCGTCGAGGGCGACGTCGTCGCCCCGGCGGGCGAGCAGGAAGAAGGACCGGTTCGCCCGCGCCGGGTCGTAATCGAACCGGGCGAGCCCGTCCGCCCCGGTCTTCGACGAGGCGACGCGCGCATGACGCCCGGACCTCCAGTCGAACTCGTAGAGGCTGACGTCCACGCCGCCGGAGGGCCGTCCCGAGCCTCCGAACACCGCCCGCGTCTCGACCGCCGACGGCTCGAGCCGAGTGACGAGGACGAGGTCTCCGAGCTGGATCGCGACCGACGCGACGCGGTTGTCGCGTTCGGCGAAATCCTCGCGCACCGACGCGACGACGACCCATAGACCGCTCCCGCGCATCGGGGGCGTGACGAAGGTCCGGTGCTGCTTGAAATCCGGGGTCGCCGGCAGTTCCACCGTCCACAGCGCAGCGGGTTTCTCGGCGCGTAGCAGTTCGCGGACGCCCTCGTTGGACGGGAGAAGGCCGTAGCTCGAGCCCGTCGCGATCTGCCTCTCGATATCCACTGGATAGGCGCGGAAGGAGAGGCGCCGCAGATTCTTGTGCATGACCTGGATCGAGCGCCGATCCGGTGCGTCCGAGGTCATTGCCTCGAGCTCGTAATCGGAAGCTTCGATCCCGGACACGATGGCGCCGCAGCGCAGCCCACCCGGCGACTGCGGGTAGGCCCCTTTGCCCCCGGCGGCCGCCTCGCGGGCTCGGACGAGGTTGTCGGGCGCGTCCTCGGCCTGGCGGAACTCGGCCAGCTCGGCCATTCCCATCGACCACCAGGACAGTTGCCGGTACCGCGGCAGCCGCGCCTCGAGGTCCTTGCGGATGACGGCGCGGTCCGCCTCCTCGCTGAAGGACGACTGCAGCCGGCGCAGTCTCTCGAGTCGTGCCTCGAGCTCCGCGGCGCGCTCGGCCTTGCTCGCATGCCAGTCCTCGAGGTCGGCGACGACGGCCACGAGCTTCTCGACCGGGTGCGCTCTCTCATCCGCCAGCCGCGCATCGGCCCCGCGCCCGTCGCTCGCCAGAAGGCCGGCGAGGTCGAGCCGGTAGACACCGTTGGACTGTTCCGGCGTCCAGAGAGACGAGTCGGCCAGAAGCTGCGCAAAGAGGTACGACACCGCGTCGCGCAGCGTCCCGCGGACGTCCCCCGGGTAGTCGTTCGGCTCGACGTACTCGGCGAGCGCGCCCACGGGAAGCTCCCCGAGGGCCCTCCGCCGCCCCCAGGCGCGGCGATAGGCGTTCTCGGCCTCGTCGAGGATCTGCCCGCGCGTCCAGAGCTTGAGATCGATCGCTCCCCCCGACTCGACCTTCTCGCGTTTTCCGATCTCCCAGGAATACATCCGCTCGTACTGGACGAGCGCCTGCGCATAGAAGAGATCGAGCGTCGTCTGCGCGAGGAGCCCCGAAGGCCACGGCTCGTCCTTGAGAAATCGCACGGCGGTTTCGTACCCGTGGAGGCCCATGCGGAGCTGCACCTCGCGGACGAGGGCCTTCGTCCATTCGTTTTCGTCGTTGCGCCTACGAGCCGCGCGGAGGATCGTCTCGACCTTCTTGGAGGCCTCCTCGTACTTCTGGTCCTTGACGAGGCGGTCCACTTCGGCCCAGGTCGCCGGCGGCTGCGGCGCCTGCGCCGCGGGAACGACGGCGAGACCCGCGAGGGCCGCCGCGAGAACGGCCGTTCGAATCAGCTTCGCGCACGCGGACACGGTTCTCATTCTGTCAAGGAGAGACCCCGCGCGGCTAATGAAGTTCCCGCTCAAGAGGCGGCACGGCGACTATCGCACGCGGCGTGCGAAGTCTCCCGACCGAATGGAGGGAGGAGGCGCACGCCGCGGGAGCCGTAGCGTAGCGAGGAGTCAGGCGTCCGGTCGAGCCCGCACCCGAGCGAGCCGGACGCCGGTGCGCCGCAGGCGCAGACCCCTCGCGAAGCGGAGGCGACGGCCTAGTGTTGAAACGCGTACGAGATCTTGACGAAAAACTGCGTTCCGGCCCTCGCGAGCGCTCCGTCTTCCTGGAGGGCGCGGCCGTCCCCGTATCCCACGAACAGCACGCTCTGCCAGTTGAGCTTGTAGGAGAAGAGGGCCGAGCCTGCGAAGCCGCCCTCGCGCGCAGCGACGGGTCCGACCCACAGCGAGGGATCGCGGCGCAGGTCCTGGTACTGGCCGATCAGCCGCAACAGCATTCGCGAGTTGAAGACGTAGACCGCCTTCAGGCGCGCGACGTCGGCCGTGAAGAGCCGACCCGCCCGGCCGTCCACCGTCTCGTCGATCCAGCGCCTCTCGAGCCGAACGTCGAGCCCCAGGTGATCGGTCGGGCGAAGCAGCGCGGTCACCAGGACGTCGCCGCCTCTGCCGACGCGCGCGTTCTCGACGTCGGGCTGCTGCCCGTAGTTTCCGGAGAGGCCGACCACCGGCAGGAATCCCGACGGCGAGGCCGTCATGGTCCAGACGAACCGGTCGAAGTCGAGGGTCGTCCCATCGATCGCGACGGACTCGAAGTTGTAGTCGAACTCGGCGCGCCAGCCCCCCATGGCCTGAAAGCCGACTCCCGGAAAGACCCTGCGGGAAATGATCGAGCCGTCTCGCTCGGTCGCGTAGTTGCCGCCGGTCAGCAATCGCACCCGCGAGAAAAAGCCCGTCGGATAGATGCGGTAGCCGCCGCCCCAGGTCTCCTGGTCGTATCCGACCTGCGGCACGAAGCCATCGTCGGCGCGAAACCCGGTCGCGAAGTCGTCGTACTGGAGGAACCAGTCCCAGTGCTCCGTGGTGTGCGTCCAGTTGCCCGTCAGCCCGAACCCCGAGATCTTCTGGCCGAGCCAGTGGGGGGAGAGATCCGGGCGGTCCGGCAGTCGCGAGAAGCTGTAGAGATACTGCCCGGTGACGAGGTCGGCGTCGTTCGGCCGCCATTGGAAATCGCCCCCGAAGACGTAGTTGTAAGCCCCGCCCTCCGCCACGCGGGCCGTCGCCACCGCCCCGACGAAGGACTTGCCGATGTCGTTGCGGGCGCGTCCGATGCCGACGTAGGAGGTGAAATCCTGCGGCGCAACGTCCGAAAACACCGGCCCCGGAATGATCACGGTTCCGCCCCCCCGATCATTGGTGGCGAGAACGGTGTAGGAGGTCGAGCCCGCCCGGCTGGTCAATCGGGCGCCCCAGAGCGGATCGGTGATGGTTCGGGTGTAGATCGCCTGAATCGGCGTCTGCAGGAGGTCCACCTGCTCCAGAAAGAAGGGCCTCTTCTCCGGGTAGAACAGAGCGAAGCGCTCGTTGACGCCGATCTGCACCACGTCCGACTCGACCTGTGAGAAATCGGGGTTGATGGTCGCGTCCACGATCGTGCCCGCGTCCGGAAGCCACTTGAAGTCGAGGCCGAGCTCCCCCTTCGTCACCGTGTCCTTCTCGGAAACGCCTCCATCCGGAGGAGCCGGCGGATACACCGTGTCCGAAAACCCTGCCGCGAAGGGGGCCAGCACGTAGTGCATGCCCTGTGGAAGCCCGGCGATTCCCTGGAGCGTGGCCGACCAGCATAGAAAGCAGCTCGACCCCCGGGGCATGCGGACGCTGTAGAACTGGTAGTTGAATTCGCGGGGCCAGACCCGGTAGACCATGAGAGCCCAGTCCTGAGGGTCCTTTTTCGGGTAGCGCAGCGAGGACAGCGGGATCGCGACCTCGACGGTCCACGAGTCCTTGCCAACCTTGCCGACGGACTGCCAGAACCAGTCCGGAGCCGTGTCCTCGCCGAACGGCGATTCGTTGAGCATCGAGTCCGTCTGGATCCCCCGGGGGTTGATCCAGAAGTCCACGGCAGAGCGCCGGGCGTTGTCCACGTCGAGGAGAATGCCGACGTAGTCCTGCTGGTCCGTCACGCCGTCGCGGTCGACGAAGGGAGCCCGGATCTTCGAGATGTCCGGCTCCTCGCACCAGAAGGACGCATAGAAGTATTTGTCGTCGCGCCCCACGCGCGCGATCGTGCGGACGGGGGGCACCGTGCCGTCGCCCGGCTGGAATTCGTAAAAGGTATCGATGACCAGGGCCTCGTTCCAGGCCGGGTCCGAGAGGTCGCCGTCCACCCTGATCGGGCCCGTGATGCGCGGAAGGCCGAGCGTCGGAGGGACGGGATCCTCGGCGAGGAGGCGGGGCGCGCACAGCACGGCCAGGACGGCGAGCGCGCGGAGCCTCATTGAGAGGATCGTACGGGATCAAGGGCCGTAAGGTTGCGATCGGTCGTCACGCGCCAAGGTTTTGCGACGCTCGAGCGGCTTTCGTGGGAGAGGATCCACTCAAGACTTCCCCTCCCATGTCCGTCGGCCCGCGAAGCGGGCCGCTAGAGGTCCGAGCTACCGAAAGTCGTGGCTCGGCAGCCGCTCGAACTCGGGGATCGTCCAGAAACGCTCCGCACGGACCGACATCGAGCCGTCCTGCCTCTGGAGCCGGCCTTCGACGACGAGCGCGCCCGAACCGACGACGACCGCGCGCTGCTGTCTGAAGAGGTCCGGCCGCACGATCGCCTGCAGCATCCCGGTCTCGTCCTCGAGCGTCAGGAACACGAACCCCTTCGCCGTGCCCGGGCGCTGGCGGACGATGACGGCTCCGGCCGCCGTCACGCGCTCCCCGTCCCGGCGCCGCACCAGGTCCGCCGCCGACGCCACGCCGCGCCTCGCGAGCTCCGCGCGCAAGTGGGCGAGCATGTGCGGCCCCGCGGTCATCTCGGCCGTCGCGTAGTCGGCGCGCGTCTCTTCGACCGGCGACATCTCGGGCAGCGGCGACGGGTCGTCCGCCGGCAGGCCCGCAAAGAGCGGCCCGGCTTCGCGCGAGACCTTCGCGACCTGCCACAGCGCCTCCCGCCGCGTCTTCCCGAAGGCGGAAAGCGCCCCCGCGTGCGCGAGCAGCTCCAGGTCTCCCGGCCTCAACGCCGCGCGGCGCGCGAGGTCTTCCACCGAGGTCAAAGGCCTCTCCGACTGCGTGCTCTCGATCGCCTCCCCGGCCTCGCGGCGCAGGCCCTTGACGAAACGCATCCCGAGGCGTACCGCCCCGTCCTCCCAACGGCACATCCATCCCGAGCGCGCCGCGTCGATCGGAAGGACCCGCGTGCCGTGGTGCTGGGCGTCCTTGACGAGGGTCGCCGGGTGGTAGAAGCCCATCGGCCACGCGTTCAAGAGCGCCGCGAGAAACGCCGCCGGGTGGTGCGCCTTCAGGTACGCGCTCGCGTAGGCGATCAGCGCGAAGCTCGCGGCGTGCGACTCGGGAAAGCCGTAGAGCGCGAAGGACGTGATGCACTTGACGATCTGGTCCTGCGCTTTCGTCCCGATGCCGCGCTCGGCCATGCCCCGGCGCAGCCGTGTTTCGATCGACTCCATGCGCTCGACCGAGCGCTTGAACCCCATGGCGCGTCGCAGCTCCTCCGCCTCGCCGCCCGTGAAGCCGGCGGCGACCATCGCCATCTTCAGGATCTGCTCCTGGAAGAGCGGGACGCCGAGCGTGCGCTTCAGGATGGGTTCGAGGCACGGGTCCGGATACTCGACCGGGGCCCTCCCCTGCCGCCGGTCGAAGAAGGGGTGCACCATGCCGCCCACGATCGGCCCCGGCCGGATGATCGCGACCTGCACGACGATGTCGTAGAAGCACTTCGGCGCGTTGCGCGGCAGGGACGCCATCTGCGCGCGGCTCTCGACCTGGAAGAGGCCGACGGTGTCGGCGGCGTTGAGCATTCGGTAGACCGCGGGGTCGTCCTGCGGCAGGTGCGCGAGATCCACCGTGACCCTTTCGTGCGTGCGGATCATGGGGATCGCCTCCTCGATCGCCGCGAGCATGCCGAGGCCGAGCAGGTCCACTTTGACGATCCCGAGGTCCGCGCAGTCGTCCTTGTCCCACTGCACGACGACGCGCCCGGGCATGGACGCGGGCTCGAGCGGCACGACCTCGTCGAGGCGCCCCGCCGCGACAACGATCCCGCCCGAGTGCTGGCCGAGGTGGCGCGGCAGGTTCTGGATCTGCAGGAAGAGACGCAGGAAGTGCCGCGCGCGCCGCTCTCCCGGGTCGAGACCGGCCGCGGCGATCTCGCCCTTCAGCTCCTCGGGCGGATCGCGGATCTCGCCGAAGTTCCAGCCGCCGAGCTGCCTGGACAACGCGCCTACCTGCTCCGGCGAATACCCCAGAGCCTTGCCGACCTCGCGCGCCGAGGAGCGGTCGCGGTAGGTGATGACGTTGGCGGTCATGCCGGCGCCGTGCGGGCCGTACTTCTCGTAGACGTGCTGGATGACGCGCTCGCGCTGGTTGCCCGAGGGAAGATCGAGGTCGATGTCGGGCCACTCGCCGCGCTCCTCGGAGAGGAAGCGCTCGAACAGCAGCTCCATCTTGACCGGATCCACCGCCGTGATCGAGAGCGCGTAGCACACCGCGCTGTTGGCCGCCGATCCGCGCCCCTGCACGAGGATGCGGTTTTCGAGGCAGAAGCGCACGATGTCGTGAACGATCAGGAAGTAGCCGGCGAGGTCGAGCTTCTCGATCATCGCGAGCTCCTTCTCGACCTGCGCCTGCGCTCTTGCCGTCAGCGGGCGGAAGCGCGCGCGGGCGCCGTTCCAGGTCAGCTGCCGCAGGTACGAGGACGGCGTCTCGCCCGGCGGCAGCGGGTATTCCGGGAACCGATAGCCGAGGTCCGCGAGCGTGAAATCGAGGCGCGCCGCGAGCTCCGACGGCGCCTCCACGGCCTCCGGCAGGTCCGCGAAGAGCTCGTGCATTTCGGCCGCGCCCTTGAAGTGACGCTCGCGCTGCGCCGCGAGGAGCCGGCCCGCGGTGTCGAGGGAAACGTGGTTGCGGATCGCCGTCAGCACATCGTGCAGCTCCTTGTCCTTCACGCGGGCATACCGCACGCCGTTCGACGCTACGAGCGGCAGGTGGAGGCGCCTCGCGAGCTCGACGAGCGCCCGATTGCGGTGCTCTTCCTCGCGCAGGCGGTGGCGCTGGAGCTCGACGTGGAGCCGCCCGGGAAAGATCGCGCCGAGTCTCTCGAGCAGCTCCCGCGCTGCATCGAGCCCGCCCCGAGCGAGCGTTCGGGCGACCGGCCCCTCGTCGCCGCCCGTCAGGACGTGCAGCCCATCGGCGTGCGCGGCGACTTGGTCCCACGAGACCTGCGCCTCGCCCTTGGGGCGGCCCAGGGCTCCGGCGGTCAGGAGGCAGCAGAGGTTCTTGTAGCCGGTCCGGCTCTCGACGAGGAGGGTGAGGCGGGGATTTCGGATGTCCGAATCTCCCAGCGTCGCCTCCGCCCCCACCACCGCCCTCACCCCCGCCGCCTTCGCCGCCTTGTAGAACCTCGGCGCCCCGTACACGCCGTTACGGTCCACGAGCGCGACGGCCGAGATCTCGCGCCGCGCCGCCTCCTCGACGAGGTCCTCCGGCAGCGACGCGCCGTCGAGGAACGAGAATGCCGACGCGGCCCGCAGCTCAACGTAGTCCCGAGGCTTCTCGCACGCCGCCACCCGTGCGAATTCGCGGCTCCGGAGCTTTTCCTTGCGCGCGCCCGGCGAAACGATCAGCGACGCGGGGTTGCCGTGGCTGCCGCACCCCGCATTGCCCGCCGCGCCGCCGATGCCGAGATTTCGGGAAGGCGGCATCTGCGGTGCGTTGCCCGATGGGCGAAAACGCTTGTCGGACACGGGAGGAGTACTTTAGGCGTAAGAAAGGCGTAAATCAATCTACCGTCCAAGCGACTGTTTTTAAACGGGATGTTCGCGCTCCCAACCCACGCTCGCTTGCAGAGCCTCCGTCTGGCCCACTCGTTCTCGGTAGTCCAACTCCCGGCGGATCCGCCCCGTGTCCGCCACCAGATCGTGCGCGAAGTCGTAGGGTTCGGCCAGGCCGGCCGGCAGATCCTCTCGGGCGACCGCGCGCACCTCTGCCTCCCACCCTGCGGCGCGGCCGATCTCTCGCGTCCATTCGGCTTCAGTCAGGGCCCTCTCTTCGCCGACGTTGTACGTCCTCCCGGCCGCCCGCGCGTCCGTCGCCGCAAGGGCGATCGCGTCGGCGACGTTTTCGACGTAGCCTCGCGTCCACCGCCACGAGGCCTTCGCGCGATCGACAAGGAACGGCTCCCCCGCGCGCATCCGCGCCAGCACCTGCCCGACCCGATGGTGCCCGTCGCCCGGGCCGTACACGCATGGCAGCCGCAGAACGGTCGCCGGCAGCTTCGGGTCGCCCGCGGCCGCGCGCTCGACGAGGATCTTCTCGTAGTGGTACGCCACGTCCTCGGGGCCTTGCGACCTCGCGCGATACGGGAACCGGGAGGTCCGCAGCGGCGCATCCTCCGCCGCCGGCGTCGGATCCGGCGCACCGTTCTCGAGCCCGAGCAGGCGTCCGTAGGACGCATACACATCCTGACTGCTCAGGACGACCAGGCGCCGTGCAAGCTCGCAAAACGTCGCGACGAGCGCCGCGACGTCCTGTTCGCGCATACGCGATCGTGTCGAGCACGACGTCCGGACCGAACCGCGCGAACGCCTCGCGATGCCTTCCGAGCTCCCTCCGGTCGCCCCGGATGTCGGCGCCTTCGCCGCGGTGGAACGTCGCGGCCTCGCTCCCGAGTCTCCGCAGGCTTTGGACGGCGGCCGACCCGACGAAGCCCGAGCCGCCGATGACGAGGACCTTCAGGCGCCTAACCCACTTTCCGACGCCGCGGGCTGCCTCAGGCCCCGACCCTGGGGCTGCGCCTCTCGAGGAGTGTCACGTCGCGCCAGGCCCCACGTAGACGACCCAGCCTCTCGCGCACGCCGACCTTCCGGAAGCCGCAGCGCTCGTGGATCGCGATCGAGGCGGAGTTCTCGGGGAAGATTCCGGCTTGCAGCGTCCAGATGCCCGCTGTCTCGGACGCCCGCACGAGTTCCTCGAGAAGGCGCCGTCCCAGGCCGCGGCCCCGCGCGTCCGCGGCGACGTAGACGCTGACCTCGGCCACGCCCCCGTACGCGCAGCGCTCGGACACGCGCGAAAGCGCCGCCCATCCGAGGAGCCGCGGGCCCTCGCGCGCGACGAGCCGGCAGTCCGGACGGTGCCCCCCGTCCCACGACTCCCACGACGGCGGCTCCGTCTCGAACGTCGCGTTGCCGGTCGCGATCCCCTCGGCGTAGATCCGCCGGACCTCGTCCCAGTCGGCGGGCGTCATCGGGGCGATCGCGACGGCAGCCGCACTCACCCGCGTCAGACCTCGTTGTACTCCGGAACGTAGCCGGACATGAGGCTTCCCTTCGGCAGGATCGTCTTGCCGGACGCGAAGCCCGCGTCGCCTGTCTTGACCCAGTGCCAGGCGTGGAGGATTTCCGAGCTCGGGTAGTAGCGCGTCTCGGCCTGGATGAGCACCGTGCCGGCGAGGATCTCCGCCTTCGCGTCCTCCCATTTGCCCGCGCCGACGACCGCCACGCGCTCGATGTGCTCGGCGTACTTCGAGAGGAAGCTTATCTCGTCCCACCGCGCCTTCCACTCGGCGCCCTTCATCGCGGAAAGGTCCGCCAGGATCCCGATCGTCCGCTTGCCGCGGTCCTTGATCGCGAATTCGATCTGCGGCAGAAAGGCCTCGATCTCCTCGGCCGTCACCCTGCCCCTCACCTTGAACCCGAATCCCTTCTCGCCGCCCTCTTTCAGTCTCTCGATCATCGGCTCGCATCTCCCTTCCTCGATCGGCGCACGATATCCCAGGGAGGATCAGCGAGCGGGCGACGGGAACTGCTCGCGGTGGTGCGCCGCGTGCACGGCCACGAGCTTCAGGATCTGCGGCGCAGTGAGCTTGCCGAAATACGCGTGGGTCAGCCGCACGGAACGGACGGCGTGCGCCTCGACGAGGCGGCTCTCGAATCGCTCGGCGTTCTCGCGCAGGGCCCTGGCGGCTTCCCCGGGGCTCGCCGCGCCGACTCGCGGCCGCGCTTCTCTCGGCGCCGGAGCCCCCTTCGGAAACCGGCCGTCGAGGATCCGGGGCAGGACCGTCCACCTCAGCGCCGCGCACTTCCACCACGGCAGGGCCAGGGCGAATCCCGCCCCTCCGTCGAGCTCGGCGAGCGCGGGCTCGTACGAGATCACGAGGTGCTGCGCGATCTCAGAGGGCGACCACTTTCCCGGCTTTGGGGGGACGGTCCAGACGACGGGGTCCTGGAGCTCCACGACGACCGCAACCTGCTTGAGCGTCTCTTGGTGAAACGCGGCCGCCTCGGCGATCGTGATCCGGCTCACGCCGCCCCCTCGCCTGCGCGAAGACAGGCCTCTCGCTCGAAGACGTTGTCGCGGTACGCGCGGCCGCCTCGGGAAACCGCGCGAAGGCTCGCGGCGAGATAGAGGAGGGGGAAGAGGGCCCCGAAGCGCTCGTACTGTGCGACGTGCACCCGCTCGTGCGCTTGGGCTTTCACCAGGGCGCTCGCGTCGGCGGCGAGCACGACGTGGCCAAGGGTGATCGCGCCGATCGGAAAAGAACTGATCCCTCGCGTGAGCAGTGGCCCGAGAACGCCGCCCTCCACCTCGAGGACGCCGTCTCGCACCCGAGCGCGCCCGCCGGTTGCGAGGACGAAGGGCACGGCCGCCGCCGCCACCGCCGACACCGGCAGCGCCGCGAGGTATCCGAGCGCGCGGCGAGCGCTCACGCCGCCGAACGCCGTAGCCGTGCTTCGACCCCGAAGTCGATGCGACATCAGGGGGCCGACGCGAGCTTCGCCTCGCCTCCCTCGGGCCCGTAGAACATCACCCACACCACGAGGTTCTCGGTGAAGCTCTCGAAGCGGTGGTCCTCGAGTGCCGGAACGAACAGCACGTCGCCGGGGCCGAAGCGCTCGAGCTTCGACCCGTTCCGGAACTCGCCGCGTCCCTGGACGACGAAGTAGACCTCATCGCGCGTGTGCGGCTTCTGCGGGTCGTGGCCGCGCGGCGCGTAGATCTCGATGTTCAGCGACCCGTGCTCGAGGACCGTGGCGAACCGGTCGCCGTTGGGCCTCGGCAGCCTTTCCATCGCCTCCGCGACGCTCACCCGCCTCTTTTCGAGAATCATCGGATCCTCCCCGAAACGTCCCATCGTCACATGTCCTCCAGTGCGCGGCCCTTGGTCTCGCGGATGAACTTTGCCACGAGAACGAACGAGAGCACCGCCGCCGCCGTGTAGAGACCATACGCCAGGCCGAGGCCGACCTTCGCGAGGCCCGGAAACGTCAGCGTCACCAGCCAGTTGGCGACCCATTGCGCGGCTGCGGCCAGCGCCAGAGCGGCGCCGCGGATGCGGTTGTTGAACATCTCCCCGAGCAGGACCCAGACGATGGGCCCCCAGGAGAAACCGAAGGCGAAGACGTACAGGTTCGCCGCCACGAGGGCGGCGGTCCCCCGGATTCCGGCGAGGACCGGCGAGCCGTGCGCATCGAGCGGGGCGTTGGCGAAGAGCCACGCCATGGTGCCGAGCGTGATCGTCATCCCGACCGAGCCGACGAGCAGCAGGGGCTTTCGGCCGAAGCGGTCTACGAACGCGATCGCGATGAGTGTCGTGAGGATGTTGATGACGCCGGTGATCGAGGTGATTCGCATCGAGTCCTGCTCGGTGAACCCGACCGAGTGCCAGAGCGCCGTGCTGTAATAGAAGATCACGTTGATCCCGACGAACTGCTGGAACACCGAGAGGCCGATGCCGGCCCAGACCACGGGCAAAAGCAGGCCCTTCGGCGCCCGCAGGTCGGCCAGGCGCGACGGGCGATCCGTCACGACCGTGTTCTGGATGTCCTCGACCCGCCCCGGAACGTCGGGTTCGCCGATCCGCTCGAGCACCAGGGCCGCTTCCGCGGACCGCCCCGTCGCCACGAGATGCCGCGGCGATTCCGGCACGAAGAGTGCGCCGAAGCCGTAGGCGACCGAAGGAGCCACTTCGACCCAGAACATCCAGCGCCAGGCCGGAACGCCGAACCAGAACGGCGCGTCCGGCGAACCCGCGGCGTGCGCGATGAGGTCGTTGACCGCCAGGGCGAGAAAGATTCCGAGCACGATCGCCAGCTGCTGGAGCGAGCCGAGGCGCCCCCGGATGCGCGCGGGGGCCACCTCCGCGATGTAGGCGGGCGCGATCACGCTCGCGGCGCCCACGGCGATCCCGCCGAGGAAGCGCCACGCCGAGAAGGCGAAGAGGCTCTGAGCGATTCCCGATCCGATCGAGCTGACGGCGAAGAGAAGCGCGGTGATCCGCATGGCCTTCACGCGGCCCGCCCGGTCGGCGACCCTGCCCGCGAGCAGGGCCCCGACGGCCGAGCCGAGCAGCGCCGAGGCGACGGCGAACCCCAGCCGCCCCGCGTCGGCGGTGAAGTGCCGCTCGAGCGCGCCGACCGTCCCGTTGATGACCGCCGTGTCGTAACCGAAGAGGAACCCGCCCGTCGCGGCGACGCACGAGATGAAAACGACGTAGCCGAGCGCGGTCGGGTCGGCGGTGCCGGGCCTACCTGCCATCCAGGAACTCCTCGGCGATCTGGAGAGTCTTTCCCGTGAAGGACTCGTCGCTGTTGACGATCATCGCCGCCGCCAGGGCTTCGTCCGGGTAGATCACGAGATTCGCAGTCCCGCCCTGCGCGCCGCCCGAGTGGCGCACCCGGCGGCGGCCGCGCTCGTCGCGGTCGACCGTCCAGCCGATCCCGTACTCGGTCTCCTTGCCGTCGGATGTCTTCTGGGACGTCCACTGGAGCCGCAGCGTCTCGAGCTTCATCAGCCGGGCCTCGAGCAGGGCGTTCGAGAACGCGACGAGGTCTTCGGCCGTGGAGAGGAACCCCCCGCCCGCCCACTTGTAGCTGTTGTCCACGAAGCCGGCGTTGACGACCTCCCCGGTCGCGGCCCGGGTGTAGAAGCGTGCGCGGCCCGGGACGATGGGCGCCGGATCGTCCGCCGACGTGTGAGTCATTCCGGCCGGCCCGAAGACGCTCCGCTGCATGAAGTCGAGAAACCGCTCGCCGCTGGCGCCTTCGATGACCGCCGCGATCAGGTTCCAGCCGTAGGACGAATACGAGAACCGCGTTCCGGGCTCGAAGAGCAGGGCGTCGTTTTCGAAGATCGAGAGGCCCTTGCGGACCGTGTCGTAATGCTCGCGGATCTCGAACTCGCCTTCCTCGTAGTGGCGGATGCCCGCCAGGTGCCCGGCGAGCTGCCGGGTCGTGATCGGCCAGGCCTTCTTCGGGAAGTCCGGGACATAGCGCTGCACGGGGGCATCGAGGTCGAGCCGCCCTTCTTCGACGAGGATCCCCATGGCCGCCGCGGTCAGAGGCTTCGAAACGCTGCCGATCCGCATGCGGGTGACCGCCGAGACCGGCACCTGGAGCTCGAGGTCCGCGCAACCGATTCCCTCGCTCCAGACGAGGCGCCCGCCGCGCGACACGGCCACCGAAACTCCCGGCGCGAGCGTGCGCGCCATTTCCTTCTCGATGAGCGCGCGGGCCCGGGCGATCGCCCCGGCCTCGAGCTCCGCCCGGGACGCGGGCGCGACCGCCGCCGTCTGCGCAGGCGCGGTCGCCGGCCATGCGAGGATGCCCGCGAGCGCCAGGCGAGGCGCGAGCCGCCGCGTCATCTCAACCGTTCCGGCCCGAGAAGATCCAGAGCACCCAGAGCCCGACGCAGATGCCGACCGTGATGTAGACGCTGACGAAGGCTCCCGCCGTCGCGGCCAGGTACAGCGGGACGCCGAGCCGGTAGCTGCGCGTCATGGCCTGGATCCTCTCCTCGGAGGCACCCGCGCGCAGCAGGCGGCGCCCGGCGATCGCCGTCCTCCACAGCAGGTTGTAGGCCACGCCCGCGACGACGAACGTCCCGCCGTACGCCGCCGCGGCGACCGAGGCCCCGGGCTTCTCGAAGTACTCTGCGAGCAGCGCGGTCGGAAACGGCACGACCGTCACGACGAGAAGCAGCAGGCCGTTCGCGTACAGGAACGGCGCGTCCACCTTGCGGACCAGGCTGAAGATCGCGTGGTGATTGGCCCACATGATCAGGATCGTGAAGAAGCTCGTCACGAGCGCGACGTAGGAGGGCCACTGCCGGACGAGGGCCGCCGCAAGAGCGCCGGCGGGCGCCCCCTCGGGAAGGTGCGGGACCTTCAGCTCGAGCACGAGCAGCGTGATCGCGATCGCGAAGACGCCGTCGCTGAATGCCTCGATCCGCCCGGTTTCCTTCTCTTCGCCCGGCGCGCTCACGACCCCTCGGGACTAGGGCTTTGCGGCCGGTACAGCGGCCGGCGCGGGCTCCGGATCCACCGATGCGTGATCGGCCACGTAACGCCACTTCCCGTCGATCCGCTTGGCGACCTCGGTGAAGCGTCCGTGCATCACGGCCGGCGCTCCGCCCTGCTTGGGCTGCAGCGCCAGCGTGAAATTGCCCCAGCCCATCGAGAGATTCTGCCACGTCTCGTAGTGCGTGTTCGTGAGCGTCGCCTCGGTGACCGTGTTGGCGGAGAGCATCCCCGCGTAGGCCTCGCGGATCGCCTTCGTTCCGCGCGCCTCCGGACCGCCCGGCAGCCACAGCACGGCGTCCGACGCGTAGCAGGCCACCACCGCCTCGAGGTCGCCCGCCTTCATCGCCTTCGCCCACGCGGCGTCGAGCGCCTGCGAGCCCGTCTCCTCGGCCCGTACCGCCGCACCGAGCCCGATTGCCGCCGCGAGCGCGAGAATCCCCCCAAGAGCACGAATTCTCATTTGTCTCCTCCTCGAAATCTGGGGCAGATCATATGCCCGGATGGTCGAGGCGCAGCTTCGGCCCGGTGAAGACGAACCCGAGCTTTTCGTAGAACCGGACGCTGCGCTCCCAGGCCGCGGCCCACAGTTCGTCGATGGAGCCGCCGTACCGTCCCCCGGCATGGACCGCGACGTGCTCGGTCAACGTCAGGACGCGGTCGAGCCCGTGGAACTCCTCGGGCCTCTCCTCCAGCTCGGCGAGCAGGCGCCCGACGAGGTCGAGCACGGCGGAACGATCCGCGGCGCCCGCGCGCACGATCTCGATCCGGCCTAGTTCCATTTCTTCAGCCGGGGCCAGAGGCCGGCGAGGTCGATGCCCCGGCACAGGTAGATCGGCCGGTTCTCGTAGGGCATCGCGTAGCGGTCGGCGAGCACGGCGGCCTGCTCGACCGAGCGGCACTTGGACTCCAGGGCCGCGCGATTGCCCTCGCCGAGCACGATCAGCACCTCGCCCCTCGCGCCCCGGGGCCCCCAGAGAAAGTAGCTCTGGTGCGCGCCGATGGCCTTCGGCAGGCCGAGGGCCGGCCCGTAGAAGTCGATCGCCCCCGCCTCGCCGTAGTTGTTGCCGAATATCGCGGCTTTCGCGCGCTCCTCGGGAGGCAGCGCGCGGTACACGCCGGCGACCGCCTCGGCCATCTCTTTCCAGCCATGCATATCGGCGTAAAGCTGGGGCAGCGGCCCGAGCTCGTGGTTCTCGATCCGGGGTTGGCGGAGCCCGAGCCGCTCCGCGTAGCGAATGTAGCCCTCCTCCGAGAGCACCGGTAGAAACATCGGCGCGAAGACGACACCCCCGAGCGCGACGACAGCCGCATAGGCGGGCTTGAAGAGCGCGATGGCCCGGCCCCGGCCGGACAGCCACCGCTCGAGCGCGACACCGCCCGCGGCCAGATACAGGGGGAAGATCGGGGCGGCATAGTAGACGCGTGCGCCCGTGAGAATCAGGGTCGCCTCGAAAACCACGAAGGTCCAGCCGAGGCACCGGTACTCACGCCCGTCGCGCGCGAAGAAGAGCCAGACCAGGCCGGCGATCCAGAGGGGGGCCGTCAGGGGAAGCAGGGCGAGGACTTGCTGACCCAAGAACGCGAGCGGCTGCAGCACGACGTCCCTCTGGCTGCGCCGGATGTTCGCGAGCAGCTCGAGCATCGGAAAGTGGCGTTGCGCCGTCCAGACGAAGTTCGGCAGAAAGAGAAGAAGCGCGACCGCCCCGCCGATCCAGATCCCCGGCCTCCCGAACGCCCGCCGCGCCGGGGTCAGGAGGAGGCCCGCAACGACGGCGAGGCCGAAGGCGAGCGTCGTCTGCTTGTTGAGCAGGCCGAGCCCCATCAGGACGCCGAACCCGATCCACAGCCGGTCGTCGCTGGTCCGCAGCCACCGGACGACGCAGAGCGCGCCACCCATCCAGAAGAGCGGCTCGAACGCGTTCATCGTGAGGAGGTGGTCGATTCCGAGGAAGATGGGCGCCACCACGACTGCGAGCGCCGCAAGGCCCTGAGCGTAGCGCCTGCCGCCGAGCTCGCGGGCAAGCAGTCCCGCAAGGACCACTTTCCCGGCGCCCGCGAGCGCCGGCAGAAGGCGCAACGCGAGGAGCGACTCTCCGAACAGGTGGCGTGCCGCCCACGCGATCGCGGCGATCAGAGGCGGCTGGTCCACGTAGCCCCAGGCGAGGTGCTCGGAGCAGGCCAGAAAGTAGAGCTCGTCCCGGAAGATCCCATACTGCGCGGCCACCGCGAGGTGCCCAACCAGCTTGACCACGGCGAGCGCCAGGACGACGCCCACGCCGCCGGGACCGGCTGTGGGTCCCGGGGAAGAGCCCTCCGTCGCGCTCATGTCGTTTCTGCTACGGACGTCGCAGGTGCGGGTTTCACGGCTCGATCGCCACGTCCACCTCGACGGGCGAAAGCAGCCGTCGGAAGGCCTCGGGCGAGATCTCGACCAGGAACCCGCGCCGCCCGCCATTGACCAGGACGCGCTCGAGCCCGAAGACCGACTGCTCGATGTGGACGGAAAGCGCCTTGCGCGCCCCGAACGGGCTCACGCCGCCCGCACGTAGCCCGTGTGCTTCTCGACGGCGGCGGGGCTCGCCGACGCCACCTCGCGGGCGCCGATCTGGCGGGCGAGCTGCTTCGTCGAGACCTCCCGGTCGCCGTGCATGACGACGAGCAGCGGCTCCGGCGGGCCGGCGCGGCGCGCCTCCATGACCAGTGTCTGGACGACCGAATGCTCCGGCACGCCGAACGCCTCCGCGGAGTGCCGGGTGCCGCCGCGCTCGACATACGCGTAGAAGTACGCCGTGAACTCGGAACGTCGGTCTTCTTCAGGGCTTCAGCTCGTCGTAGAGGCTATCGGACACGATCTTGCGCATCTTCGCCAGGCGGGCGAGCAGAGCCCTCTCCTCCGGGTCGGCCTGCGCCTTCGCGTCGTCGCGCGCCATCGCCATCAGGCTCGGATACTCGATCGAAACAACGATCGCGCCCGCATCGAGCCCGGCAAAGCGCGCCCTCCACGCCCGGATGACGCCGGTCCCCTGCAGGCGTCTGGTGATCGCCCTCGCGTTCTCGAGTTCCTTCAGGTAGCCCTCGACGTCGTCGGTCTGTACGACGATGACGCGCTGGACCGGCGCGTCGGCGGCCCGGAGTGCGGGCGCGGGGCCCGCAAGGATCGCCAGAACGAGACAGAGCAGCACGAATCGGGTTCGCATGGCCTCCTCCTTTTTTCCGCTTTTCGCGGTGATGCTCTATGCCTGCGGTTGGTACAGCGCGAGGACCGCTCCGGCGGGATCGCAGATGACGGCGTAGCGTGCGTCCTGTCCCATCGCTTTCGGTCCCGTGACGACCGCGCCGCCGAGCCTGCGGCACTCGGCGAGGCTCGACTCGAGGTCCGCGACGACGACGTACACGAGCCATTTCGCCGGCAGGTCCGCGTTGACGCCGCGCGCATGGCACACACCCGAGACCGGCTTTCCCGATCCGGGCTCGTGCATCGTGTAGTCGCTGTATTCCCCCATCCCTACCTCGGAGGTCTTCCGGCCCGTCACGGCCGCGTAGAAGTCGCGCACTGCCGGCGCATGGTCGACCGTGAGGTCGATCCATCCGATCGAGCCCACCGCTGGGGCCTTCGATTCACTCACGCGCCCTCTTTCTTGCTCGCCTGCACGGACCGCAGCGCCGCCCTGATGGCGGCGCGCAGGAAGGTACCCACGAACGGCCGCCGCAGATCGTCAAGGCTCGTCATCCGCAGATGCCGCATCCCCGTCCCGGTTCCTTCCAGCCAGCCTCCCGGGTCCGGCAACCGCGACCCGTGCGGGAAATCGAGGTTCACCCATCCGCTGTGGACTGCTATGCGGCAGAACGCGTCGGCCCGCCGGTCCGTGAAGCCGTACGACATCTCCATCGCGTCTTCGGCGTCGCCGACGAACTCGGTCGAGGCGGGTGCCTCCTCGAGGACGAGAGACCGCAGCCGCAGCGAGATCAGGGCGATCTCGGGGCCGAAGGCCCCGAGAAACGACCGCAGCTCCGATCCCTCGGCCCGCTTCACAGGAATTTCACGTAGCGGACCGTTTCCGGCTGGTACCCGAAATGATCGTAGACCGCACGCGCCTTCGTGTTTCCGTCGAAGACGTTCAGTGTCAGCCGGCGATAGCCGCGTTCCCTCCCCCACGCCTCCGCCGCGCGCATCAGCGCGCCGCCCGCGCCGAGGCCTTCCGCTTCCTTCCTCACCGCGAGAATCCCCACGTGCCCGTGCTCCTCCCCGACGAAGTAATCGCGCAGCGCCTCGAGGTAGATGAATCCGAGCGCCGCGCCCTCCGACTCCGCAACGAGAAGCGTGGCGCCCTCGGGCGCCTTCTCGAAGAACGCGCGCACCACGCGCGCGTCCGCCTCGCCGATCTCTTCGGCCGTCCGCCAGGGCGGCGGCCCGAAGGCCCCCAGCCGCATGACCGTCGCGAGGACGAAGTCGCGGTCCTCTGGACGGGCGGGGCGGATCACGATCAAGGCGCTTCTCCGGCGGCCGCATCGAGAATCTCCCAGATGCGGTCCACCCAGGCGAGATGCTCTGGCTTCATGAGGACCGAGCGCAGGCACGTGACCGTCTCGCGGTCGGCCTCGACACCGGCGCCGGCGAGGTCGAAGAAGGCGCAGGGAAGCTCGGCCAGAGCCAGGTGGAGCCCGCGCTTCGCCGCCGCGTCGAAGATGCGGCGCGCGCGCGCGGACGACTCGCCGGCGCTGCGGCCGCGAGCCATCCATACGACGATGTCGAGCTCCGGCGCAAAGGCGGGCAGAAATCGCGCGTCGGAGGAAAGCCTTCGGTGGAAGGCGAGCGCCGCCCCGCGCGAGGCGTCGAGCCGGCGCGCGAACTCGCCTCCGCGCTCGAGCGGCAGCAGGCGCATCGTCGCCCAGAGAGCCACCGCGCTCGCCCCCGGCCTCGAACACTCCAGGCTGATCTCGCCGAGATGGAGGTCTTTCGAGCTGAAGTACGTGTACGGAGAATCGTGCTTGTAGAGCCGGCCGACCGACGGGTCGCGGAAGAGTACGCAGCCGCAGCCGTACGGCTGAAGGCCGTGCTTGTGCGGGTCGATCACGACCGAGTCCGCCTCACCGATGCGGTCGAAGGCGCGCCGCGCCGGCGCCTCGAGGCTGTCCGCGAGGCGGAAGTAACCGCCATAGGCCGCATCCACGTGGAGTCGGAAACCGTGGCGTTCCTTCAGGTCGAGGATCTCCGGAAGGGGGTCCACCGAGCCCGTCGCCGTCGTGCCGAGCGTCGCGACGACGGTCCCGACGCCGCCCGTCTCGAGGCGCCGCCCGAGCGCCCCGGCGTCGAGGCGTCCGCGTGCGTCGCAGGCAATCTCCTCGAACGGAATTCCGAGCACACCCGTGATGCGCCCATGGGTGTAGTGCGCCTGCGACGACGCGACGACCGTCTTGCCGGGCGTGAGGAGCCCCGCGACCCAGAGCGCCTCGAGGTTGGCTATCGTGCCGCCTCCGCAGAGGTGCCCGAGGTGCTCCTCCCACCCGAACATCCGCGCGATCCCCGCGACCGCCTCCTTCTCCATGGCCGAGCTCGCGCGGCCGCCGTCCAGGGCGTGGTTGTTCGGGTTGACCCACATCGCCAGTGCGTACGCCAGGCGCGCGACCGGATGCGGGGGCTTCAACATCTGGCCGGCGTAAAGGGGATGGAAGTACGGATAGTTGTCGGTCATCCGCGCCGCGGCCTCGAGGAGGACGGCGCGCATCGGCTCGCCGCCCGCCTCCGGAGCCGCCGGAGGCAGAGCGGAGAACCCCTCCTTGAGGCGTCCGAGCGCGGCGTGGAGGAGATCGACCGAGCCGGCGTCGAGCTCGAATGCGCCGTCCGCCCTCATCGCGGCAGGAAGCGGCAGAACACGCAGTAACCCTGGAGGAGGAGGCCGAGGACGACGACGCCGAGGAGAGTGGATTTCGAGAACACCGCCCGGCTCTTGACGAGCGGCGCCCCGCACTTCGCGCACGTCTGCGCCGTCTCGAGGTCGTTCTCGGCGCCGCAACTCCAGCAGTTCACAAAGAAGCCGCACTCGAAGGGGATCCGTCGCTGCGGAGCCTGCCCCGAGAGAAATCGAATCCCTGATCGCGCCGACGGCCTCCCTGTGTCATCCCGAGCGCAGCGAGCGATCCCTTTAGAAGCCGCACCCGGACTCGAAAGGGATCCCTCGGGCCTTCGGCCCTCGGGATGACCGGCGGCCGCTTCGCGCCGCCGGTCAATCGAACTCCAGGCGCGGCGGGGCCTGGTCCGCCCCCACGCGGCCCACGGCGATGTCGGCCTTGAAGTAGTTCTCGCCCCTGACCGGCGAACCGGCGAGCCGACGCAGGATCGCGATCTGCCCGACGTGCGCGAGCGCGTCGGCGACGGGGCCCTGGAAGAGCTTTTCCGCGGATCTTGCGAGAGGGGCTTCGGAGGCGAGGAGCGCGTCGAAGCGTCCCAGCGCCTCGAAGAAACGCGCCATTCCCGCCTCCCAGGTCAGCGGCGGCGAGTCCTTCCAGGCCTGCTCGCCCCTCGCGAGCGAGAGGGCCCAGTCGAAGAGGTCCCCGACGTGCGCAAGGATCTCACCCGGAGTCCGCGTCCGCTCGCCCACGCGAAACGATGCGAAGCCCTCGGGCGCTCCCCGCAGGACCTTGCCGCCGCGGTAGGCCAGGGTCGCCACCGTGTGGCGCAGCAGCTCCCGTTTCGGATCCGCGACGCCTTCCATGGGCGAATACTATCCGCGGCCCTTGCGCATGACGAAGTTGTTACAGTAGCCGGGCGCGTCCCAGAAGCGGCCCTCCGACCGCTTCTGGTGGACCGCCGGGTCGAACCGCTCGACCGGGACGAGCCGTCCCCGGCTCACGAAGGAGCCCTCGTAGCCGCGGGCGGCGAAGATGGCGAGGGCGGCTTTCAGACCTTCCTCGCCGGCGTGGCGCGCCTCGCACTCGAAGACGACGAGCGGCGCATGCTTCCGCAGCACTTCGTCGGCGCCCCGCAGGACCGCGAGCTCATGCCCCTCCACGTCCATCTTGACCGCCGCAATTCGGCTAGGCTCGTCGCGAAAGTACTCGTCGAGGGAGACGACCGGGACCGCGACGTCCCGGCCCACCGAGGGCGCCGCCACGGCGGGCTCGAACGAGGCGCCCGGCGACGGCCCCCCGGCGCCCGGCACGCGCAGGACCAGGCTTCCGCCTCGCTCGGAGACTCCCGCCGCCTCGACGGTCACGTTCGAGAGGCCCGCCGCGCGGCATGCACGAGAGAGGTACTCGGCCAGCGCCGGCTGCGGCTCAAACGCAACGACGCGGCCGGGCCCCGCGGCCCTTGACAGCCACGGCAGGTAGCTTCCCTTGTTTGCGCCGACGTCCACGGCCGCGTCCCCCGGCCGGATCGCGGCGACGAGGGCGGCGATCTCCGCCCTCTGGTCGCGCCAGCGGGCTCGGGCCGCGCGCCAGCAGAAGCGCGGCAGCAGTGCCACGTCCGCCCTCACGGCGCGGGCGGAGTCTGCCCCGGGCCCGCCGGGGCCGCGCTCTCGCGCGCCCAGCGCACGAGAGCCGCCCGGTCGGCTTCCGAAAGGCGCGCCTCCGGATGGACCGCCGCGTAGAACCACGGCGGCATCTCGCCCTTCTCGATCTGCTCCGGGATTTCCACCCACTTGCGCTGGCGACGTTTTTCGGCGTACTGGCCGAAGACGGAGAAGTTCACTTCCTTGCGGCCCTCGCGCACGTCCCGCGCGAGCAGCCACGACACCGGCGCGACGCGGCCGTACCACGGCCAGACCGTCTCGTTGGAGTGGCAGTCGTAGCAGGCGCGTCGCAGGATCGCCCGCACGTCGGCCGGCGCCGCGACCTCGGCCTGGACCGGAGGGTTCGAGCGGTCGACCGGAACCGCCTGCGCGAGCACGAGCGCGAGGCCGACCGCCAGGATCCCCCGCCTCACGATTTTCCAGTTCATGCCTTGCTCTCCAGCATTCGGCCCGCAAGTTCCTTCACGAGCTTCGCGCAGACCATCGCGGTCATTCCGGTCGGATCCATCTTCGGGTTGAACTCCACCACGTCCGCGCCGACGATCGGCGCCCCGACGCGCGCGATCACGTCGAGGACCTGCCGCGTCGAAAGGCCTCCCGGCTCGCGGTGCGAGACTCCCGGCGCAAACGCCGGGTCGAGGCCATCCATGTCGAACGTCACGTAGACGGGCGTGTCGAAGTCGAAGGCGAGGCCCTCCCGGAAGTCCTTCATCTCGACGGCCTCGACCCCGAAGCGCGCGATCTGGGCGCGCTGGTGCGCGTTGATCGTGCGCAGGCCCACCTGCACGAGCCGGCCGGCGAGCTTCTCCTCCATGATCCGCGCGAACGGGCAGGCGTGGGAGAGGCGGTTGCCCTCGAACTCGTCGTAGAGGTCCGGGTGCGCGTCGAAGTGGAGGATCGACAGCCGCGGGTACTTGCGCGCGAAGGCGCGCAGGATCGGATACGTGATCGCGTGGTCGCCGCCGAGCGAGATCGGTGCGAGACCCCGGTCGAGGAGGGCCCCGATCGCGCCCTCGATCGTGGCCTGCATCATCGCCCCTTCTACCCCGCCGAAGTCGCCCGCGTCGAAAAAGTCCGCCTCCGTCAGCTGCACGCCTCTCTCGGTCCAGGAGTTCGAGGACTCGGACGCGAACGCGCTGCGAATCAGGGGCGGCGCATCCGCCGCCCCCCTCAGGAAGGACGAGTTTTCGTCGGAGCGAAACCCGACGAGCGCCAGTCTCGGCGGCCGAGCGCCCTCAACCGGCGTCAAGGGCCCGCTCCATGCGCACGATCGGCAGCCGCCGCCCGTCGGGCATCGGCACTTCGAGCCGCTCGATTGCCGTGAAACCCCGCGCCGCGTAGAGCGGCACGCCCGGCAGCGTCGCGGCGAGCTCCAGGCGGCGGAACCCGGCCGCCCGCGCCGCTTCGACGCACGCCTCGAGCAGGCGCGAACCGATGCCGCGCCGCGCAAAGTCCGGGTGCACGAAGAAGGCCCGGATCCGCGCCGCCTCCGTCGCGGGATCGAGCAGCGGCTCCTCGCCCGACTTCATCTGGTCGCCACCGTAGAGCGTCCGCCGGCGGCTCCAGCCGCCGCAGCCCGCCAGCCGGCCGTCCTCCTCGGCGACGAAGTACGTCCCGTCGGCGATCAGCCGGCTGTCCGGCCCGAAGACGTGCAGGATCGCGCTCTCCGTCTCCTCCGGCGTGTAGAACCCGCGCGAGAGCTCCCGGGCGGAGAGCGGGATCAGCTCCTTCAGCGCGGGCACGTCCCCGGCGGCCGCGCGGCGGATGAGCACCATGCATCGCCCGCTACCGGACGTTCGCGGCCGAGAAGTGGGGGTTCTCGATGAGCCCGAACGCGTTGCCGAACGGGTCCTTGACGGTCGCGACTCGGATGCCCCCGCCCACGTCCTGGGGCGGCGAGCCCGCCGCCGCGCCGAGCTCGAGCAGCCGCCCGTACTCGGCCCGGGCGTCCGCCACTCCCCAGTACGCCACGACGCCGCCACCGGGGACGGCGTCGCTCATGTCGGGATCGAGCCCGAGCTCGAAGCCGCCGACCTGGAAGCCCACGTAGAAGGGCTCCGCGAAGTACGGCTCAATCTCGAGAGCGCGCGCGTACCACGCCTTGGCCGCATCGAGGTCCGGCACCTTGTAGATGACAGTCCGCAGCCCCTGGATCATGGCGCGCTCCTTGCCCGCCTACTCGAGCGGGATCTTGCCCTTGTTCTGCGCGAGCCAGGCGTCGAAGGTCTGCAGCGCCGGATTCAACGCCCGCGAAACCGCGAGGCTGCGCGCGCCGCAGTAGTAGTCCTCGAAGTCGCACTTGAACTGGAACATGTTGCCGAGGTCCTCGGCGCCCGGGAACCCGAAGCCGCGGTACGCGTCGTGCGACACCGCGTTGTAGCGGACCTCCTGGCCGAGGGCCTTTGAGAACGACGCGGCCATCTGCGCGCCCGTCAGATGTTCGCCCGCGATGCCGACGGTCTTGCCGACGTACTCCCCGCCCTTCTTGAAGATGCCGTACGCGCACCGGCCGATGTCCTCGACCGCGATGCCCGGCAGCTTCTTGTCCGCCATGGGCAGCGTCAGCGCGAGCTTGCCGTCGGGCCCCTTCTTCGGGCCCATCCCGAAATGGATGAAGTTGTCCCAGTAGAAGGAGGTCAGCAGAAAGGTCGTCGGCGCGCCGGCGTCCGTGAAGACGTGGTCGGCCCCGCCCTTCGAGTCGAAGTGGGGCACCTTGTACTTGCCCATGAGCGTGGGCATCCGCGGATCCGAGAGCGGCACCCACTTGCGCGTGTCCTCGAGCGTGGACCAGATGACGTGCTTCACGCCCGCGGCCTTCGCCGCCCTCGCCATCGCGCTCGCCTGCGCCATCTCCCTCTCCACCGAGAAGTGCTCCCAGTAGTTCGTGACGCAGTAGGCGGCGTGCGCGCCGGCGAACGCCTTCTTGACCGACTCGACATCGTCGATGTCGCAGGCGACGACCTCGGCGCCCCGCTTCGCGAGCTCTTTGGCCTTGTCCGAGTCGGGCTTGCGCGTCAGCGCGCGCGCGGCGAAGCCGCCGGCCGAGTCCGAGAGGATCGCCCGTGCGAGCCCTCCGCCCTGCGCCCCCGTCGCTCCCACCACCGCGATGATCTTCTTGTCCGCCATGCCTGATTCCCCCCTCCCGTCATGCAGAATTCCCGCAGGACCCGAATCTTGCCATCAGTCCGGGGCGATGGGAAACACAGGGATTCCCAGCCGTGTCGCGCAACCGCGACTACGCCGCTTCTCCCTCCCGCAGCACCCGCCGCACCTCGGCAAGGCCGGCGACCCGGATGAGCCGGATCCCGGCGCCGAACACGAACCAGTAGAGGCGAAACTTCCGCCGGGAGGCGGGGTCCGTCGTCAGGACGCGCGTCTCGATCGAGAGGCGCGTCCTTCCCGGGCCGGCCTCGTCGGCCGCGATGCTCCAGGCGATCTTCGCGAACCCCGGCTCGGCGAAGGCCGTGAACTCGGACCCCGGCAGCCCCCGAAACCGCACGACCGGCTCCCAGGGCTGCGTGACCGCGCCCATCGCGAGCTGGCGGCCCGGCTCCTCCTCGAGGATCACCCAGCCCTGCTCGAGCGCCGAGTCGATGAAGGCGCGCGGCCGGGCCCGCGGCCGCCCGCCCCTCAGCCGCTCGGGCAGCGTGCGCAGGAAGAACAGCGTCCGCACGATCGCCGAGCGCTCGAGGTCGAGCCCGCGCAGCGCCGCGTACGCCCGTTCCCCATCGGCCGCGACGACGCCGTCGTGGCAGTCGCGCACGTCGTAGGACGGCAGGTACCTGTCCAGGAGGTTCGCGCGACCGTTCACCGCCGCCCCTTGTCCTCGATTCCCGCCGGGGCGAACCGCGCCAGCCGCGACGCGAGCCACGACGCTTTGTCGCCGCGCATCTCGGCGCGCTCCTTGCGCGCCACGGCCGAGCGAACGACGTGCGCGCCGAGATACCGGACGGGTTCGGGCGGAAAACGGGCGGCGGAGCGGTCCACGAGCGGGTAGTTCGCCCATTCGTCGTCGCGGCCGAGGGCGAGGCTGGCGAGGACCTTCCCGCCGACGGCGCTCGGACCCACGCCGTTTCCGCTCCAGCCCACGCCGTAGACGACGTGCTCGAGCCCGCCGAGCCGCCCGAGAAGGGGCAGGCTGTCGGGAGTGCGGTCGATAGGGCCGGACCAGTCGTGCGTGACGGGAACGTCCGCGAGGCCCGGGTAGTACCGCCGCAGCGAGGCCTCGACGGTGCGCGCGCGCCGCGCATCGCGATCGAAAGCGGCGCCGATGCGCCCGCCCAGGGCGATTCCCCATCCCCCTTTGCCGAAGGCGACGCGGCCGCCGCGGGTCACGTGGTAGTAGTCCACCATCGTCAGCGAGTCCGCGACGCACTCGCCGCCCGTCCAGCCGAGGGTCGCGGAGACGTTCGGGCGCCGGCGCCGTGACGACCATGTCGCTCGTGATCGCGACGATTGAGCGCGACAGCTCGCGGACCCCGGCCGCCCAGGCGTTCGAGGCGATCACGAGACGCTCAGCCGTCATCGACCCCCGGTCCGTGCGGATCCGGACGGGCCGCCCGCGGCCGAACGACGCGACGCGCGTCCCCTCGAAGATGCGAACGCCCGACTCGAGGGCGACCCGACGCAGGCCGCGCGCGAGGGCCGCCGGTTGCACCGTCGCGGCGCAGGTGTCGAGCACGCCCGCCCGATGCGCGGCCGAGCCCGAGCGCCGCGCAACCTCCTCCGGCGAGAGCCGGCGATACGGACCGACGCCGAGCTTCTCGCACAACGCGACGACGCCTTCCCAGGCGCCGAGCTGCGACTCCGACGTGGCCGCCCACAGCCAGCCCGCCTGCCGAAAGTGGGCGTCGATCGCGTGCTTCTCGCAGAATTCGCGGATCTCTTCGATCGCGGCTTCGGAGCCGCGCGCCACCCGGACCGCTTCGTCGAGGCCGAAAGCCGCGGCGAGCGACGGCAGCTTCGGCCACCATGAGAGCGTGAATCCGCCGTTTCGCCCCGAGGCCCCTCCCCCGCAGATGTCCTGCTCCAGGATGGTCACGTCGCAGGCCGGGTCGAGGCGCTTGATCCCGAGGGCGGTCCAGAGGCCCACGTAGCCGCCGCCGACGATCGCGACGTCGGCGCGAGCGTCGCCTTCGAGCGGCGGCGCGTCGGGCGCGTCGCCCGCGACCTCCTCGAGCCAGAACGAGCGGTGCTTGACCAGAGACTTACCGCTGGTTGCCGTTGTCCATGTCGGAAAAGATGAGCCAGCGCCCGTCATCGCCCCGGACGAGCGTCAGCGTGAACTTGCCCTTGTCCGTGGCGGAGCCGTCCCAGGAATACGCGCCGAGGATGTACCCGGCGCGGCCGTCCGTCCGGTACGCGAAGGCGCGCAGCGCGAGCTCTCCGCCCGCGCCGGCGTAGTGCTTTTCGATTGCCGCGCGCCCCTTGACGGGAGGCTGCCCGCCGGAGAGGACAAAACCGTCCTCGGCGAAGAGCCGCGCCAGGGCCGCGGCGTCCCGGGCGCGCCAGACCGTCTCGTAGTCCGTCAGCACGCGGGCCAGCTCCGGCGGGAGCTTGATGCTCGGCGGCGGCGTCGGAGTCGGCGTCCCCGACGGTGTCACCTCTGCGCCGAGAGCGAGCGCGAAGGCCGGAAGCGTCGCCGCCACTCCCACGAGCACCCGCAAGAGAAAGCGCTCCAGCGACACCCCTACCCGCCGAGGGCCCGAACGCCTCGCCTCACGATCTCCTCCAGGACCTTCGTGTCGATGTCGGAGAGTTGCTTGATGGAGAGGCAACCCTTGCCGGTCTTGTGCTTGCCGAGCTTCTTCATCAGGGCGGGTTCCCGCCCGAGTCCGGCCATCAGGTACACGGTCAATTCCCTCTTGCGCGGAGAGAACCCTGCCAGGAACCAGTCGTTCTCACGGCCGCTCTCGTATTTGTAGTGGTAGTCCCCGAATCCGACGATGCTCGGTCCCCACATCTTCGGTTCCGCCTTCGTGGCCCGCTTCAGGAGTCTGACGAGCTTCCTGCAGTCTTCGCGGCGGGACTCGTCGAACGTCTCGAGAAACGCCTCGACGCTCGCCCCGGTCGCCTTCGTCTTGAGCCCCGCGTTCGCCATCTAGCCCCTCCCCGCGCCCGCGCCGGCCTGCCATCGCCGCAGGCTCGGTATGTCCCGGGCGAACCGCCGGGCGAGAAACCCCGGGAAGTGCATGGCGCGCAGCTTCCCCTCGACCTTCGAGACCATCTCGCTCGCCGTGATTCCCGGGTCGGTGAACTTTCCCAGGCTGAAACAACGGCCGCAGTACTCCCGGCTGCGGCTGCCGTCGGCGTTCGTCCCGCCTTTCAGCGCATCGCGCTTCAAGGGCATTCCGCAGCTCTGGCAGACCTCGCCCTTCCCTCCGAACATCCTCCCCTCCTCGCGCTACCTGCGCGCGTAGTCCTGGGCGCCCAGAAAATGCAGCGACACGTAAGGCTCGTCGCCCACGACCCAGCTGTCGTGCGGCACCGGCGGGACGTAGAAGAGGCTGCCCGCCTTCAGCTCGATGACGCGCCCGTCCTCGAAGGCCACGGTTGCAACGCCGGAGACGACCATGCCGGCGTGCTCGACCGTGCACAGGGTCGCCCCGACGACCGGCCCCACGTGCGACGACCACTTCCAGCCCGGTTCGTAGGAGGCCCGCCCGACGGTCTGCGAGCCGAGCCGCACGAGGTCGAGCCGTCCGTGCTCGAATCGGCGCGTCTCGTCCGGCTTCTCGAAGCGTTTGAGAACGACGTCGTCCACGGGATTCCTCCTCTTCTAGCGGGCCGACTCCCTCCGCACCGAGATGCTGCGTACGAGGTGGTTCGAGGGCAGGTCCACGAGCGTGCCGGTCAGCTCGTCACCGCGCACGAAGTACGTCCAGAGCCCGTGCGAAGCGCGACGATCGCCGCTCTCTCAGCGAATCTCGAAAACACCCTCCACCTCCACGGCGACGTCGTAGGGCAGGGCCGCGACACCCACCGCCATCCGCGCGTGCCGTCCGGCGTCGCCGAAGACCTGCACGAAGACGTCCGAGGCGCCGTTGATGACCTGCGACTGGGAGACGAAGTCCGGCGTCGAGTTGACGAAGCCCGCGATCCGCACGCAACGCCGCACCCGGTCCAGATCCCCTTCCACGGCCGTCTTCAGGTGGGCGATCAGGTTGAGCGCGCACAGCCGCGCCGCCTGCTGCCCCTCCTCGACCTGGAACTGTCGGCCCAGCTTTCCGATGAAGCGGCGCTCGCCGTTCCACTGCGCGAGCTGGCCCGTCAGGAACACGAGGCCGCCGGTGCGGACGTAGGGAACGTAATTCGCGCCGGGCGTGCTCGGCGTCGGCAGCTCGATGCCGAACTCCTTGAGTCGGCCCTCGACTCGTCCCGCCATCGTCGGCAAATCATACCGGCACTTTCACCGACATCCAGAGCGCCCTTCGCCGTCATCCCAGGGCCGCGCGAAACGCCGCGGCGAGGTCCTCGGACGAGGCCCCCGCGAGCGTCTCGTTGATCTTGAGCCAGAAACCGTCGCCCTCCGGCGGCGACACGTCCACGCCTCGTCCGTGAAGGCGCTCGCGGTACGCGGCGAGATCCGCAACCCGCGGTCTCAGACGAAAGAGGCTCGTGCCGTTCGGAACCCGCTCGACGCCGAACCGCGGGTCGGCTTCCAAAAGGGCGATCAGGCTCTCGGACACGCGAACGGCTGCCGTCAGGCGCCCGAGATAGCCCTCGGCCTGGTGCTTCGCCACCGCCGCGTACGGCCACGCGTTCCAGAGCGCGCCGCCGAACATCCGCCGCGACTGATACATGTCGGAAAGCGCCGACTTGGGGCCGGCGAGCACCGCCCCACCGCCCGAGCTGAAACACTTCCAGAGCGACACGTACACCGTGTCGAAGAGCTCCGCGTACTCGGCCGGCGGCCGGCCGCCATAGGCGGCCGCGACGAAGAGCCGAGCCCCATCGAGGTGGAGCGCGATGCCGCGCCTGCGGGCCTCCGCCGACACGCGCCGCATCTGGTCGAAGTCGAACGTCTCGCCGTGCAGGCGCCGCACCGGCGATTCGATCGAGATGACGCCGATCTCCGTCGCCACGCGGCCCGAGGCCGTGCGCTCGAGTACGCGCCCGGCCTCCTCCCACGAAAACGTCGCCTTGCCGGGCGCGAGCGGCATCAGGGTCAGTTGCGACAGCTGCTGCGCGCAGTCGCCCGTGTCGTTGTAGAGGTGGCTCGCCTCCTGAACGATCACGCGCCGCTGAGCGCCGGCGAGCCTTCGCACGGCGAGCTGGTTCGCGAGGGTGCCCGACGGCATGAAGACTGCGGCCTCCTTGCCGAGCAGGGACGCGAACTGCGATTCGAGAGCCTCGACCGCGCCGCCGCGCGAATACTCGTCGGCGACGACCTCACCCGCCGCCAGCCGCGCGAGCAGGTCGGCCCATTCCGCCGGCGTGAACGGCCTCCCGTCGACAATGAAGTCCGCGGCCCTGGACGCGCGCTTGTCGGCCGCCGGCTTCGGTCCCGCCGCCGCGAACGCGCCCGCCATGGCCGCCATCCCGACAAATCCACGCCGACTCACTCCGGCCATTGACGCCTCCTCAAGGGTTCGGGCACCGGCTTCCCATCTCCGTCTTGCTGTCGTCGAGCGGCCGCACGCCTCGCTCTCGCAGCCGCGACACGAGCCCGGCGAACCGCGCGAGCTCGTCCACGTCGTTCGGCGCGGTCCGCGACACCTCGAGGCGGATGCCGCCGTCCGGCAGCCCCCACTCCTCGACCTTGTACGCCTCCGTCCGGCTGGAGCCGACCTCGTACCGCGTCACCCGCGACGCGCACTTCTTCGGGACGGCGTGAAGTCCCGCGGGAGGCTCGGCCGCCGCCAGCGTGCACCCGTACGAGTAGACCCGCGACGGCGCCTCCGCGCCCCCGAACCCGATGTCCACCTCCTCAGCCGGACGGTATGGAGCCCCGGCCGGACACTCCCACGCGGAGGCGAGCGGCCGGGCGCGGCGGTACTTGAGGCGGATCTCCGCCCGGCCGTCTTCGCCCGTGCGCCGCCTGAGGATCACCGTCGCCCCGGACGGGGCGTTGGCCGGGCGCGCCAGGTCGAAGTAGCGCACCTCGAACGTCTCGCCCCGCGCTCCGGCGGCCCCGAGGAGGGCCAGAACCTCCTCGGCCGTCGCAAGCCCGCCCTCGGCCGGATTCCACCGTACCGCGTACTCCGCCCTGAGCGGCTCGCGCGGCTCCCCGGCTCCCGAAAGTCCCACGACGAGAGCCGCGAACGCGAGACCCGGAATCACTCGGCCGTCTCTCTCGTCCGAACGGCTAGGGCCGCCGGTAGGTGTCCACGGCGAAGAGCGCGCGCTTGCCGTCCTTGCCTGCGCTCTCCATCCGCGACGTCCATGTCCGCGTCTTCTCGTCCCACGTGAAGGTGTTGAAAAAGGGCCCGTCCGGATACTGGAACTCGATCTCGATCCCGTCTCCGGTGCGCCGCCCGTAGCCCGCCGCCGAGAGCTTCCCGCCGAACGTGTCGCACCAGTACACGACGTACCGCCGGTCGGCGTTGCTGTAGCCGATCAGAACGATCGCCTCGTAGGCGGGCGGTGTGGCGACGTCCGTCATGTGGAGCTCGAGAAACTGGTGGTTCAGCACCCACTGTGCCGTCGCCCGGTTCTCGACTTCCTTGCCGCGGATCTTGCGCGTGATCTTCCACTCGCCCGCGAGGTTTTCGACGAGCGGGTCCCGGAAGGTGCGTTCCGGGCCGTCCACGGGATCCTGCGCGCGGACGGGCCTCGGCGGGCAGAAAGCTGCCGCGGCCGCGAGGAGCAGGGCGCTGGCGCAGGCCCTCACCGCCCCACCGCAATCCCGTCGAAGAACTCGACGACGCCTCGAGTCGAGCGAGTACTCCGCGCCGACGACGAGGAGCTTCTCCGCCCGGACGAGGTTCTCGAAGATCTCCGACCCAGTGCGCGGGTGTGCCGCCGCGGCGCGGATGTTGGCTCGCACGGCACTCGCGACGAGCTCCTCCGGCCTGTCGGCGAGCTCGGTCGTGAGCAGCGGCTCGATGCAGGGGCGAATCCGGTCGACGATCGACCGCAGGTTGCGCGACTGGCCCGGCGTGGACTCCCGGAGCTCCTCGAGGGTCGCGAGGACCGCCCCGCACTGCGAGTGCCCGAGGACGACGACGAGCGGCATGCCGAAGCGCGCCGCCGCGAACTCCACGCCCAGCACGATCGCAAACGGTTCCTGGCCCGCCGCCAGGCTCTTGCGACGCTCCGAGTCGGGCACCGCCGAATGGTCCCGGACGCTCGCGACGAACCGCCGGTTGCCGGCGTGCAGGCGCTCGAGGGCTTCTGCAGGGGAGATCATGGCTTTCGCGCAAGAGAGTAGCAGGAGGCCGTTGGGGTCTATCGTCCGGTCGCTCTCGGGCGCCACTGAAACGCCGCCAGAGAAATGGCGCCCGTTCTTCCGAACCGCACGCCCTCGCGCCGGAGCATGAGCTTCTGCACCTCGTCGTAACCGGGCCCGTCCGGTCGGAGGCTGATGCGGCCCTGCGCATTGATGACGCGCTGCCACGGAACGGCGCTCCGCGGCGGCAGCGCCGCCAGCGCGTAGCCGACCAGCCGTGCCTGGCCGGGCCTGCCGGCGAGCACCGCGACCTGGCCGTACGTGGCCACGCGTCCCCTCGGGATCCGCCGCACGACGGTGTAGATCCGGGCGTACGAGCTCACCTCCCGCCGTCGTCCCAGTGGGCGCCGGGCCTGTACGTGCCGAAGTACCAGATGTTGCCCTCGAGATCCTTCGCCATGTACCCGCGCGAACCGTATTCCTCGTCCCTGATCTCCCGGATGATCGTCGCATTGGCCGCTTTCGCCCGCGCGAAGTGGGCGTCCGGATCGTCCACGCGCACGCAGAGAGTTTGGGAGACCCCCGGCAGGCTGCGCGCACCCAGACGCCCCTCTTGCGGCTTGGGCGAGCCAACCATGATCACTCCCAGCCCGAACGAGAGCTCAGAATGCGCGACTGTTCCGTCCGGCCCGTCCACGACCAGTCGCTTCGTGAAGCCGAATGCCCGGCACAGCCACTCGATCGCGGCACGAGCGTCGTCGTAACACAGGCTCGGGTAGATGTTCGACGGAGTGCGGACGGGATCCGGCATCGAGCACCTCCGCGCCGAAGTCTACTGCTCCGCGCATTTGTCAGCGCCCGGCCCGCCCTCTCTGCGCGATCGCATCAGGAGCACGAATCCGACGACTAGGAACGCCACGCCCGTGCCGAGAAAGGCGCGCGCCCCCGAGCTGCCGATCGCGATGAAGACGACGCCGATCGTCAGAAACGCGACTCCCGGGCCTCTGCGATTCCTCATCCTTGCCTCCTCACAGGGCTCGTCCGCGCTCCGATTCCGCGATCAGCTTCGCGAGCCTGCGTCGGCGCGTCTCTTCCCTCCGGGCGCTCGTGACCCACCAGCTCGCCTTCTTCCTGTAGCCGGGCGGCCGGGCCTGAAAGAACTTCCAGGCCGCCTTGTTCTTCCGGAAGACGCTCTCGTAGGGCTTCCCGAGCCCTGCGCGCCGTTGCTCGTAGGAATAGATTCCAGACTTCTTCTCCCGCCGCGCCTCGAAGGCCTTCCGACCGGGGGGCCGAACGCGCCCCTGCGCCTCAAGCACACCGATTCGCTCGATGTTGACGGCGCTCCACGTGCTCGTCGCCTTGCGCGGGGTGAACCGGATGACGTAACTCGTCTCGTCGACCCGCTTGCGGACGCCGTCGATCCAGCCGAAGCACAGAGCCTCGTCCACCGACTCCGGCCACGTGATGCTCGGCCTGCCCGAGTCCTTCCTGTAGAAGCCGACCCACAGCTCCCGCGCGGCCAGGTGGTGCTCCTCGAGCCATTCGCGCAGCGCGGCGGGCGAGCCGAAGAAGGCGATCTTCAGGACGCCTCCGTCACGGCTTCTCGAGCGCCTCTCGGAGACGCCTGGGCGCGGCCTCCAGGTACCCGTCCCGGACGAGTCCCGCGATGACGCCCCAGTCCAGACCCTTGTCGAGGTGAATTCCGAGCCATCCCTGCGGGCCCACGTATGGCGGAACGAAGAAACGCTCGGGATCGGCCCCGACGAGAGCCTCCTGAGCGCCCGGCGGCGCCTTGCACCAGAGCGCCAGCCGCCCGTCGCCGTGATGATTGTCGAGGAACATCGCGAACTGGCGGTCGCGCACGCGGAACGTCGGCGCACCCCACGCGACCTTCTCGAAGGCCTCCGGAAGAGCGAGGCAGATCCTGCGCACGCGGGCGAGCGCGCCGGCGCGAGGACGCCGCTTTACGGCCGGGCGGCGAACCTTCGGGAGTGTTCGACGTTTCGCCACGGCTCAGGGCTTGCAGGGCTTCAACTCGATCGCGAGCGCGTGGGCCTCCGTGCTTCCGACGTTTTCGGCCGAGTGCGTCGTGAAGTCGCGCCAGCTCACCTCCCCCGCCTTGCCCTCGAAGGTCGAGATCTTCCCGTCCGCCCCCGTGATCCGGAGCGTCGCGTCCGAGAAGACGTAGACGACTCCCGGCGGGTGCGAGTGCTGCACCTCTTTCTCTCCGGGCTTCAGGCGGTACTCGAGCACCCGGAGGCGATCGTTCTCGAAACGCACCGAGTAGTACTGGGGCGAGAGTTTCACCGGGTCCTGCGTTTCGAGTTGGCCGGCCGCCGAAGCGACAGACGCTCCGAGCGCGACCCCGACGGCGAGGTAGATCCAGCGATTCATGCGATCTCCTTATGGCCAGTCGACCCGGCGTTTCAGTTTTCCGGGGCCTTTCCCGCCCCGTGCGGGCGTCCGAGCAGGTTCGACTCCATCGACCGCCTGTCGGGACGAATCGAGAACTTCCCGTAACAGAGCCTGCGGAGCACCGAATCCGGCCGGAGGGCCCAGCTCGCCCAGGTGAGCGGCGAGTCGCCGTTGACGTCCTTCGCCTCGACGGTCGCTCCCGCGTCGAGGAGAAGCTCGATCGTCTCCTCGCTGCCGTAGGTCGCGGCGCGGTGGAGCGGCGTCTCTCCCCTCGTCCGGCAGTCGCGCATGAAGCAGCCCGTCTCGACGCCCGGCTTGGTCGGGCGGTTCGGATCGGCGCCCGCGCCCAGAAGGACCCGGACCACCGCGCCGTGAGCGGCGCTCTCGAGCTTGCACAGGGCCGCGTGGAGCGGCGTCTCGCCCGTGTCGGGCATTGCCCGATTCACGTCGGCGCCGCTCTCGATCAGGAATTCGCAAAGACGCCAGTGCCCGTGGAATGCGGCCTCGTTCAGTCCGAGGTCCCCTCCGAGCGACGCGAGGGACTCGCCGCGCGACAGCAGAAGCGTCACCGCGCCGACGTCGCCGTAGTAGGCGCACCACATGAGGAGCGAAACGCCGTCGTCGTCCTTCGCGGTGGCCGCGCCGCCCTGCGCCAGGTACTCGAAGACGAGGTCCGTGCGGCCGTCCCGGATCCGCTCGAGCAGGAGTCCCTCGCCCGCCGGCGCGCTCACACTACGCCCCCTCCTCCGGATCGGAGCCGAAGCGCAGGACGTTGCCGTCCGGGTCTTCGATCTGCATCTCGAGGGCCCAGGGCTCGTTCTTCGGCGCTCGCCGGATGACCGCACCTCGGGCCTTGTACGCGTCGTGGAGCGCGCGGACGTTGCCCACGCCGATCCAGACCCACGCTCCGGCGTGGCCCTGCCCTCCGCGGCAGAGGTAGATACCTTTGTTTTCCCGCCCGACGTGCGTGAAGTCGTCGGTTCCCCACTCCGCGTTCTCGAAGCCGAGCACGTCCACGTAGTAGCGGACACTCGCCGCCATGTTCTCGACCCGCAGGATCGGATTGATGCATTCGAAATTTGTCGGCAGTGGGCTCGGCATGGTTCGATCTCCGGAAAAGACGCCCTACACCTGGTAGAGCTGGATCAGGTTGCCGCACGTGTCGTCGAAGACCGCGATCGTGGCGGGACCCGCCTTCGTCGGCGGCATCTTGAAGGCGACCCCGAGCTTCGACAGGCGTTCGTAGTCTTTCCGGATGTCTTCGACGGCAAAAGCCCGCGCCGGGATCCCCTGCTCGAACATTGCCTTCTGGAACGTCTTTGCGGCCGGGTTGCCGATGGGCTCGAGGAGCATCTCGACGTCCTCCGGGCCCTCGGGCGAGACAACGGTCAGCCACTTCGCCTCGCCGAGCGGGATCTCGGTCTTTTTCACGAAGCCGAGGACCTCCGTGTAGAACCGGAGGGCCTTCTCCTGGTCGTCCACCATGACGCTACTCAGAGTCAGCCTCATCCTGCACCCTCGTTCCTCTCCGGGGTTGACCGCCAGAGGCCCCATTCCGCCATGTGCTCAGTCACCAGTGAACAGCGTCCTCTTGTCGACGAAACACAACCCGTTTCCGAAGGGGTCTTCGGCGTAGAAGGAGCGCTCGCCCCAGGGCCGGGTGACCAGCGCACCGCCGCTCTTTCCGTGAACCAATTCCTTCGAGAGGCATCGTTGGGCCCGGGCGCGCCTGTGAACGGCCTCGACGTCGGAAACCGCGAAATACAGATCCTGACGGCCGGGCCTCGGCTTGCGGACGTCCACGAGAGCGAGGATGACCTGCCCGCAGTCGAAGTAGTGGCGCCCGCCGCCGACGCGCCTCCCCTTCATGCCGAGAAGCCTCGCGTAGAAGCGCGCGGCCCTCTCGAGGCCCGCCACTTCCAGGGCGACGCGAAAAAGAGCCGGTCCCCTCTTCATGAAGCTCTCCCCTCTTCGGCCTTGAGGCCCGATGGGCGCCGTTCCGAGGTCAGGTGCTTGCGGCCTTGTCTCGATAGAGGAACGCCGCGACGACGCCGAGGATCACGATGAGGATTCCTTCGTACACCATCTGCTTGACCACCAGCGCGCCGGGCATCGGCTGCACGACGTAATAGATCGTGTACGTCGGCACGACTGTCAGCAGCGCGACCGCGACGCCGAAGCGCACCCCCTGTGTCGGCCACGGCTTCGCCTCGACGCCGCGAGAGTAGATCCACACGAAAGCCCCGGCCATGATGACGTGGGCCAGGATCATCAACGGAAAGTGCTGCTGCGAATCGGCCTCCGTCCGAAAGAGACTCGGCAGCTGTCCGTAGTCGCCGTGGAGGATCATTCCGTGCACGACGAAGCTTCCGGCCATCCAAACGACGAAGACGACGACCCAGCCCAGGAGGAACTTGCCTTTCATGAGCCCTCCTCGCCTCATTCAGCGAAAGCGAACCGCGACGGCGAGGCGCTACTTCTTGGGGTCTTCCCCGCCGGCCCAGGCGATGAACATCCAGCGACCTCCGTCCTTGATCAAGATGTCCGTCCACCGGCCCGTCGAGGCTTCCCGGTCCTTCTTGTAGTTCTCGCGCACGATCACGTAGGAGTACTGCATGACGGCGACGTTGCCGGTGATCGTGGCGGAGATCGGAAAGATCTCCTGCTCCAGGATCGTCGAGCTCGCGTCGCCGTAGCGCGCCCACCTCGTCACGCTGGCCTTGCCCTGGGGCGCCGGGCGGCCAACTTCCCAGGCACTCATGTTCGGGTGGACCATTTTGTCGATCCAGCTGATGTCTTTGTCCATGCTCATCTTCCACTGCAGCTCCTCGAACCGCCAGAGCTCCTGCTGCTCCGGGCTCCAGGTCTGGGCCGAGGCGACGCCTGCGAGGGCGACGAGGAGAAGGAGGAGAAGACCCGGGGAGAAACGCCGAGAAGACATCACCCACCTCCTGCATCCGCGATGGGATGCGACAACGGGAGCGGCGCCGGGAGGCGCCGCAAGTTGCGACGGAGTCTGTCACAGCTCACCAGGGACCGCCAGCGGAGGGCAGCGGTCAGGCGGCGGTCGGGACCCCGTACCGGCGTTCACGATTGGCCACGATCAGTACCCGGGCAGACAGGATCAGGTACCAGAGGCCCACGAAAGGCCCCGCGTCGAAGAACCCCGCCTCAGCCGGCGGAACCGGAAAGGTCGCGACGTTCAGGACGAGAAGGCAGACTCCCGCCATCACTCCGCCCGCCGCGGTCAGCGGCCGAAACGCCGGATGGCGCCAGAGGGCGAGGCCGAAGAGCACCGTGCCGGCGCCGACGAAGAGGTCCCAGGCGACGTCGAGGCCGAGCCAGATCGCGGTGAAGGCGGCGTCGGGCTTCGCCACCGCCCCCTTCACCGCCATCTGTACGAGGAGCATCGCCGAAAGCTCCCCGGCGGCCACGGTGTTCGCGACGGCCGCGACGAGCCCGAGGCGCGGCGCGACGCCGCGGGTGACGCCAAGGTGCAGGCCGATGCTCGCGACGGTCAGGCCGAAAGCGAAGCCGAAAACCAGAAGAACCTGGATCGGAGGCGGCGCCGGAAGGGCCATCAGCGCGATGTAGCCGATCAGCGCCGCGAGGCCGGCGCCTCCGGACCACCGGGCCCAGCGGGAATCGGGAAGCGCGGCTCGGTCGACAGCCGATTCGTTCACGGTTGCGTCTCCGCCACGCGCGCGAAGAATCCGCCTGAAGCGTTAGCGACCTGCCAACGGCCGAGGCCGCTCTCGAACTTGTCCTCGTAGAGGACGCGGCCGGCCAGGTCCTCGCTCGGAGGCAGGATGGACGCCGCGGCGCCCGCCGCGAGAAACGCGGCGAAGACGAGTGTCCTGGGCGCGACGGCACGTCTCACTGGAAGTCCCGCGGGATCGTCTGCTCCCAGGCCCTCTCGCGCACGAGCGCGCCGTCCTTCAAGAGGCGCCGCACGCTCGAGTAGTGGAAGCTCTCCCGGTCGCTGCGGAACACGACGACGCACTCCCACCGCAGGGTCCGGTCCGCGAGCTTGACCTCGGTGGCGTACTCGCCCTTGACCGACGTCCTGTCGGGCCGCCCGTCCTCGGCCTCGTGCGTGATCTTCTCGGTGTTGTGCTCTTCGCCCCAGGGCATGCGGCTGGCGCTCGTGCTCGTCGCCACGACCTTCGCCTTGCCGGTTCGCGGGTTGCGCTCGACCGAGGAGATCTCGCCGTAGCCCGAGGGGGTGCCGGTGTCGAGCGCCTCGAAGCCCGGCAGCCGGTCCCCGGGCGGCTCGATGGGCTGGTAGTCGGGCCGCGGGCGCTCGGCCGGAGGCGCGACCGGCAGTACGAGCCGCGACCCCTCGGCCCCCATGAAGAGCGTCGTCGTCATCGGATACGGGGTGGGCCAGATCATCGGCCACTGCGCGTTCGAGACGGAGAGACGTATGCGGTGCCCCTTCGGGAAGACCCACGAGGTGAAGTGCAGCTCGATCTCGAGCGGGAACCGCCGGCCGGGCTCGATCGCCGAAGGCTCCCGTGCCGACTCGCGGTGCGCCCCGTTCTGCCCCGCGTTGGCGACCAGCGTGACGGTGCCGTCCGGGGCCACGTCGTTGAGCCGCGCGAACCAGTCCGCCAGAGGCGCATCGGCCGAGACCTGGAGGAGGGCGCGCGGCAGGCCGAGGATCTCGAGGGGCTCCTCGAGTGGCGGCGTCTCGTAGACGAGGCTGAACGCGTCGGTCGGCCTCTGGTCGGGAGCGACGTCACCGAACCACATCACCGGTCCCCCGGCCTCCACGCCCGTCGCCGGCACGTAGCGCAGCTGGGCGGAAGAGGCGGCAGGAGCGCCCTCGGCGAGCGAGCCGTCCGGCCGCGGATAGAGCAAGCGCTCGCGGATCCTGGCGATCGGCCAGCCGTCCTCGTAGCGCCAGTGCCCCGGGGCTTCCTCGAGATACGGACCCGGCGGATGCCAGTCGCGCACGTACACGGCCAGGCGCGGCTCTTCCATGATCCCCGTGTCGCGCCCCTTCAACCACTGGTCGAACCAGCGGACGGCCTCGCGGCGCCAATTGAAGCCGGGCTTCGGATACGGCTCGTCGGGGTACGTATGGTTCCACGCGCCGACGATGGCCTTGACCGGGACCTTCATGTGCTCGAGCATCCGAGGCACGCTGTCGCGGTAGCCGTCGTACCACCCGCCGATCACGAAGGTCGGGATCTTGATCGAGTCGTATCGGGTCTTGAGCGCCGTGCGGTCCCAGAACGGGCCGTCGCGCTGTTGCCGCTTGTAGGTCAGCATCCACGGCGGCTGGTCGAAGCGCTCCTCGAAGTAGCGCGCGTCGATCCGGTAGTCGGGCGCCCCGGGCATGGCGTTGGCGAGGTCCTGGCTCATCTCCCACGAGTCCACGTGGATCATGCCGTCCATGAAGTGCACGTCGTCCTGGTACAGGTCGTCCGTCGCGTCGACGGCGATGATCGCCTTCAGGGCCGGGGGGTTCCTCATCGCCATGTGGATCGAGTTGAACCCTCCCCAGGAGATGCCGAACATCCCGACATTGCCGTTGGAGAAGGCCTGGCGCGCGAGCCACGCGATCACGTCCTCCCCGTCCCTCTGCTCGATCTCGCTGTACTCGTACGGAATGAGCGTGCCCTCGCTGTTGCCCGTGCCCCGGATGTCCACGCGAGCGACCACGTAGCCGCGGCGGACGAAATACGAGTAGAAGGAGCTGCGGTCGCCGCGCGCCTCGGTCTTGCGGTACGGCAGGTACTCGAGCAGGACGGGAAAGCGCCCCCCGGCTGCGGCACCCTTCGGCCGCCACAGGTCGGCCGCCAGGGACGCGCCGTCTCGCATCGGGATCCGGACTTCCCCGAGGGCAACGTCGAACTGCGCCGGCGAGGGAGGTTGCGGCGGAGCGGCCGCCCGGGCGTGGCCGAGGGCGGCGAGAAGAGCGTACGCTCCGGCCAGCGCCAGGGCCGCTGCGGCGGCGCGCCGCCTCCTCGACACAGCCTCCGCAGATGTCACGCCGCTATTCCATCACCGAGAGGATGGCCGCCGTCAGGAATCCGAGCGTGGCCAGCAGCCCCACGACCTTTCCGCCGTGTTCGAGGGCCTCCGGCATCATCACGTCGGACAGCATCGTCAGCACGGCTCCCGCGGCGAACGCCTTGGCGTATCGCCCGTCGGCCGCCGGAGCCGACCGGACGATCGCGTAGCCCAGGGCCGCCGCAGCCGCCGATGCGATCACGAGCGCCGCCCACATGACGACGACGCGCCGCGGGGAGCGGCCCGCGGCCACGAGCGACCGCGTTCCCGCGACACCCTCCGGCACGTTCGAGACGAAGACCGCCGTCAGGAACGCGACGCTGATTGCTCCGCCGGTGGCCAGGCCCATGCCCAGGATCAGCGACTCGGGCACGCCGTCGAGCAGCGTCCCGAGGAAGATCGCGGTGCCCGATCCCGCGCTCGTCGACCCCGCGATGCGCTTGCGCTCGGCGCCGCCGCTCCGGTCGATCGCCCAGTCGGCGGCGAAGAAGGTGACCGCACCCGCGGCAAAAGCGAAGACCATCCACCGCCCGCTTCCGCGAATCAGCGATTCCGGCACGAGCTCGTAGCCGATGCTGCTGATGAGCGCGCCAGACCCGAAACCCATGATGGCGCCTGTCAGCCGGTCCGAGAGCGTCCAGCGCAGGGCCAGCGCCGCGCCCAGCAGAAGTGAGACCGCGGCGAGCCCTCCCCACATCGCGGCAGCGTAAGCGCTCACCCTGCACCCCCGGGTCGCGCCCTCACCGCCGGCCTCCCTCCCGTACGAGGACCATGCGGGCCGCATTCTAGGCGCCTTCCCGAGACCCCGTGAAATAGTATGCCGGCAAGAAGGGAGGGCAAGATGTCGTCAAGGAGAATCCTCGCCGCCGGAATCGTTTTCGCGGGCCTCGTTCTGCTCGCCTCGGGTCTGTCCGCCCAGGAGATCAAGGGGTCGGGGAGCAACATGTTCGTGCCGCAGGTCGTCGAGACTTTCACGCTGGCAGACGGCACGACCGTGAACCGCATGTCGTTCAAGGGCTTCATCATCGCGGACGATCCGTCGAACCCGCTCAGGCAGGGGAGCATGATGTGCACGGGCACCGCGGTCGTTGCCAAGGACGGCAAGCCCATTCGGTCCGGCGGAACCTGCGATTCGGTCGACGGAGACGGCGACGTGGCGTTCTACTGGTGGCGGGCCGACGAGAAGGGCGGCCGTTGGGGTTTCCTCGGCGGCACCGGGAAGTGGGTCACCGTCGAGGGCGGCGGCACGTACGAGCCGAGCGCGACGTGGAAGGACGGGCGCCAGGCAAACAAGTGGAAGGGAAGCTGGAAGACGACGAAGTAGTCCGACTCTCCAGCTCGCAGGGCTCACAGTCCCGGCTCGGATCGGCCGGAGGGCGCACCGATACCTTCCGGTCGACCCTCAAGTGTCTTCCCCTCGGGCGGCCGGCCGGAAAAGGCGCCGTTCAAGTTCGCAAAAGGCAACGCGGCGCCGAGGAGATTGAAGGTCCCCTTTTCCGCAATCTCCCTGGACGCCGCCAGGAATCCCGTCCAGGCGGCCCGGGCCAGGGCGCCGCCTACGCTGATGCGCCGGACGCCCAGCGCCGCCAGCTCCGCAACGGTCGTGAAGCCCCCACCGACGAGCACGTTGACCGGCTTCGGCGCCACGGCGCGGACGACCGCCCCGATGTCGGCGGCCGACCGCAGGCCGGGCGCGTACAGGCAATCCGCCCCGGCCCCGGCGTATGCGGCGAGCCGGCGGATCGTCTCTGCGATGTCCGCGCGACCCACGAGGAACCCTTCCGACCTCCCGGTCAGCAGAACGCCCGTGCCGCTCTCGTCGATGGCGCGCCGGGCGGCTCGGACGCGCTCGACCGAAAGGGAGAACTCGAAGAGCGGGTCCGACGAGTTCCCGGACGAATCCTCGTCCACCTTCTTCTCGTAGGGGTCGCCGAAGAGGCGGCGGGAAGGGGAGTTTCCTGTTCATCATTTCTCCTGCGCCGGCACAGTCAGCCTCCACCGACGCGGGCAAAACAGATCCGGTTTCCGTCGGGGTCCCTCACGTACATCTCTCGATTGCCCCAGGTTTGCTCCGTGGGGGGAAGATCGATGCCGACGCCCTGGCGCAGGAGCTCCTCGTGCAGGCCGTCGAGATCGTCCACGACGACGAACGCGCCGTTGCCCGAGACGCCGTCGCCCGGAAACGACGAGACGTGCAGCCACGCGTCGTCACGCATGAGGGCCATGTAGCACGGATCCGGGCGATCACCCGGGCGATAGGCCGCGTGGAGCCGGAAGCCCAGGCCCCTGCAGTAGAACTCTTGCGCCGCCTCGGAGCTGCTCACGTGCAGCAGGGGAATGGCGAGCTTCAGCATCGGCCGCTCACGCGAGCGCTTCGGCAGGCACCTCGTACTCGCTCTGGACGAGGCCGCTCGGAAAGTGCCGGGTCGCCACGTGGCGCAGGCGAACGTCGCGGGGCAGCGCGCCGAAGAGAGGAATTCCCTCTCCGATGAGCACGGGCACGCGCGTGATGGTCAGGCGGTTGACCAGCCCCGCCTGCAGGAACCCCTGGATGGTGATCCCCCCGTCCACGTAAAGGTGCCGGGCGCCGCTGGCGGCGAGGCGCGAGACGATATCGGCCGGAGGCCCGGACATTTGCTCGACGACTCCCCCCGGGCCCGGGAAAGGTCGAGGGGGCCGCTACTCAGCACCACGACGCGCTTGGCGCCGTAGGGCCAGGTTCCGAAGGTCAGGACCTTCTCGAAGGTCTTGCGGCCGATCACGAGCGCGTCGACGGTCGCCATGAATTCGTCGTAACCGTGGGGCTCGCCGCCGCCCTCCGGCAGGAAGTCGAGGTCGTGGTTGGGCCGCGCGAGAAAGCCGTCGACGCTGACGCCGACGAAAACGGAGACGGTCATCGCTGGCTCATCACCGGAGACTTCCCTGGCCGCCCGACCGTCTGCTGCCGAACCGCGACGTGGGGTCTATTCATCCGAACCAAGCGCTCTAAGTGTCCCGCATTCTCGCACGCCGAAGGCCCTGTGGAGCCCACAACCTCACACCGGGCGTCTGGAGCCCGGCTTCCGAATCAGCCAGCGGTGAACCGTCGACCGGTACCGCTCGTACGGACCGCCGAACTTTCGGGCCAGGGCAGGCTCCTCGTAGAGGACCACGAAGAGGTGCATGAGCAGGACGAACGCGGCGGCGAGCATCACGATCGAGGGCGAGGACAGGGCCAGGCCGGCGCCCAGCATCGCCGCCGCCGCCCCGACGTACATGGGATTGCGCACGTACCGGTATGGACCGGAGGCCACGAATTCCCGCGGCGGGTCGAAGGGAGCCGGGGTGCCCCGTCCCCGGGTGACGAAGGTGGCGACGCAGGCACCCGCGAGAAGAGCGCCGAAGCCGGCCAGCGCGAAGCCGAGCGGGCGAAGTCCCGGCGGCAGCGTCACGGGAATCCTGCCGTCGAAGGACCGGACGGAGCCGGCGATCCACACCCAGAGCCATACGAACACGGCGGCATAGAGGACTCCCCGGAGAACGGTGAAGCCCCTGGCGAGCCCGTGCGCGATCACGGCGACTGGGACCCCGGGATCTGCGCCAGATGGTGCTTGAGATGGCCGACGTAGTCGCGCATGAAGTACTCGAGCGTGGCGGGCTGGTCCTGCGGCACCATCCGCCAGGCGAGCTCGTGAAGGTTGTGGAGCGCCCGAGGCCGTTGCCGGACGGAATCCGGCACCGCCTCGATCACACGGGCGAGGTGGAGGTTGAAGAGGCGCCAGAGACCGACGAGCTCCGACCATGGAGCGGCCTGATAGCGCTGTGCAGCGACCCACGCTTCCTGCTCGTAGCCCGGAAAGACGAGATCGTCCGTGAACTGCGCGCGGACGAAGCGCTGATGGTTGTTCGAGGCCGAGTCGATGAGGTGTCCGAGCACCTGCTTCGGAGACCACTTTCCCGGTGCCGGCGGCCTTGCCGACTCCTCTTCCGAAAGGGCGAAAAGACGCGGCGAGGCAGCGGCGACGACCTCGCGAAGCTCAGCCTCGACCGTGTTCGCGCTCACGACCTGCCTGCCGGGGCCCCGGCGATCACCGCCCCTCGTACGCCCTCTTCAGCTCCTCGATGTCGAACTTGCTCATCTTGAGCATCGCTTGCATGGCCCGCTTCGATTTCTCCGGATCGGGGTCGCCCAGCATCTGACCGAGGATCGAGGGGTTGACCTGCCACGAGACGCCGAACCTGTCCTTGAGCCATCCGCAGGGCCCTTTCTCTCCGCCGTCGGAGAGCCTCTCCCAGTACGTGTCGATCTCCTCCTGCGTCTTGCAGTCCACCGACAGCGAGATCCCGTCGGTGAACTTGAAGTGGGGTCCGCCGTTGATCGCGACGAAATCCTGACCGTCTAGCTCGAACGTCACGACCATGGCGCTGCCCTTGCGCCCGGGTCCGGCTTCCCCGTACCGAACGACCTTGCCGATCCTCGAGTTCTTGAAGACCGAAACGTAGTGGCTCGCGGCCTCTTCCGCCCGGTCGTCGAAGGTCAGGCAGGTGGTGATCTTCGGCATGGGAAGTCCTTCCTTTCTGCCGTCTCAGCGGCGCGGCCGGGGGCGGGCCGTCGCGGCCGGCTTGCGGGCGGCGTACTGCGCGATTCGCGTCTTGACCAGCGCCCGCACCAGCCTCGCCGGTAACGGGCGGTCCGCGGGAAAGCGGATGGTGCCCTTGCTCGTGTCGTAGGCCTCGAGCGCGCCCCGATGGTCCTCGATCGGGCGAGACCCCGGATAGAAAGCGCAGTGGTTCGCGGCCGCGCCGAAGGCTACGAGCATCCGGCCGTCGAGACGAAAGGCCGGAAGCTGGTACGCGATGCACTCTTCGGCCCCGGGCGCCGCGGCCTTGATGGCCCTTCGCAGCTTCTGGAGCGCGGCTCTCTTCGCGCCGCTCAGGGGCGCGAGGTATTCGTCGATGGTCCGCGGCTTCCGCATCATTTCAGGGCGACCCCGCCTTTTCGGCAGTCCCTGCCGGCATCTTCGAGCGGCGAGCCCGGTCCTCCCGTCAGCGCGTCGCCCACTCGATCAGCGTGTCCCGATCCAACACAAGGCTTCCGATCCCCACGGTGGACCACTTGCGGTCGACCTCGAAAGTCCAGACCATTCCTTCCGGCGCGTCGATGCCGCAGAGGCCGGTCACGAAGGCCCCGAGATCCGGGTACGTTTTGTACTTGACGAGCACCGTGTCCTGCAGGACCTGGAGCGCGTTGGAGCCCCGGGGAACGGATTTCGTCGCCTCGAGCGTCAGGCCGCTCTTCTTGTCCTCGATCTTGAGGGTGAGGATGACGTCGTGCCCGGCCGCGGCCCTTTTTTCCGGATCGGGCCCCAGCGACTGCGCGGTCAGGGACCCGACCCCGAGCAGCAGACCCGCCAGCAGACCCGAAACGACCAAAGCGGATCGTGCGTTCACGATGAACCTCCTCGAGCTTCCTGCGTCCGGTCAACCCACGGCCGGCCGACCTGCCGCGCGGCCCTCGCGCGCGGCGTCAGCCTTCGTGCGTGACCCGAATAGTACCGCCGCTCGCCCGTCGCTGTGGAGCGGCCCGGGGCCCCGCACGGCTCCCTTCACTCCGGCGGGACCTCCCGATAGCGTTCCGGGGCGAATCGCGCGGCGAGCAATCCGGTCGCGTCCTCGGGCCTGATCGGCTGCACGAGCAGGCCTTCCTCACCGTAGGGCAAATACGCCTGGCACCGGCCCGACGGGTCGATCAGGCTCGTCGCCGATTCCTGGAAGCGCAGCGCGTAATTGACGCTCGCGAAGTAGATCGTGTTTTCGATGCTGCGCATCATCATCGCTTTCTCGTAGTAGGGCCCGCCGGAAGCGCCCCACTGCGTCGGACGGACGCCTTCGCTGTCGCTGCCGGTGTGCTGGGGGTGAAAGACGATCCTGGCGCCCCGCACCGCCGCCCATCGCACCGTCTCGGGATAGCGCCAGCCCTCGTGGCAAATCGCCACTCCAAACTTCATGCCGTTGACCTCGAAGAGTTGTCGGGTATTTCCGGGGACGTAGAACCGATCCTCGGTCGGGTCGAGCTGGTTCTTGGTCTGGTACCCCCGAATCTGACCCCGCGCGTCGATGATGAAGGCGGCAACCTGCCGGCCCGCCTCCGTGACTCTCTCCATCCCGAGAATGGCGGCCACTCCATACTCCCGCGCCCACTGAGCCGCGGCATGAAGCGCCCGTTCCTGCTGCGCCTGATCGAAGGGAAAGACCTCGAAATCCTGTCCCCTCAGGCCCGGCAGATAGGCTTCCGGGAAGCACACGATCCCTGCGCCCTGGGCCGAAGCTTCGGACAGTAGCCGCTTGATCTTGTCCAGCCCTTCGTCGAGGGTCGAGGCGACACGAGGCGATGCCAGTGCGATGATCATGGGTAAGCTCCACTGAGACTCGACCACGAGTGCCTCGGCGCCCGCCGACGACCTGCATGAGGTTGATGAGCACGTCCTCGGGCCGGACTCCAGTGTCGGCCGCGAGATTCCGCACGATGGCCGCAAACGGGGCCCTTTCTTGCTCGACCGTGCGGCCGACGCTCAGCGTGATTTGCACGAACACGATCCCGTCCGTGCGCCGGATGCCGAGGTACTCCGGGTCGAAGACCTGGCTTCCCCGGTCGTGCCGCGAGATGACCTGGAAGCGATCCAGCTCCGGAATCCCGATCGCCTCGCCCAAAGCGCGGTGCACGCCGTCGCCGATGGCGCTCAACTGAGCGAGCGTGCGCCCCGAGAGGGCGTCGATTCGAACGAGCGGCATTCAGGCCTCCCATGCCCGGGCGAAGCTCATCTCCGGTCGCGAAACAGCATGTAGCTGCCCACGTCCTTGCGAGGATATCCGGGCTCGATCTCGCGGGGAAACTGGAGCACGAGCTGACAGGGTTTCATCCAGCCCCGATAGGTTTCGACCGCCCTGCCGATCGTGACGCCGCCTCGCTCGTTCTCCAGGTCGCCGTCCCGGAACGACGCGTCCGTTTCCTCCGCAAGGAGCACGAACGCCCCGTCCGCCAATCTCTTCATCTCGGCAAGAACCGCCTTCGCGTCGGCATCGTGCATGTGCTGAATGACCGTGAACGTCATGATGAAGTCGCACGACCCCGACGCTGCCGGAAGTCCGGCCAGCGACGCGACCTCGACGAACTCGATGGCGGGCAGGAGTCGCCTCGCCTCGGCCACGAGGCCGCTCTCGCGCTCGAAGCCCGTCACCGCGGGGGCGAACTCTGACAGAACCATCGTCAGCCGGCCGTATCCGCAGCCAACGTCGATCGCCCGCCTTATCGGTCGCTCCGCCGCCGCCGCGGTCAAGCAGCGTCGAACGTCTCTTTGCTCGAGGTAGTTGCGCACAATCGAGGCGGGGCCGCTGACGTCGGACGTTTCGGCCGGGGTCCAAACGTGGGGCGACATCAGGACCCCACTTTGCGAAGCACGAGGGTGACGCCCTCTCGCAGGAAGGGCGGAAGGGCCCGATAAACGACATTCTTGATCGTGCCGAGGAAAGGCTGGGGCTGGCAGAGCGGCCCTTCGTGGTGCGCGAAACGCGCATCGAAATAGAAATGCCGGGCGACCTCGACGACCTCAAGGCACGTGAGCCGGGCGTAGTCCTCGAGCTCGCTCAGCGTGTACTCTCGGAAGTGCCCCGGGTTTCCCGCATCGGGTCGTATCCGCTCGTAGGGATTGCGCCCCGCCAACAGCTTCAGGCGCTTCGGAAGCGAGGCGGCGTTGGGTGTCTGGAGGATCAGGGTGCCGCCTTCCGCGAGAAGGCCGCGCACGAACGAGAGCGTGTGCAACGGCGACGTATGGAGGTGCTCGATCACTTCGGCGAAAACCACCAGGTCGTAGCGGGCCAGGCCGCTCGGCTCCGAGGCGGTGGAGCAGCTGTTGAGATCGAAGTGGAAGTGATGCCCTCGTGGCCTGTCCGCTTCGGGCTCGAGCCCCAGGGAATCTACGACGCAACCGAACGCGGCGGCCAGCAGCGGCAGCAGCGGCGACGGGCCGACCTCGAGAACGCGCGGCACGGAAAGGAGAACGCACCTGGACGCGAGGTCGAGAAGATACCTGTACCGCGGCGCGTGGTACGCGAGATAGCCGCGGTCCACGCCCCTGATCTGAGCGACGGAGGGGATGACGGGTTTGTGCGTCAAATCGGCCCACCGATCGGCGGCCCGAGGATCGAGACATAGGAAAAACTTCTTGAATCGGTTTCTTCTGCACTCCGCACAGGGCCGATGCCCCGCGGCGAGCGAAGTGGCCTCATCGAGGAAAACAGTTCGCTGTAGCGGCGGGGAGCAAACACCTCGCGTCGTCTACCCTTGAAGCTCAACGTACACGTAATCCAACGCGGCGATCGCCAGGCCGCAATGACCTGCCTCGCGGGGTTGTGCAGGATGCCTCGATTGCCCATCAGCGCCCCGCGCGCCTCGACCGCCCGCAGCTTTCCATAGGGATCAACGCGGTTCTGAAGCGCCATCGGGCGATTCCCTGGTCTCGCTAGGTGAGCCAGTAGACGGCGGCAATTGCCGCCAACGCGGCACCGGCTTGCAGAGCGAGAACACGAAGCGCCTGGGCTGGAACCCGGGGCAGCCATTTCAGCGCAAAATACGCCATGAGCGGCAGCTGTGCGGCCACGAGGAGCTGAAAGACATGCGCCGGGGTCCCCTCGTCCGCCTCGTGGACGATGCCGAATGTCGCGGCGTGACCCAGCACCAGGAGGAGGGCCGCGAAGGACATTGCCATCGGAAGCCATGCGGCCGGCTGTCTGATCGGCAGGGGGTTCATCTTGATACCCTCCAGATTCTCCAAGATCAATCCTAGGACAAAACCCGTCTGCGACGCCTGCCAGGCGCATCGGAAGGAGCTGCTCCAATTCTCGTTGCTCGCGAGCGGCGGTGTCCAGCGCAACTGCCGCGTCCCAGACAGTGCGCATGAGCTGCATGCCCTCGGCATAGTCCCAGACATGGGCGGCCACCGTGCCTCCTTTGCGGGCGCGGGCCGTCATGGCCGCTACTCCCTCGCCTGCGACGGGAAAAAAGTTGAGCACGAGACCGGCGACTACGGCGTCGAAACCACCGGGGATTCGCGGCAGATCAGGAAGCTCCGTCACCACAATCGCGGCGCGTTCATCGGCGGTCCGCTGGCGGGCGAATGCGACGTATCCCGACGAGCGATCACAACCAATGACGACCCCGGGTGCCCCGCCGAAATCCAGCCACTTACAACCCGGCGGGACCGCGAGCCAATGAAGGAACTCTGGCGACGCTGCGGCTCCTGCGACCGACGTAGGATTCGTAGCCGGACCCATCGCTCCATTCGCCCGGCATCGGTGCTCACAATCCTACGTCGCCGGAATCGCCGACTGACGGGCATCGGGTCGGCGGTGAGCGCCCACGGAACCGCATCAGCAGAGTCGCGAGCTGGTCCCAAGCGTCAATCATGCAGCTGCCGCCTCCATCGGCACCCCGGGTGCGCGAAAACGGGCCCAGGACCCGCGGACGAGCACCCAGCTCAAGGCAACACCCGCGAGGGCGACCAGGAGCCCTGATTCCCCGACCCAGAGGGCTGTCGGCTCAGATACGGTAGAAAAGTCGAACACGCCCTGAATCGTGGCATTCCACGCCGAGTGGCCGACGATCGCAGGCCAGACGCTGCCGGACTCCAGGCGGACGCGGGCCAAAAGAAACCCTTGCGCCAGAATCGCAATGAGAAACAGACCGGCCGAGGCGAAGGGATGAGACCCCGAGGCGTAGACGCCTCCGAGAATCAGGGGCAAATGCCAGCAGGACCAGATGACGCCGCTGAGGAAGATGGGGTGAGGTAGGCCGGCGTCTATGAGCCGTGTCAGCATGTACCCCCGCCATCCGATCTCTTCCCCCGCCGCGGCCACTGCGGCAACGGGGACGCCGATAATGAGGCGAATCGCGACCAGGAGGGCGAAGGCTTCGACCGGATCGGTCACCGCGGGCAGGCCAGGAACTGTCGAGTGCTTGAAAGCCGCCAGACCGCCCGCCCAGGCGATTCCGTACGCAACGGCTCCGACCGCCAGGGGATAGAGCCAGGCGACCAGGGTCAGACGGAACCCCGCACGCCCGCCGAACGAAAGCAGAAGGCGCTGCGCTCTCGAGACACGCCGGACACCGTCAGGAGAACCCCGAAGTACAGGAGCAGCCCCCTCCGGGCCCGCCGGCGGATCCCGTTGGCCTCGAAAGGTGTCACGGCCGCGCGAAATGAGCCTGCAAGTCGCGAATGGCTGCGATATCGGCTTCTTGCGCCATTGATTCGAGGGAAAACAGACGGCCAATGAGGAGAAGAGATGCTCCGCGGAGCCAGTGTTGTTTCATGAGCGACCTCCGAGCAGTCCGTGCCGTGTGGTAACGCTTACACCCGACGCCGCCTGACGGTGGCGGGTCGGCGGCGAGCCCGGTGAAGGAAGCGAGCAGCCCGAGCGAAAGCCGCTCGGTCACCCAGAGTAGCTGGACGTATGAGCATCATGGCGAAACGTATTGCGTGACATGGATCTCATCCGCGTGTGCCTCTCCAGGTCTAGCCGGCGCGGGCCAACGGCTTCATGCGCTGGTTAGACCGCGCCGCTGCCGCGCGACCCAGGCAGTTCGACAAAGTCCGGCGCGCGGGGGACCTGTTGAAAGACCGCGAGCAGGGCGGCTGGCGGCGCAACGAGCTTCCGCTCGCGCAGATCGAGCCAGCCCCCCGTCGACCTGACCGTAGCCGCGCGCTCACCAGCAGCCGACCAGATCTCGTTCTCGATAACGAATCGGGCACCGTCGGGACTCATCGCGAGCACCGCGTAAGTGACGGTCACCGTCTCGTGAAGCCCGACCTCGCGGAAGTATTCGAGTTCGTCCTTGCGCATCACCGGGCCGAGCGCGAGCCGGCGGAACTCCCGAGGTGGGAAGCCGTGTTCGGCGAAAAATGCCATCCGGACGTCGGCCGCCAGGTTGAGGTAAGCCCAATTCGCCATGTGGCCGTTGAAATCCATGGCGCCCCAACCGGCGAGAAACTCCTTGGCGTAGCGGTCAGCGAAGGCCGGGGTCATGAGGCGGTCAAAAGGGCCACGGTGGCGCTAGCTCCGAGCGCCCCGGACCGGCCAAGGAAGTGCGTGGAGAGGAGCGCCAAGGGCGACGGCGGCCTCCTCCAGAGCCTTCCGGGCACGCGGAACAGACGCGATGGCGCTGCAACCCACACGCCGAGACCACGAGCCCCAGGACTCAAGCGCCATCTCGTGACGACCCGAGGCCGTGTGGATCTCCTGCGTCGTGACCAGAAGGCGTGTTTCGAGTTCCCTGACGGGCACCCCGACTCCGCGAGCCGGGCTGCCTGCTCTGCCCAGTCGATCGAGCAGGCGTGTGGCCTCGCCCGAGAGTCCTTGCAGCTGCCACCGGTCGCGCGCACGACCCACCGCGAGGAGCACGGGCCAAAGGGACCGGTGAACGAGCGTGTCCTTGCGGTGGAGGAGTTTGGTGGAAAGGACGTCCGGGTGATCGGCCAGTTCGGACAAGACCGAGAAGATGAGATGAGCCTTTGGATGGCTCCACCATGAGGTACGAAGTGATTCGCCCGTGACGATTCCGACCACGCTTGCGAGAGTCTTGTCCTGCTTGAGGAGAAGGCCCTTCTCGGAGAGGGCCGCGAGGACACGACGAACGGGCCGCATGGGATGACGATACCTCCGTCCCCTGAGGGGTGGTGCGTCAGCGGCGAGCGAGAAGCCGAAGGCGATGAGCCAGTCCCCTGGACGCGTATGTTAGTCGGCCCCACGGGCGGCGAGCGAGAGGAAACCTCTGATCCGGCCGGACAAGAGATACCACAGGAGCAGCGCAACGATGGGCACGCCAAGTCACAGCACGAGGCTCGGTACCAAGGGCCGCATTGACGAGGTCGCCTGCGAGATTGATGAGCAGAAGCGCGATGCCGAGGCGGTAGCCCCAGCACCTACGCGTGAAAAAGCCGTAGGCCGACGCCGCGCATGCCAGGCAGACGTCGCTCAGCAGAATCGACGCCCAGATTCCCATGTGCTTTAGGGCTTCGTGGCCATGCCGATTGATGCGCCACATGGGCTCCAGAGACCCGCCAGGGGTCAGAATTGAGGCCGAACATGTTTCGACCGAGAATGCAGGCGCCGATTCCGGTGAAGCCTTTCGCCGCAAATCGTCATCAGCGCCTGTTTCGCCATCTTCATTCCCGTGCATCCGCTGCCGGTCCGCGTGGGGATGAACCAGTCGAACAACTCGGGACCGCCGCACTCCAAGCGGGTTTTGTAGATCCTGGCTCGGCCCCGCACCATATCCGTCGATCGAGATCGAGAAGCTATGGACGCGCATTCTCGACATGGCGTTCCTCTCCTGCCTGGTCGGCATAGCCGCCTGACGGCCGGCGCGTCAGCGGCGAGCGAAGAGCCGGGAGTGAGTCCGTTGCAATCTACCGGACGGCACCGGAGCCATTGCCGTGGTCGTAGATCCAGCCGGCCACCCGGTCGGCCTTTACTCGAGGACCCCGCTGCCTCCCGCGCCGTCCCCGACCAGGTGAGGATGCCCGTGCAGCTCTCATGGGATTCTGCCGGATTACTCATGGCATTCCTACGAAGGTCGATTGTGCCGCCCAACGGGCGACGCGTCAGCGACGAGCGAAGAGCCGAAGCTGGACGCGCGTGTTAGGCGATGGCGCGGAGCAAGCCCTGCTACTCCAGGGCACGTTTCGTCCACTGCCACAGGCCGGCGGTCACTGCGGCTGGCAATCGGGAGCCAATCTGCCTCGCCACCAACACGATCTGTCCACGGTGGTGGGCCTCGTGGGCCACGAAGTATGCCAGCACGTGACCGACGTCCAGCGGCAGATTCCGCCACACGTAAGCCGGACTGGCGGGAACCTTGCCGCCGCAGCGACACCCCAGCCGTAAGAGCGCCTCGATGCCCCGGCTACTCCTGTTCAGTGCGGCGACCAACTGGCGGCGGCTCACCCTCCGGCGGTCCACGGCGGACGGAACCGGGATGCCATGGGGCCGGCCCAGGGTCTTGAGCCACATACACCGGCTGTTGTGGAGGTGGCCGGCTAGCATGCGAATCGTCTTCCGCGGGGCTCCGGGCACCGGAGCCTCCCAGGCCGCCGTGGGGACGTGGCTGACGAGAAAGACAGTGACCTCATGATTGGTCCGCCAGGCCGCCAAGATAGTCTCGGCGAGATCACGGCTGGCGGGCATTTCGGGTCTCTCCTGAGGTTTCGCGCTGACGCCTGACGGGCGGCGCGTCAGCGGCGAGCGCGGAGCCGACGACGATGAGCGAGTCCGCTTCACATTCGTATTCGGCGCGCGCATTACCTAGGAACCCTCCCGCTTGCCTCGGCGGATCAGCAGGACGATACCAAGCGCCAAAAACGCGATACCAATTGCGAGGAACGGCTGCCGGCCAGATGCGCCTACCGCGATAAATACGGCCCCGATTCCCAGGAATGGGACTGCGGCGGTCAGAGCTCTCTTCACCTCGGACTCGTCGTGCCTAACGGGCGGTGCGCCAAAGGGAACCGAGGAGGCGAAGCCGACGAGCGAGTCCGCTGCACGCGCGTGTTAGGCCGCCGAGTGTTCCTGGCGATCATGGGACCCTTACCGTGGGCCAAAAGCAACCTGGCGAATTGGGTAACTTCGGCCACGAAGGGACCAATGCTCTCGATCGATCGTCGTCAACAGCCCCGCTGCCAATGCGCTGATGGGGTGCACCACGTGACTGTAGCCGAGCTGCAGGTAACCCTGCAGAATAACCAGCGCGATGAACGGGAATGGAGCGAGCCCTGCGACGATGAGTCGCGCTGCCGTCGACTCGACTTTGGGAAGTGGGTTGGTCATCGTGCTCGCCGCCAGCAATCGGAGTATCCCGTGGGGTAGAGAAAACCGCATGATCTTATGCCGCCTAACAGGTGGCGGGTCAGCGGCGAGCTCCGAGCCGCAGGCGAGAGCGAGTCCGCTGCACCCGCATGTTAGGCGTCACCGAACCTCAACCCGCCGTGTCAAGTTCAGGTGCTCTGCGCGCGACAGTTGCGAGCCTCGCGTACGCCCAGATCGCGGCGGCCCCCGCGATGAGGGCTGCCACGCAAGAAATCCAGAACGACACATCGGTCCCCGTTTCCCAGATCAGTGGCTTCGGGCTCGACGATGCTTGCCACTCCGCACGACCCCGCCCAAACAGATCAAGAGCGTCTAAGACGTTCCCGCTCGCGTGGAGAACCACGCTCGGCAAGATCGAGTTGGTTAGGTAGGCCAAAGCACCATAGATGGCGGCGACGGCCAGGTAGTACGGTATCAGGATCAGTGTGACCTCCGGATGCGTGAAATGCGTGAACCCAAACAGGCTCCCCGTCACCAGGATCGCGACCACCGGTCCGTGACGCCGCTCGATAGGCCCCTGCATGTAACCCCGGAACGACGATTCCTCCGCGATGCCGGCGACGACAGAGCCCATGAGTAGCCAGGACACCAGGGTCACGAACGGGATGTGCGATAGGTCGTTAGTAGACGGCGCTGGCAAGCTGACCAAGCGGTTCACAACGCCGAGAAACAGCACCAAGGCTACGAGGCCAAGGGCGCCGGCGAAAAGCGCCGCCCCCCAGACTTTCTCCGAGAGGCGGTTGGCGCGACAATTTGTGCGTCGTGCTTCCGCGGTCGACCGGGGCCACCCCGCTCCCTGGACATATCGCCAGAAGAACCACAGATACAACCCGGTCGGAGGCACCGCCCACGGCACTGCGGACCAATACTTCGAGTTTGCCGACACAAGAACAGCCCACGGCGTGGTGCCCACCGCGGCAACTACGAGCCCAGTGATAACAGCCCGCACGATGAGGGGGATACGGCTCCAGAGCAAGATCATCGCCGACCAGCCCCTCGGTCCGTGTACGTCGTGACGTCTAACGGGCGGCGCGTCAGCGGCGAGCGAAGAGCCGAAGGCGATGAGCGAGTCCGCTGCACGCGCATGTTAGGCCGGCAGGATTTCAGAAGACTTCCCGCCCGATGCAAGCCCCCGAGTAGCCCCGGGCATGCCGTACCGCAGGATGAGCACGCCGTTGCCGAACCGGCGCTCCTCAAGCAGCTCCAGGCCCAGCCGCACGCCGTCAGGAAAGAACCGCTTTCCGCCGCCGACGACCGCCGGGCAGACGATCATCTGGTACTCGTCGACAAGACCGGCCCTTATCGCCTGCGCTGCGAGTCCAGGACCGTCAACGCTGATATCGTGATCGGCGTCGGCTTTGAGCCGCCGAACCGCGTCGGGATCGAACTCCCGCTCAACGCGCGTCCGCGCGCTGCGCGGCTCAGCAAGAGTTCTCGAGTAAACGACCTTCTCGGCCGCCTGCCACTGCCGCGCCCAGTCGAGCACGAACTGCGGTTGGTCGGGAATCGTATGCGCGGTCTCCCAGAAAACCATCGTCTCGTACATCCTCCGCCCATAGAGGTAAGTCCCGAGCGACGACGCGAGCGCGTTGATGTACGAGTGCACCTCCTCGTCTTCAGGAGCGCCCCATCCGAACCGGCCCTGCTCGTCCTCGGTGTACCCATCCAGTGACGTGAGCATCGAGTAGATCAGCTTGCCCATACAATCTCACCCTTCCATACGCATCCAACTCAAGAGGCGACGGCCCAATGTGATCCCCCGCGGCCGTTGCGGCCTAACGGGCTGCGCGTCAGCGGCGAGCGAAGAGCCGAAGGCGATGAGCGAGTCCGCTGCACGCGCATGTTAGGCGGCGGCGTAAAGGGTCTGATCACGGCGCGGGTACGCCCCCGCCTAGCTTTATCAGCGTCCGCCGTTCGCGAAGCTGAAACAGCCCTCCACCTAGGAAGGTGACGACGACGGTGGGTACTACGGTACCCACCCCGGCCGACCACCCCACAATGCGTACCATGAACTCAGTCGCGGTGGCTGCCAAAAGCCCCACGTATGACCAGCCCATCAAGTAATAGTGGTACCGGAGCCATCCGAGGCCGATCATGCTGAAGACGTAGCTCGCACCTACCACGCGATGCATGTCCGTTCACTTTGCGGCCAAAAAAATGCCAACGCCCACCACCAGCGAGGCGATTCCGAAGCCGACGTGGGCTATCCCCGCTGCATCCATTCGTCTCTCGGTGTCCCTGGCAGACTCTCCGCCGCTACCGGGCGGCACGTCAGTGGCGAGCGGAAAGCCGAACGCGATGAGAGAAGCCGCACGCGCATGTTGGGCGTCGGAGTAGGCACGCGACTGGCGGTCATTGCGAAGGCGACACGTCGTTCCAGATGTCGACAACGCATTTCCATACGCCGCCCTTCTCCCGCCGCCAGACCGCCACAGCCTTTCCCTCCACCGTGACCTGCTTGCCATCGGGCGCGCTGAAGGTAACGCGGTTGGTTCCGGTCGTGTAGGCAATATCGCCGCTGCGCGACACTGCAACCGTTGTCGTCTTCCAGGAGATGCTGAAGCCGGGCGTTCGGAAGCTCTTCCCGACGAACTCTCGGATTGCCGCTTTCCCAGCCACGGCAGGACTTCCCGGCGGGAAGACTATCGCGTCGTCGGCCCAGAAGGACACAGCCCGGTCGACATCACGGTCCTGCGCTGCCCACGACCACTCCGCGTCGAGTCGCAGAATCTGAGACTGCACATCGCTCTGGCTGCCTGCGGACGCACAGCCTGTGCACGCGAGCAACCTTCCAACGAGCATGAGAACAACAAACCGATTCATGATCTACCGCCTGGTCGTCCAGCTGGTTGAAGGCACCTTGCGACGCCTAACTGGCGGCGCGTCAGCGGCGAGCGAAGCGCCGAAGCCGACGAGCGAGTCCGCTGCATTCGCGTGTTAGGCGAGCCCACCATTCTCTTGCCTCTACCCTTCAGGCCTGAGTCCCGACCAGGTGAACCGGCCATCTATTTCTTTGTGGCTTTGCCTTCCAATACGGTGGTCCAGGTCGTGCCGTCGGGCGACATTTCGAAGTTAAAGTTGTAGGCCCTGGCTGATAGCACCTTAATGGTGAGTCGTCCTTTTATGGTCTGTGCGCTCATCCTTGTCTCGCTCTGCCAGGTCCAAGTGTCGCCGTCCACATTGCCTTTGGCGTGGTCGGCTTCGCCCAGGGTGTTGAAGGAGTCGTAGGTGTACATTTTGTCGTTGCTGTCGTAGCCCATGTAGGACGTTTCCGCACCTTTGCCCATGGCGCCATTGAACTCGGAGTGTGTCACCAGGAAGAATGCACCGTCCATCCACTGGACGTGGTTTGTTCCTGTGAATTTGCCGCCCGAGCCCATGGGCCCCGGCTTGATCTCGCCTTCCGTGGTCCATGTGCCGACGAAGTAGTCGAGTTTCTTAAGCTCGGGCGCGGGCTTCGGTATCTCCATCGGAACTCGGGCCGATAACGCAATCCCAAGCAAAAGCGTCATGCAGGTGAGAATGGTGACACGCCTCTTCATTGGTCTCTCCCTCAACTTGAATGAACTGTGTCTGCTGTTTGGTCAGAAGGCGAGGGTCCTTCGGCAGGCCATGGCCGATCTAAAGGATATTGGTCTCGCGAGCTCATGGTGAAGACAACGCGCCCCACCATGCCGCAAGAGCCCGCACCCAGGCCAAGGCCTGCCGCCCCAGGCAGCCCTTCTGCGTTGACGAGTTGTTGGGACCAACCAACAAGGCCTCGGTAGGCCACGACAGGTACGAGCGGAGCTGTGACCGAACGCGTCGTAGCGCATGCGGCGCTGGCGATGCGTCGCTGCACACCAACATCGGCATCAGAACCGGAACACCCTCAGGTATCCGTTTCACACTGCCCATGATCGCGTGTTCCTCGAGATTCCAGCGCCCACCGTTCGGACTGGATTTGGCACTCCTGCCAGCGTTTCCTGGCCGCCTAACGGGCGGCGCGTCAGCGGCGAGTGAGGAGCCGAAGGCGATGAGCGAGTCCGCTGCATGCGCGTGTTAGGCGCCCCGCGATAACTCGCGCTCAAGCCGTTCAGCGAGGAACTGCTTGAGTAGTGACTGATACGGGATATCGCGTTTGTTCGCCAGTACCTTGAGGTGCCCAATCATCGATTCCGGCAGCCTCAGCGAGATCGTGCGCAGAGTCGGACGCAGAGTGGGAAATGTCCTGCGCTGAGCAGAAGACCAATCCACAAAAACAGCCGAGTCGTGCTCCGCCCAAAACTTCCGCTCCTGCTCTTCAGATTCGAATTTCGGAAGCTGCTTACGCTTTGGCTTGCTCATAGGTCTGCAATTCCCTCCGGGTCATGTCCCGCGCCGAGATGATTCGGACGAGCGAATTCCGAACGGTGAAGCTAATGAACAGTCGCCGCCCCGAGTCTGTTTGGCCAAGGGCCAAGTACCGGGACTCGACAATCGAGTGCCTGCGGTCGGCTGAAACCACAAGCGGCTCGGTAAAGAAGACCTCCTCGGCCTCCCAAAACGGGACCCGATGGCGCTCCCAGTTCTTCTCGAGATTGCCGTCATCCCAATCAAAGCCGGTGCAGCCTTCCAGGGGGTCATCTGCCACGACCGACCAAGTATATGCCAGACATATACGTCGCGCAACCCCTTCGGGCGCCTAACGGGTTGCGCGTCAGCGGCGAGAGAAGAGCCGAAGGCAATGAGCGAGTCCGCTGCACGCGCGTGTTAGGCGGCCCCGCGCACAATCGCGCGAGTGCAGGCCAACCTTCCTCCCGGGCGATCATCCTGGCGTCCGTCAATTCGTTTTCGAGACTGGCGTGAAGTCGAACTTCCCCTTGCCCTCCTGGTAAAGAATACAGTCGCTTCCGGGGCGACAACCGCTGACGTGCACCCAATTCGCTGGCATGACGATGACCGATCCTGGTCCGAAATCCTTGGCCGCTGCGGAATCGACCCCGGTGTACCAGACGCCGCTGATAACCACGTTCTTGATCTCGTTGCTATGTGAGTGGAGCCCACCGTTGGTGCCGGCGGTGACCTTGCGCACTTGCGTATAGGCCCCTTTCGTCGGGTCGCCGGCAATCACGGCGTACTGCATGCCCTTCCTTCCGGGAAGCTCGCTCCACTTCAGGTCCGCATACGACACCATCAGAGGCGTGCCGCTCCCTGTGTCCGGCCCGGTCGGCTCCGCCGCCGAGGCAGCGGCTGCCGTACTCCCGAGGCCCATCAGCATCATGATTCCGAAGAGCGTTGTCATTTGCCATCTCCTTGATTAGGGAACTCTAGTTCTGGCCGCCTAACGGGCGGCGCGTCAGCGGCGAGCGACGACGCGAAGCGGAGGAGCGAATCCGCTGCGCGCGCGTGTTAGGCGGCCATTGCTTCGGCCTTTCGCGAAGATCTCTTGTGGTCACGGGGTGTCGTACGCGAGGGAGCCGGACACCTGCTCGGGACTGAGCTCCTCGAAGAAGCCAGCGAAGAAGTTCCCGGCGTTGTTAACGAGGACGTCGATCCGTTCGAACTCGTGGCGGCCGACCGCCGATTCGACCTTTGCAGCATCGCGACCGGTGGCTACAACCGCGTGGCCGGAGGCCAGGACGGCCTTGGCGATGTCGACACCCAAGCCCCGGCCTGCGCCGGTTATCAACCAAACCTTCTTCTTAGTCATGTCATGTCCCTCGTTCAGATGGTACCGGCGGAGGCTGTCACGGAGAAAGGGAACGCGTCAGCTTACGCGGCTCCGGCAAGCTGCGAACGATGACCGGGCCGCCTAACGGGTTGCGCGTCAGCGGCGAGCGAAGAGCCGAAGGCGATGAGCGAGTCCGCTGCACGCGCGTGTTAGGCCGCAGTTCGCGGCCGTGAGTAACGAGCCTGCTCATTGGCCTTGAGGCGGCTGCCATAGCTCGACCTTGTTTCCCTCTGGATCAATGACCCAGGCAAACTTCCCATACTCGGATTCGTCAATCTTCTCGAGCACATTGCAGCCTTCTTCCTTCAAGACCTTGACCAAGGCGTGGAGGTCTTCCACTCGGTAGTTGACCATGAAGGGAGCAGAGCTCGGAGCAAAGTGATCACTTTCTTGCGGATCGATTAACCAGGCAGTTGTGCCTGCAACCGGCTTGCCCTCGGCGTCGGTCCAAGTGAAGGCAGCTCCGCCCCAGACTTGGACATCGATTCCCAAGTGCCGCTTGTACCAAGCCTGCAGTGATGGAGCGTCTTTGGCCTTGAAGAAGATGCCGCCGATGCCAGTGACTCGTTTCATGTGACCTCCGATGCGCGGTGGTGGTGAGAGGAATGTTTCTTCTGCGGCCTAACGGGCGGCGCGTCAGCGGCGAGCGAAGAGCCGAAGGCGATGAGCGAGTCCGCTGCACGCGTGTGTTAGGCCGCATTCGCTCGAAGCGGTCACTGAAGCGGTGGTCCCACCACTTCCATCTTGTGCTTTTTCATGAGCGCTCGGTTTGTCTCCGCATCCACACCCTGCCGTTCCTCGAACATCTTCTCAAACCCCCCTGGCGTCACGCCCACCAGCAACACGCCAGGCTCCGGCCCGACGTTTTGGAAGCTGTGCGCGGTCCCTCGAGGGACGAACATAACGGAGTGAGCGGGCGCGCTCATGATGCGGTCACCGAGCTTGACCTTAAACTCCCCGCTCACGACGTAGAAGAACTCGTCCTCCGCTTGGTGAATGTGCGTGGGCGGCCCGCTCTTGGGCGCGATGGTCTGCCGATACAAGCCGAGCGCTCCTCCGGTTTGGTCTCCTGTTGCCACCAGTTCCGTGACATCTGCTTCTCTGCCCTCAGGCCCCGAGAATCGAGGTGCCCCGCCTGGCAAAACGATAAACCCCGCTCCTGCCGCGGCCGCGGCCAGAAGCCAAACGGAAGTCACCGTGGCAGGCCCGGAGAGCAGGGCGATCAGAATCCACGCCGCGAAGGGCCAAGGACGAGTGCAGAAACGCAGCTTCATGGCCTGATCCTCTTATCAAAGTGCAGTGGCATAGGCATTAGAGCGGCCTAACGGGCGGCGCGTCAGCGGCGAGCGAAGAGCCGAAGGCGATGAGCGAGTCCGCTGCACGCGCGTGTTAGGCGGCTCGTCGTTCGCAACGCCACGCCGGCCCTGACGCTCTGTCGCCACGGTGAGCCTCACGCCTACGCGACTCCAGTCGCCGAGACTGCGGCCGCCAGCCGATGAGAGAGACCTTCCGTTCGCGCCCGATGCGACGTCATCAGGAGGGATTCCGAGGGCGGTATCGCAGCTGAACCACACCATCCTCGAAGCCTTCGACGGAGTGTAGATCCAAGGGCACGTGACGGTGACGCCGCGCTATCAGTGGAATTCCATCCCCAATGAACACTGGGGCCACACTGATGACGAACTCGTCAATCGCCTGCTCGTCAAGAAAGGAGGCGATGAGCTCGCTGCCGCCCATCAACCAGATGTCCTTGCCAGGCTGCTTTCGAAGACGGCTCACGAATGGGCCGATTGCACCGTTCACGAACTCCACGCCTGACGGTGCGCCGGCTGGTAGCGCATGACGGGAGAAGACGATGGTCCGAGTCTTCGAGTCGAACCTCGCCCCCATGTGCAGGCTCATCTCGTAGGTCTTCCGGCCGAGCAGCTTCGTGTCGATCGACCGCATGAAGGCGCTCATGCCATAGAAACCTTCGGGCTTGGGTCGGGACGTCAGCCATTCGAGGTCACCGTTAGGACGCGCGATGTAGCCGTCGGCGCTGGTGCCGATGTGGACGATGATGTTTCGGCGCTTCGTCATGAGTACGGCTCTTCGTTGGCGAGCGGCAAAGACCAGTTTAATCGGCTCAGCCGCCTGACGGGCAGCGCATCAGCGGCGAGCGAAGAGCCGAAGGCGATGAGCGAGTCCGCTGCACGCGCGTGTTAGGCAGCGTCGCTGATTCACGCCCCGACTGGTGCGACTGCTCCTTAAGCTGACGACCCAAACGGCACAATCGTCTTCGCGCCCGACGGCGCCACGAGAGTCCAGCCAACGAGTCCAGCGTCGTTCCTGACCTTGACCCACCAGACTGTCTGGGGCAGCGCTTCGACGGATGGCTACCTTCTCGGCTCATACCGCATCGCCACCGCCCCCGAGCCGAACTCCAGCCGGCTTACGAGCTTCAAGTCGACATGCTTCGATAGCCCGGCGAACAACGTCGGCCCATGGCCCGCCAGCCTGGGCTGTACCACGAACTCGTACTCATCGATCAATCCCAGCTCCGCCAACGCCAGCGGGAGCTTCACGCCTCCTACGAACAGTCCCTTACCCGACTCCCGCTTGAGCTGCTGAACGGCCTTCCCCAGATCCCCGCGCACGAGCTCCGCGTTCCAATCGACCCGGTCCAGGGTGCTCGACACGACGTACTTCCTTGCCGCGTCGATCGTCCGGGCGAAGGGTTCCATCCAATCAGGCCTCGCTCCCGTCCGCGCCGGCGACCGCCACGCTGCCTCCATCATTTCGATAAGTCACCCGGCCAAACAGGAGGGCATCGGCCCGGTCGAGGTTCTCGACCGCGTGACGATGCAAGTCTTCGTCCGCGATCATTGCACGATGATCGCAGCACCCGTCCAATGTGACGTTGATGGAATACCGAAGGGGTCGCATTACGTAAGAGTACCGATCGCCATAGGGCGGCCTAACGGGTGGCGCGTCAGCGGCGAGCGAACAGCCGAAGGCGACGAGCGAGTCCGCTGCACGCGCTTGTTAGGCGACCGCTTCATTTTGGCCTCGCCCAAGAACACACGCCGAAGCCACTTCAGGAACCTACCCACGGCCTGAAGCTAGCGCGAGCGCCGGAGCTCCCGCCATCTGTGAATGCCTCTACAGCTCACGCACGCCTGACGGGCTTGAATAGCCTCGGCCTATGGCGCCACTCGAGTTGTCTGAAAGACCACAAGTGTCCAGTTACCGTTTTGTTTCACCCAGACCCGTGTGTTGCGAACATCGCCAGTGTATGCCTTCCCATTGACGACGGTCTTGACGGAGGCT
>CAVRUT010000001.1:0-393201 GCA_963724465.1 uncultured Acidobacteriota bacterium | reverse complement strand
GTTGGCGCGGATGCTGAGCGCGCTAGAGGCGAGGGTGGGGAGGGAGCTATCTGCTCGCGGTGACCGCCGACCATGGCATGCCGTCGATACCGCCGTCACCCGAGCACCGTCATTTTGCACCGTCGATCGTAGACCTGTTGCACGAGAAGTTTGACCCGAGGGAAGCAGTTGATTACATCGTTCGAGCCGGAGAACTGCCAGATCTACATCGACGAGGACCGGCTGTCGAAGCTGGGCTTGACCCTACGCGACCTGGCACGTTCCTCGAATCGCAGCCCTCATGTTCGCGGTGTTCACAACGACGAGGTGCGGCGTGCGGCTGATGCGGCGAAGACTGTGTCACCGACACGCAGACAAACGAAGTACAAATGAGTCGGCCTACTCTTCATCGCAGGTGCCTATGTCCGCGCCCTAACAACCAGGTGCAGCGGACTCGCTCAGTCGCTTTGCTCCTTCCTTCTCGCCGCTGAACTCGCCACCGTTAGGCAGCGCCACTCAATCGCATTTAGCACCTGCAAACCATAGCGCCTCTGGACATCCTGTTTCCGATCACCTGGCCGAGGTAGAAACATGAAGAACGTTGCGAACTCCCGATTCACCATCAAGAGCTGGGACGAGAAGCCTTATAGTGAGGGCCAGGACCTGCCAAAGCTGACTCGGGCCGCCGTCACAAAGACGTTCACCGGCGATATCGCGGGCGAGGGGCATGTCGAATACTTGATGATGTACCGCAGCGACGGCTCGGCCACGTTCGTCGGCCTCGAGCGGGTCGTCGGGCACGTTGCAGGGAAAGCGGGCAGCTTCGTGCTCCAACGCACTGGAGTATTCGAGAACGGCGTGGCGAAGGAGTCCTATTTCGTCATCCCTGGCTCCGGCACGGGAGAGCTTCGGGGCCTGCGCGGCGAGGGCACGTCGGCTGTTGGGCACGGGACTGAGCATCCTCTAACGCTGAACTATGAGTTGGGCTAGCCTGGGTTGAGGCGTACATCGTGCGGAACGCCGACCTGGGTTCGAGTCCCGGCGCCCCAGCCAGTTCTCCTCGGCAGCCGCTGGTTCCAACTCTAGGGGAATTGGAGGCCCAGAGCCTTCGCCAGGAACACCGCCATCTGCCCCCGCGTCAGGGGGCTGTCCGGACAGAAATTGCCCCCGCCGCAACCGGCGGTGATCCCCGATTGGTAGAGGGCTTCGACGAACTGGAAGAACGGGTGACTGGTCGGCACGTCCGTGAAATCGGCGGTCGCCGGGGCCGGACTCACCTGCAGCTTGTAGCCGACGAGTGCGCCGGAGATGGAGTTCGTGTTGTCTCCCGCGTTTGTGATTGCGAGCAGAAAGAGTCGGCCCGTGAGGTTGTTGACCGTGTAGCTGAGCCCGCTGAGATCCTGGACGATCTGGGCGCACGGAGCCCCTGCGTTGGAGACGCTCTGCATCGGAAGCCCAACCCCCGAGCAGTTGGTGCCGACGATGTCGCATTGGGCCATCACGCCCACGACGTGGTTGCCGCTGCCGTTCGAATCGCAGACGTCGAGCTCCACGCTCGCGAGCAGAGCTCCGTTCGGAAGGTTGACGCCGGCAAAGAAGGCCTTGATCCCTCCGATCCCGTATCGGGACGCAAAGCTGTCGCCGTTGCCGAGATCGTCGTAAGTGACGGAGGAATTGAACGGAACAAACTGCGACTCGAACACACTGAGATAGCTGGTTGGAGCTGTTCCGTAAGTTGCCGGACCTCTGGAGGGCGGGGAGCGGGCCGGTTCAGGATGTCAAGCAGGCTCGTCTGTCCCGCGGCGATGCGGGCGAGCGCGAACGAAAGGGCAATCCCGAGCAGGCGGGCCACACGCGCGTCTTTCATGGACGGTCCTCCTTTTTCCGCATCGAATGTACCACCGGCTCCGAACTCTTGCGGCCCGGGCCAGGCTCGGAGGGCCCGAGCCGCCGAAGATGCCGGCCGATTCCCGAATCCAGATCCCGATTCCCGATTTCCCGTTCCCGCGTACAATCCCGTTCGCTTGACTTCGCACGCCTTCAACTACGGGGACCTCAAGATCTTTTCGGGACGGGCGCACCCTGCGCTCGCCCACGAGATCTGCGCGTACCTCGGGATCTCGCTCGGGGAGCTGACGCTCTACAACTTCTCGGACGGCGAAGACTACTGCCAGATCGACGAGAACGTCCGGGGCGCCGACGTATTCGTCGTGCAGCCGACCTGCTCTCCCGTCAACGACCACGTGATGGAGCTCTTGATCCTGCTCGACGCGTTCCGCCGATCCTCGGCCTCGCGCATCACGGCGGTGATGCCGTACTTCGGGTACGCGAGACAGGACAAGAAGGACAAGCCGCGTGTTCCCATCGCCGCAAAGCTCATGGCAGATCTTCTGACGGCGGCGGGCGCGGACCGGATCCTGACGATGGACCTGCATGCCGCCCAGATCCAGGGCTTCTTCAACATCCCCGTGGACCACCTCTTCGCCGCGCCCGTCATCCTCGACGCCATCCGCAAGCTCGGGACGGAGGACCTCGTAATCGTGTCGCCGGACGTGGGCGGCCTGACGCGCGCCCGGGCCATCGCCAAGAGGCTCGAGGCCTCCCTGGCGGTCATCGACAAGCGGCGGACCGGCAAGAACGAGACCGAAATCCTGAACGTCGTCGGCGAGGTCGAGGGAATGGACGCCCTGATCCTCGACGACATCATCGACACCGCGGGCACCCTCGTCCAGGCGGAGGCGGCCCTTCGCCGCCAGGGGGCCCGGCGGACCTACGCAGCCGCGGTCCACGGGGTCTTTTCGGGTCCGGCCCTCGAGAGGATCGAGGCCTCCAAGTTGCAGAGCCTGCTCGTCACCAACACCATCCCGGTCGAGGCCGCCATGGCCCGTTGCCCCCGGATCAAGGCCCTGTCGGTGGCCCCCCTGCTCGGGGAGGCCATCCAGCGCATCCACGACGGGGCTTCCGTTTCTTCGCTTTTTGTGTAGAATCCGCCTCTTTGCGCGGGAGCCCCGCGCGAGGTAGTGCATGAAAACCATCGAACTGAACGTCGAGAAGCGCTCGACGACCGGAAAGAACGAGGCCCGCCGCGACCGGGAGGCCGGCCGGGTGCCGGCCGTCGTCTACGGGGCCGGCAAGCCGAACGTCCCGATCTCGGTCAACCGGAAGGCGCTGTCCGACGTGTTTCGGGAGGGGGCGGGGGAGAACGCCATCTTCCTGCTCAAGCTCGCCGGGTCCGACCAGAGCCGGCACGCGATGATCAAGGAGATGCAGCGAGACCCCGTCTCCCGCAAGCCCCTTCACATCGATTTCGTCCGCGTCCTGATGGACGTGAAGATTACGCTCAAGGTCCCCGTCGAGGTCGTGGGCGTCGCGCGCGGCGTCAAGATCGACTTCGGAATCCTGGACCTGGTGACGCGAGAGGTCGAGATCGAGTGCCTGCCGGGCAGCATCCCCGCGCACCTGGCGGTGGACGTGACCGACCTGGGCATCGGCGACGCGATTCGCGTCTCCCAGATCCCTGCCGTCGAGGGCGTGCGCATCGTCGACAACCCCGAAAAGGTCGTTGTCCACGTCGCCCACCCGACGCGCGAGGAAGAGCCGGTCGTCGCGGCCGAGGCCGCCGCCGAGCCCGCCGAGCCCGAGGTCCTGAAGAAGGGCAAGGCCGTGGCCGAGGAAGAGGGCGGCGAGGAGAAGGGCGAGAAGAAGGAGAAGGAAAAGGAGAAGTAGCCTCTGCACGTCATCGTCGGCCTCGGAAACCCCGGGGACGAGTACGAGGCGACCCGGCACAACGCCGGGTTCCGCGTCGTGGAGACGCTGGCGGCCGAGGAGGGAATCCGGATCCGTTCGCGCGAATGCTCTTCGCGCGTCGGCCGGGGCAGGATCGGAGAGGCGCCCGTGCTCCTCGCCCTTCCGCAGACGTATATGAACGCCTCGGGCGAGGCGGTTTCCGCTCTTTGCAAGAAATACAGCGTCGAGCCCTCGGAGCTCTGCGTCGTCGTGGACGACATCGACCTCCGGCTCGGAGCGCTGCGCCTGCGGGCGCGCGGCTCCGCCGGGACTCAGAAGGGGCTCCGATCGGTCGTGTCGCACCTCGGTACCACGGAATTTCCCCGCCTGCGGGTGGGGATCCGTGGCGGGAGGTACTCGCGGGAGCGGGATCTCGCGGGCTACGTCCTCGAGCCGTTGCCCAAGGCGGAGCGCGAAGAGTACGAAGAGAGCGTCGGGCGGGCCGTCGAGGCCCTCCGGCTCTGGTTGACGCAAGGAATCGACGCCGCGATGCGGCGAGCGAATGTTTTACCTTCCTCTCCGGGCAGCCTCGACCCGGATTGACATCCATGAGGAGGAGCGATGAGGCTTTATGACATCGTCGTCCTGGTCACGCCCGACCTGAACGACGAGGACGCGACGAAGGTCGCGGCCGAATACAAGAAGATCCTGACGGACGGCGGGGCGACCGTGGTGAAGGAAGAGCCGTGGGGCAAGCGCCGGCTCGCCTTCCCGATCCTGCGCAAGCGCGAGGCCCACTACCACTACTGGCAGGTCGAAGCGGCCCCGGCCGCCGTCGCCGAAGCCGAGCGGCGCATGGGGCTGTCCGACCAGGTCCTGCGCCACCTCGCCGTCCGCGTGGACGATGAGTTGAAGCCCGCCGCCAAGATGGCCGAGCGGCTGCGCGTCAAGGCGGCCAAGCGGCCGCCCCGTCCGGCCCCGGCGGTCCCGCCGGCCGAGGGCGCTCCGGCGGCTCCCGAAAGGAGCGAGTCATGAGAATGGGGGGAGGCTCCGGTCGCCCGACCGGCGCTCGCGGCGCCGCAGCGGGGCGCGACGGCAAGGGCGGTCCACGCAAGAAGTTCTTCGTGCGGCGCCGCAAGGTTTGCAAGTTCTGTGCGGAAAAGCTGGAGTACATCGACTGGAAGGACGTCAAGCTGCTCCAGGGCTTCATCCCGGAGCGCGGCAAGATCCTCCCGCGCAGGATCTCGGGGACCTGCGCTCTCCACCAGCGCAAGCTCCAGACCGCGATCAAGCGCGCCCGCTCGATCGCGCTTCTGCCGTACGCGACGGACTAGCGGGAGGGGATGACCTCTCCGGTGTCGGCGACGGAAAGTCTCTCCCCGCCGCTCGGGCGCTTCGAGGTGCCGCTGGCCGCGCTGGCGGCGGCGGCGGCGTTCTCGGCTGTGTTCCTCGTACCTCTTGTCGGCGTCCTCGGCCTGCCGCTGGCGGCCGTACCGGCCGTGCGGCTGGCCCACCGCCAGGGACTGGTCGCGGGAATGACAGCCTGCGGCGTCTCCGCCGCCGTCGTGCTCGGGCTCGGTTGGGCGGCAGGCGGCCTGGGGGCGGGCGTCGCCCTCGGCTTCGCGGCCGCGGGCGTGACCGCCCTGCCGGTGGCATCGGTGGGCTTTCAGCGCGCGGGCGTGGACCCCTCGCGCTGCTACGTCGGCCTCTGCCTGGCCGGCTGCGCGCTGCTGGCGGCGGGTTTCGCGGCCTCGGTCAACGGGGCCGGAGCGTCGGTGTCGGCCGAGGTCGGAGCGAGCTTCGACCGCCTCATCCCCGCGGCAGTCGACTCGTACGCCCGCTCGGGCGCGGACGCGGACTCGGTGGCGCGCATGCGGGAAACACTGGCGTCGGCTCGCGAGTTCGCGCGTGCCTGTCTCTGGGGCATCTTCGGCGTGCTGTGGGTCCTCGGAGGGGCGGTGGCCTTCTACCTCGGATCCCTGACCGCCCGCCCGGGCGCCACGGCCGACGCCGCGAGGTTCGAGAGGCTTCGGATTCCGGCTGCCGGAGCGGCGTTTTTCGTAGCGGCTGGGGCGGCCTTCGGCCTTTTGCCCGGGCAGGGGCGCCGGCTGGCCGGCAACCTGCTGCTGCCGCTTCTGGCCTTGTATTTTGTGGCCGGCCTCTCTATCATCTGCCACTTCTTCCGGAGGTGGTTCCGGGTCCGGATTCTCCGGGTCGGTTTGTACGCCCTGGCGGCTTATTTTCCGATCAACCTCGGGGTCGCGCTTCTGGGGCTCTTCGACTGGTACGTGGATTTTCGCCGACGGGGCGAGGGAGTCATCGAGAAATCATGAAAGTCATCCTGGCCGACGACGTCCGCGGGCTCGGGCACCGCGGCGACACCGTGAGCGTCAAGCCCGGCTACGCACGCAATTTCCTTCTCCCTCAGGGGGTCGCCTACGAGGCGACCGACGCCAATGTGCGACGTCTCGCCGAGGAGAAGAGGAAGTACGACGAGAAGATGCTGCGCGACAAGGGCGTCGCCGCCGAGGCGGCCGCCAGGGTCGAGGGCCTGACGGTTTCGATCTCCAAGAAGGCCGGCGAGGAGGGCCAGCTCTACGGCTCGGTGACGGCTTCGGAGATCGCCGATGCGCTCGCCGCGAAGAACGTCGCGGTGGACCGCCGCCGCATCGAGCTCGCCGAGCCGATCCGGCGTCTCGGATCGCATACGGTCCACGTCCGCCTGCATCGCGACGTCGTAGCCACGATGACGGTGGACGTCCTGGCGCTCGGCGCCACGGCCTCCTGACCGGAGCGGAGAGCGCGGGCCGGTTCGTCGACCTCGAGCCGTGAACGAGCCGCGACTCTCCGTCGTCATCCCGACCCACGACCGGCGCGAGCTGCTCCGGTCCACGCTCCATGCGCTCGCCGAGCAGGAGGGATCTTCCGCGGGAGCAGGCACCCGAGTCTGCTCTGGGAAGGAATCGGGCGCATGCGGGTGCTCGGGCGTCGGCTCTGGGAACTCCGCCGGACGGTAGGAATTCCGAATCGCCGGATACCCTTGTCGCTCCTCTTCTTTCTCTACTTCACCGCTGCGCACGCCGTCGGATCGGTCCGGGGCAGGAAAGGCCTGGTAGAGCCCTTCGCGGAATTTTGAGCAGAGACTGAGGATCGGCGGCGCGAGCCCGAGCCCTTCGCCTCGAACCCGTCGACCCACACCTTGCTGGGAGGCCGCGAGTCAGCGGGGAGGCGGCGGGGGCGCCGTCGCTTCCTGCGGGAGCTCTCCCTTCTTGGGGACGTAGAAGGGTTGCTGGAGCGACCAGGGGAGCCTTGCGATCTCCTGGGAGCGGGCCGTCCACTCCTCGGTCGGCTGCGAGCCGCTCACGAACGCCTCGAGAACGGGCAGCGGAGTGTCCACCGTCGCCTTGAGACCCGTCTCGTAATCCACCGGAGTGAACGCGACGTTGGGCGGGACGTCGAAGTCCTCCTGCGGGTCGATCCGCCCCTGGTCCCTCATCTTCTCGAGAATGCGGATCCAGATCGGCAGCGCCACCCTCGCGCCGTCGGCGCCCTTGCCGATCGTCTGGGTCTTCTGGTCGTTGCCGACCCAGACGCCGACCGTGTAGCGCGGCGTCATCCCGACGAACCACGCGTCCGTGAAATCGTTCGTCGTGCCTGTCTTTCCCGCGATGTTGAGCTTGAGCCCGGCCTCGCCACGGCCGGCGCGGCCGTCCCGCGCTGGGTGACGCCGCGCAGGATCTGCAGCAGCTGGAACGAGGCCTGCGGGCTCGCGACCTCCCTGGGATCGGGGTGCGCCTGCTCGAGCACGTCGCCGTTGGAGTCGGTCACGCGCTCGATGAGGTAGGGCGAGAACGCGAGGCCCTGGTTCGCGAAGACCATGTAAGCCGACGTGAGCTCGACGAGCGTGACCTCGAAGGCCCCGAGGGCCAGCGACGGATACGGGTCGAGGTTCTGGCGGACGCCGAGGCGGTGGGCCGTTTCGATGACCTGCGGCAAGCCCACCATTTCCGCGACGCGGATCGCGGGGATGTTGTACGAGTGCTCCAGCGCCTTGCGGAACGTCACGATGCCGTGGAACTTGGAGTCGTAATTGTTCGGGCGGTACGGCGGCTGGCGCGGGTCGATGAGGATGGAGAGCGGCCCGTCGAAGACGGTGTCGGCGCCGGTGTAGCCCTGCTCGAGCGCCGTGAGGTAGACGAACGGCTTGAAGGCGGAGCCGGCCTGGCGCAGGGCCTGCGTGGCCCGGTTGAACTTGGACTGCGCCCAGTCCGAGCCGCCCACCATGGCGCGGACGGCGCCGCTCGCGTTCTCGACGATGAGCACGGCCCCCTGCTCCCGCGGCTCCTGATCGAGGGCCGCGAAAAGGCCGCCGTCCTTGCCCTTCTGGATCGTGACCGTGACGAGATCGCCCGGTTTCAGGATCTTCGCCGCCGAAGAAGCACCGGTCCAGGCGACCGACGCGTTGGGAAGGGGCACCTTCTCCTTCCCAATACGCACCTCGGCGCCCGAGGCCGAGGTCTTCGTCACGACGCCGCGCAGCGCGGCGCCCTCCTCGATCTTCGCGCTCTCCCAGGACGGGTCCACGTAGGCCTCGAGCGAGCGGTAGCCGCTGTCCGCCAGGTTTCGCGGCCTGTGAAAGCCGTGGCGGCGGGAGATCTGGCGCAGACCCCAGCCCAGCGCTTCCTCGGACCAGGCCTGCAGGTCCGGGTCGAGCGTGGACTCGACGCGCAGCCCGCGCCGGTAGAGGTCCTTCTCCCCGTACGTCTTCTCGAGGTACTGGCGGATCTCTTCGGAGAAGTACGGCCCGACGATCGACTCCGGCAGCGATGGGGCCGCGGGCAGCGGCTCCTCCTCGGCGGCGCGGCGCTCGGCCTCGGTGATGTAGCCCTCGGCGAGCATCCGGCGCAGCGCCGTGGAACGGCGCGCCTTCGCGAGTGCGGGGTTGCGGAAGGGCGACTGGTCCTCGGGCCGCTGGACGATGCCCGCCAGGAGCGCGGCCTCGGCCAGCGTGAGGGCCCGCACGCTCTTGCCGAAGTAGTAGCGGCTGGCGGCCTCGACTCCGTAGTTGCCGTGGCCGAGGTAGATCTCGTTGGCGTACATGGTCAGGATCTGGTCCTTGGAGTAGCGCCGCTCGATCTCGAAGGACACCAGGGCCTCGTTGACCTTGCGGGAGAGGGTCTTGCGCGGGGAGAGGAAGATCGCCCGGGCGAGCTGCTGGGTCAGCGTCGACCCGCCCTGGGCGTACCCGCCCTGGCGCAGGTTCGCGACGAGAGCCGAAAGGGTGCGCCGCACGTCCACGCCCCCGTGGCGGAAGAAGTTCTTGTCCTCGGTGGCCACGAGGGCGTGGGTCAGCGACCGCGGGGATGTCGGCCCGCGTGACGAGCGTGCGCCTCTCGATGGCGTACCGGGCGATGGTGGAGCCGTCGCGGGCGACGATCTGGGTGACGATGTCCGGTCGGTAGGTCGCGAGCTCCGAAACGCGGGGGACGCGGACGAAGCTCGTCGCGAAGGAGCCGACGACCGAGCCGAGGAAGGCGATCACGCCGAGGGGGAGGATCAGGGCGGCCGCGCGGGCGAAGCCTTTCACGGTCCGATTGTGAGGCATTCGCGGGCCTTATGCTATAAGCGGCGGTTCACCCGATGGCCCGCCCCTCCGAACCCGGATCCTCTGCGCCGCCGGCCAAACCGCCGACCTATCTCGAGGCCCAGGCGCGGGCCACGGGCCGCTTCCGGCTCGTCACCGATTTCACGGCCCAGGGCGACCAGTCGCGGGCGATCGAAAAGCTCGTGCAGGGACTGTCCGAGGGTCGCGAAGATCAGGTGCTCCTCGGCGTGACAGGCTCGGGGAAGACCTTCACGATCGCCAGGGTGGTCGAGGCCGTCAACCGGCCGACCCTCGTCCTGTCTCACAACAAGACGCTGGCGGCCCAGCTCTACCAGGAGTTCCGGAGCTTCTTTCCGGAGAACTCCGTCGAGTACTTCGTGTCGTACTACGACTATTACCAGCCGGAGGCCTACATCCCGCAGAGCGACACTTACATCGAGAAGGAGACCTCCCGCAACGAGGAGATCGACAAGCTGCGACTGGCGGCTTCCAAGGCTCTCTTCGAGCGGCGGGACGTGATCGTGGTCGCGTCGGTGTCGTGCATCTACGGCCTCGGCGCGCCCGACTCCTACTACGACATGCTGGCCTACCTCGAGGTCGGCGACGCGCGGGGCATGCCCGCGCTGCTCGGCCGCCTGGTCGAGATGCAGTACGAGCGGACGAACCTCGACCTCGCCCGCGGCAGCTTCCGGGTGCGCGGCGACGTCCTCGAGATACAGCCGGCATACGAGGACACCGCCGTCCGGGTCGAGTTCTTCGGCGACGAGATCGAGAAGATCACGAAGACGGACCCCCTGCGGGGCACGCCTCTCCAGAGGGTGGACCGCCTCGCCCTGTATCCACGGACCTTCTACGCGACGCCGCGCGAGACCCTCGAACGGGCGGTCGCCTCGATCCGCATCGAGCTCGACGAGCGGCTGGCCGAACTCACGAAGGCCGGCAAGCTCCTCGAGGCGCAGCGGCTCCACCAGCGCACGATGTTCGACCTCGAGATGATCAGGGAGCTCGGCTACTGCAACGGCATCGAAAACTACTCGCGTCACCTCTCGGGCCGCGCCGCCGGGGAGCCGCCGCCGACGCTGCTCGACTACTTCCCGCGGGACTTCCTGCTGGTCGTGGACGAGTCGCACGTGACGCTCCCGCAGGTGCGAGGGATGTACCACGGCGACCGCTCGCGCAAGCAGGTCCTGGTCGACTACGGCTTTCGCCTCCCGTCGGCTCTCGACAACCGGCCGCTGACCTACGAGGAGTTCCGCGGGCGATTGAACCAGGTCATCGCGGTCAGCGCCACGCCGGGGCCCGAGGAGCTCGAGCGTTCCGGCGGCGAAATCGTCGAGCAGGTCATCCGGCCAACCGGCCTCGTGGACCCCCCGATCGAGGTGCGCCCGGTCAGGGGTCAGGTGGACGACCTTCTGGCCGTCGTGCGCTCGGCGGCCGCCGGGGGCGACCGGGTCCTCGTGACGACGCTGACCAAGCGGATGGCCGAAGAGCTCACGAACTACTTCACCGAAGTCGGCGTGCGGTGCCGCTACCTGCACTCCGACATCGAGGTGATGGAGCGGGTCGCCATCCTGTCGGACTTCCGGCGGGGCGTCTTCGACTGCCTGATCGGGATCAACCTCCTGCGCGAGGGCCTCGACCTGCCGGAAGTCGCGGTCGTCGCGATCCTCGATGCCGACAAGGAGGGGTTCCTCCGAAGTCGAGACGTCGCTCATCCAGACCGCGGGGCGCGCCGCACGCAACCTCCGGGGGCGCGTGCTCTTCTATGCCGACGCCGTGACGGACTCGATGCGACGCGCGATGGACGAGACCGCCCGACGGCGCGCGATCCAGGAGGCGTACAACCGGGAGCACGGCATCGTGCCCGCCTCGATCGTCAAGCAGGTGAATTCTCCCCTCGTCCGCATGGCCAACCTCGACTACTACGAGCCGCCCCCGCGCCGCGAGGCCGGACCTGCCGGACGCCGACTCGCTGCGCCGCCGCATCGCGGACCTCGAGAAGCAGATGAAGGCCGCGGCCAAAGCGCTCGACTTCGAGCGGGCCGCGTCGCTACGAGACGAGATCCGGGGGCTCCGGGAGCTCGAGATCTTCCGGACCTAGGCCGGAGTCTTCGGGTGCGGCGGCGGGGTTGGCGCCGGCGTCGGAGTCGCCGCCCCCTTGAGCGGGTTCTTCCGGACGTAGAGTCGCGCCGCGTTTTCGACCGGGTCCCTGGAGTAGGGAGTCGTGACGAGCCGGAGCTTCAGGCCGTTGTCCAGGCCCACGCCGGCCACGATCGCCGTGTTCCCGAAACCCGCGTCGGGCAGGTTCGCCACGGCGTCGGCGGGCCGCAGGCCGTAGGGGATCGAGCACGGGATCGCCGCGTGGCAGTGAGCGAGCGGGACGAGCTGCGCCCCCGCGGCCGCGGCCAGGGCCGCGATCCCGACGGCGCCAAGCAGGGCCGAGCGCTTCATATCCAGTGGCAGGCGCGGGCGAGGCCGGCGAGAACGAGCAGGAGCGCCGCGACCGCGGCCGCCCACACCGCCGTGCGCGAGCGGGTCGGCAGCGGACGCTGGCGGGTGTAGAAGCCCGTCTGCCAGCGTTCGAGCTCGCGATTGCACTTGGGGCAGACCGGAGTGCCGGGTTCGACCGGGGTGTAACAGTACGGGCACTCGTACATCGGCATGGCGTCATCATACTGCCGCCTTCGGACTCCCTCGGGCACGCCCGCTCGGGTTACACTGGCGCCGTGGTCGAGCCTCGCCGCGGACCGGAGAATCTGCCGGACTCCCCGGGTGTCTACATCTTCCGCGGCGACAGGGGAAAGATTCTCTACGTCGGGAAAGCCCTGTCGCTGCGCAAAAGGGTCGCGTCGTATTTCAACCCCGCCGCCGGGGGCGCCAAGGAAGAGGCGCTGCGCCGCCTGCACCGGGAGGTGGAGACGATCTCGACCCGGACGGAGCTCGAGGCCCTCCTCCTCGAGAACACGCTCATCAAGAAGAACCGTCCCCGGTACAACGTCTGCCTCCGGGACGACAAAACCTATCCCTACATCAAGATCACGACGGGGGAGGCCTGGCCGCGGGCGCTCATGACCCGGCGGGTACAGGAAGATGGCCACTCCTACTACGGCCCCTTCTGGGGCGGCCTCGCCCGGCGGATCATGCGGATGATCACCCGGCACTTCCAGATTCGTACCTGCACGCTGGAGATCGACGGAAAGCTCCCGCGGCCCTGTCTCTATTACGATCTGCACGCCTGCCTCGGGCCCTGCGTGGCCGGACTGACGACGAAGCAGGCCTACGGCGAGGCCGTCGCCGACGTGGTCCTCTTTCTGGAGGGGCGCAATCGCGAGCTCGAGGCGAGCCTCGCCCAGAAGATGGAGACGGTCTCGAACGAGGAGAACTTCGAGATGGCCGCGGCCTACCGGGACGCCCTGAGGACGGTCCGCGACGTGGCACAGCGGCAGGTCGTCCAGTCGTTGAAGTGCGAGAACGTCGACGTCTTCGGCTTCTTCGAGTCGGGCCAGGACGTCGCGATCTGCGTTCTCGTCGTCCGGGGCGGAGCCCTGCAGGACCGGAGGGACTTTTTCTTCGAGAAGGCCCAGGAGCTCGATCCGGCGACGTTTCTCGAGGCGTTCCTGCCGCAGTTCTACGACGCCAACCCGTTCCTGCCGAACGAAGTCCACCTGCCGGTCGCGATCGCCGGCGCGGGCCTCCTCGAGCAATACATTGCGGCCCGCCGCGGCGCGAAGGTCTCTGTCAGGACGCCGCAGAGGGGCCCGGGGGCCGAGCGGGTCCGCCTTGCCGAGGTCAATGCCCGGGAACGCCACCGGGTGCGCTTCCGCCGGACGGGGGGCGACGAGGCCATCGCCGTCGAACGCCTGGCGCGGGCGGTCGGCCTCGCGATCCCGCCCCGCCGCATCGAAGCCTTCGACATCTCGCACACGCAGGGCACCGACAGCGTCGCCTCGATGGTGGTGTTCGAGGACGGCAAGCCGCGAAAGGCCGACTACCGCCTCTTCAACATCGCGTCGCAGCAACTGCTCGAGCCGGACGACTTCCGCAGCATGGCCGAGGCCGTCGAGCGACGATACCGCCGGGTGCAGGCCGAGGGGACAGAAATGCCGGATCTCGTTCTGATCGACGGCGGCAGGGGGCAGCTCCAGGCAGCGCTGACGGCCCTCGACCGGCTCGGCCTCGACCTGCCCGCGGTCGGTCTGGCCAAGCGCGAGGAGGAGATCTGGGCGCCCGGACGCCCCGAGCCGATCCGCCTCTCGCGCAAGGATCCGGCCCTCCAGCTCGTCCAGCGAGTGCGCGACGAGGCTCACCGATTCGCGGTGACGAAGCACCGTCAGCGTCGCGGCAAGCGCATGCGGCAGACCGGTCTGACCGAGATCCCCGGGGTGGGGCCGGTGCGGGCCAGACTCCTGCTGCGCCGCTTCGGTTCGGTGAAAGGGCTTCGGGGCGCCGATCCGCAGGAGATCGCCGCGGCCGTCGGGCCCACCACGGCCCGCGCGGTGGCCGAGTACCTGGGCTCGTCCGAAGGGTCGGCGGGCGCATGAGGACGGCGTTCGAGCCCGAGGGCGACATCCGGGGAGTGGACCTCCTCGCGTGTCTCGTCACCCTCTGGCGCGAGGGCGCGAGCGGCTCGCTGCAGTTCTCCCGGTCGGGTGCCACGGCGGGTTTCGAGATCGCGGCCGGCGAGCTCGTAGGCAGCTCCTCCTCGGATCCCCGGTTCGAAACCGCCGCGATCCTGGCGCGCGCCGGAAAGCTCGACACCCGAACGCTCGAACGCCTCGCGGCTCCGGAAGGAGCCGACCGGGCGCTGCTCGCCCTGCAGGCCGGCGTCCTGACGCGGCGGGAATGGCGCTGGGGCGAGAAGATCCGAGCGGTCGAGATCCTGTCGGACCTGCTGACATGGCTCGAGGGCGAATACTCGTTCTTCCGGACGACGGAGGCAGAGGGCGAGAAGGTCGAGCCCCGCCTCCCGATTCCGCGGCTCGTTCTCGAACTCTTCCTGCGGTCCCGGGACCGCGGCCTGGTCCTGAAGTACCTCGGCGGAGCCGACGTGCCGCTGGCGCGCGCAGTGAACTTCGACGCCGAGTTCGCGACCTTCGGACTCACGGCCGACGCCGAATCGGTGGTCCGTTTGATCGATGGCGCCGCCACCGCGGAGGAGATCGCGAGCGAGGCGCCCGCCGAGGCTTTCGCGGTCGAGAAGCTGCTCGCTGCCCTCGTCACCCTGGGCCTCGTTCACCCCGAGTTTGCGGCCGGCGGTGCCGCGGCCATGCCGGCCGAGGCCGGCCACGCCGGGTCTGCGCCGCCCGCCCCCGGAGAAGGAGAGGAAGAGGAAGAGCAAAGGCAAGGAGAAGCGGAGGAAGCCCGGGAAGAGGAAGTCTCCGGCCTGGAGGAACCCGCGGCACCCGGCAACGAGGAGCCGGCGGAGGTGGAGCTTGAGGAGTTCGGCGAGGACCTTCCCCGGGGGGACGAAGGGGCCGGTCCTCGCAAGCTCCGCGAGGACTTCGGCGAGGAAGTCCTTCCCGAGGAAGAGCCGATGACCGACGCCGCTCTGGCCGGAGGCCCGGCGCTCGAGCCCGACCTCGAATCTGCGGCCTTCGGACGGGAGACGGCACCGGCCGACGCCGGCAGCTTCGAGGGGCGCCAGGCCGAGGGCGAGACCGGGTTCGATCGGCCGCTCGGCACGAGCACGGGCGTCAGCCTCGTGGAACGACCGGCGCGCCGTTCGGGATCGCTGCTGCTCTGGACTCTTGCGGCGCTGGCCGTGGCGGTCGCAGGCGTGCTCTGGTTGCGCAGCCGCGGCGCCGCTCCTCCGGCGGAGCCTCGGGCCGCCGCAGCGCCGACACCGACCGAGGTCCCGGTCGCCCTCGCGGCTCCCCTCGCCGGGACCAGCGCTGTGCCGACGGAGGCCGCTCCCGGCGTGGCCCCCACCGCGGCGCCGACCCAACGCCCCACGCAGGTAAGGGCGACCGCCCGCCCCACGGCACCGAGATCGACGCCGGCTCCGGCACTGGCGCCGCCGGCCGCGGGCGGAGAGGGCTCGCGCCAGCACTGGCTCGACCGGGCGGCCCGCGACGCCAAACGTCTCGCCGGGGATCGAAAGACGCGCTACGCGATCCAGCTCGAGCTCGTCTGCGAGATGGGCTCGCTGGTGGAGGCCTTCCAGCACGACCGCCCTGCGGGAAACATGTGGGTCCTCGCCACGCCCTTCGAGGGGAGGACCTGCTTCCGGGTCCTCTGGGGCCGGTATCCGACGATCGAGGCCGCCCGGCGGGGACTGCCCGGAGCGCCGCGCTTCTTCTCGACGCCGAAAAACCGTCCCGCCGTCACGGGCGTGCGCTGAGCGGCCCGCTTTCTGCTACCCTGAAACGTCCTCCACGCGAGTCCTGACGAACCGATGAGCACGCCACCGCCGCCGGCCGGTTTTCGCGGCTCCCTGTCGGAGACGCCGCTGCCGCAGGTGCTGCGCCGCATCTTCCTCGAGGGCTTGAAAGGAACCCTGTCCCTGGTTCACGGCGACGAGACCCGGCATCTCTTCTTCGAGAAGGGGGAACTGCGCACGGCGACCTCATCCCGGGAGGGCCAGCGCATCGGTGCGTTCCTCAAGCGCCGCGGCTGGATCACCGACACCGACCTGAACTGGGCCCTCGACACCGTGGCCAAGCAGGGGCGTGCGCGTCTGGGAAAAATCCTGGTCGAGCGGGGCCTCGTCTCCCGGACGGTCCTCGACGCGGAGATGCGGCGACTCGTCGAGGAGATCGTTTTTTCCACCTTCGCCTGGGGTAGCGGCGAGTACAAGTTCCAGGCGTCGGCCGGCGTGCTCGATCCGGACGTGGCCCTGACGCTCTCGACGGCGGCCATCATCGTCGAGGGGATCCGCCGGCTCCCGGAGAGCGACGCCTTCCGGGACCGACTCGGCGACGGCCACCGCGTCCCGATCCTGGCGACCGATCCGATGTCGCGTTACCAGTACCTGCCGCTCGCGCCACAGGAGGCCTACCTTCTGTCGCGCATCGACGGCATCCTCGACGTGGACTCCCTGCTCAAGATCACGGGGACGTCCCGGATCGCCATGGCGAAGATCCTCTACGCGCTCGTGTCGTGCGGCATCGTCGAGTGGAAACAGGACGGGGCCCAGCGCCCCGCCAGCGGCCGCGGAGGCTTTCACGGTCTCAACGTCGAGGTCTCGGCCGAGCCCGCGGACCGGTCGCCGGGACACGCGGAACTCGTCAAGAACACGTACCGTCGCATCGACTGGCTCACGCACTACGAGTTGCTCGGCGTGGCTCGCGACGCCCCTCCGGAGAAGATTGCGGAGGCCTACTTCGAGCGAAGCCGGCTCTTCCATCCCGACCTGCGACACCGCGAGGATCTGGCCCGCTTCGAGAAGGAGCTGACCGCCGTCTTCGAGCGCATGAAGAGGGCTTACGAGACGCTTTCGGACCCCGACAAGCGAGCCCTCTACGACCAGAGCCTGGACGCCGCGCCGGCGCCGCTGCTGACGGCCGAGGCCGATCCCGAGATGCGCAAGAAGCTCGCCGCCCAGAATTTTCGGCGCGCCCGCCAGCTCATCGACGACAAGGACTACCACCCGGCCGTCGAGATGCTGCGTGAAGCGGTGCGCTTTGTGCCGGACAACGCCGAGTACCGGTACGTTCTGTCCCAGGTCGAGCTCAAGAACCCGAACTGGACGGACCAGGGTCTGGCCAATCTCAAGGAAGCCGCGCGGCTCGACAGCCGCCGCGTCGCGTTCTCGCTGGAGGCCGCCCGCGTCCTGCTCGAGCATAAGCGCCCCCTCGAGGCCGAGCCGTTCGCCCGCCGCGCCGTGTCCCTGGATCCCTCGCCGGAGAACGAGGCCCTCCTTCAGCGTACGCTCGACGCCGAGGCGGCCCTCCCCGCACCGCCGCCGGAGCCCGGCCCGCCCCCTCGCGAAGGCGCGCCCGCGGACGAGCCGGCGGCGCAGCCGTCGGGCCTGCTGTCGCGCCTCTTCCGGCACCGGGGTTGACCGCCCTCCTCACGGGCCTCGGCCTGTCGGCGGCCGCGGGCCTGAACGCCTGGGCGATTCTCCTGCTCTTCAACGGGCTCTTCTTGCTTCTCCCGCAGGAATTCCCGGGTCCGACGGCCGCCCTGCTCTCGAGCCACTTTGCGGTCACCGCAGCGCTCGTGCTGTTTCTGGCGGAGTTCGTGGCCGACAAGATTCCCATCGTCGACCACCTCTGGAACCTGGCGCAGACGCTGCTGCGGCCGGTGGTGGGCGCGCTGCTAACACTTGCCGCGGTCCCGGAGACGGCAACGTCCGGCCGCGTGGGCCTGGCGGCCGCGGGCGCGGCGGCGACGCTGGCGACGCACCTCGTCAAATCCACGACCCGGCTGACCTCCACGGCCGCGACCCGGGGGATGGCCCAACTCGCCCTCTCGCTCGCCGAAGACGCGCTCGCGCTGGCGATCGGCGCACTCGTGTTTTTCGTGCCCTGGTTCACGGCCATCCTGGTGGCGGCCCTGATCTTCCTCCTGATCCTCGACCGCCGACGAGTCGCACGCGGTCTCCGGGTCCTGTTCTTTCGCCTCAAGCACCCGCGCCGCCTTGTGAATCGTGAATCGTGAACCGAGGACATGCCCTACCTGCTCGACGGTAACAATCTGATCGGGGCAATTCGGCGCACGGCGCGGCCCTCCGACGCGGAGCGGGCGGCCTTCGTCGCCGAGATCGCGGAGCGGCTTCGCCACACCCGGGCGCGCGCGACCATCTTCTTCGACGGGCCTGCGGGGGAGCGGCCGACCTCGCTCGGAAGCCTCTCGGTGCGCGTGCCCGACCGGGAGAGCGCGGACGACGCGATCGTCCGAGAGATCGAAGAGTCCGCGGCCCCGGGCGAAATGATCGTCGTGACCGCCGACCGCGGGCTCGCGGGGCGGGTTCGCAGCGCCGGCGGAAAGGTTCTGTCCCCTTCCGAGTTCTTCGACCGATTCGGGGCCCGCGCCTCGGCCGGGCGCCGGGACGACGCGGCCCCGGTGGACGTGGAGGAATGGCTGCGCTACTTCGGGGACGAGCGCAACCGCGGCGGGAGCGGGTCCTGAGACCCCCGCGTGTTAAGATGAAGACGGCTCCGAGCGGGCCACGTGATCGCTCCGAGAAATCGGAGAGGAAAGTCCGAACTCCACACGGGCGGCATGCCGGCTAACCCCCGGTCGCGGCGACGCGAAGGAAAGTGCCACAGAAAACAAACCGCCTTCCGAAAGGACGGCAAGGGTGAAACGGTGCGGTAAGAGCGCACCGCTCCGCCGGCAACGGCGGGGGCACGGTAAACCCCATGCGGAGCAAGGCCAAATAGGGAGGCAGCGGGTGCCCGTCCCGCCTCACTCATCGTGAGCTGCCTCCGGGTCGGCTGCTCGAGCCCGAGGGCGACCTCGGGCCCAGAGGAATGATCGCGAGCCCGGGCAACCGGGACACAGGATTCGGCTTACAGGCCCGCTCGGGGCTCTTAAGCCCTGGTTTCCGGTCTCGGGTGTCGAGTTCCGGCCAGGCCAGACTCCGGTGATCCCGCCGATCCTTCCCCCGCGGCTCGCGCCCGGCGCGACGATCGGGGTGGCCGCGATCTCGGGACCCGTGGATCCGGCCCGGCTCGACGACGGCGTGGCGGCGCTCAAACGGCGCGGCTACCGCGTCGCGCTCGCGTCGAACGCTCTGGCCCGCCGAGGCTATCTCGCGGGCTCCGACGCCGAGCGCGCGGCGGGCTACATGGCTCTCGTCCGCGACCCGGAGGTGGACGCCGTCTTTTTCGCTCGCGGCGGCTACGGCGCCTCGCGCACGCTGGCCCTCCTCGACCCCGAGGAGATCCGCTTGCGCCCACGCATCCATCTGGGGGGCTCCGACCTCACCGCTTTCTTCGCTTTCCTCTTGCGGCACTGCGCGATGGCCTCGTTCTACGGCCCCATGGTGGCGGTTTCGATGGCCTCCGAGCGAGGGCTCGACTGGGAGGCTGTGCTCTCGGGGCGCACCCCGGAAGCGCACCGGTTCGAGGAGAAGGACGTTCTCGCGGACGGTGCGGGGCAGGGGCCCCTCGTCGGGGGATGCCTCTCGCTCGTGGCGTCGCTGTGTGGCACGCCCGAGGCCGTCGACGGCCGGGGAGGCGTTTTCTTCTGGGAGGACGTGGGGGAGGACACCTACCGGCTGGACCGAATGTTGACCCAACTGGAACGGTCGGGTACATTCGATGGACTGCAAGCCATGGTCATCGGCTCGATTTCGCCCGGCGCGCGCGGCGGCGAGTCCCCGCAGGCCCTCGGCGTCTGGTTGCGCGACTATTTCGCGGGGGCGCCGTTTCCCGTTCTGTCCGGCTTCCCGGCCGGGCACGTGGCCCGCACGCGGACCCTTCCTCTCGGCGTTCCAGTCCGCGTGGATGCCGGCCGCCGCCTGCTCGAGTTCTGCGGACCGGGCGTGTCCGGGGAGGCCGCATGCCTTCCGTGAAGGCAGTCTTCAAATCCGGCCCGGGCGGGGGAGGCAAGAACCCGCTGGAGAAGTACCTCGTCACGCACCTGATGGGCGACATCATCTTTTCCGAGGGCGACATCGGCACCGACATGTTCATCCTGCAGTCGGGGACGGTGGAGCTCCTGAAGGCGATCGGCGGCGAAACGCGCGTGCTCGCGACGCTCGAGAAGGGCGACTTCTTCGGGGAGATGAGCGTGCTCGAGGACGTGCCGCGGTCGGCCTCGGCCCGGGCTAAGACGGACGTCGAACTCGTCCGGATCAACGGGGCGACGTTCGACGCGATGCTCCGGAGCAACACCGAAATCGCGGTGCGGATGATGCGCAAGCTCTCGCGCCGGCTGCGCGAGGTCACGGCGATGCTCGAGGACGCCGTGGGCCGGCGGGTGCCCGAGGAGGAGAAACCGGTCCAGCGCAAGGTCGTTCCCGAGCAGCCCCACGACGCCTGCCGCCTGGTGTGCGAGGATCCCGCGGCGGAGTTCTTCCTCAACCGCGAGGGCGACACCCTGGTCGGCCGCAGCGACCCCGTCACGGGCATCACGCCAGACGTGGACCTCACGCCGCTCGACCCCCAGCGCTCGACGTCGCGTCGGCATGCCAAGCTCTACCAGATGAGCGACACCTACTACGTGATGGAAGAGATCGGCGTCATGAACGGGACCTACGTCAACGGGAACCGACTCACGACCGGCGTGCCGATCGCGGTGCAGAACGGCGACGTGCTCAAGTTCGGCCTGGTCTCCATGACCTTCCACGCCCCCGAGAGCTAGTTCATCTCAGACGCCTCTCCTGTTCCACTGCGGCTGCGCGATCCGGTTTCCCGGATTCCCGGCGTCGGCCCCGCGAGGGCCGAGCGCCTGGGGGCCGAAGGGTTCCGGACCGTGGGCGATTTCCTCCTCGCGCTGCCCTTTCGCTACGAAGACCGGCGGCGCTTCGCGACGATTGCCGCCCTCGAATGGGGCAAGCCCGCCACCGTCCTCGCCCGCTTCCATGGCGTCAGGTCCGTACGCATGCGGCGGGGCACGCTGCGGGTGGAGGCCATCGCCGACGACGGCACCGGCGCCGTCCGCGTCGTCTGGCACAACCGCTACCCGTCCTTCGTGAAGACGCTCTCCGGCTCGAGGGCGGCGCTCTACGGGGCGCCCGCCGCGTCGCCCCGGGGGGAGATGCAGATCGAGAACCCGGAGACCGAGTTCATCGCCGATGGCGAGGAAGCCGACCCCGTCCACTCGGGCCGCATCGTGGGGATCTACCACCGCGTGGCCGACGTTTCCTCCCGCCCCTGGCGCACCCTCGCGCGGCGGGCCCTCGACCGGCTCGACCCGGCGTTCGCCTGCGCCGCGGCGAGCCCGCCCGAGATCCTCGAGGCCCTCGAGCACGCGCACTTCCCGCCTGGAGCGGAGGCGGCCGAAGCGGCCCGGCGCGTTCTCGCCCGGGAGGAGCTGCTGGTGCTCGCGGCGGGCATCGAGGAAAAGCGCGCGCGGCTGCACGCGCGGCGAGGCATCGTCCTGCTGGCCCCGGAGGCGCTCCGGCAGCGGGCGCGGGAGGCTGTCCCGTTTCCCCTGACGGGCGCGCAAAAGCGCGCCGTGCGCGAGATCGCCGCCGACCTCGGCTCCGGCCGCGCGATGGCGAGGCTTCTCCAGGGCGACGTCGGTTCCGGCAAGACCATCGTGGCGGGCCTCGCCCTCATGCTGGCCGCGGGCAACAGGGTTCAGGCGGCGCTCATGGCTCCGACCGAGATCCTCGCGGAGCAGCACGCCGAGAGCCTGGCTTTCTGGCTGACCGCGGCGGGGGTGCGGCTGGCGCTCCTGACGGGCCGCGTCCGGGGAGCGGCGCGCCGCCGGATCCTCGAGGAGCTCGCGGCCGGGCGCATCGACGTGCTGGTGGGCACCCATGCCCTCGCCGAGGCGCCCGTGCAGTTCCGACGGCTCGGCCTCGTCGTCGTGGACGAGCAGCACCGATTCGGCGTCGCCCACCGCACCCGCCTGTTCCGCAAGGGCGAGGCACCGCACGTGCTCGTCATGACGGCGACGCCGATCCCGCGCTCGCTCGCATGGGCGATCTACGGCGAGCTGGACGTCTCGGTGCTGGATGAGAAGCCCCCGGGCCGGGGCGAGGTCCTGACGCGCGTGCGCGAGGAATCCGGCCGGGACAAGGTGTACCGGTTCGCCGGAGAGCGGGTCGCCGCCGGCGAGCGCGTTTACGTCGTCGTTCCGGCGATCGAGGAAGGCGAGAGGGAGATTGCCGCCACGCGCGCCACCGCCGACCGGATCGCCGCCGTCCTGCCCGGGACCCCCGTCGGCGTCCTCCACGGGCGCATGCCGGCGCCAAGAGCGCACGGCGGCGCTCAGGGATTTCGCCGCCGGCCGCGTCCCCGTTCTCGTCTCGACGACGGTCGTCGAGGTCGGCGTCGACGTGCCGGAAGCGACCCTCATGGTCGTCGAGAACGCCGAGATTTTCGGCCTCGCTCAGCTGCACCAGCTGCGGGGCCGCGTCGGCCGCAGCGCGCGCAATTCCTGGTGCGCCTTGATCGTCGGCAAGGGAGCGACACCGGAAGCCCGCGCCCGGCTGGCCGTCCTCGAGAGGACGTCGGACGGGTTTCTCATCGCGGAGAAGGACCTCGAAGCCCGAGGACCGGGAGACCTCCTGGGCAGCCGTCAGTCGGGCCTGCCCGCCATGCGGGTCGCCGACCCGGTCCGGGATCTCGCGGCGCTCGGAGACGCGCGTCGGCGCGTCGCGGCGCTGCGCGAGGAAGGCCGGGCGGTGCGAAGCGATCTCTTCGGGTATCCGTAGAGGCAGACGGCAGACAGGAGAGCCCGGACCGGCGTGATACAAGAAACCGCGACGGAGGTGAGCGTGAAGGTTCTCGTCACGGGTGGAACGGGGTTCGTCGGCACCCACCTGGTCAACCGGCTTCTGCAGCGGGGCCACGCGGTCGCGGTGCTGGCACGCGACCCTCGCAAGACGCGCAACCGCTACAACAGGCCGGTCGAGACGGCCCCCGGCGACGTCCTCGATCCGCCGACGCTCGCCGCAGCGGCGGCGGGGCGCGACGCGGTCGTGCACCTTGTCGGCATCATCAACGAGAAGGGCGCGCAGACGTTCGATCGGATGCACCGGGAGGCGACCGAGAACGCCGTCGCTGCGACCAGGGCCGCCGGGGTCCGGCGCTACCTCCACATGAGCGCGATGGGAAGCGCGGAGGACGCGCCGTCGGAGTACGGGCGCACGAAGGCGGCGGGTGAGAAGGCAGTCCGAGCGTCCGGGCTCGACTGGACGATCTTCCGCCCCTCGATCATCTTCGGGCCCGGCGACGGTTTCGCGTCGCTGCTCGCGCCCATCGTCCGGGGCAACCCCGGCTTCATCCCGGTCATCGGGCCCGGCACGACCCGTTTCCAGCCTGTCTCCATCGAGGACGTGTCTCGCGTTTTTGCCGACGCCCTCGAAAAGCCGGAGACCGTGGGCCGATGCTTCGAGGTCGGCGGCCCCGAAATCTTCGCGCTCAACGACATTTACCGCGAGATCGCGGCGGCCGTGGGCAGGCCCGGCAAGTCCCTTCTGCACCTGCCCCTGTGGTACGGGCGCGTGCTCGCGGCAGGCTTCGAGTGGCTCGCGAAGCGGGGCGTCTTCGCCGATCCGCCGCTGACGCGCGACCAGCTGAAGAGCCTCGGCCGCGACAACGTCGCGGACGTCTCCGACACGCTCGCGGTCTTTGACGGGGACTGGAGGAGGTTCCGGCCCGGGATCCGGGAGTATCTCTCGGACCGACGGCACGACCCGCGCTCGGGGATCGGGCACGAGGTGGACCTCGAGCCGCGGGCGGTGATGCGGATCCGTTAGGGCTGCGTTCCCTTCCTGAGGCGGATCGTCCCCGACGTCGTCTTCACGACGATCTTTCCGCCGCCACCGTTCAGGCTCGCGGTCCCGCGCTGCACGCCGGGCTTCTTCGAAATCGCGAGCTCGGAGAAGTCCGAGCGAATGGTGGCGTCCTCCTCGTCGGCGCCCGTGACGATGAGCTCGACGTCCGCCTTGCAGTCGGCGGGCAGGGCGAGCGACACGTCGCCGCCGTCGTTGTGGATCGTGACGCCCCCCTTCGGGTCGCACGCGGTGATGCCGATGCGGATCTCCCCGCCCGCCGAGGCGGCGCGCACGGCACCCCCGACGCGGGGCGCTCGGATGTCCCCGCCGGAGGTCCGGACGTCCAGGTTGCCGCCCACCCGCTCGATCCGGATGTCGCCGCCGTTCGTGTCGGCCAGAGTGGAGCCCGACACCGAGTCGACCACGATGTCGCCCGCCAGCGTCGAGGCCTTGAGGTCTCCGGTCACGGGGCCGATGACGATGTCCCCTCCGAAGGTCTTCAGGTCTGCACCGGCGCCCGCCCCTGCGACGCGGATCTCGCCCGAGTGAGTCAGGATCTTGACGCGGCCGCTGACCTTGCCGATGCGGTAGTCTCCGCTCGACGTCGAGAGAAAGTCGCCCGACACGTCTCCCCGCACGATGTCGCGCTCGAAGCCGGGAGCCGGCACAGCGGCCGGCGGGGCGGGCGGCACGCCCGCGACGGGAGGAGCGGGGGGAACCGGTGCGACGGGCGCGACTGCCGGCGTACCGACCCGTACGTGGACGTTCGGCACCGTCACGACGAAGGAGCGCCGTTCGGAGACGAGGGCCTTCGCGTCGGCCTCCTTCGTGCCCGTGGCCAGCAGGCGGACGGCCCCGTTCAGGGTCTCCATGTGGACCTGGGCGCCGCCCTTTCCGATCGAGCCGGTGTACTCCCGGTGAGGGTTGGGGATCTCGATACGCCGGAGCTGCTTCTCGACCTGGCGCAGCTGCCGCTCATTCTCGCGCATTCCCTGCTCGATCGAGATCTCGATGTCCTTCATGGACTGGGCGAGCTCCTCGTCGAGCGCCTCCAGGTCCAGCTCCTCGGTGTTCCCGTCCTCGTCCCGCACGGTCCAGGTCGGCTTCGGGCTCTTCCCCTTTCCCTTCCCGGCGTCGTGCCCCGGGGAGAGCATGACCATCTCCCGCGCGGCCTTGGGGGGCAGGGGGAACGTGGAAGCGATCGTGCCGTTCATCGTCGAGCCCGCGAACTCGAACTTCGCGTCGGCCGGGAGCGTCAGCACGACGTTGCCGTTGACCGACTGGAGGGAAACCTCGGCGTCGGCGGGCAGGGCCTGCGCGACGGCGTCGATGTGCCCGTTGACCGTCTGCAGCGAGAGAGAGCGGCGCGCGCCCCGGACCTCCACGGACCCGTTGACCGTCTCGAGGTTGAGCTCGCCGTCTACGTCCCGCACACGCACGTCGCCGTTGACCGTCTGAAACTCGGCCGTCACTCCGGGCGGCACGACGATCTCGTAGCGCGCGACGACCCGGCAGGAGTCGCACGGCAGGCCATGTCGGTTGGCGCCGCGCCGGCCCGGATGCGTGTCCGGCAGCATTGTCTCGAGGCTCCAGCCGTCGTCGTCGTGGTCGGTCGAGATCTGCGTCTTCTTCAGAATCGCGGCCGCCTTCTCCTGCGTGGTCGCGGAGACCGTCAAGGTCACGACCGCCGAGAATTGCGGGCCTGGCGAGGCCACGACGTCGCCCGAGACGTTCTCGACGTGGATCGTCTGGCCGCTCCGGAGCGTTCCGTTGAACCGATCCACTCGCGTGGCCGAGGGCTGCTCGGCTTGCCCGACCGCGGCGAGCATCAGGAGCAAACCGAGGCCGAGCAGAATCCACACCGCGAGGCGGTCCGCCCGCGCCGAGGGAGTCTCCGAGAGCGAAGCGGCTTTGGGGAGCTTCGGCGTGTTCATCGTCGAGAGAGACGTTCCGTGGACATGAGGGTTACGCCATCCTTGTGTTCAGAGCGTTCAGAACGAAATTGCCTTGAGCGCCGAGGCAGCCTTGGCCCGCACGAAGCCGTTCTCCTGCGGGTCCACGGCCTTCTCGCGCAGCGACTGGATCGTGTTCGCGTCGGGGGACTGCTTGGCTGCGGCCGCGAGGGCGTCCACCGCGGCCAGGCGGACGGCGGGGTTCTTGTCGGACTTGAGCGCCTCCAGAAAGACGGCGCGGATCTCCGCCGTGACCGGAAACGACGCGAGCGCGTCGGCCGCCTTCTTGCGCACGCCCGGATTCGGGTCCTTGAGCAGCGTCGCCGACAGCGCCGCCACGATCTCGGGGGACGCGGGCGCATTACCGGCGCCGTAGTGCTCGGAGACGAGCTCGATCGCCCGCGATCTCTCGCCGGCCGTCTCGGCGTTGTGGGCGACCAGGTAGGCGAGCAGTCTCGCCACATCCGGGTCGCTCGGCCTGCCCGCGATCTCGTGGCGGGTGGTCACGTCGAAGCCGATCCCGACGCGACCCTCCTTGTCCGCCGTGCGGTACGAAACGTTCGAGAAACGGGGGTTGGCGGCCAGATCCGGCACCGGCGCCGACTGTCCCGCCGGGCTCGGCGACGGGGACGCAGCGGGAGCCTGAGCGCCCGGAAGACCCCGGGCCACGAGATACCCCAGCCCCGCCGCGACGAGGAGGGCCGCGGCCTGAGCGAGCGGACGAATCAGCGGCGCCCGGGGGCTGAAGGCCCGGATGCGGCCCCTCATCATCTCTTCCTCGAGAAGCCCGAGCGTCCGGCGCCGGAACTCGGGGCTGACCTGCGCGTCCGGATCGAGGCCGAGCGTCGTCCAGACGTCCTCGAGGCGCGCCATCTCCCGGCGGCAGTTCTCGCAGGCGTTCAAGTGCGCCGAGAGCTCCCGGCGCGCCGGCTCTCCGGCCTCTCCGGTGAGCCGCTCGATCCCGAGCGTCGTTACGTCGCGGCAGTCCATGAGCTTTCTCCCTCGGAAAAATGGGCCTTCAGGGTCTCGACGGCCCGGAAAATACGGGTCTTGACGGCCCCGACCGAGATGCCCAGAGTGCGGGCGATCTCGGCGTAGGGCATGCCGTGGTATCGGGCGAGGACGAGAGCCTCGCGCTGCTCCTCGGACAGCTCGGAGAGGGCCTGGCGCACCGCCTCTCGCCGCTGCCGGGAAGCGATCGAGGCCTCGACGCCCTGCCCGCGCGCCCGCGGCTCGGCCACGGATTCGAGCGGAACGATGGAGGCGCGCCGCTCCCGCCGGCGGCGGTCGCGGCAGGCGTTGGCCGCGATGGCAAAGAGCCACGAAGCCACTCCGGCCCGCCCGTCGTACTGGTGCGCCCTCGAGATCACTTTCAGGAAAACCTCCTGCGTCACTTCCTCGGCCGAAGCTCGATCCGACAGCATCCGGTCGGTGAACCGCAGGAGCGCCGGCGCATAGCGCTCGAACAGCTCGGCGGCGCCGTCGGTGTCCCCGCGGCGGATCCGCTCGAGCAGCCCGACGTCGTCGCTTCCCGAGTTCATCTGCATTCGGCCCGGCCATGGAGAGAGACGGCGGCCGGCGGCGAAGGTTTCGGGGTCATCGAGGCGGAATCTACGGCTTTTTGACGCCCCGAAACAGCCTGTATAGTGCCGGCTGCTTGGAACACAAGGTCGTCGATTTTGCCATCCAGCTGGCGGTCATCCTCTTCGCCATCTCCTTCCACGAGTCGGCTCATGCGTACGCCGCGCTCAAGTTCGGCGACACGACCGCCCGGGACCTTGGCCGAATCAGCCTGAACCCCCTTCGGCACATCGACCCGGTGGGAAGCATCCTCGTGCCCCTGCTTCTCTACGTGTTCTCGGGCCTCATCTTCGGGGCCGCCAAGCCCACGCCCGTGGACCTGCGCAACACGAAGGACCCCCGCCTGGCCAACCTCGTGGTCTCGGCCGCGGGCCCGCTCTCGAACTTCCTGCTCGCGGCCCTCGGGATCGTGGGCTTTGCCGCGATCCGTCGTCTCGACCCCCGGGCCATGGCGGACCTGCTCGAGGCCCTTCAGGGCAACCGGTTCGCCTCCGGGGCGCTCGCGCCGATCGCCTACGTCCTCTTCTTCTTCGTTCTCGTCAACGTGATGCTCGGTGTCTTCAACCTGCTTCCGATCCCGCCGCTCGACGGCAGCGGCGTGCTCCTGTCGCTCGGCGGGCCCGCCGTCGCGCGCTTCTTCGCCGTGATCCGTCCGTTCGGCTTCTTGATCCTCATCCTTCTCATCACGACCCCGGTGCTCGGAAAGCTCTTCCGGCCCATCCAGAGCACCGTGCTTCGGCTGATCTTCGGGGCCTGACGTGAGTGAGACGGTGCTCTCCGGCCTGCGCCCCACGGGGCGCGTCCACCTCGGCAACTACTTCGGGGCCGTGAAGAACTGGGTGGACCTCGAGAAGAGCGGCCGCTACCGTTGCTTCTTCTTCGTGGCCGACCTCCACGCGCTGACGACCGATTACGCCGACACGCAGGCCCTCGCTGCCTCCACGCGCGAGGCCGTCCTCGACTGGCTCGCCGTCGGACTCGACCCCGAGCGCGCGACCATCTTCCTGCAGTCGCGCGTCCCGCAGCACGCCGAGCTCGCTCTGTATTTCTCGATGATTACGCCGCTGGGCTGGCTCGAGCGCGTCCCGACGTACAAGGACCAGATCGAGCAGCTGCGCACGCGAGACCTTGGCACGCACGGCTTCCTCGGCTATCCGGTCCTCATGACCGCCGACATCGCCGTCTACCGCGCGAACCTGGTGCCCGTGGGGGAGGACCAGGCGAGTCACCTCGAGATCTGCCGCGAGATCGTGCGCCGCTTCAACGGCCTCTACGGAGAGGTCTTTCCGGAGCCGAAGGCGCTCTTTACACCCACTCCGAGGGTCAACGGAATCGACGGCCGCAAGATGTCCAAGTCGTACGGAAACACGATCGGGATCACCGAAGCCGCCGATTCGGTTCGAGACAAGGTGATGGCGATGGTCACCGATCCCGCACGCGCCCGCCGGCAGGACCCCGGCAATCCCGACAACTGCAATCTTTTTCCCTTCCACGAGCTTTTCTCGCCTCCCGCCGAGGTGAAGGTCGTCGACGAGGAGTGCCGCACCGCAACCCGCGGCTGCGTGGACTGCAAGAAGCACCTCATCGGAAACCTCAACGCCGCCCTGGAGCCGTTCCGGCAGAAGCGGGCGGAGCTGCTGGCCTCGCCGTCGGACGTCGTGCGCGACGTTCTCCACGCCGGAGACCAGCGGGCCCGGGCCGTCGCCGAGGAGACGATGGAGAAAGTCCGTGCCGCCGTCCGCCTCTCGCCGGAGCCGTGATGGCCGAGGACTCGAGCGGCCGGTCGCTTCCCCCGGTCGCGATCGCCGCCTTCAACGGCCCTCTCGACCTGCTCCTGCACCTCATCCGCGTTAACGAGGTCTCGATCACCGACATCCCGATCGCGGAGATCACCGAGCAGTACACCTCGTACCTCGACACGATGCGAGAGCTCGACCTCGACGTGGCGTCCGAGTACGTGGCGCTGGCGGCCGAGCTCATCTACATCAAGTCGAAGATGCTGCTTCCCCGCGCTCCGGGCGAGGAGGCGATCGACCCGCGCGCGGACCTCGCCCAGCGCCTGCTCGAGTACGAGAAGTTCAAGCGTTCGGCCGAGACCCTGCACGCCATCGACACGCTGCGGGGAGGGCTCTGGCCGCGGCCCGAGACGGAGGTCCCGAGGGCCGAGGGCTCGGAAGAGAGTCTGGAGGCGTCGCTCTTCGACATCATCGAGGCCTTTCGCAAGGTGACCGAGCATTATCGTCTGGCGCACCCGCCCGCTCTGGCGATCCACCACCTGCGCTTCTCGGTCGCCGAGAAGATGATCGAGCTGCTCGAGCGCCTCGACGCGGCCCGGACGATGCCGTTGCTCGAGTTCGTGGGTCAGATGCGCTACCGCGCCGAGGCCGTCACGACGTTCCTCGCCTGCCTCGAGCTCATCCGCCTCGGAGTCGTGCGGGCGTTTCAGGCCCGGCCCTTCGCCGAAATCCACGCCACGAGGACGGACGTGCCTTTCTCCGCCCAGCAGATACGCGATAATTACGCCGAGTGAGAGAGCCATGAGCGAGACCGACGCCCCCGGCACCACCCTGGCCGCCGCCGAGAAGGAGGAGCGCGCGCCGAGGGAGACCTCGGCCGAGAAGATCCTTCCGGCCGTGGAGGCGGTCCTCTTCTCCTCGGCCAGGCCGGTTCGCGAAAAGGACCTTGCGGAGCTGCTCGACGCGACGCCGGCCGCCGTGGCCGGCGCGCTCGCGACGCTGGCCGCGCGGACGGACGCCGACGAACGCGGAGTGCGCGTCGAAAAGGTCGCCGGCGGCTGGCGCTTCGTCACCCGCCCCGAGTTCGACGCCCTCCTGCGCAAGTTCCACGAGGTCACCGAGAGAAGCCGCCTGTCGCTCGCCGCGCTCGAGACGCTGGCGATCATCGCGTACCGCCAGCCGATCACGCTGCCCGAGATCCAGGACATCCGGGGCGTCAATTCGTCGAGCGTGCTCAAGACGCTCTTCGAGAAGAAGCTGATCACGACGTCCGGCAAGAAGGCGGTCGTCGGGACGCCGTTCTTCTACCGGACGACACCCGACTTCCTGATGCGCTTCGGCTTGAACGACCTGACCGAGCTCCCGCACCCCGAGGACCTCGACGCCGACCTCGCGGCCACGATCGAGGCCCGGGAGATCGCGGCCCCCACCGCCGCCCCGACCTCGATCCACGTGGAGGCGGAGCCCGGCGAGGAGTCCGCGCCCGGCGATCCCGCCGCGGAGGACTGACCTGGCGCTCGAGCGCATCCAGAAGATCATCGCGTCGAGCGGCCTCGCCTCGCGCCGCGCGGCCGAGGAGTGGATCCGCGAGGGCCGCGTGCGCGTCAACGGGAGGCTCGCTTCGCTCGGGGACCGCGCCGACCCGGCGACCGACTCGATCAAGGTGGACGACCGCCGCATCCGGCCCGAGACCGGCCCCCGCACCTACCTCCTGCTGAACAAGCCGAAGGGCTTCGTCACGACCGTCTCGGACCCAGAGGGCCGCGACACGGTGCTCCAGCTTCTCCCGGGGAGGCTGCGCCGTGGCGTCAAGCCGGTCGGACGGCTCGACGTACAGACCGAGGGCCTCCTCATCCTGACCGACGACGGAGACCTCGCGCGCCTCGTCACCCACCCCTCGACGGGGTGTCCCAAGGAGTACATGGTGAAGGTGTCGGGGGAGCCCGCGCCCGCGCGCCTCGAGAAGCTGCGGCGGGGAATCCTGCTCGAGGGCGAACGCACGCGACCCTGCGACATCGAGCGCGTCTCCGGAACGCCCCGAAAGGCCGAGCAGGAAGGCAACACCTGGCTCAAGGTGACGCTGCGGGAGGGGCGCACGCGGCAGATCCGCCGGATGTTCGCGGCCATCGGCCACCCGGTATCGAAGTTGAAACGGGTGGCAATCGGTCCCGTGCGCGATGCGGACCTGCCGCCTGGCGCCTACCGCCGGCTCGCCGCCGAAGAGGTCGAGGCGCTGAAACTGCTCGCCAAGCCGCGGTGACTCGGCCCCTGATCGTCGCCATCGACGGGCCGTCGGGAGCAGGGAAGTCCTCGGCCGCACGGACACTGGCTGCTCGCCTCGGCGTTCCCTACATCGACACCGGCGCGATGTACCGAGCCGTGGGGCTGGCCGCCCGCGAGCGCGGAATCGGTCTGCCCCTCTCGAATCCGGAGGCCGTGGCGGCGATCGCGGCCGCCGCCCGCATCGAGCTCGTCCCGACGGCGGACGGAAACCGCGTCCTGCTCGACGGGCGGGACGTCTCGGAGGCCATCCGGGAGCCGGAGATCTCGCTCTATGCCTCGGCCGTGTCGGCGATCCCGGCGGTGCGGCGCTCGCTCGTCGCCGAGCAGAGGAGGCTCGGCCGGGAGCGAGGTGGGGTGATGGAGGGTCGGGACATCGGGACCCGGGTTTTTCCGGACACCCCCTTGAAGTTCTTCCTGACGGCCGACCCCGGAATTCGCGCCGAACGCCGGGCGCGCGAGCTCGCCGCCCGGGGAACACCCCAGCCCTTCGAGGAGGTCCTCCGGGACATGGAGAAACGCGACAGGGACGACGGGTCGAGGGCCGATTCCCCGTTGACCCTCGACGACGGGTACGTCCTGATCGACTCGACCGGCAAGCCCCTCGAGGCCGTCGTGGCCGAGATCGAACGGCGAGTTCGCGAAGCCATTTGACTCGGCCGGACGGGGCAACATAGGATATTGCTTTGCGTCTCAGCGACTTATGAGAGGGGACCCCTTATCCGATGGCGGCTGAAAATCGTAAAGAGGGAGGTCGGGAAACCGAACCGATGGAAACAGAACAGGAACTGACTCCGCAGGAGTATCAACACCTGCTGGCCCAGTATGAGAGCTCCTTCAAGAACTTGCAGGAGGGACAGATCATCCGGGGTCGGGTCCTGTCGATCACGCCTTCCGAAGTGATCGTGGACATCGGCTACAAGTCGGAGGGCATGATCCCGCTGTCCGAGTTCACCGACTTCTCGGGCCAGGTCACGATCAAGCCCGGTGACCCGGTCGACGTGCTCCTCGAGCGGACCGAGGACCAGAACGGCTACGTCGTCCTCTCGAAGGACAAGGCCGAGAAGATGAAGGTCTGGGACGAGGTCGAGAAGTCGTACCGTTCGGGCTCGACCGTCCGCGGCCGCGTCATCGACCGCATCAAGGGCGGCCTCGCCGTGGACATCGGCGTCAAGGCCTTCCTCCCGGGCTCCCTCGTGGACGTCAAGCCGGTCAAGAACCTCGAGGCGCTGCGCGGCAAGGACCTCGATTTCAAGGTCATCTCGGTCGACAAGAAGCGCGGCAACATCGTGCTCTCCCGCAAGGCCGTCGTCGAGGTCGAGCAGGAAGCCCGCAAGAAGGAGACCCTGCAGCTGCTCGAGGAGGGCCGCGTCCTGCGCGGCGTGGTCAAGAACCTCACCGACTACGGCGCCTTCGTGGACCTCGGCGGCCTCGACGGGCTGCTCCACGTCACCGACATGTCCTGGGGCCGCGTGAACCACCCCTCCGACCTCGTCAAGGTCGGCGACGAGATCGAGGTCGTCGTCCTGAAGTTCGATCGCGAGACCGAGCGCGTCTCGCTCGGCACCAAGCAGCTCACGGAGGACCCCTGGGCCCACGTCCCCGAGAAGTACCCCGCCGGGTCGCGCGTGACCGGCCGCGTCACGAACGTCACCGACTACGGCGCGTTCGTCGAGCTCGAGGGGGGCGTCGAGGGGCTCGTTCACGTCTCCGAGATGTCCTGGTCCAAGAAGATCAAGAATCCCGCCAAGGTCGTGTCGCCGGGGGACACGGTCGAGGCGATCGTTTCCGACGTCAACCCCGAGGCGCGGCGCATCTCTCTGTCCCTGAAGGACACGCTGCCGGATCCCTGGGAGAGCGTGGCCGCGAAATACCCGGTTGGCAGCCGGGTCTCCGGAAAGGTGCGCAACCTGACGGACTTCGGCGCCTTCGTCGAGATCGAGGAGGGCATCGACGGCCTCGTGCACGTCTCCGACATGTCCTGGACGCGCCGGGTCAAGCACCCCTCCGAAGTCCTGAAGAAGGGCGACGACGTCGAGGCGGTCATCACGTCGGTCGACCAGGAGAACCGGAGGATTTCGCTCTCGATCAAGGAATTCCAGCCCAACGACTGGCAGACCTTCAAGGACAAGCACCAGCCGGGCGACGTCGTCGAAGGCGTCGTCACGCGGGTGGCGGATTTCGGCGTGTTCGTGCAGATCGAGGGCCTGGTGGAAGGGCTCATGCACGTTTCCGAGACGCCGCTCGCGCGCGGCGCCAAACCCCAGGAGCACTTCAAGGAGGGCGACCCCGTGCGCGCCAAGATCCTCCGGATCGAGGACGCGGACATGAAAGTCGGCCTGTCCGGGTTGAACCTCGACGCGGCGCCGGTCGCCGTCGCGGTCGCGGCCGTTGCCGAGGAGGCGCCGGCGGCGCCGACAGCCGCCGCGCCCGCCGAAGGCGAGGAGCCCGCCCCGAAGAAGAAGCGGTCGCGCAAGAAGGCCGAAGAGGCCACGAAAGAGTAGCGGAGTGCACGGCGGATGGAATCCTCTCCGGTTCGCGAGGAGACGCGGGCGATGACGAAGGCCGAATTGATCGAGCGGGTGGCCGTGGCCACGGACGTGACCAAGAAGCAGGCGGAGGCCATCGTGGACACGGTGTTCGAAGCGATCGTCCGCTCGCTCAAGGAGGGCCAGAAGATCGAGCTGCGGGGGTTCGGCTCCTTCCGCCTGCGCGAGCGCGGCGCCCGCATGGGCCGCAACCCGAAGACGGGGGTGAAGGTCTCCGTTCCAGCGAAGAAGATCCCTTATTTCAAGCCGGGCAAGGAGCTGAAGGAACTCATCAACCGGTAATGCCGGACGTTCTCTTCGCCCCCTGGCGCTACGAGTACCTCGTGTCGGACAAACCTGTCGGCTGCATTTTCTGCGAGGCTGCGGCCTCGCGCGACGACGAGCGGTCGCTCGTCGTCTTTCGCGGGAAGCGAGTGTTCGTCCTCTTGAACCGATATCCCTATACGAACGGTCACGTGATGGTGGCCCCGCTGGCCCACGAGGCCTGGCTCTCGGACTCGAGCCCGGAGACGCTCTCCGAGCTCATTACGACGCTGGCCCGGGCGCAGGCGATCCTGGTGACCGAATACCGGACCGACGGATTGAACGTGGGCGTCAACTTCGGCACGGCGGGGGGCGCCGGGATCGCGAGCCATTACCACGTCCACGCGGTGCCCCGATGGACGGGAGACACCAACTTCATGACGGTGACGGCGGGAGTCCGGGTGGTTCCGGAGGAGCTCTCCGTGACGCGGCGGCGCCTGGCGGCGCTCTTCGAGGCAGGAGCATGAACGACGCGGCGGCGCCCCGGCGTTCGACGGCGGTGGCGATGGCGCTGGCCTGGCTGGTGCCGGGCCTCGGGCACTATTACCTGGGCCGCCGCAGGACGGCGGTCGCGTTCGCCGCCATCGTGGCCCTCACCTTCCTCGCCGGGCTCTCCTTCCAGGGTCGGCTCTACACCGTCGAGGACGGACAGCCGCTGACTATCCTCGCGACCTTCGCCGTTTACGGCGCGGGCCTTCTGAACGTCGCGGCGCGCGGTCTGGTCGAGAATCCAGCGGGGACCATCCTCGCGCCGACCTACGAGTACGGCTGCGCGTATCTCCTGACGGCCGGCCTCATGAACCTCCTGCTGGTGCTCGACGCCCATGACCTCGCCGCGGGAAAAAAGCGATGATCGCCCTCATCCCGGCCGACCACTTCCTGATCATGACGCTCTACGCCTTTCTGGTCTCGGCGTTCTTCGCCCTCCTGTGGCGCCAGGAGCGACGGGAGCGCTGGAGGATGTTCGGGCTGCTCATGGCCTCGCTCGTGCTCGGGGGGCTTGCCGTCGCGTGGCTGATGTACCCGTTTCCCTCGTAAACCGTGAGCCGTTAGCCGCTGAGCCGTGAGCCTGCAAGTCGAACAAGGGGATTCGGCTCTCGACTCACGGCTCACGGCTCACGCTTCCATGAATCTCCTCATCTCGGCGGGCGAGGCCTCGGGGGACCTCCACGGAGCGCGGCTGCTGCGGGCGCTCGCGTCGCTGCGGCCCGGGGTCCGCGCCTTCGGCATGGGAGGCGCCCGGCTCGCCGACGCGGGCCTCGATACGATCGTCCGGTCCGAGGCACTCTCCGTCGTGGGGATCACCGAGGTCGTGGAGAAGCTTCCCGGAGTGATGCGCGCGCTGTTCGCGCTCCGGGCGGCGGCGGCAGAGAGGCAGCCCGCAGCGGCCGTGCTCATCGATTTTCCCGACTTCCACAGCCTGCTCGCGCGCCGCCTCTTTCGGGCCGGGATCCCGCTCATCTACTACATCAGCCCGCAGGTGTGGGCCTGGCGCCGCTGGAGAGCCCGGACGATCGCGGCCCGAGCGCGCCGCATCATCACGCTCTTTCCGTTCGAGACCGAGATCTACCGGCGCCTCGGCGCGGACGCCGTCTGTGCCGGGCACCCCCTCGTCGAGGACGTGGAGGAGGGCCTCGCCGCGCCGTCGCCCCTCGCCTCCAAGGTCCGGCGCCGCCTCGTGCTCCTGCCGGGAAGCCGGCCCGCCGAGGTCGAGCACCACTGGAACACTCTGGCCGAGGCCGCGTCGCGTCTCGCGGGCCGCCTCGACCTCGACCTTTTCGCGGTGCGGGCCCAGGGGCTTCCCGAGACGCTCTTCGCGGGCGCGGCGCAGCGCGGCATCCGGCTGATCTCCGGCGGCCTCCACCCGGTCCTCGCCTCGGCGGATCTGGCCTTCGTGGCGTCGGGCACCGCCACGCTCGAGGCCGCGCTCTGCGGCGCGCCGATGGTCGTCGTCTACCGCACGTCGGCTTTCAGTCACGCGATCGCGAGGGCGCTGGTCCGGCTCCCGAGGATCTCGCTCGTCAACATCGTGGCGGGAGAGGAGGTCGTTCCGGAGCTTCTTCAGGACCGTCTGACCGTCGAGAACCTCGAACGGACGGCCGAGGGGCTCCTCGCCGCGCCGGAGCGGCTCGAGGCGATGAGGCGGGGACTTGCGCGTGTGGCCCGGGAGCTCGGCCCTCACGGAGCGAGCTCTCGTGCGGCTGCCTTCGTCCTCTCCGCGCTGGAGGAGCCTTCCTCCGGCCTCGCGCCGGACGGCGCGGCGGCCGTGCCATGAGGACGCTGCCGCGCCTGCTCGCCTATTTCCGGCGCTACGCGGGCAGGGCCGCCGTGGCGCTGGTGGCGATGGGTCTCGTCTCCGCGGCGACGGTCGTGCTGCTCTTCCTCCTCAAGAAGGTGATCGATGAGGTCCTGGGCGCTGGAGCCTCCGGCGCACTCGCGGGCTTTGGCCCGGCCTCCTCGCAGCGCATGGCGCCGCTTCTGGAGGCGCTCGAGGGCGGATACGCCGCGGTCCGAGACGGAGTGCTCGCAGGGGGGCTCGACACGCGGTGGGCGGTACCGCTTCTGCTGATCGCGTCGCTGCTCGTCAAGAACGTCTTCGCGTACCTCTCCGAGTTCGCCTTGAACTCCATCGGCCTCGCCATGGTCCGCGACCTGAGGCGGGACGCCTACCGGGCGCTGCTCGACCAGTCCACGCGCTACTCCTCGGAGAGCTCCTCGGGGGAGCTCATGAGCCGCCTGCTCTCCGACGCGGAGCAGATCCAGTCGGCCTTCGGCTCCCGCCTGGCCGACTTCGTGCAAGGGGTCCTCACAATGGGGCTCGTCCTCGTCTACGTCTTCTCGCTCAACTTCCGGCTCGCGGCCGCCGTCCTCGTCGTCGCGCCGCTGCTCGTCGTGCCCATCGTCGCCAACTTCCGCACCCTGCGGCGCTCCGCGCTGTCGGCTCGCGAGCGGATCGGCGAGATGGGGGCGCTGCTGGGCGAGACGCTGCGGGGGCACCGGCTCATCAAGACCTACGCGATGGAGGACTTCGAGGCCGAGCGGTTCGACGCCGCCAACCGACGATACTTTTCCGCCAGCCGCCTGACGATGCGGCTGCAGGCCCTGAACTCGCCGCTCATGGAGATCCTGGCCGGCGGGGGCCTTGCGCTCGTCTTCGTCTACGCCGCCGCGCAGATCCGCGCCGGCCAGATGACCGTCGGCGGCCTGCTGTCGTTCCTGGCGGCGATCATGATGCTCTACAAACCGCTCAAGGACGTGACCAAGACCAACATCGTCCTCCAGGTCGCCCTGCCGGCCGCAGAGCGCCTCTTCGGCGTCATCGACGGCGAGAACGACATCCTCGAGAAGCCCGGTGCCCGGGACCTCCCGCCCTTCTCCGAGGCCCTGCGCTACGAGGGCGTGACCTTCGCCTACGGCGCGGAGCCCGTGCTGCGCGGCGTGGACTTGGCCATCGCGCGGGGCGAGACGGTCGCCCTCGTGGGCCCGTCGGGCGCCGGCAAGACGACCCTGGTGAACCTCCTGCCCCGCCTGTACGACCCTTCGGGCGGGCGGGTGGCGTTCGACGGGGTGGACCTGCGCGACGCCACGCTGCGGTCTTTGCGCCGGCAGATCGGCCTCGTTACCCAGGAGACGATCCTCTTCGACACGAGCGTGCGCGAGAACATCGCCTACGGGGAGAAGGTGCCCTCGGAGGAACGGGTCCGGGCCGCCGCCCGGGCGGCCTGCGCCGAGGAGTTCGTCGAGCGCCTGCCGCAGGGGTACGACACTGCGGTCGGAGAGGGGGGCGCGCGGCTCTCCGGGGGGCAGCGCCAGCGCCTCGCAATCGCCCGAGCGATCTACAAGGACGCTCCGATCCTGATCCTCGACGAGGCCACGTCGCAGCTCGACGCCGAGTCCGAGGCCCTCGTGGCCCGTGCACTGGCAAACCTCATGAACGGCCGCACGACGCTGGTCATCGCCCACCGTCTGTCCACGGTGCGCCGCGCCGACCGCATCGTCGTCCTCGACACCGGCCGCGTCGTCGAGGAGGGAAGCCACGCGGAGCTCTTGACTCGCCGCGGCCTGTATCGCAGGCTCCACGACATGCAGTACTTCGCCGAGAGCGGGCCGTCCTCCGGCGCCCCGGCCGCGCCGTGACGATCCGGAGCATGACCGGCTTCGGGCGGGCCCGGGGGCCCGCCGGCGCCGACCGCGCCGCGGAGATCGCGGTCCGCAGCGTGAACAGCCGGTTCCTCGACCTCACCGTCAAGACGAAGGAGACGGAGGCCGCTCTCGAGCCGGCGCTGCGGCGAACGTTCTCGCGTCGCCTGCACCGCGGCAAGGTCGAGGTCTCGTTGCGCCTCAAGCGGACGAGCCCTTCGAACGTCGAAATCACGGTGGACGAGGCGCTGCTCGAGGCGCTCCTGTCCCGCCTCTCGGCACTCTCCGGGCGCTACCCGATCGAGGGCCGGCTGTCGGTGCGTGACCTCCTGACGATCCCCCAGGCCGTGGTCGTCGAAACCGCGTCCGAGACGTTCACTCCCGAAGAGCTCGCGGCGGTGGAGGCCCTGGCCGAAGAGGCGGCCTCGGCGCTCGTGGCGATGCGCGCCGCCGAGGGGGCCGCGATCGTCGCGGACCTCACTCCCCGCATCGCCTTTCTGCGCCGCAAGGCCGCGGTCCTGGCTGGCAGGCGAGAAGAGATCGCCCGCAACCTCGCGGCGACCCTGCGCGAGCGGGTCCGGGCGCTCTTTCCCGATGTCACCATGGATCCGACGCGCCTCGAGCAGGAGGCCGCCCTGGCGGCCGACCGCGCCGACGTGGCCGAGGAGCTGCAACGGCTGGAGGGCCATCTCGACCAGTTCGACGGGATCCTGTCGAATGGCGACGGCTCGGTCGGAAAGACGCTCGACTTCCTGACGCAGGAGATCCTGCGCGAGCTCAACACCCTCGGAGCCAAGAGCCGGGACCTCGCGTCCACGCGCGAAATCCTGGAGATGAAGGCCGAGACCGAGAAGATCCGCGAGCAGGTCCAGAACGTCGAATGAGCGCCGCGCCGCGGGGATTTCTCTTCATCGTCTCCTCGCCCTCGGGCGGCGGCAAGACGACGCTCATCCGGCGGCTGCTCGCGAGCTCTCCGGGGAGCGAGCCGCTGCGCTTTTCCGTGTCGCACACGACGCGGCCCAGGCGCGACGGCGAGCAGGAGGGGCGCGAGTACCACTTCGTCAGCGCCGCCGAGTTCGAGAGCATGGCCCGCAACGCCGAGTTTCTCGAGCACAACGAGGTGCACGGCAACTTCTACGGCACGGCCAAGGCGGAGGTGCTCCCGCGCCTGGCCGCCGGGGAGGACGTCGTCCTCGACATCGACGTGCAGGGCGCGCGCGACATCCGGGTGGCCTACCCCGAGGCGATCTCGATCTTCATCGTCCCCTCCTCGGCCGCCGAGCTCGAGAGGCGCCTGCGGCGCCGGGGCCTCGACGGCGAAGACGCGATCCGCAAACGCCTCATCAACGCGGCCAAGGAAGTGGCGCAAGCCGATTCTTTTCAATACGTTATCGTCAATGACGACCTCGAACGGGCCAGTCTTGAGCTAGAATCCGTAATTCGCGCCTCGCGGTTGACGCCGGCGAGGCAGAGCAGGGTGCTCGAGAGACTGCGCAAAGACTTTCGTTAGAAGGGGTTGGAAAGAAAAAATGATTCAATCGATTCCCGAAGGGGTGGACAGCAAGTTCCGGCTCGTGCTCCTGATCGCGCGGCGCGCCGAGCAGTTGATGCGGGGAGCGCGGCCCAAGCTCGAGACCGACCGGCCCTTGAAGCCGACGCGCCTGGCGGCCGCCGAATTCTCCGAAGATCAGGTGCGCTGGGGCTACGGCGCCGAGGGCGGCGTCCTCGAGGCGGCCGGCGAAGAGTCCGAGGCGCAGCCCGAAGAGCTCGTCGGGGAAGAATCCTCTCGCTGATTCCCCGGTCGTCGCGACTGCGATGAACAGACCCCCGCGAGTTCTCCTCGGCGTGTCCGGGGGCATCGCCGCCTACAAGGCGGTCGAACTGCTCCGGGAGCTCGTCCTGCGCGGCGCCGACGTCCGGGTGGCCATGACGCGGGGAGCCCGCGAGTTCGTGGCGCCTCTGACGTTCGCCGTGCTCTCGAACCACGAGGTCTTTACGGAGGTCTGGGGCTCCGGAAGCTCCCCGGCCGTGGACCACGTCGCCCTGGCGGACTGGTGCGACCTGGTCGTCGTCGCACCGGCGACGGCCCACACGCTTGCCAAGCTCGCCAACGGACTGGCCGACGACTTCCTGACGACGGCGTTTCTCGCCCACCGCGGCCCGGTGCTCCTCGCGCCCGCCATGGAGTCGGCGATGTGGGAGCACCCGGCGGTGCGCGCGAACCTGGAGCGACTCCGGGCGCGCGGCGCGGCGACCATCGGGCCCGACAGCGGCCCCCTCGCCTCGGGACACGAGGGCGTCGGCCGCATGGCCGAGCCGGTCGCCATCGCGGAGGAGGCCTGGAGGCTGGCGACCGGGCGACGCGCCGACCTCGAAGGGCTGTGCCTTCTCGTGACGGCCGGGCCGACGCGGGAGCCGATCGATCCCGTGCGCTTCGTGTCCAACCGGTCGAGTGGCCGCATGGGTTTTGCGCTCGCCGAGGCCGCGCGCGATCGAGGCGCGAGGGTCACGCTGGCAGCCGGACCGTCGGGGCTCCCGCGTCCGGAGGGCATCCGCGTGCTCGCCTTCGAGACGGCCGACGACCTGCAAGCCCTGCTCGTGCGCGAGTTTCCCGAGTGCGACGGACTCGTGATGGCCGCCGCGGTGAGCGACTTCATTCCGCAGGCGAGCGAGCGCCGGCTCCACCGCGCGGATGGCGCCCGGAGCCTCCGGCTCGACCCGGGCCGCGACCTTCTGGCGAGCCTCGCCCCGCTCAAGCACGCGCAGACCGTCGTGGCCTTCGCGGCGGAGACAGAGAACCTCGCCGAGGAGGGCCGGCGCAAGATGGAGGACAAGGGAGCCGACCTCGTCGTCGTCAACGACGTGGGCCGGGCCGGGATCGGCTTCGATGCCGAGGACAACGAAGTCCTCATCCTGCCCCGCGACGGTGCGCCCGAGACCGTGACCCGCCGCAGCAAGCGGGAGGTCGCCGACCGGATCTGGGACGCCTTCCTCGCGTCCCGCGCCGCCCGCGTCGCCGCGTCCGGATAGCCCGAGCCGCACGCAGGCCGGGCGGCGATAGACTTCCGGCGTGGCAGGCGACGACTCGACCCGCGACCAGCTCGAGTTCTTTCGCGACCTCGGCGTGCGTGACGTCTTCGTGGACCGCGTCCCGTCTCCGGCGCTCGTGGCGGGTTCCACCCCCGACCTGGCCGCCCTGGCGAAATCCCTCGAGGGTTGCCCGCGCTGCAAGCTCTCCAAGACCCGGACGAACATCGTGTTCGGGCAGGGGAGCCCGAACGCCGACCTCATGTTCGTCGGAGAGGCGCCGGGCCGCGACGAGGACGAACAGGGCCTCGCTTTCGTCGGCAAGGCGGGACAGCTCCTGACGAAGATCATCGAGGCGATGGGCAAGAAACGAAACGACGTCTGGATCTGCAACGTCCTGAAATGCCGCCCTCCCAACAACCGCAACCCGGAGCCCGACGAGGTCGCCGCCTGCCGCCCGTTCCTGGACGAGCAAATCCGCCTCATCGCGCCCAAGGTCATCGTTACGCTCGGCACCTTCGCGGCCCAGGCGATCCTCGAGACGGACGAGCCGATCGGCCGGCTGCGCGGCCGCTGGCGGACGGCGCGCGGTGTGCGCGTGATGCCGACCTTCCACCCGGCTTTCCTCCTGCGCTCTCCCGAGCGCAAGAAGGACGTCTGGGAGGACATGAAGCTGGTCCGGGACTTTCTCGCCGGGAACTGAAACCTGCGGCCCGATCGTCGCCGGCGCGGGGCGCCGGCTCCCGCGGCGCGCGCCTCCTCCCTCGTTTACTTCGGGAGACTTCGCGCGCCGCGAGCTGAAGGGAGATTGCGGTGGAGAGGCCTCCTAGGGTGACGCGACTTTCTCCAGCGTCGAGAAGATCGGGAAGTGGCTCGCCGCACCCATGAAGAAGAGCATCGGGATCGAAAGCCACGTGTTCGCTCGAGAGGCGAGGAAGGCGCGCCGGGCCCACTTGGCCTGATCGGCCGGCGCCGCTGCTCCCGTCTCGGCCGTGGCCTTGACCGCCGCGATGATCTTCTTCTGGAGCGGCCAGATGATCATCCACACGTTGAGGAACATGATCGACCCGATGCCGCCGCCGAGCATGATCGAGATGGAACGGCTGGAGGAACCGCCGTTTCGCGCCATGAGGGCCGTGGCGTAACCGATGAAGATCACGACGATGGCGATCGCCAGGGCCAGCACGCGGCCGTCCTTGAGGGGCCCCCCGGAAACGGACGCCCGCAAGAGCGCCGCGATGGCCGAGAAGGCGATCGACCAGCCCACCACGAAGATCACGAGGGTCATGTGACGCGGGGTCTCGGTGCCGACGATGAGGGCATAGTAGATGAAGCCCGAGAACCAGGTGAACATCGCCCCCCAGCGGAACCAGAAAAGGGCCTTGGGCATCAGGTTCGGGACGACCTTGCCCTTGGTCGCCGCGTCGAGCTCCTTCTGGAACTGGACGTTGACGAGGTTGAAAAAATAGAGCATACCGATCCAGGTGATTCCCGACAGAAAGTGCAGCCAGCGCAGCAGAAACTGAAAGTTGGTCGTGAAATCCTGAGGCCAACTGATCATTGAAATCCTCCTCTTGAATCGAAGCGGCGCAATCTTCTCACAGGCAGGCGGCACTGCCGTAGAATCGTGGGTCCGGATGCGCGGCATGGCGACATCGTCCAGACAACCTCTCGGGCCGGTGGCGCTCGCCGTCGTGGCGCTTGCGGCCGGGGCCTGCACGCGGAAGATGGAGACGCGCCCTGCGGCGACCGGCCCGTCCGTCGCGTCTACGCCCTCGCCCGCGGCTCCCGCCCGGGCGAGCGACTCCGGCTACGACCTGCGCCCCGAGGAGAAGGCGGCGGTGGACGCCTTCCTTCGCCGCAACCCCGATCTGCGTGTGGCTACCGACGCCGACCACCGGCCTCCCGGGGAGGGCGACGGCGTCGAGGGGCTGTACGGGATCTATCATCCCTATTTCGTCCGCGGCGACGACAACGACGACGGCCTCCTCGATTTCGTCGTCGCCTTCGTGCGCCGCGACTCCGAGCGGGAAACGCCGTGGTTCTCGGTCGTCGTCTTCGACGGAAAGGCCGACGGCTCGTTCGGGCCCGGAGGCTTTCTCGAGCGCGACATCTCCCTTGCCGACGGAGACGTGTCGCTCGACCGCGACGCGATCGTCGTAACGCCCGACGTCGCCGAGGACGCGGCGCGCCGATACCGCTGGGACCCGGCCAAGCAGCGCCACGTCTTCGTCCGTGACGACGACTCCGAGGAGCCCGCATCGCCTCCGCCGTCCCGAATCTGAGCGGGACGCCGCGCACGGTCGCGGTCGCGCTGCCGCTGCCGCTGCGCCGCAGCTTCACCTACGGGCTCCCCGACGCGATGCCCGTCCCCGCGCCTGGCACCCGCGTGCGGGTGCCGTTCGGGGAACGGGTCCTGACCGGCGTCGTGGTCTCGGCCGACGCGGGTCCACCGCCGGAGGCGCTGCGTCGGATCCTCGAGGTGCTCGACGAGGAGCCGGTCTGTCCGCCGGAGCTCCTCGCGACCGCCGAGCGGGTGGCCGAGCGTTTCTTCGCATCCACGGGCGAGGTCCTCAAGAGCGCCCTGCCGGCGCGTCTGCCGGCCTCGGGCGCGGTGCGATACCGCATCACGGAGAAGGGCGTCTTCGGCGCGGCCGCGGCCCACGCCGGGGAGCGCGCGATCCTCGAGCGCCTCGGCGGCGGAGAGTTGGTACGCGTCGTCGACCTGCCGGGCGCGGGAAGAGAGCGGCTGTCCGCCATGCGGGCCCTCGAAGAGCGCGGATGGATCCGGCCGGCCTCGGCGGTGAAGGCCCGCGCCGCACGGCCCGAGATCGCCTACGACCTCGGACCGCTGCGAGGCGCCGAGGCGCAATCCGCACTCGGCCGGAGTCGAAAGGGGCGCGACGTTCTGGCTTTCCTCGGGTCGCTCGGGCGCCCGGCCGCCGGTGCCGAGATCCGGCACGCCACGGGCGCCGGGCCAGCCGTCCTGCGCTCGCTCGCCGCGAGGCGTCTGCTGCGCTGCTTCGAGCAGGAGCGGCGCCCGGCCGGGCAGCCCGGGCCCGCCCGGCCGTCGCCCTTCGAGCCGACGGCGGCCCAGGCCGCGGCGATCGCCGCCATCACGGCTGCAATCCGGGAGCGCCGCTATTTCCCGGCGCTCCTCGAGGGCGTGACCGGGAGCGGAAAGACCGAGGTCTACCTGCAGGCGATCCGCGCGGCGCTCGACGCCGGGCGGGGGGCCGTCTGGCTCGTTCCCGAGATCGCCCTGACGCCGGTCTTCGCCCGCGAGCTCGCGAGGCAGTTTCCGGAGAACGCCGCCGTCCTTCACTCGGCGCTGTCCGAGCGCGAGCGCGCCGAGGCCTGGGACAGGGTCCGGGCCGGCGCCGCCCGAGCGATCATCGGCCCCCGCTCGGCCGCCTTCGCGCCGGTGGCGGATCCCGGTCTCTTCGTGGTGGACGAGGAGCACGACGCGTCCTACAAGCAGCGCGAGTCTCCACGCTACGACGCGCGTGAGACCGTCGCCCTGCGCGCCCGGCACGGGGCGGCCGCCCTCGTCTTCGGCTCCGCGACACCCTCGATGGAGGCGTACCATGCGGCGCTGCGGGGGCGGCTGGCCCATCTGCGGCTTCCCGAGCGGATCGCCGGTCGGCCCCTGCCGCGGGTCGAGATCGTGGACCTGCGGGGCGAGACCGCGCGGCCCGACGAAAAGGGCGTTCCGCTTTTCTCGGCGCCGCTCGTCGCGCGCCTGCGGGAAGTCTTCGCGAGCGGCGGCCAGGCGATCCTCCTGCAGCCGCGCCGCGGGTTCGCCCCCTTCTTGCTCTGTCGGGACTGCGGGCACGACTTCCGGTGCAGCCGCTGCAGCGTCGCCCGCACGGTGCACGACCGGGGCACGACGCTCGTCTGCCACTACTGCGGCGAGCGCCGTCCCCGGCCGGCCCGCTGCCCGGAATGCGCGGGCGGCGTGCTCGAGGCGATCGGGGCCGGCACCGAGCGCGTGGCGGAGCGTTTTGCCGAGCTCTTTCCGGGGGTCCCGCACGCCGTTCTCGACCGGGACACGGCCCGGCGACGCGGGGGAGCGGCCGCCGTCGTGGAGGGCATGAGGGGAGGAGACGTCGCGTGCCTGATCGGGACCCAGATGGTCGCCAAGGGGCACGACTTCCCGGGCGTCACGGCGGTCGGCGTCCTGTCGGCCGACACGATGCTGCACTTTCCGGACTTCCGGTCGGGCGAGAAAACGTTCCAGCTGCTGGCGCAGGTCGCGGGCCGGGCGGGCCGCGGCGACGCCGCCGGCACGGTGCACGTCCAGACGTTCCACCCCGCGCACCCGGCCATCCGCCGCGCGGCCGAGCACGACGTCGCGGGCTTCGCCTCGGTGGAGCTCGAATTCCGGCGCGTGTTCTTCTATCCGCCGTTTTCGGAACTGGCCGCGCTGCTCGTCTCGGCGCCCGACCGGGAGCGCGCGGCCGCCGCCGCGGGGGAGCTCGCGCGCGCGATGGCGGCGGGCGGTGGCGGGAGCTTGCGCCTGTCGGGCCCCGCACCGGCACCGCTCGAGCGGCTCCAGGGACGCTGGCGCTTCCAGATCCTCCTGCGCGCGGTGGACCGCCGCGCGGTCCTCGCCGCTCTCGAGGCGTCGGTGCCGGAGCGGCCTCCGGCGGGCGTGCAGATCGCCGTCGACGTGGATCCGCAGGACCTGATGTGACCGCCCTGACGCCAACCCCGGTACAATCGAATCGTGAACACGGACGACGGCAATTTCGAGGAACCGATTCTCCGCCTCAAGCGGCGGATCGAAGAGCTCTCGGCCCTTCCCGACGACGCCGCCCACCGGCGCGAGATCGAGAAGCTGCGGGAGAAGCTGGAGCGCGTCTCGCGCGAGATTTACGCGAACCTGACCCCGTGGCAGAAGACGCTGGTCGCCCGCCATCCGGGACGCCCCTACCCGCTCGACTATGTCGAGGCGCTGATGACCGACTTCGTCGAGCTGCACGGGGACAGGAAGTTCGCCGACGACCCGGCGGTGGTGGCGGGCTTCGCGCGGTTCCGGGGCCGGCCCGTGGCCGTCGTCGGGCACCAGAAGGGGCGGGACACCAAGGAAAAGATCCGGCGCAACTTCGGGATGCCGCGGCCCGATGGATTCCGCAAGGCGCTCCGCGTCATGGAGCTCGCCGAGAAGTTTGGGCGGCCGATCCTCTCCTTCGTCGACACGGCCGGCGCCTACCCCGGCATCGACGCGGAGGAACGCGGCCAGGCCGAGGCGATCGCCGTGAATCTACGCGAGATGGCGCGCTTCCACGTACCCATCATCGTCACCGTCACCGGAGAGGGCGGATCCGGCGGCGCTCTCGCGCTCGGCATCGGCGATCGCGTCCTCATGCTCGAACACTCCACGTACTCCGTCATCTCGCCGGAAGGCTGCGCCTCGATCCTCTGGAAGGACGCCTCCCGCAAGAAGGAAGCCGCGGAGGCCATGAAGCTGACGGCAGCCGACCTGCGCGAGCTCGACGTCATCGACGAAATCGTCCCCGAGCCGCCCGGCGGCGCGCACGCGGACCCGGCGGGTTCGGCCGCGGCCGTCGGTGAGGCCGTCGAGCGCCACCTGGTGGAGGTCGCCGACCTGACCGCCGAGGAGCGGCGGGAGCGGCGCTACCGCCGATTCCGGGCGATCGGCCGCTTCGAGACCGTCGGCGCGCCGTGAGCGCGGCGCCCCCCGCGCCGACCGAGCGGCCGCCCGGACGCGATCTGTCTGCGCCTTGCGCGACGATCTCTCCGATGTCCACCGCCTGGGTACTCCTTCCGGCCGATCCGGAGCGCGCTCGGATCCTTTCGCGCGAGGCCGGGGTTTCCCCGACCCTCGCGACCCTTCTCCTGCGCCGGGGCGTCGAGACCGGGGAGGCCGCCCGCCGCTTCCTCCGGCCCGACGCCGAAGGGCTGCACGACGCCTTCCTGCTCGCCGGCGCCGCGGCCGCAGCCGACCTGCTCGTGTCCACGGCTCGCCGGGGAGGTCGCGTCGTCGTCTTCGGCGACTACGACGTGGACGGCGTGACGGCCGTGGCTCAGCTGCGCGCGGCGCTCGCGCGCGCCGGCGCCGAGGCGGCCGCCTTCATCCCGCATCGGCTTCGCGACGGCTACGGCCTGAAGCCCGTGACGGTGCGGCGCGTTCTCGAGGAGCTGCGCCCCTCGACGATCATCACGGTCGACTGCGGCATCGGGGCCCTCGAGGGCGTGGCGTGCGCGCGGGAGGCCGGAGTCGAGGTGATCGTCACCGACCACCACCTCGTCCCCGACGAGCTGCCCGCCGGAGCGATCGTGGTCAACCCGAGGCAGCCCGGCTGTCCCTACCCGTACAAGGAGCTCGCGGCGTCGGCCGTGGCGATGAAGATCGCCGAGGCCGTGGGGCGCGCCGCGGGGCGCGGGGTGTCCCGAGACTCCCTGCTGCGCGCCGCCTGCCTCGGGACCATCGCGGATCTCGTCCCGCTCGAGGGCGAGAACCGCGTAATCGCGTCGCTCGGCCTCGCCGCCCTGGCCTCGGCACGGGCTCCAGGGCTCAAGGCCCTTCTCGCCGAAGCGGGTCTGCCGCCGGGCGCGACGCCCACCGCAGAGGAAGTTGCCTTTCGCATCGCCCCTCGCCTGAACGCCGCGGGGCGCCTCGACACGGCGATGCTCGCCCTCTCGCTCTTCGAGGAGCGCGATGCGGGGCGCGCCGCCGCCGTCGCGCGCGAGCTGTCCTCGCGCAACGCCGAGCGCAGGGCCCTGGAACGTCGGGTGGTCTCCGAGGCGCGCGCCCGGATCGGAAGCGAACCCGACGAAGTCCTCCTCGTCGAGGCCGACGCCGCCTGGCACCGCGGCGTTCTCGGCATCGCGGCCTCTCGGCTCGCGCGGGAGTACCACAGGCCCGTCCTCCTGTTCGGGATGGACGGAGGCAGGGTGAGCGGTTCGGGGCGGAGTATCCCCGGCGTCTCTCTCCATGGGATCCTGAAGGAGCTGGCCGGCGCCTTTCTCGACTTCGGCGGGCACGACCAGGCCGTGGGCGGTTCGCTGCCGGCCGACAGCTTCGAAGCGTTTCGCGAGGGGGCCCGGGCTCTCTTCCGCGCGCGGGTGCGGCCCGAGACGCTGGTGCGAAGCGCCGAGGCCGACGCGGAGCTGCCGCTCGACGGGATCACCGAGACCCTCGCGCAGGAACTGGCCCTGCTCGAGCCCCACGGGGCCGGGAATCCGCGCCCCGTCTTTCTCGCCCGTGGCGTCGCCGCCGCCGGGGCCTTCCTCCCCGTCGGCTCCTCGGGCCTGCGCGGGCGCCTTGTCGCGGCCGGTCGGGCGGTTCGCGCGATCGCATGGCAGCCCGACGCCTGCCTCGCGGACTGCACCGCGTCGGGCAGGCTTCTCGACGTGCACTACCGGGTCTCGGCCCGACGGCGCGGGTACGAGCTCGAGGTCGAAATCGTGCGGGCGCGGCCGGCGCAGGCGGGTGCCGCGTGAAGATTCGCCGTTCCGAGGTCGCCGTCCTCAGCCTGGGCCTCGCCTTCGCGGTGGTCCTCGTCTACTCGTTTCGCCCGGGCCGCCGGCCCGCAACCGGTCGCGAGCGGCGGGCCGCGCCGGCCTCGGAACAGGGAACTCGCGGCCAGGCGACGACCCTTCTCGACGGCTTCGACTTCACGGAGGAGGCGGGAGGCAAGCCGCTCCTGCACATCAAGGCCGACCACACGGTCGGCTACGGCGCGGCAGCGGGGCTCGCCCCCGATCTGTACGCGGGCGAGAAAGTGACGCTGACCGTGTATCCGGACGACGGCAGGCCGGTCACCGTGCATGCCGATCGAGGCGAGTACGACGAGCGAACCCGCGAGGCCCGGCTCGAGGGCAACGTCCACTGGTCCGACGAGGATGGCTCGCTCGCCGAGACGGGCCAGGCCCTGTTCCGTCCGTCCGCCCGCTCGCTCGAGGCGCCGCGCGCCGTCCATTTCGTCCGAGGCACGATGGATCTGAGCGCGCCGTCGGCCCGGTACGACCTCGGAGAGAAGGCTCTTCACATGTCCGGACCGATCGAGGGCTCGGGCGGCGGAACCGACTCGGCCGGCCTCTCGAAGCTCACGGCGCGCTCGGGCGTCTTTCGGCGCGAGCAGGGCGTTCTCGAGCTCGAGACGGTCGAGGGGATGTCGCGCACGGGCGACCGTTACGCCGCGGACCACGTGATCGCGAAGACCGGCGCCTCGGGCGGGCGGACAGAATGGGTCAAGGGCACCGGAAACGTCCACGGGATCCTGGCTCCCGGGCACGGCGTCGCGGCGGACCGGGCCGCCCCCGTCTCGCGACAGTACGCCGGCGACGAAAGCTTGCTGTCCCTGGACGCCGCGGGCAAGCCGCTCACGCTGGCGTTCTCCGGAGCACCGGCGCTCCTGTGGGAGCCCGAGCGGCGGCTGACGGCGCAGCGCATCGAGCTCGTTTTCGAGGACGGCCGCGTCGTCTCCGCGAAGGGGTCCGGCGGGGTCCGGCTCGACGGCTCGTCCGGCCGTTCCGAGGCGGAGCAGGGCACGGTCGGCTTCTCCCGCGACGGGGCCGCGGAGAACGTCGCCCTCGAAGGGTCCGTGCGCGTCGAGGCGGACGGCAGGAAGGGCGACGCCGCGCGGGCCGTCGAGTTGGACGCCCGGGGCCTGTGGCTCTTGACGGGTGACGGCACCCGCTCGGCCCGGGTAGAGAGCGGCGGCTCGAAGCTCTCGGCCGACCGCATCGAGCTCGACCGCCCCCGCCGCCAGGTCCGCGGCCAGGGCCGCGCTCGGGCGGTCCTCGGCGCCGAGACCCAGAAGAAGGACCGGACCGTCACCTTCGTCGGGGATCCGAAGAAGCCGAGCTTCGCCAAGGCCGATCGGATCGTGCTCGACGACGCGAGCCAGGTCGCGACCCTCTCGGGGGGGGCCTCGGTCTGGCAGGACGACTCCTCGCTCTTCGCGGACGACATCACCCTGTCCGACGCCGAGAAGACGGTCACCGCGGTCCAGAACGTCCGCGCCGTCCTCGCCCCCGCACGTGGCGCCAACGCGGAGGAGAAGGTCGCCTCGGTCGTCACCTCGCGGAGGCTGCTCTACCGGGAGTCGGACCGCAGCGGCCGGTTCGAAGGCGGCGTTGCCGTCGTACGGGGAGCGGGATGGCGCGCCACCGGGGGAGAGTCCACCGCCTGGCTCGGCAAGGACCGGGGCCTGGATTGCATGGAGATCTCGGGAAACGTGGACATGGCCGACCGCTCGGTCGGGCGCACCGCGAAGGCGGAGAAGGCCGTGGACTACCCGAAACAGGGAAAGACGGTCCTCTGGGGATCGCCAGCCCGCGTCACCGACGCCGGCGGAAACCAGGTCGCCGGGGCCGTCTTGACGATCTTCGACCGCGGGGGTAGCGTCGAGATCACCGCGCCGGAAGGCGGCAAGACCGAAACGATTCACCGGACAGAGAAGGATTGAGCCAGAACCTTCCGCGATCCGGAGAGCGGCCGGTTCTCTCGGCCGAAGGCCTCGTCAAGGCCTACGGCGGAAGGACCGTCGTCAAGGGCGTCTCCCTCGAGATCGCCGCCGGAGAGATCGTGGGCCTGCTCGGCCCCAACGGCGCCGGAAAGACTACCGTCTTCTCGATCGTCGTCGGCCTCGTGCGCCCCGACCAGGGGCGCGTGCGCCTGGGAGTGCGCGATCTGACGGACCTGCCGATGTACCGCCGAGCGCGGGCCGGCATTTCGTATCTCCCGCAGGAGCCGTCCGTCTTCCGCAAGATGACGGTCGAGGAGAACCTCCTCGCGATCCTCGAAACGCTCGCGCTCGGCCCGGAAGAACGCGCCGAGCGCTGCCGCGCACTGCTCGCTGAGTTCGGGCTGACGGAACTCTCGGGCGATCGCGCCTACACCCTGTCCGGAGGCGAGAGGCGCCGGGTCGAGATCGCGCGAAGCCTCGTTCTCTCCCCCTACTTCCTGCTGCTCGACGAGCCCTTCGCGGGCATCGACCCCATCGCAGTGCTGGACATTCAGAAGATCGTCCGCCGGCTGGCCTCCTCGGGCATCGGCGTCCTGATCACGGACCACAACGTCCGCGAGACTTTGAGCATCGTCGACCGGGCTTATATAATTAGCGGTGGAGAAATTCTCCGGGCAGGCACGCCTCTTGCACTATCGAGTGACGCCGTCGTGAAGAAAATCTATCTCGGGGAGGGTTTCCGGCTCGACTAGAGCCGCCGCCATGGCGCTCGAACAGAAGCTCAACCTCCGGCTCTCGCAGCGGCTGGTCATGACCCCTTCGCTGCAACAGGCGATCAAGCTGCTGCAGATGTCCCGCCTGGAGCTCCAGGAAGTCCTGACCCAGGAGATGGTCGAAAACCCGATTCTCGAGGAGCAGGAGGAGACGACCGAAACCGAGCGGGTCGAGGCCGCCCGGGACAACGAGGACGCCGGGGCACCGGCCGAAGCCCCCCCGGCGGCCGAGAAGGACAAGGACTCCTTCGAGGAGATCGACTTCAACTCCTATTTCGAGGACTACCTCGATTCCGCTTACAACCCGCGCCAGTACCAGGAGCAACCCGAGGAGTTCTCGCTCGAGAACGTCCTGACCCGTCCCGAGGGCCTGCCCGAGCACCTGACCTGGCAGCTCTCGATGTCGGGCGCGGACGAGTCCGTTCGCGACATCGCGACCTACCTCATCGGCAACCTCGACGAGGACGGCTACCTCCGGGTTTCGCGCGAGGAGATCCGCCAGGCGCACTACGAGAACGACGCCGCCGTGGAGGCGGCCCTCTCGCTCGTGCGTTCGTTCGATCCGCCCGGGGTGGGGGCCTTCGATCTTCCCGAATGCCTGCTCCTGCAGCTCGCGGCCCTCGGCATCGAGAACCCGCTCATCGAGCGCATCATCCGCGAGCACTGGTCCGAGTTCCTCAACCGCCAGTTCGTGCCGTTGGCGAAGACGCTCGGCGTCGGGATGTCGGAGATTCAGGCGGCTTTCGAGATCATCAAGAACCTCGAGCCGAGGCCCGGCCGCAAGTACTCGAGCGAGCGGACGATCTACGTCGAGCCCGACGTCTTCGTGCGCAAGATCGGCGACGAGTACATCATCCAGCTCTCAGAGGACGGCCTGCCGAAGCTGCGCATCTCCTCGGCCTATCGCAGGTTGTTGCGCGGGGGCACCGGCGCCATCGGCGCGGAGGCAGCGACGTACCTGAAGGACAAGATGCGTTCGGCGATCTGGCTGATCAAGAGCCTCGACCAGCGCCAGCGCACGATCTACAAGGTGGCCGACTCGATCGTGCGCCACCAGCGGGCGTTCCTCGACCACGGGATCGAGCACCTGCGTCCCCTGGTGCTGCGCGACGTCGCCAGCGACATCGGCATGCACGAGTCCACCGTCTCGCGCGTCGTCTCGAACAAGTACATCCATACGCCGCGCGGGCTGTTCCCGATGAAGTACTTCTTCCACAGCGGCATCGACTCCTCCCAGGGCGACGACGTTTCGTCTCTGTCGATCAAGAACAAGATCGCGCGAATCGTCGGGGACGAGGACTCCCGGCGCCCGCATTCCGATGCGAGGATCACGCAAAAGCTCCGGGCCGAGGGAATCCAGATCGCCCGGCGCACCGTTGCGAAGTATCGGGAGGAGCTCCGGATTCCGTCCTCCTCCCAGCGCAAACAGAGCTTCTAAGGAAGCCAGGAGGTCGCCATGGCCGTCGAATGCATCGGTCGCAACGTCGCGGTGACGCCGCCTCTCAAGGACCTGGCCGAAGAGCGCGCCCAGCGCCTCGAGCGCCACCTCGGCGGGCCGGCCGAGGTTCGCGTGGTGCTGTCGCAGGAGAAACACCGGTTCGGAGTCGAGGTCATCGCGACCCACGGGCGCCGCCGTTGGAAGGCGCAGGAGGAGACGGGTGACCCGCGCGCCGCGCTCGCCCTGGCATTCGAGAAGATCGACGCCCAGGCCATGCGCGACACCGAGAAGCGCCGGGACCGAAAGCACCGTGGATGGTCGCGGTTTCTCCCCAAGAGCCTCCGGGCCGCGGCAGCGCCGATTCGACCACTGGAACGTTCCGGAGCCCGCGTCGTGCGCGGGCGGCCGCCGGCGGTCAAGCCGATGGGGGTGGACGAAGCCGCCCTCGCCATAGAATCCTCGGGCGACGAGGTGCTGGTGTTTCGCGATGCCTCGAACGAGAAGGTCTCCGTCCTCTATCGCCGGCGCGACGGCGACCTCGGACTGATCGTGCCCGAATGCTGAACGCCGGCGAGGGCCCGCCCGTCGGGGCGTCTTCCGCGGGAGACGTCCTGGTGGACCCGCGCCGCGTCTTCCACGCCCTGCCCGGAACCTCGCGGGAGGAGGTCCTCGAGGAGCTGTCGGCGCGACTGGCGCGCGATGGCCTCGTGAGCGAACCCGGCGAGCTCGTGGCCCGGCTCATCGATCGCGAGCGCCTCGGATGCACGGGGCTGGGAGGCGGCGTCGCGATTCCGCACTGCAAGCTGCGCAACCTTCCGGCGGTCGTGGTGGCAGTCGCATCCACCGCGACGCCGGTCGAGTTCGGCGCGGCCGACGGAATCCCGATTGACCTCATCTTCCTCGTGGCGTCTCCGGCCGAGGCGGCTGCCGCACACCTCCAGGCCCTGGCCCGGATCTCGCGCCTTCTGCGCACGCCGGGCGTCGTGGAGGGATTGCGCGCCGCCGGCTCGTCGGAGGAGATGGTCGGCATGCTGCGCGCCGCCGAGGCCGGTCTGGGGGTGACGCTGTGACGACCGCTCCGCCGCTGCGAGCGGCCCCGGCCCTGACGTCCGAGATCCTGCGCTCGCCCGCTCTCGAAGACCTCGAGATGCGCGTCGTGACCGGAGAGGCCGGGTTCAATCGCGCCATCTCGTGGGGCCGCATCCAGCGGCCCGGCCTCGCGCTGGCGGGCTTTATCCCGTACATCAAGCCGGGCCGGATCCAGATCCTCGGCGAGAGCGAGCTCAACTACCTGGACACGATGCCCGCGGATGTGCGGCGCGAGAGGATCGAGGCGATCTGCGCGCTTCCGGTGGCGGCGTTCGTCATCACCAAGGGCCAGAAGCCGCCCGAGGACATCGTCCGGGAGTGCCGCCGCCGCGAGATTCCGCTGCTCGTCTCGGACCGCACCACCTCGGTCGTCATCCAGTCGATCACTCGCGTTCTCGAGGACGAGCTCGCCCCGTCCACCACGCTCCACGGCGTTTTCGTGGACGTGTACGGCATGGGCGTGCTGCTGCTGGGCGAATCCGGCATCGGAAAGAGCGAGTGCGCCCTCGATCTCGTCCACCGGGGACACCGCCTGGTCGCCGACGACGCCGTGGAGATCCGCCGCTACCCGAGCGGCGCCCTGGTGGGCCGCGCGGCGGAGATGATCCGCTATCACATGGAGCTTCGGGGGATCGGGATCATCAACATCAAACACCTGTTCGGCGTCTCGGCGGTGCGCGCCTCGAAGTCCGTCGAGCTCGTCATCGAGCTCCAGCGCTGGGATCCCACCAAAAAATACGACCGCCTCGGTCTCGACGGCGAGACGTACGTCATTCTGGAACGCGAGCGACCCCTGCTGCGACTGCCGGTCGCCTCGGGCCGAAACCTCGCCCTGTTGATCGAGATCGCGGCGCGCAACGAACTCTTGAAGAGCCAGGGCTACGACGCGGCCAAGGAATTCGCTCGCCGCGTGGACGAGGAAATCGCCAAGAACTCCCGGGAGGAGGGGCGGTGGAAGTGAGCCGCCTGACGCCGGCCCCCGGCCCCGCGGTCCCGGAGAGCCTCGTCGTGGTCACGGGGCTTTCCGGCTCTGGCAAGAGCTACGTCAACAAGTGCCTCGAGGACATGGGCTACTTTTGCGTCGACAACCTCCCACTGGAGCTCGTCGAGCCACTGCTCGACCAGGTCTCGTCCAAGAAGCGCGTCGGCATCATCCTCGACGTGCGCAATCCCGACTTCGCCGCACGCTTCCCGCAGATCCTGGGCCGGCTGCGCGCCCGGGTTCCAGGCACGCGGCTGGTCTTTCTCGACGCCTCCGAAGAGTCCCTCATCCGGCGCTTCTCGGAGACCCGGCGCCCGCACCCGCTGGCGGGGAAGGTGTCGCTGCTCGAGGCCCTCCGCCGCGAGCGCGCGATGCTCGAGGAGGTCCGAGCGGTCGCCGACGTTGTCGTGGACACTTCGGCGATGACCGTGCACGAACTGCGGTCCTTCATGCAGAAGACTTTCGTCGGCGACCCCGACAGCTCCGGCATGGTCGTTTCGGCGACCTCGTTCGGGTACAAGTTCGGCATTCCGCACGACGTCGACCTGCTCTTCGACGTCCGCTTTCTGGCCAATCCGCACTTCGTCGCAGAGCTCAAGGGCAAGACCGGCATGGACCCGGCCGTGGCGGCTTACATCGAGAAGGACCCGGAAACGCGGGCGTTCCTCGACCGGCTCGTGGGCTTCCTCGACTACCTCTTGCCCCGATTCGACCGGGAGCACAAGAGCTACCTCTCGATCGGCATCGGGTGCACCGGGGGCAAGCACCGGTCCGTCTACATCGCCGAGCAGCTGGCGGGGCTGCTGCACGAGCGGGGCTACCCGGTTCGGGTCTCGCACCGCGATGCCACCCGCGAATGAGATAATGCTCCCCTCCGATGATTGGGATTCTGCTCGTCACGCACGGCAGGCTCGCCGAAGAGCTCCGCGCGGCCGCCCTCACGATCCAGCCCGGCCTCGAGCGCATCGTGGCCGTGGCCCTCGAGTGGAGCGAGACCGGTGAGGACGCCCGCGAAAAGATCCGCCGCGGCCTCGGGCAGGCCGACGAAGGCGACGGCGCGGTCATCCTCACGGACATGTTCGGCGGCACGCCTACGAACCTCACGCTGCCGTTTCTGCACAAGGACCGGGTCGAGATCGTGACCGGCGTGAACCTGCCCATGGTCCTGAAGTGCGCCTCGCTCCAGCGCAGCGGCAGGCCGGTGACAGAGGTGGCCCACGTGGCCAAGGACCGCGGCCAGAGGTCCATCTATGTCGCCTCGGACCTTCTCGCCGAGGAGGCCGCCCCGGCGGGCCCGACGGACCCTGCCGAGAAACACGCCCGATGATCGAGCGCCAGCTCTCCATCCGGAACCGCCTCGGGCTCCACGCCCGCGCCGCCGCAAAGTTCGTGCAGACAGCCAGCCGCTTCCGCTCGGAGGTCAAGATCCGCAAGAACGGCGAGGAAGTGGACGGCAAGAGCATCCTCGGGATCCTGCTGCTGGCGGCCTCTCAGGGCACCGACATCACGCTCGCCGTGTCGGGCGAAGACGAAAAGGACGCCTTCGCCGCCGTCGAGGACCTGATCGCCCGCAGCTTCGACGAGGAAGAGTAGCGACCGCTCCGGACGCCATGCTCCAGGGCCTTTCCGTCTCTCCCGGGGTCGCCGTCGGCCGCGCCGTCATCATCCGGTTCGGCCGGCTTCCGGCCTTCCGACGGGCCGTCGCGCCCGAGGAGTTCGAGCGCGAGGAACGGCGCCTGCGCCGCGCCGCCGCGCGGGCCGCCGAGGACCTCGCGCGCCATTCGCGCGAGGCGAAGGGCGACATGGGGTCCGAGCTCGCCGCGATCCTCGAGGCCCACAGCCTGATCGCCACCGACGAAACCTACCTCGGGGCCATTCTCGAGCGGATCCGCCGCGAGCGGGTCAACGCCGAGTGGGCGCTCTCCGAGGTCACCCGCGAGCTCGGGGCCCGGCTGGCCGCTGCGGACTCGGCCGCCATGCGCGAGCGCGAGGCCGACATCGCCGACGTCGCGCGCGAGATCGCCGCGCACCTTTCGGGAGGGGAGCGTCCGGGGCCCGCGGAGCTGCCGCGCGGCTCGATCCTCGTCGCAGACGAGCTCTCGCCCGTGGACGCCGCTCGTCTCGACCCGCGCCGCGTGCGGGCCCTCGCCCTCGAACGCGGAGGGCCCACCTCCCATGCCTCGATCATCGCTCGCTCCTTCGGCCTTCCGGCCGTCGTCGGCATTCCCGAACTGTGCGAGGCCGTCTCTTCGGAACGCCCCATCATCGTGGACGGAGACCGCGGCCTCGTCGACGTGCATCCGTCGAGGCTGCGCATTCGTAGGGGCCTCGTGCGGGTTCGCGAGGACCGCGAGCGCAGCCGCCGCCTCCGGGGACGGGCCTTCAGGGCTGCGGTCACGACCGACGGCGTGGCCATCGCCGTGCGTGCCAACCTCGAACTGCCCGAGGAGACGTCGGCCCTCGAGCGGTTCCCGGCCGAGGGCGTGGGGCTCTTCCGCTCCGAGTTTCTCTACCTGCGGGCGCTGCCGCACTCTCCCGGGATCGAGGAACAGCGCGAGGCCTACGAGACCCTCCTCAAGGCGGCGGCGCCCCATCCGGTCGTCGTCCGGACCTACGACCTCGGCGGCGAGAAGGGAATCGGCCCGGCGCCGGGGGAGAACCCGGCCCTCGGGCTGCGCGGCATCCGCTATTGTCTCGCGCACCCCGAGCTCTTCGAGCAGCAGCTGACCGCCCTGTGCCTCGCCTCCCGGGCGGGGGAGCTGAAGATTCTCCTCCCGATGGTCTCCTCGCTGTCCGAGATCCAGGCCGCGCGCCGCATCCTCGAAGCCGTGGCCTCCCGGACCGGACTGCGCGGTCGGCCCGCACTCGGCGTGATGATCGAGGTGCCCTCGGCGGCGCTGCTGGCCGATCGGCTCGCCCGAGAAGCGGACTTCTTCTCTATCGGGACCAACGACCTCGCGCAGTTCGCCCTGGCGGTGGACCGCGCCGATCGCGACGTCTCGGCGCTCTACCGGCCGCTCCACCCCGCGGTCCTGCGCCTCATCCAGTTCGTCGTCGAGGCGGGCCGCGCCGCCGGCCGTCCCGTCGCGGTGTGCGGCGAGCTCGCCGCCGACCACGCTGGGGCCGCCGCGCTCATCGGCCTCGGCATCACTGACCTCTCGGTGACGCCAGTGGCCATCCCGGACCTGAAGGACCACATTTCCACGCTCGACGCGGCCCGGGCGCGGGGCCTCGCGCACCGGGCTCTGGAGGTCGCTGAGGCGGCCGAGGTCGAACGCATTTTCGGAGGCGTGACATGAGAACCGTTCCCGAAGCCCTGGGGCCGGGAAGAGATCTTCGCCGAGAACGAGCGGTATGCCGGCAAGATCCTCCACCTGTCGGCCGGGCACGCGCTGTCGCTGCAGTACCATGAACGCAAGGACGAGACGTTGTACGTCCTGGAGGGCGAAGTGGGGCTCGAGGTGGAGGAGGACGGCTCGATGCGGACCCTGGTCCTCTGGCCCGGGCAGGCTTACCGGATCCGGCCCGGCGTGAAGCACCGGATGCGGGCCGAGCGGCCATGCGTGATCCTGGAGGTCTCCTCGCCCGAGCTCGACGACGTGGTTCGGCTCGAGGACGCCTACGGACGGGCCGGGACGAAGGAGCCATGACGAGATTTCGAAGTTCGGATTTCGGATTTCGGATTTGGGCCGCCTACGAATTATTTTCGATTGGAGCGGTCCTGCTGGCGCAGGCGCCCGCCCGGACGCCGACACCAGCTCCGAGGCTGTCAGGTGGTTTCGGCCGGCCCCGCGCGACGCCCGTGGCCACTCCCGCCTCGGACGCGGGCGGCCAGTCGCTGTCCGACGTCGTCCACGCCGCGCGGGAATCGCGCGAGGGGCAGCCGCCCGAGAAGAGCGGGGTGACGATCGACAACCGCTCGCTGGTCAAGGGCGCCGAGAAGGGGAGGGTTTCCACAAGCAAACCCGTCCCCTCTCACGCCAGGCCCGTGGCGCCGGCTTCCACTCCCGTCCCGTCGGCTCCCGCGGCCGCCGCCGGCGCCGCTTCCGACGGCTCGGCGACCGGGGGCACCGAGGCCGAGTGGAGGCAGAGAGCGGCGCAGGCGCGCAAGCGGGTCGCCGACGACAAGTCCAGGGTCGCGGAGCTCGATGCGGCGACGAAGAAACTCGAGAACGACTTCTACGCGTGGGACGACGGGCAGTACCGCGACCGCGTGATCAAGCCGGCTTGGGACCGTTCGCGCAGCGATCTCGAGACCGCGAAGGAGCAACTCGCCGAAGCGGAGAAGGATCTGGCCGATCTGCCCGAGAGCGCGCGCAAGGCCGGGGCCCTCCCCGGGTGGATTCGCGAATGAGCGATGCAGCTCGGAGCCGGGGCGTACCTTCGTACCGCGTCGAGACGTGGGGCTGCCAGATGAACGTCCTCGACGGCCAGCGCATGGCCGGACAGCTCGAGGCCCAGGGACTGCGCCGGGCCGACGACGGGGAAGAAGCCGGGGTCGTTCTCCTGAACACGTGTTCGGTTCGGGAGAAAGCGGAGGCGAAGGTCTTCAGCTCCCTCGGCGTGCTCGCGCGGCGCAAGCAGGAGGACCCGCAGCTCGTCGTCGGGGTCACGGGTTGTGTCGCCCAGGTGTCGGGCGAGGAGATCCTCGAGCGCGCTCCCTGGGTGGACTTCGTCGCGGGGACCGGGCAGGTCGGAAAGATCGGCGAGCTCGTCGCCGCGACGCGCCGCGAGCGGCGCCAGGCTCTCGAGCTCGAGCTTCCCGAGGAAGACCCGGTGTACCAGTTCCGCCAGATCTCCCGCGACTCGGCCTTCCAGGCATACGTTACCGTCATCGAGGGCTGCGACCAGTTCTGCACGTTTTGCATCGTTCCGTTCACCCGGGGCCGTGAACGCAGCCGCAGGGCGGGAGAGGTCCTCGAGGAGCTCGCCCACCTCGCTTCGCTCGGCTATACCGAAGCGACGCTGCTCGGCCAGACGGTCAATGCCTATCGCGATCCAGCGGAGGGCTTCGGCCTGGGCGAACTGCTGCGCCGGGCCTCTCGCGTGGAGGGCCTCAAGCGGGTACGCTTCCTGACGTCCCACCCGCACCTCGTGGACGACGACCTCGTCGCGGCGCTGTCGGAGGGCGGCGCGATCGCCCCCTACCTCCACCTTCCGGCACAATCGGGCTCCGACCGGGTTCTGCGCCGTATGAAGCGGCGCTACACGGCGGCCGAGTACCTCGCGACCGTGGCGAGGGTGCGGGCGGCGGTACCGGGGATCTCCCTGTCGTCGGACTTCATCGTCGGTTTCCCGGGCGAGTCCGAGGAGGACTTCGAAGAGACCCTGGCCCTGGTCCGGGAGATTCGCTTCGGGAGCCTCTTCGGATTCCGGTACTCGCCCCGACCCGGAACCGCCGCGGCGCGGTGGGGAAGCGACGCGGAGGTTTCCGAAGGGGTCGCGGCCGGCCGCCTGGCACGCCTTCTGGAGCTTCAGGCGCAACTCCAACTCGAGACCAATCGGGGCCTCGTCGGACGGGAATTCGAGATCCTGGTGGAGGGGGAAGACCGGGCCGGACAGAGCAAGGGTAGGACCCCCTGCAACCGGATCGTCCACGTCGAGGATGGAGCCGGCAGGCTCCGGGCGGGAGAGTACGCGCGCGTTCGGATCGCCCGAGGGCTCCCAAACTCACTCATCGGGAGGCTCTCGGCTCCGGAAGACCGGGGTCGGGAAGGAGGACGGGGATGATCAAGATGGAAATCAAGGGCCTTCTGATGGACCCGGTCTCCAACATGCCGGTCGTGATCCTGCGGGACACCGAGAAGGGGCACTTTCTGCCGATCTGGGTCGGGATCTTCGAGGCCAACGCCATTGCCCTCGAGATGGAGAAGGTGACGACGCCTCGCCCCATGACCCACGACTTGCTCAAGAACGTGCTCGCCGAGCTCAACGCCCGGGTCGAACGAATCGTCATCAACGACCTGCGGGAGAACACCTTCTTCGCGAGGATCCACCTCGTCCAGAGGGACTCGACCCTTTCGGTCGACAGTCGCCCGAGCGACGCGATTGCACTGGCCCTGCGGTCGCACGCCGAGATCTTCGTCGAGGAAGAGGTGCTCGAGAAGAGCCGCACCCTTCACGCCGAGGGCTCCGACCAGGACCCGGACCGACTGCGCAAGTGGCTCGAGGAAGCCAGCGCGGACGAGCTCGGCAAGTACCGGATGTAGCCTCGCCCGAGCCGCTTCGAAAACCCGGGCCCGCGCGGCAAACGCGCGTTGTACACTGCGAGCCGTGATCATTTCCATCACCAATCAGAAGGGCGGCGTCGGCAAGACCACGACCGCCATCAACCTGGCCGCTGCGATCGCCCAGAAGGGCATGAAAACGCTGCTCATCGACCTCGACCCCCAGGGCAACAGCACGATGTCCTACGTCGACCGCCGGACTGTCGAGAGGTCCATGTTCGACGTCCTCGTCGAGCCCGAGGCGAAGCTGAAAGACGTGGTCCGGCCCTCGGGCCTCAAGCACCTCGACATCGCGCCGGCCAAGATTTCGCTCGCCAAAATCGAATCGAAGCTGCTGGGCGAAATCGACAGCCACTTCCGCCTCCGGGACAAGATCGAGTCCGTGCGGCGCTCGTACGACGCGATCCTCATCGACACGCCCCCGACCCTCGGAATGATCACGGTCAACGCCATGGTCGCCTCGACCCACATCCTGATCCCGATCCAGTCGTCGTACTTCGCCCTGGAAGGGACCGACGACCTGCTCGAGACGATCGACAAGATCAAGGCGCGCCCCAATCCGAACCTCCAGATCCTCGGCGTGGTCATCACGCTGCACGACAAGACGGACGGTGCTCGGAAAGGACGTCTACAAGCAGATCGCCGGCGTCTTCGGCAAGAAGATCTTCAAGACCACGATCTCCAAGAGCGTGCGCCTCGAAGAGAGCCCCGCCCACCAGGAGTCGATCTTCACGTTCGCGCCGCGTTCGAGCGGCGCCGCCGAGTACTACTCCCTGTCCGAGGAGGTGCTGTCCCGTGTCTAAGCGCCGCGGCCTTCCCGCCGAGTCCCACATGAAGCACGACGCCCACTTCGTCGACTCGCTCTCCGAGCGCTTCGGCGCGTCGATCGGCCGCAACATCCCGATCGACGAGATCGAGACGAACCCCGACCAGCCGCGCCGCAGCGTCGGGGATCTCTCGGAGCTCCGGATGTCCATCGAGTCCAAGGGCGTGCTCGAGCCCCTCCTGGTGCAGCCCCTGGCCAACGGGCGATACCGAATCATCGCGGGGGAGCGCCGCTTTCGCGCGGCTCTCGAAGCGGGCCTCGCCGAGGTCCCGTGCATCGAGCTCGACGTTCCCGAGAACGAGGTGATGGAGATCGCGCTGATCGAGAACCTTCACCGGCGCGACCTGCACCCGTTCGAGGAGGCCGCCGGCTACGCCTCGCTCGCTCAGACCCACGGGTACACGCAGCAGCAGATCGCCAAGACGATCGGAAAGTCACGCGTCTCGATCACGGAGGCGATGTCGCTTCTCCAGATCCCGGAGAAGCTTCGCGACAAATGTCGGCGCGCCGACATCGACGCGCGATCGGTGCTCCTCGAGATCGCGCGGCTTGGCGACGAGAAGAAGATGGAAGAGGCGATCACGCTCGTGGCGGGAGGCTCGACACGCGACGACCTCCGCGACCAGAAGAAGGGCAGTGGGGCAGGCAAGTCCAAGGCTCGCACCTTCCACTTCGTCTTCAGGCCCAAGGACGGCCCCTACAAGATCAACATCTCGTTTCAGAAGTCCCGAGTCCAGCGCGAGGAACTCATCGACGCGCTCCGCCAGGTTCTGCGGCAGCTCGAATCCGGCGAGCTGCACCTCGGCAAGCGCGCCTAGGCGCGACGCGGCCCACGCGCGTGGGGACGAAGGACACCTCCGCAGCCGCGACCGCAAACTTCGTCGTGCATGCGACCCGGGCGGCAAGCCGCGCGGCCGGCGCCAACGTGGCGTCGACGCCCTCTCTGACCATGGTGGACTCCGGGCTCGACTCGGACACCTTCAACATCGTTTGCGGGGCGCGGCTCACGGAAAACTGAATCGAGCGAGCGGCGCAGCCGGTCCTCGACCACTTCCTGGGCAAGCGGCGACCCTTCTCCTGGTAGGTGGCGCCGGGCGACCAACCGGCCGACCTGGTTCGGCGCCTCGAGCGACTGGGGCTCGAGAGCGCGGAATCGGAAGTCGCCATGGCGCTGGAACTCGACCGACTCCCTTCTCAGCCTCGAGCGTCCGTCGGCTGTCTCGAGATCCGGCGTGCGCTTAACAGAGCAGAGCTCGCCGAGTTCGCCCGAATCAGCGCTGAGAACTGGACGCCACCGGACACAAGCGTCCATACCTTCTACGGAAGGTCGGCGGAGGACCTTCTCGGGCCCGACTGCCCGCAGCGCTTCTACGTGGCCTACCAAGAAGGAGTGCCGGCCGCGGCGGTGGAGGTCACCCTGGCGGGCCGAGCGGCCGGCGCCTACGACCTTGTCGACCCGAGCGGCCCATCGCCGCCGCGGCGTCGCCAGGGTCCTTCTAGAGACCGCGCTTCAAGACGCGGCCAAGCGCGGCGGGGCGACGGTCGGCGTGCTGCAGGCCGCCGCGGGGAGGGGGGCTCTACCGGCGACTCGGATTTGGCCGGTTCGGGCTGATCACGGAGTTCAAGCCTGCCGTTCATAGCGTCCGATAAGATATATTATGTAAAATGCATCGACCGCCTCATCCGGCCTGCCGGTTTCTTCCCTTTACTTCCCCCGGCCCCCCTCTGCACTATCGGTCCTGATGCGCCTGGTGTCGCGGTCCGTCGTTCGCGAGATCTGGCCTCCGTTCCTGCTCGGGTTCGTGGCCTACACGTTCGTCCTTCTCATCCGGACGATCATCTTCCTCGCGGACTTCGCGGTCCGCCGCAGCGCTGCCTTCGGTGAGGTTGCCCGCCTCGTCGCCCTGTCCCTGCCGTGGATTGTCGTCCTGACTTTTCCGATGGCCTTTCTGCTCGGAGTTCTCATCGGCGTCGGACGGCTCTGCGCCGACTCCGAGGTGGTTGCCTTTCAGGCCTGCGGCCTCGGACCGTCGGCCCTGCTCCGGCCGGCCCTCGGGGCGGCGGCCGCACTCTGCCTGGTCGTCTTCGCGATCTACAACGCTGTCCTGCCGGCGACCAACGCTGCTCTCGAGCGCTCCATGGCGCGTGTGGCGGCAACCTCCATCGTCAACGTCGTCGCCCCCCGCACGTTTCGCGAGCCACGGCCCGGGATCCTCTTTTTCTTCGACCGGGTCGCCCCCGACGGCCGCTCTTTTGAGGGCGTCTTCCTGAAGCTCGGCGACGAGGGCGAGCCCCCGAACCGGGTGATCGTCGCGCGCCGCGGCGGCCTGACGCTCGAGGGAGACCACCTGTGGCTCGATCTCTTCGGCTCGAACGTACACGAGGTGGATCCCGACGACCCGACCAGGTACCGCATCTCGCGCAACGCCTCCCATCGCCTGCTGCTCGCCGGAGAGAGCGTCAACAGTCCGGGTGCCCGCTCGACCTCCGAAAAGGGCATCCGAGCCCGCACCCTCTTCGAGCTGTGGTCGGCGGCCCGTACGCTGCCGTCGTCGGACCCGCGGCAGCGCCTCGCGCTGACGGAGATCAACAAGAAGCTTGCCATTCCCTTCGCCTGCTTCGCCTTCGCCGTCGTCGGCGTTCCCCTCGCCCGATCACTCCAGCGCGGCGGTCGGGGCAGCGGTTTCGCTGTCTCGCTCGCCATTCTCGTCGGCTACTACGTCCTCCTTTCGAGCGGCGAAACCTGGGCCGTCGAGGGCCGCCTGTCGCCGATCCTGGCGATGTGGCTGCCGAACCTGGCTCTGGTGGCCCTCGGCATCGTTGCCGCCCTTTCCCCGTCCGACGCCAGGGCCCGCGTCCTTCCTCGGCCCCTTGCCGGAGCAGCCGCCCTCGCGACGCCCGCATCCGGTCGCCGGACGCGCATCGTGGCCCGCCCGTCGACACCCGCCTTCCGCCTTCTCTCGCACCTCGATCGCTACGTTCTCGCGCGCTTCTTCACGGCTCTCGCCCTCGTGCTCGCCTCCGCGGTGCTCATCTCGCTCGTCGTGGATTACGCCGACAAGCTTGACGAGGTGGCCCGTCACCACCCGTCGGCGGCGGCCGTCCTCGGCTACTACCGGTACTTCCTTCTCTCGATCACGCTCCAGATCGCTCCCTTCGCGGTCCTCCTCGCGACGCTGGCCGGCCTCGGCGTCCTCTCGAAGAACAACGAGGACACGGCGTTCAAGGCCTGCGGGGTCTCGCTCCTGCGCCTGGGCGTGCCCCTCTTCGCGGCCGCCGGAGCGGCCGGGGTGCTCTGCTTCACCGTCGGCGAGTACGTGCTCCCCTTCGCGGAGCAGCGGCAGGCGCGCTACCGCAGCGAGATCTTCGGCCTCCCACCCGAAAGCGGGGTCCAGAGCCCGGGCGAGCGCAACTGGTACCTGTCCGACCGCGGCGAGATCTGGCACCGCGAAGAGGCGAGCCCCTCGAGCACCGAGCTCTTTGGAGTCTCCATCTTCCGCTTCAGCCCGTCCTTCGAGCTCGAAGGCCGCACGGCGGCCCGCCAGGCCACCTGGACGGGCGGCGGCTGGCGCCTGACGGAGGGCTGGACGCGAAATTTCGCCGCGCGGGCGGGGACCCCCTACCGGTCCTTCCCCGAGGAGACCGTTCGGGGGGATCCGCCGAAGGCGCTGGCCACGGTCCGGCGCCGCCCCGAGGAGATGCGCTTCCGCGAGCTCGAGCGGCTGACCCGGCGCCTGCGCGCCGGGGGCTACGCCACGGCGGGCCTCGAGACGGCCCTCCAGTCGAAGCTCGCGCAGCCCGCCCTGCTTCCGATCATGGCACTGCTCGCGACACCCTTCGCCTTTGGCGTCGGGCGACGAGGGACCCTCGCCGGCATCGGCGTGGGACTCTCTCTGGGAATCGTTGCGCTGGTGGCGACGGCGTTCTCGACCAAGCTCGGCGAGGCCGGCGCGCTGCCGCCGTTTCTCGCGGCGTGGTCGCCCGCCGTCCTCTTCGGCCTCGCCGCGACGTACTTCCTGCTGCGGCTGCGGTCCTAGGAGCGGCGGTCCCCGCGAGCGCCCGTCAGGTTCCCTCTTCCCACGAGCCCATGTACTTCTGCTGCTCGGCCGTCGGCGTGTCGATCGTCACGCCCATGGTGGCGAGCTTGAGGCGCGCGATCTCCCGGTCGATGTCCTCGGGAACCGCGTAGACCCTCTTCTCGAGGGTTGCGTGGCTCCTGACCATGAACTCGGCCGCGAGCGCCTGGTTCGCGAAGGACATGTCCATGACCGACGCCGGGTGGCCCTCGGCCGCGGCGAGGTTGATGAGCCGCCCGTCGGCCAGAAGGTGGATCCGCCTGCCCGTCCTTCAGCCGGAACTCCTCGACGCGCTCCCGGATCGCCGCGCGCGCGGTCGAGAGCTTCTCGAGGGCCGGGATGTCGATCTCGACGTTGAAGTGCCCCGAGTTGCAGACGACGGCGCCGTCCTTCATGACGCGGAAGTGCTCCTCGCGGAGCACGTCCCTTGTTGCCCGGTGACGGTGATGAAGACGTCGCCCACGCGGCGCGGCCTCGAGCCATCGGCATGACGCGGTAGCCGTCCATGCACCGCCTCGATCGCCTTGAGCGGATCGACCTCGGTCACGATGACGTTCGCGCCCATGCCCCTGCGCCCGCATCGCCACGCCGCGGCCGCACCAGCCGTAGCCGGCGACGACGACGTTCAGCCCGCCAAGAGCAGGTTCGTCGCGCGGATGATGCCGTCGATCGTGGACTGGCCCGTGCCGTAGCGGTTGTCGAAGAGGTGCTTGGTCTTCGGCGTCGTTGACGGCGATGACCGGGAACTTGAGGACGCCGTCCTTCTCCATCGCCCGCAGACGGATGACGCCCGTCGTCGTCTCCTCGGTGCCGCCGACGATGTTGCCGGCGAGGTCCTGGCGCTCGGTGTGGAGCGTGCACACGAGGTCGGCGCCGTCGTCCATCGTGATGTGCGGCGCGTGGGTCGAGAGCCGCCTGGATGTGGTCGTAGTAGGTGGCGTGGTCCTCGCCCTTGATGGCGTAGACCGCGACGCCGTAGTCGCGCCACGAGCGACGGCGGCCACGTCGTCCTGCGTCGAGAGCGGGTTGGAGGCGCAGAGGACGAGGTCGGCGCCGCCCGGCCGTCAGCGTGCGCGGCGAGGTTCGCGGTCTCGGTGGTGACGTGCAGGCACGCCGCGAGCCGCAGGCCCTGGAGCGGCTTCTCCTTCTCGAAGCGCTCCCGGATCAGGCGCAGCACCGGCATGCTCGCCGTCGGCCCACTCGATGCGCGTCTTGCCGCGCGCCGGCCAGTTTCAGGTCCTTGACGTCGTGCTTCGTCGCGGCGGCTGGTCGCGGTTGTCATCGTTACCTCCCCACCGGCGCAGCGGCTTCCACGCCCGCGGCCCTGGCGAGCGCCTCGGCCCGGTCCGTCTGCTCCCAGGTGAACTCGGGCTGGCGCCGGCCGAAGTGGCCGTACGCGGCCGTCTCCTTGTAGATCGGCCGGCGCAGGTCGAGCGTGTCGATGATGCCCTTGGGCGTCAGGTCGAAGTGCTCGCGGATGAGCGTCACGATGCTGCTCGTCGGGAAGCTTGCCCGTCCCGAAGGTGTCGACGTGCACCGAGACCGGCTCGGCGACGCCGATGGCGTACGCGAGCTGGACTCGCACGCGCTCCGCGAGGCCGGCGGCGACGATGTTCTTGGCGACGTAGCGCGCCATGTAGGCGGCGGAGCGGTCCACCTTCGTCGGGTCCTTGCCGGAGAAGGCGCCGCCGCCGTGACGGCCGCTGCCGCCGTAGGTGTCGACGATGATCTTGCGGCCCGTCAGGCCGGTGTCGCCCTGCGGCCCGCCGATCACGAAGCGGCCCGTCGGGTTGATGTGGTACTTGGTCTCGCGCGTCCAGCAGCGCGGCCGGGATCACCGGCGCGGATCACGTCCTCGATGATGGCCTCCTTGAGGGTCCGCGTGCGTGATCGCCTCGGCGTGCTGCGTGGAGACGACGACGGTGTCGATGCGGATCGGCTCGGTCGCCCTCGTACTCGACGGTGACCTGGGACTTGCCGTCGGGCCGCAGGAAGTCGCAGGCTCGCCCTTGCGCCGCGCCTCGGCGAGCCGCTGCACGAGCCGGTGCGCGAGGATGATCGGGCAGCGGCATCAGCTCGGCGGTCTCGTCGCAGGCGTAGCCGAACATCATCCCCTGGTCGCCGGCGCCGCCGGTGTCCACGCCCATGCGCGATGTCGGCGCGACTGCTGGTCGATGGAGGAGATCGACGGCGCAGGTCTCGTAGTCGAACCCGAACTTGGCGCGTCGTGTAGCCGATCTCCTTGATCGTCTGCCGCACGATCGCGGGCATGTCGACGTAGCGTCTTCGTCGTGATCTCGCCCGCCACGATGGCGAGGCCCGTCGTGACGAGGGTCTCGCACGCGACGCGGCCCATGGGATCCTCGCGCGAGGATGGCGTCGAGGACGGCGTCGGAGATCTGGTCGGCGATCTTGTCGGGATGGCCTTCCGTCACCGACTCCGAGGTAAAGAAGTGCCTGCCAGTCTGGAGCATGGGATCGACTCCTTTGACTTGGGTTGGGGTCTCAACCAGAACGGCGGAGCCTAACACCTCCGGGCATCGGCGTCAACGCATCCCGAAGAAAAGGAACACGTTACGACCGTATGCGCGCCGCTCGAGCAGCGCGAGGGCGGGCAGGTCCGGGTCCGGAAGGCCGGCGTCCTGCTGGAGAACCAGCACTCCCCCGTCCGACAGGAGCTCCCCCGCCCGCGCGAGCTCGGCGCCGCTCGCGCCGGACGTGTAGGGCGGGTCGGCGAATACGACGTCGAAACGCTCGCCTCTTTGAACGAGTTCGTCCAGCGCCGCGCCGACACCCCTCGCCGCGAAGATTGCGACCTCGCCCGGGGCTGCCTCCAGGCGCTCGAGTGTTCGAGCGAGCGGCGCGGCGTCCTTCTCGACCAGCGTCGCGCTCCTCGCCCCCCGGGACACGGCCTCGATTCCGACGGCCCCGCTGCCCGCGTAGAGATCGAGCACACGCGCGCCGGGAATCCGGTTCCCGAGGATGCTGAACAGGGCCTCTCGGGCCCGGGAGGAGGTCGGCCGGGCCGCCGGGGGCGCCTCGAGCAGCCGCCCCTTCCATCGGCCCGCCAGCACCCGGACCGCGGGCGATTTCACCGCGGCGGCTCGGGCGGCGCAAACTGGAACCGCAGCTCCTCGATCTTCACCCACTGGGAGTACGGCTCATTGACGCCCTCGATCTCGACGTAACCGGTCGCCTTCTCGAGGCGGGCCACTCGGAACACGTGCCCGTCGAAGCGGCGCAGCAGCGTACCCGGGGGCAGGAGGTCCGGCGCGAAGCGCGAGGCAGGCGCCAGCGGCGACAGAAAGACTCCCTTCAGGCCCTCGAGCGCCGAGCGCAACGACGACGACGCCCAGTCACCGGTCGAGAGGTCGTCGAAGCGCACGACCTTGCGGCTGCCGTCCGCGCGCGCAAGCGTCACGGCCGACTCTCCGGCGAGCTCCCCGGCGAGGCCCGTGCGCAGGTCGGCCGGGAGCTTCCAGAAGTCCTCCCGGGCGAAGAAGTCGCAGAAGAACTTCGCCTCGCTCCCGTCCAGCCGGTCTCTCTTGACCTGATCCTTCGCACCGCGGTGGGTCTTCCAGACGAGAACGCCGTCGCGAAAGAGCGTGAGGCGGTCGTAGCCCTCGGTGGATTGCCGGATCCACTCCGCGCAGAAGGTCGGCCCCGCCGCCGGCTCGGGCGTCGGCGTCGACGCGGCCGCGAGAACGATCCCGAGAAGCCACGGGCCCGTCACGCGCCCACCTGGCGCGCGGCGCGCAGGGCGAAGGCGAGCTGTCCCGAGGGCGGAATCCGCCCGTCTTCGAGTGCCTCCAACGTGCGCTCGAGTGCCCTGCCGATCGCCGGCCCCGCGGGCACGCCCGCCGCTCTCAGGTCGGCGCCTCGGATCGAGAGCCGCGCGGCCGTCGAGGCGAGGGTCGCGGCGAGCAGCGCTCGTCCGTCCGAGGGGCTCAGAACCGACGCGGCGGCGACGAGCTCGTCGGCCGAGAGGCCCCGGGCCGAACGGCGAACCTCCGACCGGGCCCGGCCAGCGAGGCCCGCCGGGAAGCGGGCGACCGCCCGAGGCCATCCCAGGAGGGTGCGGCCTTCCGCCCCGGAGAAACCGAGTCGCAGCGCCACGTCCCTCACTTCCTCGACGCTCGCCTCCCCCATCCACGCGAGAAGGTAGCAGAGCCATGTGGTCGCTGCCGCCACACGGCCGGAGGCCGCCTCGGCCCGGCGCAGCCGCGCGACCGCGCCCGTACGCCGCCGCAGGGCCGGATGGATCGCCGCGTCGAGCCCGAGCCCCTCCATGCGCCGCAGCGCGCTCGCGCGTCCCGGCTCCTCGAAGAGGAGTCTCAGCTCGCGCCTGAGGCGGTCTGCCGAGATGCGGTCGAGGGCGCCGTCCCTCAAGGCCGCGGCGAGGTCGCGGCGAGTCGCCGGCGCGATGCGCAAGCCCAGGCGGTTCGCATAGCGCACGGCGCGAAAGGCCCGGGTCGGGTCGTCGAAGAAGGAGCGGGGGTGCAGCGCGCGCAGGACGCCTCGCGCCAGATCTTCGCGCCCCCCGAATGGGTCGACGAGCCCGGGCCGCGTCCCGAGCGAGACGGCGAGGGCGTTGAGGGTGAAGTCCCGCCTAGCCAGATCGTCCTCGAGTGGCGCTCCCCCCGCGACCTCAGGCAGCGCGCCGGAACGAGCGTAGCGCTCCCGACGCGCCTCTGCCACGTCGAGCTTGACTCCGTCGGGCAGCACGAGGCTCGCCGTGCCGAAGCGCTCGTGCGCCCGAGCGACGCCGCCGAGCAGCGCCCCGAGCGTCCTGGCGAAATCAGCGGCGTCGCCCTCGACCACGAGGTCCAGGTCCCGGATCTTGCGCCCGAGGAGCAGGTCGCGCACGACGCCGCCGGCTAGAAAGAGGGGGATCGACCGCTCGCGGGAAAGGGCCCTTGCCGCGGAGAGGGCGGGCCGGAACCTGCGCGGCAGCCGCGCGAGCGACGGCGCCCGAAGCCGGGGGCGGGAGGACCGCGGCCTAGAAGACGTACTCGACCGACCCCTCGCCCGCCAGCGCCTGGATCTCGCTCGTGAGCCGGGCGGAAGGCGCGATTCGCATCGAATCGGCCGCCTTGAGGGTCGCCTCGAATTCTCCGGGGCGGATCAGGCGGATCGACACGGGCGTCGTCCCCGGATGGGAGCGCAGGCGCTCTTGCAGCCGCGCGAGGACGTTCTCGTCGGCATAGGCGAGGTTGACCTTGATCGCCATCTCCCGCGCGCGCCGCTCGCGAATTCCCTCCAGCGGCGAGATCTCCTGCACCGTCAGCTCGAGAGCGCCGCCCGCCTCCCGCACCGTCGCCAAGACGAGCACGGGCAGGTCCTCCCGGACCCATTCCTGCACCTTCTCGTACAGGCTCGCGAAGATGGCGACCGGGATGGTGCCGCTGGTGTCTTCGAGGGAGGCCTTCAACATCGTCTTGCCTTCGTTGACGCCTTTCTTGATCTTCTGTTTCTTCAGGCTCCCGAGCACGCCCGCGATGCGGATCGACTGCTCGACCCGCGCCCCGAGCTCCGCGATCCGCGCCTCGGCGAACCGCTCGATTTCGGCCGCGAAGCGCGAGAGGGGGTGCCCCGTCACGTAAAAGCCGAGCGTGTCCTTCTCGCCCTTCAACTTCTCGTCGAGCGGCCCCTCCGGAAACTCCGGAAATTCGTCGCGGGGCGGCCCCTCGTCGGCCGCGGCACCGCCGAAGAGGCTGGACTGGCCGAGCGCCGCCTCCTCCCTGAGCCGCGTCGTCTGCGCGAGGACGCGTTCGGCGGCGGCCGCCAGCGTCGCGCGGTTCTTCCCGAGCGAATCGAAGGCGCCGGCCGCGATCAGTGCCTCGATCGCTCGCCTGTTCACCATGCGCGTGTCGAGCCGGCGCGCGAAGTCCGTGAAGGATGCGTACGGTCGCTTGCGCCTTTCCTCGATCATCCCCCGGGCGGCCGCCTCGCCGACGCCCTTGATGGCCGCCAGGCCGAAGCGGATCGCCGAACCCACCGCGGCAAAGCTCGTCGCCGACTCGTTGATGTCGGGCGGAAGCACCGGGATGCCGGTCTCCTGGCAGTCTCCGAGCACCTTGACGATCCCGTCCGTCGAGCCGATCTCGGCCGACAGGTTGGCGGCCATAAAGTCGATCGGGTAGTGGGCCTTGAGGTAGGCGGTCTTGTAGGCCACCATCGCATACGCGACGGCGTGCGACTTGTTGAAGCCGTACCGGGCGAAGGGCTCGATCAGGGTCCACAGCTCCTGGGCCTTCTTCTTCGGCGTGCCGTGCTCGACCGCGCGGCGGATGAATTTCTCGCCTTCGGCGACCATGATCTCGCGCTTCTTCTTTCCGATCGCCTTGCGCAGAAGGTCCGCCTCCGCCAGCGAGTAGCCCGCGACGCGCTGGGCGATGCGCATGACCTGCTCCTGGTAGACGAGGATTCCGAGCGTCTCGGAGAGGATCGGCTCGAGCTCGGGGAGTGGATACGTCACGCGCGTCCCTCCCCTGCGGCGGACGTACTCCTCCACGGTTCCCGCGTCGAGGGCTCCCGGCCGGTAGAGGGCGTTCAGGGCCGCGAGGTCGGCGAAGACGCGCGGCCTGGCGCGGCGTAGGAGGTCCCGCATGCCGCCCGAGTCAAACTGGAACACGCACGCCGTGCGCCCGGAGCGAAAGAGCTCGAAGGTCGGCTCGTCGTCCAGCGGCGCGTGGTCGATGTCCACTTCGACCCCGAGGCGATCTCGGACCGCTGCAACCGTGGCCTCGATGACGTCGAGGGTGATCAGTCCGAGGAAGTCGATCTTCAGCAGGCCCATCTTCTCGACCGCGGTCATGTCGAACTGGGTCGTGATCTCGTCCTTGTTGGTCCGGTACAGGGGAAGAAATTCGATGATCGGCCGGGGCGCGATCACGACTCCGGCCGCGTGGATCCCGGCGTGGCGCGAGAGTCCCTCGAGCCTCTCGGCGATCTTGACGACGCGGGCGACCGATTCGTCGGAGGCAACGGCCTCCTTCAAGCCCGGCGAGTCGCGGAACGCCCTTTCGAAGTTGACGTCCGGCCCGTCGGGCACGAGCCTGGCGATCCGGTCCCCGAGGGCGACCGGCAGGGACAGCACGCGGGCCACGTCGCGCACGGCGAGCTTGGGCTTGAGCTGGGAGAAGGTCACGATCTGGGCCACGTTCTCACGGCCGTACTTTTTCGTGACGTACTCGATGACCTCGCCGCGGCGCGCCTGACAGAAATCGATGTCGATGTCGGGCATCGAGATGCGCTCGGGGTTCAGGAAACGCTCGAAGAGCAGGTCGTACTTGAGGGGATCGATCTCCGTAATGCGCAGCGCCCAGGACACGATCGAGCCCGCGGCACTGCCGCGTCCGGGGCCGACGGCGATTCCCTGCTCGCGCGCGTAGCGGATGAAATCCGAGACGATCAGGAAATACGAGGGAAACCCCATCTTCTCGATGACCTCGATCTCGTACGCGAGGCGCTCCCGGTACTTCTCCGACGGGATGGCCGCCGCATCCGCCGCCGACAGCTCCACGAGGCGGCGCTCGAGCCCCTCGCCCGCCAGGTCCCGGAAGTACTCCGCCGGCGGCCGGCCGTCGGGCGTGGTGAAGGTGGGCAGGTGCAGGCCGTCGGTGTCGAACGACACCGAGCAGCGCTCGGCGATCGCGACGGTGTTGGACACGGCCTCCAGGCTCCAGGCCCGGAAGCGCGCCTTCATCTCCTCCGGGTCCTTGACGTAGAACTCGTCGTTGTAAAAGCGCATTCGGCGCTCGTCCTCGAGCGTCTTGCCCATGCCGATGCAAAGGAGGACTTCGTGGGGGAAGGCGTCGTCGCGCCGAAGATAATGGCTGTCGTTGGTGGCCACGGCCGGCGCTCCGGTCTCTTTGGAGAGCCGCAGCAGGTCGGGGACGATGGCCGTCTGCTGGGGCAGGCCGTGGTCCATGATCTCGACGAAGAAGTTCCCCTTGCCGAAGATCTCCTGGTACTCGAGAAACGCGGCTTTCGCCGCGGCGTAGTTGCCGCGGGACAGGGCCCCGGCGACCTCCCCCTTGAGGCAGCCCGAAAGCCCGATCAGGCCCTCCGCGTGCTCGCGCAGCAGGGCCTTGTCCATGCGGGGCCGGTGGTAGAAGCCGGTCAGGTACGCCTCGGAGACCAGACGCACGAGGTTGCGGTAGCCCTTCTGCGTCGCGGCCAGCAGCGTCAGGTGGTACGCGTAGCCCTCGCCCGACTCGCTCGCGGCCTGCGCCTCGCGGTTCCCGCGGTCCGAGGGAGCGATGTAGGCCTCGACGCCGACGATCGGCCGGATCCCGTGCTGGAGGGCCTCGTGGAAGAAATGGAATGCGCCAAACATGTTCCCGTGGTCGGTGACCGCGACCGCCGGCATGCCGAGCTCCGCGACCCGCTTGCAGAGCTCGGGCAGCTTGTTCGCGCCGTCGAGCAGAGAGTACTGGCTGTGAAGGTGAAGGTGGACGAAGTCGCCGGGCATCGAGTCCGATTGTATCCAAGAGTGTTCGACCCCGCGCTCAAAGGTGATAGAACCGCGGACGGATGAGCGCCCGCCTGTCGTCGGTCCTTTTCGCCATCGCGTGCGAGATCGGCCCGCTGCGGATGGCCTTCGACTTCGACGTCGAGGGGACGTTCCTCTACACCAGGGCCGTCGCCGCCTGCGCCCTGCGGCGGCGCTGACGCCGACGCGCACCGCCCGATGGCCCTCCGGCGAGCCCTCGGAACCTTCGACGCGACGATGGTGGTCGTCGGCGGCATCATCGGCGCGGGGATCTTCATCAACCCCTACCTCGTCGCGCAGCGCCTGCCGACCGCCGCCTGGATCCTCGGGGCCTGGGTGTTCGGGGGAATCGTGGCGCTGGCGGGCGCCTTCGCCTTCGCCGAGCTCGCGGCGCTCTTCCCCGCCGCCGGCGGCGAGTACGCCTACCTGCGCGAGGCCTACCACCCGGTCGTCGGTTTCCTGTTCGGCTGGGCCTCGCTCGTCATGATCCAGGGCGGCGGGCTGGCCGCGGTCGCGATCACGTTTGCCCAGTACCTGCTGCGCCTTGCGGGCGCGCCCGGGGCCGAGGCTCGGCCGTTTGCGGTCGGGGCGCTCGTTCTGGTGGCTCTGGTGAACTACGCGGGCGTCAAGCCCGGCAGCCGACTCTTGAACGTCCTGGTCTTGCTGAAGGTCGGTGCCCTCGCCGCGCTCATCGCAGCCGGCCTCGCCATCGCGCCCGGGCTTCCCGGGGCGCCGGCCGCCGCCGCCACGCGTCCGGCCGCCTCACTGCTCGCCTTCGGCGCGGCGCTCGTGCCGATCCTCTTCTCCTACGGAGGCTGGCAGAACGCCAACACACTTGCCGAGGAGATCCGGGAGCCCCGCCGCACGCTGCCGCGGGCGCTGCTTGCGGGCACCGTCGTGGTGCTCGCGGTCTACCTGCTTGTCAACTTCGTCTACCTCGCGACGCTCGGCCGAGACGGGCTCGCGGCAACGGCCACCCCCGCCGCCGACGCCGTGCAGCGCCTGCTCGGGCCCGGCGCGGAGCGCTGGATCGCGGCCGCGATTGCCGTCTCGACGTTCGGATTCCTGGACCTCACGCTGCTCGGGCCCACGCGCATCTATTACGCCATGGCGCGGGACGGCGTGTTCTTTCCCGGGCTCTCGCGCCTGCATCCCCGCTTTGGCACGCCGCATCGCGCGATCCTGCTGCAGGCGGCCTGGGCGATCGTGCTCCTGCTGACGGGGACGTACGGCGACCTCGTCGACTCGGTGGTATTCGCCGACTGGATCTTCTTCGCACTCACGGTGGCGGCCGTGATCCTTCTGCGCCGCCGCATTCCTCTCGCCGAACGCGACCCGGGTGCCTTTCGGTCGCCCGGCTACCCGTTTTTCCCGATTCTCTTCGTAGCGGCGTCGGCCCTCGTGCTCGCCGGGGTCGTGCGTTCGAGCCCCCTGCGCTCGGCCCTGGGCGCCGTCCTTCTGGCCGCCGGCCTGCCCATCTACGCCGCGTACTCCGGCCGGGCAAAGCGGCAGGGCGGCACCCCGTGACGCGCGTGCGCGCTGCCTACATGGAGTGGGCGAAGACCCGGCCCCGCCCCCGGATCGACCTGGCCGGAAGCAACCTCTTGCCCTGCACGCTCGAGGACCTCCCCGGCGCGCGGGAGGCGCTCGACATCGCGGGCGAGAGCCCAGACGGCTATCCTCCCCTCCTCGAGGCGATCGCCGCCCGGCAGGGCGTGGCTCGGGAACGCGTCGCGACCGCCGGCGGATGCTCGGGCGCCAACTTCCTGGCCTGCGCCGCCCTGCTCGAACCGGGCGACGAAGTCCTCGTCGAGAGCCCCTTCTATGATCCCATGCCGGCCGCCGCGCGGCTGCTCGGCGCCGACGTAAGAACGTTCGAGCGAAGGTTCGAGGAGGGCTACGACCTCGACCCGGCGGCCGTGAAGGAAGCGCTGTCTCCCCGTACGCGCCTGATTCTGATCTCGAGCCCGCACAATCCGTCCGGCGCGCTGGCCCGCCCGGAGAGCTTGAAGGCCGTGGGCGAGCTCGCCGCCGAGCGCGGGATCCACGTTCTCGTGGACGAGGTCTATCGCGATACCGTCCTTGCCGCGCGGCCTGCGCCGGCCGCGACGATCTCGCCCGTCTTCGTCTCTACGAGCAGCCTTACCAAGGCCTACGGCCTGGCCTCGCTGCGCTGCGGCTGGACTCTGGCGTCGGAAGAGCTCACTCGGCGGATTCGCCGCGTCCGGGACGTCGTGGACGTCTGGGCGCCGATCCCTTCGGACCGACTGGCCGTCGTGGCGTTCCGAAACCTCGACGCCCTGGCCGCCCGCGCCAGGGCGATACTCGAGGTCAACGCCTCGCGGGTCGAAGCCTGGCTCGCGGGGCGGGCCGAGATCGAGAGCGTGCCGTCGCGCTCGAGCCTCGTTTTCCCGCGCCTGAATGGCGTCGCCGACGCCGGCCCGTTCGTCGAAGCTCTTTTCGCAGGCACGGGGACTGCCGTAGCCCCGGGCCTCTTTTTCGGGTCTCCGGCACATTTCCGGCTGGCCTTCGGAGGGTCTCCGGACGACGTGGCCGCCGGCCTCGAGAGCCTCTCCCGCTTTCTGGACGGGCCTGGCCCGACTTGACAAGCCGGAGCCTCCGTCCTACGGTTCCTGCTTCCTTGCCCCCGGCGTACTCGAAGGAGCGAGCATGCCCGACGAAAAACCACCCCAGGGCGGCGCGGACTTCACCCAGTGGCACGAGGTCAAGAGCGGAGAAAACCTCTCCAAGATCGCGCAGCGTTACTACGGCGACGCGAGCCTCTATCCCAAGATCTTCGAGGCCAACCGCGACGTGCTCAAAGACCCGAACATGATCCGGGTCGGCCAGAAGCTGCGGATTCCCTGACACGACCTGGTTGACGGTTTGAAAGAAAGAGGAGGAGAAATGGTGAAGAAGTCCTGGAAGTACGCCCTCGCGCTGTTCTGCGCCGCGTCCCTCGCCTGCAACAGCGGCAAGGCGCCCGCCGAAGCGGCCATGAAGCTCGCCGAGGAGGCCGTCAACGGCGCACGGACCGAGGCGGAGAGCCTCGTGCCCGACGACGTCAAGTCGCTGTCCGACGACCTCAACGCCGCCAAGGACGCCATGGCCAAGGGCGACTACAAGGCGGCCCTGGCCTCGGCGCAGTCCATCCAGCAGAAGGCCAACGACGTGCTCGCCAAGGCCAAGGCGAAGAAGGACGAGCTGACGAAGACCTGGAACGAGTTGAGCGACAGCCTTCCGAAGATGGTCGACGCGATCAAGAGCCGCGTGGACATCCTCTCGCAGTCCAAGAAGCTCCCCAAGGGACTCGACGCCGCGACGCTTTCCACCGCCAAGGACGGTCTGGCCGCGGCCACGACCGCGTGGGGCGAGGCTCAGGAGGCCTTCAAGGCCGGCAAGTGGACCGACGCCATCACGAAGGCCACGGCGGTCAAGGACAAGGCGACCGAGATCATGACCTCGCTCGGCATGCAGGCCGGAGGCGCCCCGGGCAAATAGCCCTCGAAGCTCCGCGAATCCAAGGGCCCGCACGAGCGGGCCCTTTTGTTTTCTCCGGGCCGTAGGGCGCTGCTCGTTGATGTCGCGCTCGCCCTCTGTCATCCCGAGCGCAGCGAGGGATCCCTTTCGAGCCTCGGTGCGGCTTCTAAAGGGATCCCTCGGCGCTCACTCGCCTCGGGATGACCACGCCGCGTGCGGCGGCGTGGTCACTCCCATTCGATCGTGGCGGGGGGCTTGGAAGTGATGTCGTACACGACGCGGTTGATGCCGCGCACGCTGCCGACGACCCGTCGCGCGATGGCGTCGAGGACGTCGTGCGGCATGCGGAACCAGTCGGCCGTCATGAAGTCGGTCGTCTGCACGGCGCGCACGGCCATGACGTAGTCGTGCGTGCGACCGTCGCCCATGACCCCCACCGAGCGCACGGGCAGCAGGACCGCGAACGCCTGGGAGATCGCGTCGTAGAGCCCGGCGGCGCGGATCTCGTCGAGCACGATCTCGTCGGCCTTTTGCAGAATCGCGACTTTCTCGCGCGTCACCTCGCCGGGGATGCGCACCGCGAGCCCGGGACCCGGGAAGGGGTGGCGCGCCAGGAACTCGCGGGGCAGGCCGAGTTCGGCGCCGAGCAGCCGCACCTCGTCCTTGAAGAGCTCGCGCACCGGCTCGATGAGCTCGAACCCGAGGCGCTCGGGGAGACCTCCCACGTTGTGGTGCGTCTTGATCACGGCCGACGGCCCCTTGATCGACACGGACTCGATCACGTCGGGATAGAGAGTGCCCTGCGCGAGGAAGCGCGCGTCGGGAATGCTCTTCGCTTCCTTTTCGAACACGTCGATGAAGGTGCGGCCGATGATCTTGCGTTTTTCCTCGGGGTCCGTCACGCCCGACAGCCGCGAGAAGAACAGGTCCGAGGCGTCGACGGCGTGCACCCGGAGCCCCAGGTTCCCGAAGGCCTCGACCACCTGCTGCCGCTCGTGCGCCCGCATGAGGCCGTGGTCCACGAGAATCGGGTGGACGCGATCTCCGAGAGCCTCCCGGAGCAGCATGGCGGTCACCGACGAGTCCACGCCTCCCGAAAGGGCGCAGATGACGGCTCCCGACTTCGCCTGTTCCCGAATCTCCGCGACTTTGTCGTGCCGAAACGAGTCCATCGTCCAGGTCGGCTTCACGCGGCAGACGCGGAAGAGGAAGTTCTGCAGGATCTCGGTTCCGTGTGGAGTGTGGCGCACCTCCGGGTGAAACTGCAGGGCGTACAGCCCGCGGTCCGGGTTCTCGAAGGCCGCGATCGGCGTGTCGGGCGTCGAAGCGGTCACGCGCGAGCCGGGTGGCGGGGCGAGGACCGAGTCACCGTGGCTCATCCAGACGGTCTGTTCCGGCTCGAGCCCCCAGAAAAGCTCCGAATCACCCGAGACCTCTGCGGTCGCGCGCCCGAACTCCCGGCCTTGCGCGCCCTCGACTTTGCCTCCCTTGGCGTGCGCCAGCCAGTGCATTCCGTAACAGAGTCCCAAAACGGGAACGCCCGCCGCGGTCGGATCGGCGGCCAGGGCGGGAGCGTCCTTCTCGTAGACACTCTGGGGCCCGCCCGACAGGATGATGCCGACGGGATTCCAACGCCGGATCTCCTCGGCCGACGCTCCAGGAGCGACGACGACCGAGAACACCCGCGCCTCGCGGACGCGGCGCGCGATCAACTGCGTGTACTGCCCGCCGAAGTCGACGATGAGAACCGGGCGTGCGGCCTCCGTCATGCCGCTCCGAACCTCCACAGGAGCGCGAGCGGCGCCGCGGCCGCCGCCGCCGGGAGCACGGCCACGCCGCCCGCCGCGAAGGGGGCGACCGCGGCGAGCAGCGGCGCGACGAGAGAACCGGGGGCCTGCGCGAGGGCCTGTCGCTCCGCCACCCACATCAGGGCCGCGCTCGCCACAAGGAAGAGCGCGGGAAAGGCCACAGCGAAGGCTCGTCCGTAGCGCGAGGCCGCGCGGCGCGCCGACGCTCCGAAGAGGGCCCGTTCGGCGAGCGTCACGCTCAGGATGAAAAGAAGCGTCAGGACGTAGGCCGGCATGAAGAAGACCAGGGCCTGCTCGAAGAAGCGGCTCTCCGGAGCCGTCGGCGCGTCTCCCGTCCAGGACTGGAAGAACGGATAGACCCCGAAACCCGGATCGTCCCGGCCGTGCGTCAGCAGAAATACGAGCACGTTCAGCAGGAAGGCCGAGGGAAGGAGGAGTGCGGCTTGCCGGAGAAACTTCACGTCCCGACCGATTGTAGCCGATGTGCGCCGTGGCCCGTCGTTAGAATACCGCGCCGTGCCCGTGCGCAAATCGACTCGGATCTGGCTCGCCGTACTCGCGGCCGCCGTCCTCGCTTCGATCCTCGTCGACCGAGCCGCGCCCGAGAGCGGCTGCTGGAGCCTTCTGGCCAAGGCCGTGGCGGCGCAGGCGGCCTTCATCCTGCTCTGGCGGCTCGGCGTCGCTCTGTTCCGAGTGATTGTCCGGCGCCTCACACTCCGCCTGGCCTTCTCCTACTTCCTGATCGGCATCGTGCCAATCCCGCTTCTGGCCGCACTGCTGTCGCTGAGTGCGTACATCGTCGCCCACCAGTACGTGGCCAATCGCCTGCGCCGCGAGATCACGGCCGTGGGCGAGACGGCCGCGAGGGCCGGCGCGAAGTTGCCGGCGATCCAGGTCTCTTCCGACGGAAAGGTGACGGCCTCCGAGGTGCCGTGGCTGCCGGCGGGAGCGGCGGCGCCGTGGGCCCGGGGACTCGAGCGCCCCGGGTTTCTGGTCGACGGCGACGAAGTCTGGCTCGCGGTGCGGGCAGAGAAGGCCGGCACGCTCCACCTCCTTCGCCTGAACGACCCGAAGGCTCCGTGGCTTCAGGAGCTCGCTGACCACACCGGCTACGAGACCGGCATCGACGTCGGGACCTCTCGCAAGCAGGGGCCGAACTTCACGATCGACGAGAAGCCCCGCGAATCGGGAATTCAGGTCGGCGACCGCAAGCTCCGGGCCACTCCGGAGGCCATCCGCCGCCGACCGCGCGACGCGACGCCCGCCGGAACGGGACTCTGGCGATCCGACTGGGTCCGCGCCTTTTACCTCGAGACGGCGCTCAATGCGGCCGAGGAGACGGCCGAGTCGGGCAGAAATGTCGCCGTCCTGACGGCGGTCACGTCTCCCCAGGTCATCGCCGGCCAGCTCTTCACCCAGGGCGTCGACGAGATCAGTGGCGTGTTCCGGATCGCCTTCGTGGTTCTCGTCTCGATCGTCCTCGCCGTCTACGCGGTCGCCCTTGCGATCGCATTCACTCTCGTCGGGTCCATCGCCCGGAACGTCAACCGCCTGACGCGCGCCACCGCCGCCGTGGCGGGGGGCGACTTCTCCGTGCGGGTCCACTCGAAGTCGCGCGATCAGATCGGCGATCTCGCCCGGTCCTTCGACGGCATGGCCGCCTCCATCGAGCGGCTGCTCGCCGACACGGCACGCAAAGAGCGCCTCGAGGCCGAGATCGCGGTCGCGCGGACGATCCAGCGCAAGCTCCTGCCGCCCGCCGAAGCCGAACTCGAGGGCGTCGGCGTGCACGCCCACTTCGAGCCGGTCGCCGAGATCGGCGGCGACTACTACGACTACCTGCCCATGCCGGACGGCCGCCTGGCGTTCGCACTCGGTGACGTTTCCGGCCACGGCCTTGCAACCGGACTGCTCGTGGCCATGGCCAAGGCCGCCCTGTCGTCCCTCGTCGAAGCGGGCCACGAGGGCGGAGACCTCTTCGCCCGATTGAACGAGCTCATCCACCGCTCGACGGACCCGCGCCACTACATGACCCTGGCCCTGTTGTCCTACGATCCGCGGACGCGCGGGGGCGTCCTGACCAATGCCGGCCAGCTCGCCCCGTACCGGATCTCGGGAACGCGGGTCGAGGCCCTCTCGCTGCCTTCCTTCCCCCTCGGGCTCTTTCCCGGAAAAGCGTTTCCGTCTCGACCCGAATCGTTTGCCGCGGGCGACCTCGTCGTCTTCCTGAGCGACGGCCTCGTCGAGGCCGTGGACGCCTCGGACGAGGCCTTCGGCTTCGACCGGTTCGAGGCCGTGCTGCGCGCCAACGCCACGGCCGGGGCGGCAGCCCTGCGGGAGGCCCTCCTCGCCGCCGTCGCGGCGCATTCCGGCAATCGCCCCGCCGACGACGACCGGACCCTCCTCATCCTCACGCTCGAATGAGCCTGAGATAGAGTCTGCCCCCAAATTGACGGAGTGAAAATGCGAAAGGCCCTTTTCGGCGCCCTCGGGTGCCTCGCGGCGTCCCTCGTCCTCGGCCAGACCTCACCGTTCGTTCCGGAGAAGACCGAGCGCGCCCTGCTCAACGAGGTCTCGGGCGACCTTGCGTTCGAGACGCTCCGGATCACGACGCAGTGGCACAAGCCGTCCGGGTCGGAAGGCTTCTTCGCCGTCGCGCGGTACGTCGAGCAGAAGGCGAAGGCGGCGGGCCTGGTGGACGTCCGCTGGATCGACCAGGTGGCCGAGTCCGGTTCCTGGACCTGCCGGCGGGCCGAGGCCTGGCTCTTCGAGGGCGAGGGCACCGCTCAGAGGGAGACGCTCCTCGGCTCCTTTGCGGAGGTCGCCACGTCGATCGCGGACGACTCACGCCCCGCCGACGTCACGGCGGGCCTCGTGGACGTGGGCTCGGGGGAACGGGCCGCCGATTACGACGGGAACGACGTTCGCGGCAAGATCGTGCTCGCCTACGGCAATCCTTCGACCGTGATGGAGCAGGCGGTCTGGAAGCGGGGCGCGGCTGGCATACTGGCCTACTCCTCGTCCCGGTTGAACGCCCTGGCGGAGGCCCCGGACCAGATCGCGTGGCAGTCCGTCCCCGAGGAAGACGGCCCGCGCGGCGAAGGGACGACGTTCGCGTTCATCCTCTCGGCGCGCCAGGGCAAGGCGCTCTCGGATCGCATGCGCGGCGAGACCTCGCACCGCTGGGGCGGCGGCACGCCGGGGGAGGCGGCTTCGCTGCGCGTGCGCATCGTCGTCGAGTCTTCGACGCTGCCCGAGAAAAAGACCGCCATGGTCGAGGCCCGGATTCCCGGAACGGACCCCTCCCTTCCCGAGATCGTGCTGACGAGCCACCTCCAGGAGGAGAAGTTCTCGGCCAACGACAACCAATCGGGTGTGGCCAGCATGCTCGAGATCGGGCGGGCGCTGACGGCGCTCATCGCTCAGGGCAAGCTGCCGAGGCCGCGCCGCGGGATCCGCTTCTGGTGGTGCGACGAGATCTACTCGGAGTACCGGTACTTCGCCGACCATCCCGGCGAGGAGAAGAAGATCATCGCGAACCTGAACCAGGACATGGTCGGCGCGAAGCAGTCGGTCGGAGCGCGCACCCAGTTCATGGCGCGCACGCCCTGGTCGCGCCCCTCCTACCTCTCCGACGTCGAGGAGAGCGTCCTCGACGCCGTCGTCGCGGGCAACAACGCGTACCTTCCGGCATGGCAGGCGGATTCGCTGCCGCCGGCCGTGGCCTTCTCGAAGCCCATCTTTTCGCGCCTGGGAACACGCGAGCCCTTCCACGCGCAGGCGGTCCCCTACTTCGACTCGACGGACCACATGGTCTTCAACGACGCGTGGGTCGGCGTGCCGGGCACCACGCTGACCAACTGGCCCGACGAGAACATCCACTCCTCGGGCGACGACCTCTGGCAGATCGACCCGACGCAGCTGAAGCGCAACGCCTTCGTCGTCGCGGCGAGCGCATACTGGCTGGCGAGTGCGGAGCCCGCCGAAGTTCCGTTCCTCTCGGCCTTCGTGGCGGCGCGCGGCTCCGAGCGTCTCGGGCGCGATCTCGCCACGGCCCAGGCCTGGATCGAGACGGGCACCGGCACGCCCGAAGAAAGACGGTCGGCGGCGGCGAACCTGCTCGACGTCGCCCTCGAAAAGGAGCTGGCGGCGGTCGACTCGGCGAGGCAGGTCGGTCCGGTCGCGGGAGCGGATCCCTCCGCGATCGCCGAAGGGAAGGCGGCGCTGCGCGCGGTCGGGTCCGCGCTCAAGGCGCGCGTCGCCACCGCGGTGAGTTCCGCCGCTCAGGACCCCGCGCTCGAGCGCCTCTCCCGGCGCACGCCCCGTTACACCGTGGCGACGCTGGACGCCTGGATGGCCCTGGAACGCCGGGTCTCGGACAAGCGCCGCGCCGACCGGCGAACGAAGCGCGACCAGAAGGAGCAGGACGAGGCCCTGCGCAAGGCCGGAAAGAAGCCGAAGAGGGCGGCCCCCGACGACGACGAGCCCGGCCTCTCTCCCCTGATGGCGAGCGAGGCAATGAGCTGGATCGACGGGAAGACGAGCGCGGCGGAGATCGCGCGGCGGGTCTGCGCCGAGGCCCTCTCGGCCGGCCACTGGTACTACGGAAACGCCACGCCCGCCCTCGTCGAGAAATTCCTCGAGCGGCAGGCCAGGGACGGCCTGATCGCCTGGTGAAGCGGGCCCGGCTTCAACGCCGGTGCCCATTCATGGTTCTGTTCGCCGTCATCGGACGGGCGTGTCCGGACCCGGGTCGCGTCTCAGAGCTCTCCCGCGAGGACACGTGCGAGGGTCACCCGGTCGATGTTGCCGCCCGAAAGGATGATGGCGACGCGGCGGCCCGCGAGCCGCCCGCGCAGCGCGAAGAGTCCGGCGAGGCTCGCCGCGCCGGCCCCCTCCGCGAGGTTGTGGGTCGTCCGCAGCAGGACCCTCACGGCCTCGGCGATCTGTGCGTCCGTCACCGTGACGAAGTCCGTCAGGCCCTTCTTGAGCGGCCCGAAGGTCATCGGATACGTGGAGCGCGTCGCCAGGCCGTCGGCAAACGTGTCGGCCGACGCGCCGGGTACGGGTTTACCCGCATGCCAGGAATCATGCGCCGCCGAGGCCCCGGCCGCCTGGACCGCGTAGACGGGGAGTCCGGGACGTAAGGTGCGGGCGACCGTCAGCGCTCCGACGGCCTGCGAGCCTCCTCCGACGCTCACGACCAGGGCGTCCAGGTCCGGCCCCTGGCGCAGGATTTCGAGGGCGACGGTCGCAGCCCCGGCAAGGACAGCGGGGTCGTTGGTCGAGTGGACCATCCTGAGCCCGCGCTCGCTCATCAGGCGCTCGGCCACCGTCACGGACTCGTCGTAGTCGCGCCCCTCCTCGACGAGTTCCGCCCCGTAGCCGCGCATGCCCTCGTTCTTCTCCGGGTTGTTGCCCCGCGGCACGCAGACGGTGACGGAGATCCCGAGCAACGACCCGGCGCAGGCCACCCCGAGGCCGTGGTTGCCACGCGTGGCCGCGACGACGCCGCGGCGCCGCTCACCCTCGGACAGAAGCGTCATGGCCGAAAGCGCGTTGCGGATCTTGAAGGAGTTGGTGGGCGCGTGGTTCTCGTGCTTGACCCAGACGGAGATGCCACCCCCGGCCGCGGCGTCGAGCGGCGCGTAGCACCGCAGCGGGGTCTCCGGCACCCAGCGTCGGATCCGGGCCTCGGCCGCAAGGACGTCCGAGAAGCGGATCGGCCAGTGCGTGTCCGGGCGCTCGACGCCTGCCATGATCCGTGAAAGTATCCGCTCTCGGGATGCCCCCCAGGAAGAGAAAGAAAGCCGAGCCTGGCTCGCGCGGGCTCACCGCGGCCGAGGTCCGCGAGGGCAAGCCCTCCCCCGCTGCGGCCGCGCTCGCCGCCCAGATCGAGAAGGACGGCGGCGCACTTCTGGCCGCCTACCGCGATCCGCTCGGCGGGAGCTGGCAGCTGCTCGCGGCGCTCCCGCTCGAATCGGTGGACCCGACGCCGTTCCAGCGGGACCTCTCGGAGGCTCACGTCAAGCGCCTGAGCTCCGTGATCGCGGCCCTCGGCCGGTTTCTCGATCCGATCATCGCGGTGCGCGGCCCCGAGGGGCGCTACTGGACCCCCAACGGCAACCACCGACTCGCCTCGATGAGGGCCCTCGGCGCGCGATCGATCGTGGCTCTCGTGCTTCCCGAGGCCGAGGTCACGTACAAGATTCTCGCGCTGAACACCGAAAAAGCCCACAACCTGCGAGAGAAGTCGCTCGAGGTCGTCCGCATGGCGCGAGACCTCGCGCCCCGCGGCGCGCTGACCGAAAAGGACTACGAGCTCGAGTTCGAGGAAGCCGCATTCCTGACGCTCGGGGTCTGCTACGAGCACAACGGCCGCTTCGCTGGAGGCGCCTACCACGCGCTCCTCAAGCGCATCGACACCTTCCTCGGCAAGCCGCTCGCCAAGGCCCTCGAGGTCCGGGAGGAGCGGGCGAAGGCGCTCCTCGAGCTCGACGAAGCGGTCGTCGCCGCCATGGCCGCCCTGAAGGAGCGCGGTTTCGAGAGCCCCTACCTGCGGCCGTTCGTGGTGGCGCGCATCAACCCGATCCGTTTCCAGCGCGGGGCGAAGGCCGACTTCGACGAAACCATCGCCCGCATGCTCGCCTCGGCCAGGAAGTTCAAGGCGGAAGGCGTCAAGGCGGAGCAGCTGGCGCGGGCCGGCGGCGCCGCGGACGAGTGACGCGAGGGGAGGACGCCATGCGACGACCGCTTCTTGCCGATGCCGCCCTGACGGCGCTTCTCGCATCCGGGGTTGCCTTCGCCGGAGGCCCGGTCCCGCCCGACCTTGCGACCGCGAAGGTCGTGGACCTGACGCACGCCTTCGACGAAAAGACGATCTACTGGCCGACGTCGCCGTCCGCCTTCGAGCTGAAGTCCCTCGCCAACGGCCTCACCCCGGGGGGATGGTTCTACGCTTCGAACACCTTCTGCACGCCCGAGCACGGAGGCACGCACCTCGACGCGCCGATCCACTTCGCCAAGGAAGGCCTGACCGCGGACCGGATCCCGGTGCGTCGGCTCATCGCCCCGGCGGCCGTCGTCGACGTCCGGAAGAAGGCAGCCACCGATCCCGATTACCGGCTCTCGCTCGCCGACGTCCGAGACTGGGAGAAAAAGAACGGAGCGATCGCTCCAGGAACGATCGTACTGCTCGAGACCGGCTGGAGCTCCCGGTGGCCGGACAAGAAGTCCTACCTCGGGGACGACACGCCGGGCGACGCCTCGAAGCTCCACTTCCCTTCGTACGGAAGGGAGGCAGCCGAGTATCTCGTGCGTGAGCGCCGGGTGGGCGCCCTCGGCGTCGACACCGCGTCGATCGACTTCGGCGCGTCGAAGGACTTCATCGTCCACCAGATCGCCGGCGGCGCCGGCGTGCCCGGCTTCGAAAACGTCGACCGCCTCGACGAGCTGCCCGAGTCCGGCGCGTGGGTCATCGCACTCCCGATGAAGATCGCCGGAGGCTCCGGCGGACCGCTGCGCATCGTCGCGCTGCTTCCTTGAGGCAATGGCGACGACGATGACTCCGCATCCCTTCGGCCTCCACCGCTCGCTCGACCCACCCGGCGTCCTTCCTCAGGCGGCCCGGCGTCTGGACGCCACGCCGCTCCCCTTCGACAACGAGATCGCGATTGCCGTGCGGGCGCTCTCGATCGACTCGGCCTCGTTTCGCCAGCTGCGCGAGGCAGAATCGTCGACCGGCGAGTCCGTTCGAGATCAGATCGCGCGCATCGTGCGAGAGCGGGGCAAGATGCAGAACCCCGTGACCGGCTCGGGCGGCATGCTCCTCGGCGAGGTGGCCGCCGTAGGGCGCCGGCATCCGGCTGCCCTGCGGCTTGCGAAGGGCGACCGCATCGCATCCCTCGTCTCGCTCACGCTCACACCGCTGGCCCTGGACACGATCGGCGAGATCCATCCGCAGAGCGAGCGTGTCGACGTGACGGGCACCGCCATCCTCTTCGAGCGAACTCTCTTCGCGCGCCTCCCCGACGACTTCCCCGAGGCGGTGGCGCTGGCCGCCTTCGACGTGGCCGGAGCACCCGCGACGATCCTTCGGGACGCTCAGCCGGGCCTGACCGTTCTCGTCATCGGGACCGGCAAGGCCGGCCTGCTGTGCCTGGCGGCGGCGCGGGAAAAGGTCGGTGGCAAGGGCAAGGTCCTCGCGGTCGAGCCCTCGCGGACGGCGGCCGACCGGGCCCGGGCCCTCGGGTTCGCGGACGCGGTTTTCGCGATCGACGCGCGCGATCCCGTCGCCATGCTCTCGGCCGTGGAGGCCGCGACGGGCGGACGCCTGGCGGACCTGGTCGTCAACGTCGCCAACGCCTCGGGAACGGAGGCCGCGAGCGTGCTCTGCGCGCGCGACGACGGCGCGGTGCTCTTCTTCGGGATGGCGACGTCCTTCTCGGCCGCGGCGCTCGGGGCCGAGGGCCTTGCGAAACCGACGATGCTCGTCATCGGAAACGGCTTCGTGCCGGGGCACGACGAGACGGCGCTCGGACTCCTCCGGCGCCACCCGACGCTCGCAACTGCTTTCGCTTCGCTCGCGGGGCCCGTTCGGTGACGGCGGCAGCGCGGGCGCTTGCCGAGGAGATCCTCTCCTCCGGCGCCCGGTGCATCGCCTTCCTCGGCCTGGCCAAGAACGTCGGAAAGACGACTGCCCTCGTCGCGGTGCTCGGCGAACTGCATCGGCTCGGCCGGGTCGCGGGCGTGACGTCCGCCGGCCGGGACGGCGAGAGCTTCGACGCCATCACCGGGGAGCCGAAGCCGCGGTTTCGCGTCCGGGCCGGACAGGTCCTCGCATCCGCCTCCTCGACGTTCACCGCGGCCCCCTTCCCGACGGCGGCGCTCGCGAACCTCGGTTTTCCGACGCGCTTCGGCCCGGTGGAGGTCCGGCGTGCCGGGGGCGACGGCGAGATCGAAATGATCGGACCCTCGACCGCGTCGCAAATGGGAGAGACGGCCGTGGCCCTCGAGAAGGCGGGCGCCGAAATCGTCCTCCTCGACGGCGCGATCGGGCGGCGCGCCTTCGCCTGCGCGCGGGTGGCCGACGCCATCGTGCTTTCGGTCGGCCCCGCTGCCGGGGGATCGGCCGAGGCCGCGCTCGGCGCGGCTCGAGCCGCCGCCGAGCTCATCCGGCTCGAGCCGCCCCCGGTCGGCGCAGCCACCCGGCAGGTGGAGGGCGCAATCACCGAGCTCCTGCTGCACGAGAACCCTCCGCGTCCGGGCGAGACGCTCGTGGCCGAAGACTTCGCCTCCATCTTCCTCCCACCGGCCGAGCGCCGGCGTCTGCGCGAGGCGGACGTCGCTCTGGCCGTGCGACACCGGGCGCGCCTGCTCGCCCTGACGTCCAACCCCACTGCCCCGGCGCGGCCGCCCCTGCCGGCCGCGGCTTTCTTCCACTCGCTGGAGCGGGAATTCCCCGGAGTCCCGGTGTTCGACGTCGTCGCTGACCTGCGGTCAGCGCGGACCTGACGCTATACTTTTCGCGCTCATGGCCGGAAAACTGGGACTCTCGACCGAACAAATCGAGCGGTGCCGCAGCCTCGCCCGGAAGGTCTCCGACGGTGTGCGGCGCGAGACCGAGCAGTTCACGACGGTCGCGACCGAGCGCACCGTGCTGCGCCTCCTCGGTGTGGACGGCGTCGACGTCGACGACGTTCCCGTTCCCAACCGGGTCGTCGCGGCCCTGCAGGCCGCCGGGCGGCTCCCCCGGGGCGCCGCTGTCTGGATGGGCAGTGCCCTGGCCCGCGGCGCCCGCGACGCCGCCGACGCTGCGGCCCTGCTTTCGGACCCCGCGCAGGCCGCCACCGTCGCCGAGCATCCCCACTGGCGCGAGGCGATCGCGCCCCTGGTCGAGCGCACGCTCGCGCGGATACGAGGCAACCGCTCCGAGCGCGAGCGCCGGATGGCGTCCCATTCTCCGGAAGAGTTGCCGCTTCTCTATGCGATCGTCGCAACGGGGAACATCCACGAGGACGTCGTGCAGGCCGACGCGGCCGCCCGCGCCGGTGCCCAGTGCATCGCGGTCATCCGCTCCACGGCCCAATCGCTCCTCGACCACGTCCCGTACGGCGCGACCACCTCCGGCTTCGGCGGAACCTTCGCGACGCAGGAGAACTTCCGGCTCATGCGCGCCGCGCTCGATCGGCTCGAGCCCGAGATCGGCCGGTACGTACGGCTCGTGAACTACTGCTCGGGCCTCTGCATGCCCGAGATCGCCGCCATGGGGGCCCTCGAGCGGCTGGACATGATGCTGAACGACGCGCTCTACGGCATCATCTTCCGGGACATCAACCCGTTGCGCACGCTCATCGATCAGAACTTCTCCAGGCGCATCAACGCGGTCGCCGGCGTCGTCATCAACACCGGCGAAGACAACTATCTGACGACCGCCGACGCCGTCGAGCAGGCGCCTGCCGTTCTCGCTTCGCAGTTCATCAACGAGAGTCTCGCGCGCGACGCGGGCCTCGAGGACTGGCAGATCGGCCTCGGCCACGCGTTCGAGATCGACCCCGAGCTCGAGGACGGCCTTCTCTACGAGATCGCCCAGGCCGAGGCCGCTCGCGAGATCTTCCCGGGTGCGCCGCTCAAGTACATGCCGCCCACCAAGCACATGACGGGCAATGTCTTTCGGGGCTACCAGCAGAACGCCCTCTTCGTCCTCACGTCGGTCGCGACGGGCCAGTCGATCCACCTTCTCGGAATGCTGACCGAAGCGCTCCACACGCCATTTCTCCACGACCGGTGGCTGGCGATCGAGCAGGCGAAGACGATCCGCAGGAACGCCCGGCACCTCGCCGAGGAAATGACGTTCCGGTCCGACGGACGCATTGTCCGCCGGGCCCGCGAGGTCCTCGCCGGCGCCGAGCGGATCCTGGCGCGAGTTGCCGACCACGGCCTCTTCGCCGCCCTCTCCGAAGGGGTCTTCGCCGACACGCGGCGCCCGCGCGACCGGGGCCGCGGCTACGACGGCGTCGTCCGCCGCGATCCGACATACGCCAACCCGTTCCTGGAGGCCTGGAGCGAAGCTCCGGCCGGGGCCCGCGCGTGAACGTTCCGAGGCCGGTCCGACCCTACGGCGACAAGAAGGGGGACGGGGCCGTTCAGATCTCCTTCACCCTCCCGGTCGCGAAGTCCGCCGTTGCGGCCGAGGCGGCCAAGCGTTACGTCGCCAAGATGGGGATCCGCGAGCCGTACGTGACGCTCGCCGAGGCGATCGCTCCCGAGTTCACATACTTCGTCGTCTACGGCCGCGCCACCCACGACGTCGACCTCTCCGGGATCGCCGCCGAGGAGGCGCCGGCGGCGGCGCTCGGGCGCGAGGAGATCGACGCGGAGCTCGGTCGACGGTTCGAGCGGCGCATCGTCGTCCTCGGTTGTGCCCTCGAGTCCGACGCCCACACGGTCGGCCTCGACGCGATCTTCAACATGAAGGGCTACGCCGGCGACTACGGCCTCGAACGCTACCACTGGCTCGACGCGCGCAACCTGGGCGCCCAGGTCCCGGTGGCGGAGGCGGTCCGCCAGGTGCGCGACACGCGGGCCGACGCCGTGCTCGTCTCCGCCACGGTGACCCAGAACGAGATCCACATCCGCCACCTCACGGATCTCGTGGACATGCTCGAGGCCGAGCGCCTGCGCGATCGTGTCGTCCTGATCGCGGGCGGGGCCCGCGTGGACCACGCCCTGGCCAAGGAGCTTGGCTACGACGCCGGCTTCGGCCCCGGGACGACGGCCTCGCGGGTTGCGGGTTTCCTGCTCGAGGAGCTGACCCGACGCAGGGGCGCGGCGGCGGCCGGCCCGTGAGCGACAGGGTCCTGCTGCGGCTGCGGGTGGGCGCCGAGCAGGCGCACTACGGAGGGGGCCTCGTGGACGGGGCGTTCGTCCTGAAGCTCTTCGGCGACGCCGCGACGGAGTTGCTCGTCCGCCACGACGGCGACGAGGGGCTCTTCCGCGCCTACTCTTCGGTCGACTTCCTCGCCCCGGTGCGCAGCGGAGACTACCTGGAGGTCGAGGCCGAGATCACGCGGGTCGGCAAGACCTCGCGCGAGATGCGTTTCGAGGCCCGAAAGGTGATCGCTCCGGTCGAGGGTTCCTCGGCCCGCGTCCTCGCTCCTCCAGAGGTCGTGGCCCGGGCGACCGGAACGTGCGTCGTTCCCCTCGACAAGCAGCGAGGTCGCTCGTGAGCGACGCGCTTGTCATCACGGTCGCCGGCGTCGGAGCCGAGGTCATGCGCTCCCAGCAGCCGCACCTCCCACTCCTGCCAGAGGAGGTCGGCGAGGAGTACAAGCGCGCCTACGACGCCGGGGCGACGATCGGCCACGTCCACGGGCGCAAGCCCGACGGCCGGCCCACGCAGGACCTCGAGACCTTCCGCGCCTACTCGGCCGCCATCCGCGCGCGCTGCCCCATCGTCCAGCAGTTCTCGACCGGGGGCGCGGTCGGAATGGGCGTCGAGGAGCGGATCGCGGCGCTCGAACTGAAGCCCGACATGGCCACGCTGACGCTCGGCACCTGCAACTTCGGCGAGGAGATCTTCGAGAACTCGCTGCCTACGATCCGCGCAATCCTCGACCGCATCCGGAAATTCGGGATCACACCGGAGCTCGAGATCTTCGACGCCGGGATGCTCGCGACGGCCGACGTTCTCTTCGGCAAGGGGCTGCTCACGCCGCCCGCGCACTTCGACTTCGTCCTCGGCGTACCGGGCGCTGCGGCGGCCACCCCGGAGAACCTGGTGCACTTCGCTCGCTCCATTCCCCCGGGGTCCACCTGGACGGTGGCGGGCATCGGGCGGCGCCAGACCGCGATGGCCACGCTGGCCATCGCCATGGGGGGGCACGTGCGCGTCGGCTTCGAGGACAACATTTTCTACCGCAAGGGCGAGCTCGCCGACTCCAACGCCCGTTTCGTCGAGCGCGTCGTCCGCATCGCGCGGGAAGTCGGGCGCGAGCCCGCCTCGATCGCCGAGGCGCGCAAGATCCTCCGTCTGCCGGTCGCCGCGTGAGCGCCGCGAATCCCGCCTCGGCCGCGGGCGAGCTCGTCCGCGGCCTGAACCTCTGGGACACGACGCTGCTCGTGCTGGGCCTCGTCGTGGGAGGAGGCATCTTCCTGACGCCGGCAGCGATCGCGAAGTCCCTGCCGTCGGGAGGATGGATCCTCGCCGTCTGGATCGTGGGAGGCCTGCTCTCGATCGCCGGAGGTTTCGTCTACGCCGAGATGGGCGCGATGATCCCGCAGTCGGGCGGAATGTACGTCTACATCCGCGAGGCCTTCGGCGAGCTTCCGGCGTTTCTCTACGCGTGGGTCGCCTACTGGGTGATTCTCGCCGGCGCCGACGCCGCCGTAGCCGCGGGCTTTGCCGAGTACCTCTCGGTCTTCTTTCCCGGCCTCGGCAACGCGCGCGTCGCCTTCAACGTGGGAGCTCACCCGGTCGCGGCCGGCCAGCTGGTCGCCGTCGCCGCCGTTCTCATTCTCTCGGCGACCCACTACGTCGGGATCAAGGAAGGGGCCCGGATCCAGGGGGTCTTCACGTCCATGGTCCTTCTCGCGCTGCTCTGGATCGCCGCGGGCGGGGCCTTCGCGGCCGCCCCGGGTGGCGCGCCTGCGGCCCCCGCGGTCGCGCCCATCACGGCCGCCGCCTTCGGCACGGCGATGGTCGCCGTCTTCTGGTGCTTCTACGGCTGGAACGAGATCGTCGCGGCCGCCGGAGAGGTGGCGCGCCCCGAGCGAAACCTGCCGATCGCCCTCCTGCTCGGCACGGGCCTCGTCACGCTGCTCTACGTCGGCGTGAACGCGACCTTCCTCAAGGCGATTCCACCCGTCGAGATGGCCGGCGTCGCTCAGCCCGCCACCGTCGCGTCGACCCGGCTCTTCGGCCCAGGCGCCGCGTACTTGATCTCGCTCGCCGTGACGGCGGCCGCGCTCGGATGCCTCTCGGCCGGAATCGTCCCGGGGCCGCGCATCGTCTACGCCCTCTCCAGAGACGGCCTTTTCCCGAAGGCTTTCGGGCGCGTCCACCCCAGATTCCTGACGCCGTCGTTCGCGATCGTCGTCCAGGCGGGGTGGATGTCGCTGCTCTGCCTCTCCGGCCGGTACGACCAGCTCTACACGTACGCGACCTTTGCCGTGATCCTCGCCTACGCGGCGACCGGAATGTCCCTCTTTCTCTTCCGGCGGCGGCGGCCGGATCTCGCGAGGCCCTACCGCTGCTGGGGCTACCCTGCCGTCCCGTTTCTCTTCGTCGCGAGCTCCATCCTTCTGGCCGCCAACACGGTGCGCGAGCAGCCCAGGGAGACTCTCGCGGGAATCGGGATCCTCCTCGCGGGCATGCCGGTCTACCTTTCGATGCGGCGCCGGGCCCGGGCGATGCCGCGATGAAGGCGGCTGCGCTCGCCGCCGCGGCGATCATGGCGCTTCGGGGTGTCGAGCGGGCCGAAGCGCCGTTGACCGGCTTTTCACCGCCCTCGGCGGCACGGCAGCGCGAGATCGAAAGGCGCCTTGTCGCCCTCCCGCGGCCCGAAGAGTGCGGGGCCATTCTGCGGGAGATCACGAGCGCGCCTCACGTCGCCGGCACGGAGGGCAACGCGCGCGTCGCCGATTTCCTCGCCAGCGAGTACCGCAAAGCCGGCTTCGACGTTCGCACCCCCACTTACGACGTGCTGCTCTCCTATCCCCGCAGCGCCAAGCTCGAGATCGTGGGCGAGCCCGAGGTCGCGCTCGGCCGTCGCGAGGAGCCCATCGCCGAGGACCCGGACTCGGACGTGCCCGAGGCGGCCGCCGCCTGGAACGCCTACTCTCCGTCGGCCGAGGTCGTCTCCGAGGTCGTGTACGTCAACCGGGGAAGCGCCGAGGACTACCAACGCCTGGCGAAGCTGGGCATCGACGTCCGCGGCAGGATCGCCCTGGCGCGGTACTTCGGCGGCTACCGAGGCGGCAAGTCGCTCGAGGCCGAGAAGCGCGGGGTCGCTGCCGTGATCGTGTACTCCGATCCCATCGACGACGGCTGGTTCAAGGGCCCGGTCTATCCCGGCGGCCCGTGGGGACCGGCCTCGCACTTCCAGCGAGGGGCGAACGTCTACGACTTTCTCATCCCCGGCGATCCGCTGACGCCCGGCTGGGCCTCGACGCCTGACGCACGCCGCATCCCGGCGTCGGAATCGCAGATCCTGCCGAAAATCCCCATGATGCCTCTCTCCTGGCGGGACGCGGCGGAGATCCTGAAGAGGCTCAGGGGCCCCGCCGTGCCCGACGACTCCTGGCAGGGGCTGGCGCTGCCGGAGACGTTCCGCGTCGGCCCCGGGCCGGTGAGGCTCCACCTCAGGATCGAGAACAGCCGCGAACGGCGCCCGATCAAGAACGTCATCGCGACCCTGCGGGGGAACGAGGAGCCCGACCGGATCGTCCTTCTCTCCAACCACTACGACGCCTGGGTCTACGGAGCGGCGGACCCTTCCTCGGGGACGGCCGCGCTGCTCACCCTCGGCCGTGCGCTCGGACGCCTCGCCGCCGACGGCTTCCGGCCACGCCGGACGATCGTGATGGCCGCCTGGGACGCCGAGGAGTTCACGCTGACGGGGTCGACGGAGTGGGGTGAGGAGAACGAGAAAGACCTCAAGACGAACGCCGTCGTCTGCATCAACGTGGACGAAGCCGCGCACGGCCGCCTCTTCTCCCCCTCGGCATCGCCGCTGCTCTTCGCGGCGATCCGGGACGCCGCCCGCGACCTGCCGGATCCCGGCGCGCCCGGCAAGAGCCTGGCCGATACGTGGCGCGAGAGCGCCGGGTTCATTGGCGTCGGTAGCTACGCGACGGCCGCGGCGGGCGGCGAGGACCTGCCCGTCGCGATCCTCGGCAGCGGCTCGGACTACACCGTGTTCTTCAACCACCTCGGAATCGCCTCCGCCGATCTCGTCTTCGACGGCCCGTACGGCGTCTACCACTCGGTCTACGACTCCTACCGCTGGATGGCGACCGAGGGGGACCCCGGGTTTCATTACACCGCGGCCATGGCAACGTACGCCGGGCTGCTGGCCCTGCGCTTCGCCAACGCGGAGTTTCTGCCCTTCGACGCGGGTGCGTACGGCCGCGAGATCGCCCGGTACGCCGACGACCTCGCCGCGGCCCCGGCCTCGGCGCCGCTCGCCGTGGAACTGCGCGACCTCGCTGCAAAGGCCCGGGCATGGAGCGCAGCGGCCGAGGCCGCGCAGAAGACCCTGGCCGCACGACTCCAGTCTGGGGGCCTCGGCTTCGTCGCGACCCGCGACGGCGAACGCCTGGCTTCTCTCGCTCGAACGGGCGGTCCTCGACGGCGAGGGGCTGCCGGGACGGCCGTGGTTCCGGCACCAGATCTACGCGCCGCTGCCCTCCTACAAGGCCGAGACGCTGCCCGCCATCCGCGAGACCCTGCAGGCCGGAGCGCCCGACGCGACACGGACCGAGATCGCACGGCTCGCCAAGAGGCTCGACGCCGCGACGGCGGCCGCCCGACAAATCAGCGGCTCGCCCGCGCCCCCGCGACGTCCGACACCACGGCGTAGGTGACCTCGAGGCCGTAGCGAACGTTGTCGACCGACAGGCGCTCGTCGTCGCCGTGGCTGCGATCGTCGTCCTCCGAGAGACGGAACGGCTCGAAGCCGTAGACGACGACGCCGATCTGCCTCAGGCGAGTGGCGTCGGTCGACGACGTCAGCGGTGGCGTCAGCACCGGGACGCCCGGCGCGAGCCGGTCGCGCGCTCGCTCGATCGCGCGGAAGAGGGCGGTGTCGATGAGCGATTCCGTCGCCGTCTCGGAAAGCAGGACCTCCCAGCGCAGCGTCTCGTCGGCTGCGACGTCGCGCAGGGTCGAGCAGGAACGCTTCCAATCCTCGCCCGGAAGCAGGCGACAGTCGATCGACGCCGTCGCCTCGCCCGGAATGACGTTGACCTTGTGGCTGCCCTACAGGCCGGTGACCGAGATCGTCGTCGCGCAGGCGGCGTTGCGCTCCGGATCTTCGACCAGGACCCTGCGCAGCGACGGGTCCTGGATGGCCGCGACCGGGTCCGCGAGCGCGCGGCGCGAGTTCGCCCTCGGCGCTGGGGGCCAGCTGGCGAAAGTACGCGTTCACCGCCGGGATCAGCCGGATCGGTGGCTCGTAGGCGAGGATCTTCGACACGGCCCGCACGAGCCTGGCCACCGCGCCGTCCGGCGCCGGAATCGACGCGTGGCCGGCCTTGCCGGACGCCACGACCCTGAGCCAGAGAGGCGCCTTCTCCGTCACATCGACGTCCCAGGACACCGCGCGCCCGTCTTCGACCGCGATCGTGTTGCCTTCGGTCAAGCAGTACTCGGCGTCGCGCAGGTCGGCTCGGTGTTTCTGGACCATCTCGGCAACGCCGTTCTCCTTGCCCTCCTCCTCGTCGGCTGTGCCGAGGAAGATCACGTCGCGATCGAGAGGAATCCCGGAGCGTTTGAGCAGCAGCACCGTCATGAGCTGGCAGATCGCCGTGCCCTTCATGTCGGTGGCTCCGCGTCCCCAGACGTAGCCGTCCCGGATGTCCCCGGAGAACGGGGGCACGGTCCAGCGCTCCGGGTCGGCGGGTACGACGTCGAGGTGATTGAGGAGCAGGATGGGTCGCGCGAGGCCGCTGCCCGGCAGCCGGGCCAGGATGTTGGCCCTCTCCTTGCCGAGGTCGTAGATCCGGTTCTCGATGCCCTCCCGGTCGAAAATCTCCTTGAGAAACTCGGCGGCCAGCCGCTCGCGGCCCGGAGGATTCGTCGTGTCCACGCGCAGGTAGGCCTGCAGCAGCCCGACCGCTTCGCGCCCCGCCGCCTCGAAGTCCGGGGCCTCGGCGGCCGCGCCCGGGCGGGCCCAGCCGCCCAAGAGCACGCCGAGAGCGAGTATTCTGGGGATTCTCATGCGCGCATCCTATCGAGTCCCCATCGCCCCGGAGCGCCCGGCATCGAAACAGAGCCCGTGACCGAGCGGCGTCGCGTCTTCTTCGCGGCCCTTCTCGTCTGGCCGCGTCGGGTACATCACCGACACCGAGTGCGGCCCCGATCACGCGCCGATGATCGCAAAGTGGGGCATGGGAACGACGGACCGCGAGTGTACCTACCGGTGCGTCGAGAAGGGGGCGACCTTCGGGTTCGTGGATGCCGGCCGACGGAGGTTCTACCAGCTCGACGACCAGGATGCTCCCCGCCCCTACGGCGGCCAGAAGGTGCGCATCGAGGGCGTGCTCGAGGCAGACACGATCCGGGTCAGGTCGATCGCTCGGGCCGATTGACGGCGCCCGGGGCCCGGCGCTACCGCGCCGCCGAGAGCTCCGCGGGCTGCCACCACTTCAGGATCCGGTTCACGTAGGCGACGGTCTCGCGGTAAGGCGGCACGCCCCCGTAGGTCTCGACGGCGCCCTCCCCGGCGTTGTAGGCAGCGAGCACGAGGTCCGGTCGGTGCCCGAAGCGGTCGACGAGTTCGCGCAGGTACCGCACTCCCCCCCGTACGTTCGAGGCAGGGTCGAAGGGCCTGCGCACCGACAGCCGCTTCGCGGTGGCCGGCATGAGCTGCATGAGGCCGCGGGCGCCCTTGCGGGACACCGCCCGGGGCTCGTAGTTCGACTCGGCGCGGATCAGGGCCGACACGAACGAGGCGTCGAGGTTCGACCGCCTCGCCTCCCGCTCGATGAGCGCGTCGAAGGCCGACCCGAAGAGAGGCTTTCGCCCCTCGCTGTAGGAGAGGTCGTAGGTTGTCCCGGCATGCAGCGGGTCCTCCTCGACGAAGACCGCGTCCACCACGACCTCGTCGTCCACGATCCGCTCGACGCGGGACAGGTCAACCCGGTAGCTCCCGCCCCCGGGCAGGCTCGATCTCGACCTCCTCGGCGAGGACGCGGTACCCGGCCGCTTTCACGACCCGGCCGTCCTCGAACACGACGAGTTCAGCCCTGGCCGCCGGAGGCGACGAAAGGGCGAGGCAGACGAGACCGGCGGGACCGAGCAATCCGGCGAATCGGGGCATGCGGGACGGGAAACCGCCTTGCGGGCCGCGGCATTCCGGGCCCGAGTGGCCCGTCGGGGGCGTCATCCGCTTATTTTGCCACGGGGGGCCTTTCCGGCCCTCGGGTGGAACTCGTCGTAGACCCGCCGCAGGCGCGAACGCGAGACCTGCGTGTAGATCTGGGTCGTCGCGATGTCCGCGTGGCCGAGCATCATCTGGAGGGCCCGCAGGTCGGCCCCGTGCTCGAGCAGGTGGGTCGCGAACGAGTGGCGCAGGCTGTGCGGCGTCAGGCGTCCGCGAATTCCGGCCTTGCGGCCGTATCCTTCGATGAGCTGCCAGAAACGCTGGCGCGTCATGGCGGCGCCTCGGACCGACGAGGAAGAGGTGCGCGGACCGCCGCCGGTCGAGCTTCGGCCGGGCCGACTCGAGATACCGTCTGAGCCAACGGGCGGCAGACTTTCCGAACGGCACCAGACGCTCCTTGCCGCCCTTGCCCCGCACGCGGAGGATGCCGGCGTCGAGGTCCACGGCGTCCTGAGGGGATGCCCACGATCTCCGAGACCCTCAGGCCGGAGGCGTAGAGGAGCTCGAGCATGGCGCGGTCCCGCAACCCGAGCGGCGTCGTCGCCTCGGGGCTTTCGAGCAGCGACTCGACCTCCCCCTCCGAGAGGCTCTTCGGCAGTGCGAGCCCGGTCTTCGGGTTCGTCATGTCCGCGGTCGGATCCTCGGCGAAACCGAGGTGGGCGGCGGCGAACCCGTAGAAGCCGCGCACCGCCGAGAGCGCCCGCGACGCCGACCGCGCGGAGAGGCCTCTGCCCGCGCAGGCCCGAGAGCCAGCGGGAGAGGTCCGAGCGGCTCGCTCTTGCCGCCTCGAGTCGCCTCTCGGCGAGGAAGCGTCCGAAGGCCTCGAGGTCGGTCCGGTACGCCTCGACGCTCGCCCGCGCCAGGCCCCGCTCGACCGCGAGGTGGTCGAGGTAGGTCGGCAGCTCGCGGTCGAAAAAGCGCGTAGCCGGGCGCGCGTCCCGCGGCGCCGCGCCGGCCCTACGCGCGGCCGACCGCGGCCGGCGCGAGGCGCTGCACGACCTCGAGGATCTCCTCGTCGAGCAGGACCTGGTCGCTCTCCTTGGCCCGCGGAAGATCGGCGTCGACGAGCTCCGGCCGCGCCTCGATGCCCCGGTCCTCCAGCCAGCACTGGACGTTCGAGAGGCCGCTCATCGGGCCGACCTCGATGACCTGGTGCCGGCCGATCATGCTCGCCGGGACGCCCGGAGTAGACGCGGTCGGCGAGCCACTCGTCGCCCTTCTTGCGGGCCTTGATGATGGCGGCGGCGTGCACGCCGGTGCCCGTGCGGAAGGCGTCGCGACCCACGATCGGGTAGTTGTCGGGGATGCGGTACGCCGGTCGCCTCGGAGACCGCGGCGCAGTAGTCGTTCAGGCGCGTCAGGTCCCGGTCGATCCAGCCGAGCAGCTGCAGGTTGACGAGGAGCTGGTCCATCGGCGTGTTGCCGACGCGCTCGCCGATGCCGAGCGCGCATGCGTGAACGCGGTGCGCGCCGGCCTCGAGCGCCCAGAGGGCGTTGGTCACGCGCGAGGCCGCGGTCCTGGTGGCCGTGCCAGTCGACCTTGACCTCGGGATCGACCTCCGCGACCAGCTCGCGTCACGAACTCGGACGACGTTGCGCACGCCGTCCGGCGTGGCGTGGCCGACGGTGTCGCAGACGCACACGCGGCCCGCGCCGGCGCGGATCGCGGCGGTGTACATGCGGCGGATGTGGTCCGGGTGCGCGCGGGTCGTGTCCTCGGTCACGTACATGACCGGCAGGCCTTCCTTGACCGCGAGCGCCACGGCGTCCTCCGAGAGCCGCAGCATCCGCGTCGAAGTCCCAGTCCTCGGCGTACTGGCGGATCGGAGAGGAGCCGATGAAGCACGCGACCTCGATCGGGATGCCGACCCTCTGCGAGATCTCGATGATCGGGAGGATGTCGGCCGCCACGGTGCGCGCGGCGCAGTTGGGCCGGATCTTCATCTTCGCCGCGCACGATCTCCTGCGCCAGACGCGTCACGGTCTCGACGACGTGGGGCCCGGCGCCGGGAAGCCCGATGTCGGCCGAGTCGATGCCGAGGGCCTCCATGAGGTGGAGGATGCGGACCTTCTGCTCGATCGAGGGGCTCTTCACCGACGGCGACTGGAGCCCGTCGCGCAGCGTCTCGTCGTCGAGCTCGACCCGTCCCCGGGAGGGGAACACGGCCCCGCCGGCGCGGTTCCAGTCGTAGATCGAGGTCGGAGTCCGGAGGGTGCAAGGTGTTTTCTTTCCGACTGAGTCTAAACCGCGGGCCCCGCCAGATCAACTGCCCGCTACTTCGGGGGCGCCCCGATGGAGAAGTCCGCCCCGATGAAAAGGGCGGTTTCCGGGGCGCCGAGCGCGCCCGAGAGGCCTCCGCCGAAGATCCCGCGGCGCTTCACGTCGAAGGAGAGCGGCGCGAGCACGCCGGCCGAGTCGACGAGGCTCACCGTCTCCGATCCCCACGCCAGCGCCACGGCGACGCGCATGCGGATCGCGGGGGTGATCGCGTACCGGAAGGCGAGATCGAAGTAGACCTCGTCGTTGACCGAGTTCGGGTCGTAGCCGCGATCGAACGCCACCTGCTCGGTGCCGAGGACCGCGAGCGCCACGAACGGCAGCTCCTGGCGGTCGTAGGTCGTCGTCAGGAAGAGCTCGGTGCGCGGCCAGGAGTACCCGACGCCGAGCCGTACCGCCTCGAACGAGGCGGGAAGCGACGCGTCGCGGTCCTCGAAGGCCGGGAGGCTCTCGCGGTGCACGTCGAGGTTGCCCCACATCCCCTCGGCGTGAAGGAGCGCGGTCCAGCCGCCGCTTCTGCCACCGCGCCTCGGCCTCCCCGCCGTACAGCGGGCCCGAAGCGCTCTGGAAGGAGCCCAGCGCGGAGTTGTAGCCGTCGGGGCGCGAGCCGTGGAACCCGATCTCGGCCTCGAGCCCGGGCCACCGGTGCCGCCAGCCCACCGCCAGGTCCCCCCGCTCGGCCGAGAGGGAGCGCGAGGTCGAGACCGCGCCGTTCTCGGGCCCGATGTTGACGAGATCGGTCGCGCTTTCCGCGCGGCGGTCGAACGCGATCTCGATCGAGTCGCGCTCGCCGACCTTGACGCGCCCGAGCAGCGCGAAGTTCTCGTAGCGGCCCGTGCCGGAGGTCAGGATACGCTCGAGGTCCCCGAGGGCCTTGCGCTCCTGCTCGTCGTGCGAGGCGCCGAACGCGATCCGCACGCGCCACTCCGAGGCCGGCGTCCCGGCGCCGAGACCATCCGGCGCCGGCCAGGCCTTGCCCATGCCGACGAGCACGAACTTCGGCGTCACGTCCGAGGCGTCCACGCGGTTCTCGGTCACGTCGTAGCGGCGGGCCATCGTCGCGTACGAGAAGCCGATCTGCCCCGAGAGCCCGTCCGCGGCGCGAGGTTCATCGCCGAGCAGCCAGCCGGCGCAGAAGATGCAGGCGCTGACGAGATCGGTGCCCATCCGCGGCCGGCGCTAACGCCCGGTGAAGAGGGCCGGACGCTTCTCGAGGAACGCCGCCATGCCTTCCTTCGTGTCCGCCGTCGCGGCGCAGAGACCGAAGAGCGTCGCCTCGAGGAGCTGGCCCTCGGCGAGCGGCATCTCCATCCCCCGCCGGATCGCCTCCATGGCGTAGCGGCACGCGACCGGGCCCGTTGGCGGCGACCTTCTTGCGCGATCTCGAGCGCGCCCTCGAGCGCCTTGCCCGGCGGGGAAGCACCGGTTGACGAGCCCGATCCGCTCGGCCTCGGCGGCCGTCAATCCCTTCTCGGCGGTCAGGACGAGCTCCAGAGCCCGCGCCGGGCCCACGAGGCGGGCCAGCCGCTGCGTCCCGCCGTAGCCCGGCAGGATCCCGAGCGAGGTCTCCGGGAGCCCCATCCTCGCGTTCTCGGAGGCGACCCGCAGCGTGCAGGCCATCGCGAGCTCGAGCCCTCCGCCGTAGGCGAACCCGTTGATCGCGGCGATGGTCGGCACGGGCAGGGCCGAGATCCGGTCGAAGAGCGCCTGCCCGCGGCGGGCGTGCTCGCGGCCCTCGAGCGGAGTCAGCCTGGCGAGCTCGCCGATGTCCGCTCCCGCGATGAAGGCCTTCTCGCCCGCGCCCGTGACGATGAGGCACCGCAGGCCGCCGTCGGCCTCGGCCTGCCCCACCGCCGCCGCGAGGTCGTCGAGGACGGCCGCGTTCAGGGCGTTCAACTTCTCCGGCCGGGAAACCGTGAGGACACGGATGCCCCCGTCCCGGTCCTCGACCCGCACGAACTCCCACATGCCCCTACCCTCCGTATTCGTAGAAGCCCCGGCCCGACTTCTTTCCGTATCGCCCGGCGAGCACCATGCGCTTCAAGAGGGGCGGCGGCGCGAAGCGCTTCTCGCGGTACTCGTCGAACATGATCTCCGCGATGGCGTAGGTGGTGTCGAGGCCCACGAAGTCGAGCAGCTTGAGCGGCCCCATCGGGTGGCCGCAGCCGAGCTCCATGCCCTTGTCGATGTCCTCGCCGGCTCCCGACGCCCTCCTCGAGCGCCCGCACGGCGTCGAGCAGGTACGGGACCAGCAGACGGTTGACGATGAAACCCGAGTTGTCGTGCGTCCGGATCGGCTCCTTGCCGAGCGACTTCGCGAAGGCGAAGACCGCCTCCGCGGTGGCGTCGGAGGTCGAGATGGTCCGCACGACCTCGACGAGCTTCATGACCGGAACCGGGTTGAAGAAGTGGAGGCCCGCGAAGCGGTCGGCCCGCTGGGTGGCCGCCGACATCTCCGTGATCGTCAGCGACGAGGTGTTCGAGCAGAAGATCGCCGCCGGCTTGCAGATCTTGTCGAGGGCGAAGTAGGTGTCCTTCTTGACGCTCAGGTTCTCCACGATCGCCTCGATCAGGAGGTCGCAGTCGGCCATGTCCTCGAGGCTCGTCGTCGAGGCGATTCGCTTCCACGCGGCGTCCCGCTCGGCCGCCGAGAGCTTCCCCTTCTCGACCGCCTTGCCGAGCGAGCCCTCGATGCGGGCCAAGCCCTTCTTCACGAGCTCGTCGGTGACTTCCCGGACCACGGTGTCGTAGCCCGCCTTCGCGCACACCTCGACGATGCCGGAGCCCATGAGGCCGGCCCCGAGCACGCCCACTTTACGGATGCTCATCGTCTTGCGACTCCTCTTCGGTTTCGAGTGCGGAAGCGGCCTCCGGCTCCAGGCCGGCTCCCTCCTCCGCGATTTCGCCACAGAATGCCCGCAGCCCGAGCTGCGAAAAGAAGGCCGGGCCCGCCAGAGCGATCGTGGGCTGGCTGGGCGCAAACACGATCCAGCCGTTTTCCGTCCAGAACTGGACCGCTTCGCGGCAGAGCCCACCCTCGTTCAGGGTCGTGAGGACCGCATTGAGGTCCCCCTTGCCGTGGGCACGCAGCTCGCGCAGGAAATCGTCCACGGCGGCCGCGCGCACGGGAAAGTCGAGGATCCTCTCGGACCAGTTCACGGCGAGACCGCGCGCGGGCCGCGCTAGGCGGCCGACTCCACGACGACCGCGATGCCCTGCCCGCCGCCGATGCAGGCGCCCGCGAGGCCGTAGCGGACCCCGCGGCGGCGCATCTCCTTGAGCAGGGTGAGGGTGCACCGCGTGCCGGTCGCGGCCAGCGGATGGCCGAGCGCGATCGCGCCGCCGTTGACGTTCAACTTCTCCCGGTCGAGCCCGAGCTCGCGCACGACGCCCAGGATCTGGCCGGCGAACGCCTCGTTGATCTCCCACAGGCCGATCTCCGCGAGACTTGAGGCCCGCCCTCGAGATCGCGGCCCGCGCGGCGGGAGCCGGCCCGATTCCCATCAGCTCCGGGATCGCACGCCCACGACGGCCCAGGCCACGAGCCGGCCGAGAGGCGCGCGGCCCTTCGCCTTCGCGTTCTCGGACGAGGTCACGACGACGGCGGCGGCGCCGTCCACGATCCCCGAGGCGTTGCCGGCGGTGACCGATCCGTCTTTGCCGAAGGACGGCGGCAGCGCGGCGAGCGCCTTCGAGCGTCGAGTCCGGCCGAAGGTGGTCGTCCTTCTCCACGCGCACGGTCTTGCGGCCCGCCCGCACCTCGACCGGCACGACCTCCTCGGAGAGGCGGCAAGCGGCCCAGGCCGCCGCCGCCCGCTGCTGCGAGGACAGCGCGTACGCGTCCTGCTCGGCCCGCGTGATGCCGTACTTGGCGACGCCACGCGGTCGGACGTCTGCGCCATGTAGAGATTGCAGTACGAGTCGAGCAGCGCCACCATCAGCGAGTCCTCGAGCTGCCCCTGCCCGAGCCGCAGGCCCTTGCGGGCGCCGCGGATGACGTGCGGGGCCTGACGACATGTTCTCCATGCCGCCGGCGAGCACGGTCCTCGCCTCGCCGAGGAGGATCCGGTGCGCGCCCTGAACGATCGCCTCGAAACCCGAGCCGCACAGCCGGTTGACGGTGAGGGCCGGAACCTCCTTCGGCACGCCGGCCTTCAGGCCCACGTGCCGCGCGCCGTAGATCGCGTCGCCGGAGGTCTGGAGCGCGTTGCCGAAGATGACGTGGTCGATCTCGCCGGGCTCGGTGCCGGCGCGCTTGAGCGCCTCGCGCGCGGCGTGGACCCCGAGCTCGATCGCGGAGACGTCGGAGAAGTGCCCGTTGTACTCGGCCATCGGAGTCCGGGCGCCCTCCAGGATGACGATGTCCGAGCCCTTTGCCGCCATAGGAAGCGGGAGTCTACCTCAGGCCCTCGCGCTCAGTTCGGCCAGTACAGGCCGAGTGCCTTGGACAGGAACACCGCCATCTGTCCGCGCGTCAGGGGGTTGTCGGGGCAGTAATTCCCGCCGCCGCAGCCCCCCGTGATTCCGGAAGCCTTTAGCGCTTCGATGTACTGAAAGAACGGATGGCTGATCGGAACGTCGCCGAAGGAGGCCGTGGCGGGCGCCGGGCTCAGCTGCAGATGGTAGTAGACGATCGCCCGGCGGAACTGCTGCGAGCCGTCCGTGCTATCGCCGACGTTGATCTCGACGTAGTAGGAGTTGTTGAGATTGTCCACGGTGATGTCGAGGTTGTTGATGGAAAAGTAGGTCCAGCCGATGTTCCCGGGCCCGACGCCGAAGACGCCAGCCTGGGCGCACGCCGAGCCTGCCGGATTTCCCGAGCACACGGAAATGCTTCCCGCCATGCTGCTCGTGTGGTTCTCGAAGACCTCGAAGGCGACTTGATCGATGTGGGCACCCGTGGGCAGGGCGATCTGGGCGTCGAACCATTTTTCGTCTCCGCCTCCCGTGCGGTACCGGGCTCCTCCCGCGTGCGTGTAGCTGATCGAGGAGCTGATCGGCGTAAAGGAATAGGCATGAATCGAGACACTCGCACTTCCCAGGCCCGCGTTCTCGGGCGCGGCAGGAACCGTCGCTGATACTGCCCCACCCGGGAACGCCGGCTGGCCAGCGTCCACCCCCTGTGCCATCAAAGGAAACATGCCTGCGGCGCAGATCGCCGCGAAGCTGAAAACGACCTGTCGTGACTTGGACATACGCTCCCCTTTCGGGGCAGATCCTCTGGCTCAGAGCAGCGTTTGTCGTGATCCAAGTACATCGAATCCGGCATCCCGGCCCTCAAATATGCATGCCGTCAGGGAGGCCGATCCGTGACCCGATCAAGAGCGCAGGGCGCTCCCTCAGGCGTATGCGGCGTAGACCGCGGCGTGAAAGCGCTGACGCACCTCGTTGAACGGGATCTCGCGCACCTCGGGGTGGATCCGGTTGGTCAGCAGCACGCTCGACGAGGCCGGCCTCGGGGTCGACCCAGACCGACGTGCCCGTAAAACCGGTGTGCCCGAACGCTCGCTCCGACATTTCCGGGATCGCCGAACCCGCGCCGCGGCGGCCCTGCCACGCGAGACCCCGCGCCTCCGACAGCCCGGGCGTGCGGTCGCGCCCGAATTCCACCCTCCCGGGCTCGAGCCACCCGCGCGCGAGCGCCCATACGTCGCGCGCGGTGGCGAAGAGTCCCGCGCTGCCCGCCGCGCCGCCGCGCCGGAAGGCGTTGCCGTCGTGGACCTCGCCGCGTACGACGCCGTTGCGGAACCGCGGATAGGACAGGCCCCGGGCCTCGGTCATGGCCCGCTCGAAACGGTCGCCCCTCTCGGTCGCCGCCGTCGCGCGGGCGTCGGGCGGCCGGAACCGCGCTCCCGAGCCGGAGGGCTTCGCGACCAGCTCGTCGAAAGCGCTTTCGATGGGGGCGCCCAGGACGTTTTCGAGGATGTCCCCGAGGAGCAGGAAGTTCAGGTCGCTGTAGATCACGCGCTCTCCCGGCCTCGCCTCCGGCTCCAGCTCGGCGAGCGTGCGGCGGTAGGCGGCCGCCCCCTCGCCGCGCACGTACACCGGATACCACGCCGCCAGGCCGGAGGTGTGCGTCAGCAGGCGCTCGAGCGTGACGCCTTCGAAGCGGGTCTTCCTCCAATCCGGCAGGTAGCGGCCGGGAGGGGAATCGAGCGGCAGCCCGGATGCGGCGGCGGCGGCCAGGGCGCCGGCGCACAGCGGCTTCGTGAGGCTTGCGAGGTCGTAGAGGGTGGACAGGCTCGCGTCCTCGCGCCCCGGTTCGACGCAGGCGTTTCCGGCGGCCGCTTCCTCCAGCACTTGCCCTGCCGACCCGGCGAGCGCGACCCCGCCTGGAAACGAGCCGGCCTCGATCTCGTCCGCGAGGAAGCGCTCGAGCGGCCTCACGGCCCGACCCGCTCGAGCTCGGCGCGCCTCGCGGCGACGCGCGCGCCGTTCTTGCTCGCCGCCGAGGCCGAGTCGCTGCGGCGCAGCGTCCCGCGCTCCCTTTCCAGGGCCGCGATCTCGGCTTCGAGCCGCGCGGCCGACTTCGGGTCGCGCGTCGAGCGCCGGGTCTCGCGCAGCCGAACGAGCGCCGTCCCGTAGGCCTCGTACGCGGCGTCGCCGACCTGCCTCGCATCGAGGGCGATCAGGGCTTCCGTGATGCGGGCGCGAACCCAGCCGAACTCGCCCGGGTCGACCCCCATGCCGGCGGCGACCTCCGAGGGAGGCCGCCGTCCGCGCGGCCTGTCGAACCTTCAGGAACATCTCGATCTGCGCATCCGTCAGTAGCCCGTCGGCAGGCGGCTGGAAGCGCGGCCCGGCGCGGGCCTTCAGCGCCCGGACTGCGTCGAGCTCCCGCGTTTCGAGCTTGCGGCACGCCAGCAACGCGGCCACCGCCGCGGCCAGGAGGATCGCCAGTCGCCCGCGTCTCATCGAGAACAGTCTACCGAGGCCAAGCCGTTCTCGGGTAACGGTTTCGGGGGCCGCCGGCATCGTTTACACTTACGAGGACCGGCGGCGGGGAAATGCTCGAAAAAATCGGCAAGTACGAGGTCTCCGAGCAGATCGGTGTGGGCGGCTTCGGCGCCGTCTACCGGGGACGGGACCCCTTCATCAAGCGCACCGTCGCCATCAAGACGTGCCAGGTCAACGACGAAGAGATCAAGCACCGGTTCTTCCGGGAGGCGGAGCTCGCCGGAAACCTGCACCACCGCAACATCACGACGATCTACGACTTCGGCGTCGAGAACGGGATCCCGTACATCGTCCAGGAGTTCCTGACCGGCGAAGACCTCGACAAGAAGATCAAGCGCGGCGACCCGATCCCGGTCGTCCGCAAGATCGAGATCCTCATGGCAATCGCCGAGGGGCTCGGCTACGCGCACGGCGCGAGCATCATCCATCGCGACGTCAAGCCCGCCAACGTCCGCATCCTCGAGGACGGGACGGTCAAGGTCATGGACTTCGGCATCGCCAAGTCCCTTCAGACGGAATCCAACCTCACGCAGACGGGCATCACGCTCGGAACCTCGGCCTACCTCGCCCCCGAACAGATCCGTGGGGAGGCGATCGACCGTCGCACCGACGTCTTCGCGCTGGGCGTCCTGTCGTACGAGCTGCTGGCCTACCGCAAGCCTTTCCGCGGGGAGCACCTGTCGACGATCCTCTACAAGATCCTCAACGAGAACCCCGAGCCCGTCGAGACCATCGCTCCGGACGTCCCGCCCGCACTGGTCGCGGTCGTCAATCGCGCGCTCGCCAAGAGCCCGGCCGACCGCTATGCGACGATGGAGGAGCTGCGCCGGGACCTCCAGGTCGTCCACCGCGAGCTTTCCGGGCAGTCGGGGCGTTACCCCGTGACCCACGTGCTGCCCGACACCGTCCGCGCGATCCGGCCCGAAGCCGCCGACGAAGACCGAACCCTCGCGACGCCGTCGAGCGGCGTGGCGAAGGCCCACATCACCCCACCCTCGGGCGCCCTGGCGCGGGTGCCCGCGCGCGACGCCACCCCCACCTCCGCCCCCCTCCCCGGCGGCGCGCGACCGCCGCTCGAGCTCGTCAATTTCCGCGATCCGACCGCCGAACCCGCCAGGGAGGAGACGGCGGCGCAGCAGCTCCCGGCGGAGCAGGAGCCGCGTTTCACGACCGAGACCACCGGGGCCGTACGCAGGACGCGGTCTGACGATCCTCGCGGCGCTCCTGATCCTCGGCGTCGCGGGAGCGGAGGTCTACCGCCAGCTTCGCCGCGAGCCCGTCCCGGCCAGGCCCGAACCCGCGCCGCCCGCGGCCACGCCCGCTCCGGCGGTGCCGGCCGCTCTCGAGTTCCCGGTCCCGAAGCTCGGCGTGGGCGAGGCCGCAAGGGCGGCAGCGGCACTGCCGACGGCGGCGCCGGATCTCGCGGCCACGCCCGCTCCGGCTCCGGCACCGGCCGCCGAGAAGCCGGCGTCCCCGCGGAAATTCAAGATACAGTTTTCCTCGGTGCCGGTCGCCACCCTGTCGGTCGACGGGAAGGTGGTGGGACCGTCCATTCCGGCCCGTACGCTCCAACTCGAGGAGGGAGAGCATTCGGTCCGTTTCGACGCGAGGGGCTTCGCCTCCCACGAGAGGACCTTCCAGGTCGGCCCGAAATCCGCGGACCGGATCCACTACCAGTTTCCGCTCTCGATGCTGGTCATCGATGCGCCGCAGTGGAACGGCGCGAGCGTCCTCGTCGACGGCAAGTACCGGGGAACCCTTCCCGAGGCCGCGCGCCTGCCTCTCGCCCCCGGGACCTACACGGTCACGCTCTCTCGCGAAGGCATGAATCCGGTCACCGAAAGGATCTCCGTGGCCGAGGGCGCTTCGAAGAGCTGGGCTCCCCCGGCGCCTTCCGCCGCCGGGGGCGGCTGATGCGACGCGCGCTCGTCGTCGCGTCCGCCCTCCTGTTCGCCGCTCTCGCCGTCGCCCAGGACGCGGCCCGCCTCGAAACCGAAGCCAAGCGCGCCTTCGACTCCGGCCGCTTCAAGGAGGCCGGCGAAAAGTACGCGAAGGCGGCCGAGTCACCGGGGGTCCCCGCCGACCGAAAGGGCGACCTCCACCTTCGGAGCGCCTGGTCCTACTACATCGCCGGCAGCTCCAAGAGCGCTCGGGAGGAGTTGAAGGCGGCCCTCGCGGCCCGGCCGGACCTCCAGGTGATCCCCGACTTCTACAGCCCTGACTTCTCCAACCTCGCCGCCACCGTCCGGGCCGAGGTCGCCGGATCGAGCGCGCCTCGGATCGACATCGACGAGCTCAAGCGCTCGGCCCGGGCCAAGCTCGCCGACGGCAAGGCCGAGGATGCTCTGTTCGACCTGAAACGCGCCGCCGACTCGACCGACCCCGAGGTGTTCCGCCTCGTCGCCGAAGCCGACGACAGGCTCGGCCGGGCAGCCGACGCCGACGCCGCCCGGCGCCGCGCGGCCGAGCTCGAAAAGGGCCTGGTCAGCTCCGTGCCGATCGGCGCACCCGCGCAGGAGGGAATGCCGTCCGCTCCCGTTCCTCCCGGCGCTCCCGCCCCGCCCGCCGCAGCGGCTCCGCTGCTCGAGTCGGCCGACAGGGCGCTCCGAGAAGGCGACTTCCGCGCCGCCGCCTCCTTCGCGCGCCAGGCTTCGGAAGCGGATCCGAAGAACGCCGACGCGCACCGCATCCTCGGCGACGCCGCCCTCGCCCTCGGGCAGAATGCCGACGCGGAACGCGAGTTCACCGCGGCGATCGTCCTCGAGTCGGCGAGCGCCAAGGCCGAGCTCGGCCTCGGCGTCGTCGCCGAGCGCCAGAAGAAATGGAACACGGCCGCGAGTCACTACCGCCGGGCGCTCGAGCTCGACCCGAAGAGCGTGGCCGCCGCCCGCGGCCTCGGGCGCGCCATGAGCGAGATCGGCGACAAGAGCGCCGCGCGGATCGCCTTCGGCCGCTCGATCGAGATCGACCCCGCCTCGGCCGACGCGCGCAACGACTTCGGCGTGTTCCTCTTCCGGTCCGACGAGTTCGACCGCTCGATCGAGGAGCTGATGGAGGCCGTTCGGCTGGACGGCTCCTCGGCGCTCTACCACGAGAACCTGGGACGGGCGTTCCGGAAGAAGGCCATGTGGAAGGAGGCCGAGCGGGAACTGGCCGAGACGGCGAGGCTTTCGCCCAACGAGACCGCCGTATGGACCGCCCTGGGTCAGGTCCGCGCGACCGAGAAGAGGCTCGACGAGGCGGCGAGCGCTTTTGCGACCGCGCTCGCGCTCGACCCTCTCGACGAGGAAGCGGCCGCCGGGCTCGGCGCCACGTTGCGCGCCGAGGGAAAGCTCCGACGAGGCGGAGGCGGCCCTGCTCAAGGCCGTCGAGAGCAACACGAAGTCGCCCGTCCTGTGGAACAACCTGGGTGTCGTCCGCGCCGATCAGGGCGCTTACCGCCCGGCGATCCAGGCCTTCCAGAAAGCGCTCGACATCGACGGAAGCTTCGAGGCCGCCCGGACGAACCTCGCCCGCGCGAGCGAGCTCGCGACCCTCGAAAAGGCCGCTTCGTAGTCGTCGGTTGACTCCGCAGGAGCACACCGCCGAGATCGAGGCCTGGCGAAGGCGGAGGATCCAGCGCCTCACGTCCGCCGACGGCTGGCTGGCGCTGACCGGCCTCTTCTGGCTCGTCGAGGGCGAGAACGCGGTCGGGACCGACCGCTCGAGCCCCGTGGTCCTGCCTTCCGGCGGGCCCGGAAAGGCTCGGCGTCCTCCGAGTCTCCGGTCAGCTCGTGGTCTTCGAGCCGGCGCCGGGCGCCGTCCTCGAGGCCGACGGCCTTGCGGTCGCGGGGCCCTTGGCGTTGCGCTCCGATGCCGCGGACGAGCCCACCCGCCTCTCTTCCGGGAGCCTGCGCATCCACCTCGTCGAGCGGGGAGGCCGCCTTGCCGCGCGGGTCGCGGACGCGGACAACCCGTCGCGTCGCGCACTCGGGCCCATCGACGCCTTCCCGGTGAGCTCGGCCTGGCGATTCGACGCCCGCTTCGAGCCGCACGACCCCCCGAAGAAAATCCGGGTCACGAGCATCCTCGGCACCGTTGAGGAAGAGATCTCGCCCGGCGCCGTAGTCTTTTCCACGGCCGGCCGAACCCTGCGGCTGGACCCCATCCTCGAGCGCGGCGAGACCGACTACTGGATCATCTTCGGCGACCACACCAACGGCGTCGAGACCTACGCCGGCGGGCGCTTCGTGTACGTGCCGCCTCCCGTGAACGGCCGCACCGTCCTCGATTTCAACAAGGCGTACAACCCGCCCTGCGTTTTCACGCCGTTTTCGACGTGTCCGCTGCCGCCCCCGCAGAACCGGCTACCGATCCGGGTCGAGGCGGGCGAGAAGACGTACCGCGCTGAGACTCGAATCTCGAAATCAACGTAGCGCGTCCAGCAGCTCCTTCAGCATCCGCGCCGTGGCTCCCCAGATGACGTGGGAGCCGTAGTGGTAGAAGAGCGTGGGTCCCTCGCGGCCGGGGAGCAGTCTCCGCTCGAGCGCCTTCGGGTCGAGGAGGGCCCCCACGGGGGCCTCGATGACTTCCGCGATCTCCGCCTCGGCCGGGCGCAGCACGTGGGGGTATGGGATCGCCCCGACGAAAGGCTCGACGAAGAAGTCGGTGACCGTCGTCAGGGGCGTGAGCGCGCCGAGAAGGCGCACGTCGCCGGGCGCGATGCCGAGCTCCTCCTCGGTCTCTCGCACTGCCGTGGCGAAGGGCGTCTCGTCGCTTTCCTCTTCCACGCCCCCGGGAAACGAAATCTGGCCGCGATGGTGCTCGACCGTCTCGGTGCGGCGCGTCAGCAGCAAGCGCAGCCCCCCGTCGCGCACGAAGAGCGGAAGGAGCACGGCCGCCCGGCGCTGCCCCTCCGGTAGCTCGGGGACCTCCCGCTCCCGCGCCGACAGGCGCACCGCGAGCTCGTCCATCCAGGTCGGCCGCCCCGCGGCCGGGTCAGGAGACACGCGCCGGGCTCCCCTCGGCGTTCCATTTGAGGTACGCCTCGATGAAGGGCGTCAGACCCCCGTCGAGCACGCGGTCGGTGTCGCCGCTCTCGTAGCCGGTCCGGTGGTCCTTGACCATACGGTACGGGTGGAGCACGTACGAGCGGATCTGGCTGCCCCACTCGATCGACTTCTTCTCCCCGACCCGCCTTTCCTCCTCGGCGCGCCTTTCGTCGATGGCGCGCTGATAGAGCCGCGCGCGCAGCACCCGCATCGCCATCTCGCGGTTGCGGCCCTGGCTGCGCTCGTTCTGGCAGGTCACGACGATGTTGGTCGGCAGGTGCGTGATGCGCACGGCCGAGTCCGTGACGTTGACGTGCTGGCCGCCGGCCCCGCTCGAGCGATAGGTGTCCACGCGGATGTCCTTGTCCGCGATCTCGATCTCGATGTCCTCGTCGATCTCGGGTGCCACGTAGACCGACGCAAAGGAGGTGTGGCGGCGCTGCGCCGAATCGAACGGCGAGATGCGCACGAGACGGTGGACTCCCATCTCCCCCTTGAGGTACCCGTAGGCGTGGTCCCCGACGACGTGGAGCGTCGCGCTCTTGACGCCCGCCTCCTCGCCGTCCTGTCGGTCGATGAGCTCGGCCTTCCAGCCGCGCGACTCCGCGAAGCGCATGTACATGCGCAGCAGCATCTCGGCCCAGTCCTGCGACTCGGTCCCGCCCGCCCCGGCGTGGATCGAGAACCAGGCGTTCTTCGCGTCCTCGGGGGCGCTCATCTTCACGGCGAGCTCGAGCTCGTCGCCGAAGGCTCCGGCGGCGGCAAGGGCCTCGCGGGCGTCTCTCTCCGCGGGCTCGCCCTCGCGCAGGAGCTCGGCCAGCGCGTCGAGCTCGCCCCGCCACTCCTCCAGGCGCGCCGCCGTCTCGAGCTTGCGCTCGAAGGCGCGCGTCTGCCTCTGGACCTCCTGCGCCTCCTCGGGCCGCGACCAGAAGTCGGGCTCCGAGGCCTTCTGCCTCAGATCGTCGAGCGCGCTCCGCGCCGCGTCGAGATCAAAGATAGCCCCGGAGCGCGCCGAGGCGCTCCGAGGCGGCGGAGAGTGCGGAAACGAGATCGTCGCGTTCGGTCATTGTGACGTCAGCCGTGAACCGTGAGCCGCGAACCGACGACGGCGGGCCCGGCGGACGAAGGCGAAGAGTAACACGCCGAGCGCGGCGCCGTCGGCGGCACGGGGAATCCAGAAGCCCCAGCGGGTCCATGCCGTCGAGCCCTCCTCGAGGCGCACCGAACCGCGCAGGAGCGCCCGCTCGTCGTCGCCGGTCTCCGCCAGGATGCGGCCCCGCGCGTCCACGATCCCGGAAATGCCGGTGATCGCGGCCCGCACGAGGTACCGGCGGTTCTCGACGGAGCGCAAGACGGCCCCCGCGAAGTGCTGCTCCTGGGCCCCGGCCTTTCCGTACCAGGAATCGTTGGAGATCGTGGCGAGCAGGTTCGCCCCGTCTTCTACCTGACGCCGGGCGAGCGACGGGTAGATGGTCTCGTAGCAGATCGCCGTGCCGATCGCGAGCGCTCCCGAGCGCAGCAGAGTCGGGCCGGGCGCCGGCGAGAAGGCTCCGATCTCGGTCGAGATCTGCCGGACGAAGAAGAAGATCCGGGGCAGGGGCACGTACTCGCCGAACGGGACGAGATGGACCTTGCGGTACGGGGGACCCGACAGCCCCTGCGGCCCGAGCAGGCGCGCCACGTTGTAGTAGCGACCGTCCGGCTCCTCCTCGACGTCGTTGAACAGGATCCGCGATCCCCCGTGGGCGAGCGTGGCGAGGTCCTGCCGCAGGGCCTCGCTCCTCTGCCAGTAGGCCGGCAGTGCCGACTCGGGGATCACGATCAGGGCCGCGAGCCCCTCGGCCGCCTCGCGGGCCTGGGAAAGCACCGCCCGGTAGCTCGCCGCGGCGCCCTCCGGGGTCGCGCGCATCTCCTCGGTGAGGTTCGGCTGAAGCAGCGCGACCGAAAGCTCGGGCCGGTCGGATCCGGGCGCCGTGAGGCGTGCCGCGCCGAAGCCGCCGACCCCGAGCGCGAGGAGCATTCCGACCAGGAGCGGCCGCACCTTGCCGCGCCGGACGGCGGCGGCGAGGAGGCAGGACAGCGTCACGACGAGGGCACCGACGCCGAAGACGCCCCACACGGAGGCGGTCTGCAGCCAGACCGGATGGCGGTAGAGAGCGTGGCCGGTCAGGTTCCAGGGAAAGCCCTTGTAGACGACGGTCCGTGACGTGCTCCGTGGCCATCCACAAGAGCGGGAAGGCCGCCATGCGCCACGCCGAGCCCGCGGGTGCGGCGGCCACCGCGCCCCAGGCCACGACCGCCGGCCACTCCGCGAGGATCAGCCGCGAGGATGACGAGGCAGACGACGCCCATGACGCCGCTCTGGCCGCCGTAGTGCGTCACGACGTAGAAGATCCAGGGGATGGAAGCGCACCAGTAGGCCAGGCCGAAGGCGGCTCCGGACCAGAAGGCGCGACCCGGACTCTCTTCGCGGACGAGCGCGACGAGCCACGGCACCAGCGCGAGCGGCAGCAGCAGGACCCATTCCACCGGCGGGAAGGCGAGGGCGAACAGGAGACCCGACAGGACGCCGGCAAGCGGCGCCCGGAAGCGACCCGTCACGCGCCGCCCGAGGCGGCGAGCAGGGCCTCCTCCGCCCGGTACGAGGACCGTACGAACGGCCCGGCGAAGACGTTGCGGAAGCCGAGCTTCTCTCCGAACTCGCGATGGTTCTCGAAGACCTCGGGCCGCACGTACTCCACGACGGGCAGGTTCTCGCGCGACGGCCGCAGGTACTGGCCGATCGTCACGATGTCCACGCGCGCGGCGCGCAGCTCTCCGAGAAGCGCCCGAACCTCGTCTTCGCGCTCTCCCAGTCCGAGCATGAGGCCCGACTTCGTCGTGATCTCCGGGTCCAGGATCTTCGCGGCCGACAGCAGGCCGAGCGAACGGTCGAGCCGCGCTCCGCGCCGCACCTGCCGGTAGAGGCGGGGAACGGTCTCGACGTTGTGGTTGAAGACGTCGGGCTTCGCATCGACGACGACCCGCAACGAGTCGAAGCGGCCGAGGAAGTCGGGAGTGAGCACCTCGATCCCGGGCGCCGGGTCGAGCGTGCGCAGGGCCGCGGATCGCCTCGGCGAAGTGCGAGGCGCCCCCGTCGGGCAGGTCGTCCCGGTCGACCGAGGTGAGCACGACGAACTTGAGCCCCATGCTCTCGGCCGCCGACCTCACGCGCCAGGGCTCCATCGGGTCCACGGTCGAGCGGACGACCCGTCGCGATGTCGCAGAAGCCGCAGGCCCGCGTACAGACGTCCCCGAGCAGCAGGAACGTCGCCGTGCCCCGCGCGAAGCATTCGCCCCGGTTCGGGCAGCGCGCCTCCTCGCAGACCGTGTTCAGGCCGTTCGCCCGAAGGACCTTCTTGACCTCGTGCAGGTCCGCGAGGCGGAGCTTCCTCTGGCGGATCCACTCGGGCGCGCGAAGAACGGGCAGCGTCGCTCACTTGCCCTCGGGCACGATCCAGGGCTCCCGGATCTTCTCCTGCTTGGCCAGCTTCGACACGGCGCGCGACGCCTCCTCCTCGCTGTGGTACGGCCCGACACGCACGCGGTAGACCTTCCCCTTCGGCGCCGTGCCGGCCAGGACCACGGCATGGAAGCCGTGCATCGAGAGGCGGGCGCCGAGCGCCGTCGCCTCCTCGTGCGACGAAAGGGAGGCCGCCTGCACCCAGATTCTCCCGGACGCCGAAGCGCCCGACTTCGTCGCGGGGGCCGACGCTTTCGCCGGTTGAGCGGCGGGCCCGGAGCCGACGACCGACGGTGCGGCTGCCCGGCGCCGGGGCCGCGGCGGCTTCCTCGTCTGCGGAATCCTCGAAGGGGTGCAGGGTCGCCGGGGCGGTCGGCTCGATGGGGGCCGGTGTCAGGACGGCGGTCTCGTTTTTCGAGGCTCCGCCGAGGGGTCCCGGCGCGACGCCGGTTTCCACGGGTGGCAGAGGCTCGGAGCCCGCAGCGGGCGTCTTTTCGGCCGAGGCCCGGGACTCGGCGACCTTCTCGGCCCCTTTCGCGTCCCGGCCCGAGAGGCCGGCCATCAAGCCGAAGAAGAACGCGAGGCCGAGGGCGATGAGTAGCCCGGCGAAGAGCCCGACCGCCTGCCGGGCGGTCAGGGAGATCTGGTAGTGCGTGCGCGGCTCGCTCACGGACGGCAAGTGTAGCAGCCGTCCCGGCTTCTGCCTCCTGAGTTACACCTTGTCCTTCGGCAGGAACATCTTGATCAGGTCGATCGGCAGAGGGAAGACGATCGTCGAGTTCTTCTCGTTGGCGATCTCGGTCAGCGTCTGCAGGTAGCGCAGCTGAAGGGTCGCCGGCTGGCGGTCGATGATCTCGGCGGCCTGCGAGAGGCGCGTCGCCGCCTCGAACTCGCCCTGGGCGTGGATGATCTTCGCGCGCTTCTCGCGCTCGGCTTCCGCCTGCCGCGCCATGGCCCGCTGCATCTCCGGGGGCAGGTCCACCTGCTTGACCTCGACGAGCGAGACCTTGATGCCCCAGGGCGTCGTGTGCTCGTCGATGATCTTCTGCAGATCGATGTTCAGCTTCTCCCGTTCGGACAGAAGCTCGTCCAGGAGGGCTTGCCCGAGGACGCTCCGCAGCGTGGTCTGCGCCAGCTGAGAGGTCGCGTAGAGGTAGTTCTCGACCTGCACGACCGCCTTCTCCGGCTCGACGACCCGAAAATAGACGACCGCGTTGACCTTCACCGAGACGTTGTCCCGCGTGATGATGTCCTGGGCTGGCACGTCGTGGACGACCGTCCGCAGCGACATCCGGACCATGCGTTCGAAGGGCCAGAAGATCAGCACGAGGCCCGGCCCCTTCGGATGCTTGCCGAGGCGCCCGAGCCAGAAGGTGACCGCCCGCTCGTACTCGTTCAGGACGTTGATCCACTTGAAGAGAAAGAGCAGCCCGACGAACAGGGCGACCACCAGGCCGGGCAACGACACGATCTGACTCATGCCTTCCTCCGTTCGACGTGCAGCGTGCGCCCGGTGATGCGCGCGATGCGGACAGCCTCGCCGGGCGCGAGGCCCTCCGGCCCGACCGCGTCCCAGTACTCGCCGAAAACGTGCACCCGGCCCGGCCCGCCCGGGGCCCCGAACCCCTCGACGACGCGGGCGGTCTCGCCGACCATCGCATGGAGCCCCGTCCGCACCGGCGCCCGCCGCAGGCGCATGGTCTTCCAGCTCAGGAGGCCGACGATCGCCAGCGTCGCGAGCAGGCCGGGCACCACGATGGAGAGGTCCACGCGATACCCGCCGTCCCCCTCGCCGCCGGCGAAGAGCAGGAGCGACCCGGCGACCAGAGCGATCGCCCCCCCGAGCGCGAGCAGACCGTGGCTGACGACCTTGATCTCGGCCACGAAGAGCAGGATGGCGAAGAGGATCAGCGCGAGGCCCGCGAGGTTGACGGGCAGCACGGAGAAGGCGTAGAGCGCCAGGAGCAAGCGAGATGCCCCCGACGACCCCAGGCAGGATGGCGCCCGGCGTGGACAGCTCGAAGTACAGGCCGACGAGGCCGAGGAGGAAGAGGACGTAGGCCACGTTCGGGTGGGACACGACTCCGAGCACCTTTTCCAACCGGCCCATGGCACGCGTTTCGATGCGCGCGTCCTTCAGGGCGAGCGTGGTCTGGCCGCCGCCCAGCCGAACGACCCTGCGGCCGTCCAACTGGCCGACGAGGTCCGGGACGTCGCGGGCGAGGACGTCCACGAGTCCCGCGTCCTTCGCCTCGCTCTCGGTGTAGGACGCGCTCTTCGCGACCGCCGCCTCCGCCTTCTCGGCGTTTCGCCCTCGCTGATGCGCCAGCGTTCGGATGAAGGCGCGCGCGTCCTGCTCCGCCTTCTCGTTCATCTTCTTGGGCAGGTCCTGCCCTTCTCCGCCCACCGGATGCGCGGCGCCGGTGTTCGTGCCGGGGGCCATTGCCGCCACGTCCCCGGACAGGAGGAGGAAGAACCCCGCCGACGCCGCCTGGGCTCCGGCCGGCGCCACGAACGTCGCCACCGGCACCTTCGAAAGCAGGATCGCCGAGCTCATCTCGCGCGTCGAGGCGAGCAGGCCGCCAGGCGTCGAGAGGGTGACGACGACGAGGGACGCGCCGTCGCGCTCGGCCCCGGCCAGCACCTTCTTGAGGTAGCTCGCCGAGGCGGGGTGGATGGGAGTGTCGACGCGGGCCTCCACGACGAGCGCAGAGCGCTCTCCGGCCGGCGCCGCCGTCGAGACGAGTGCCGCCAGGAGCAGCGCCCGCGTTTTCATGGGGACGGTGAGTCTATCGCATCGGGATCGGCTCCGGCGCGCGGTACGCTCGGTCTCGGAGCGGTCTCAGGGTATAAAGGCGCGTGCGTTATTTCGCCCCACCGAGGCAGCCCACTTCCTCGCGCTGGCAGTTCTGACGGGCCTGGCCATCCTCCTCCACGACAGGCTCGCGGATTTCCGGGGGATGCTCCTCGGGTACGCCGGGCTCGCACTCGTACTCGCCGTGATCGCGGCCATTGCGCCGCGCGTCGACCGCCTCCCGCCGCCCCTCGCCTTCGTGGTGGACTTCTACCCCGCCGCTTTCCTGCCCATCCTCTTCAACACGCTCGAGCCCCTCATCCAGGCGCTGCGCGGCGGCGCGCGCGACGACCTGCTCATCGCGGTCGACCGGGCGCTCTTCGGCGTGGACGTGACGGTGTGGGCGCAGCGCCTGGTCCACCCGCTCCTCAACGACATCTTCTACGGTTTCTACTCCACGTACTACTTCATCGCCCTGACCCTCGGGCTCATGCTCTGGCTGCGCGACCGGCCGACGGCCCGGCGCTTCGTCTTCACGCTCATGGTCGTCTACTACGTGTCGTGGACCGGCTATTTCATCATCCCGGCCCTCGGACCGCGGTTCGCCCAGGCCACCGAATACACGGTGTCGCTGACGACGACTCCGATCTCCCGCGCGATCAACGACACCATCAACAGCCTCGAGAAGACGAAGTTCGACGTCTTTCCGTCCGGTCACACCATGATCTCGGTCGCCGTGTTGATCGTGGCCTGGAAGCGGGCCCGCGACGTCTTCTGGGTCCTCCTGCCGATCGCGACCGGGCTCGTCATCTCGACGGTCTACTGCCGCTTTCACTACGTGATCGACGTCATCGCCGGCGCGGCGATGGCCTTCGTGACCGTGCCGATCGGCGACGGGATCTACGACAGGCTCATGGCGACCGGCGCACGCGATCCGGCTCCGGCCCGCTAGCATCTACAGGGCTTTTTCGTAGATCCGGTAGGTCTTGTAGAGCTTTCCGCCCCAGAGGCGGACCGCGCCGATGACGAGCTCGTTGTCCTCGAGCAGCCACGAGACCTCGGCTCCCGTGTAGCCCTTGGACAGCAGGAACCGCAGCGAGTCGGCCATCATGATCGACTGGATGCCGCGCTGGCGGTACGGGAGCTTCACGCCGAGCGTGAGAACCCGGACGGTCTTGATCTTGCGCGTCCCGAGCAGGAACTTCAGCCAGCCGAAGGGCAGGAGCCTTCCGCGCGTGGGCGCGATGGCGACGTTGTAGTCCGGCAGCATGAGCATGAAGGCGATCGGCTCGAGCGTCCCGTCGGGTTTCTTGGCCTCGGCCAGCCAGAGGAGCTCCTCGACGAGCAGCGGCTTCATCCGCTTGGCCATGAAGTCCATCTCCTCCGGCGTCATCGGGACGAAGCCCCAGTTCTTCTCCCAGGCCTCGTTGTAGACCTCGCGGATCTTCAGCAGGTCCTTCGCGAGCCCGCCTTTCGACACGTTGCGGACGACGATGTCGGTCTCGCGCTTGCGGAGGCGGTCCGCGACGCGGGACAGCCGCTCGAGCGGCTTCTCCTCGAGGGGAAACCAGTACGCGAGCAGGTCCTTGGCCTTTCGGAAGCCCTGCCCCTCGATGAGCCCGATGTAGTAGCTCGGGTTGTAGGTCATCATGAGGACCGGCGGCGACCCGAAGCCCTCGACGAGCAGGCCCGCCTCGTCGTTCAACGTCGGGTTGGTCGGCCCGCGCAGGACGAGTCATCTTGCGCTCCCGGCCCCACACCGCGGCCGCCTCGAGCAGCACCGCGGCGACCTGCGGGTCGTTCTCGGACTCGAAGAACCCGAAGAACGCGGCCTTCTCGTCGTGGAAGGCGTTGTGGTTGCGGTCGAGGATCGCGGCGATCCGGCCGACGTCCGCGGACCCGCGGCGGGCCACGAAGAGCTGCATCTCGCCGTGCCGGAAGAAGGGGTTTTCGTCGAGGAAGACCTTCGCGACGTCGTCGCGCAGCGGCGCCACCCAGTTTCGGTCGCCGGCGTAGATCCGGTCCGCGACGTCGAAGAAGCGCGTGCGGTCGGCCTTTCCGCGGCCGATTCGGTCGACGACGACCGCCGCGCTCATCGGTGGCTTTCCCCGCCGACCCGGCCCGTCAGGCGGTGACCGTGCGGACGAGTCCGACTTCGCGTCCGACCTTCTCGAAGGCGTCGAGCGCCCGCGCGAGGTGTTCGCGCGAGTGAGTGGCCATGAGCGAGGTGCGGATGAGCGCTCGGCCCGGCGGTGTCGCCGGGGATAGCACGCAGTTGACGAAGACGCCCTCCTCCTCGAGTCGGTGCACCATCCGCAGAGCCGCCATGTCCTCGCCGACGACGATCGGCACGACTGGGGTCCTCGAGTCTCCCGTGTCGAAGCCCAGCGACCGCAGCCCCTCGGCGAAGAAGCGCGTGTTCTCCCACAGCCTCTGGCGGCGCTGCGGCTCGTTCTCCATGATCTCGATGGTGGCCAGCGCCGCGGCCGCCGAGGCGGGCGGCGGCGCGGCCGAGAAGATCAGCGTGCGCGCCCGGTGCTTGATGTAGTCGATGACCGTCGCGTTGCCCGCGATGAAGCCGCCGACCGATGCCATCGACTTCGAAAACGTTCCCATGATCAGGTCCACGTCCTGCTCGAGGCCGAAATGCTCGGCCGTACCGCGGCCGGTCTTGCCGAGCACGCCGATGCCGTGCGCGTCGTCCACCATGACCCCGGCGGCGAACTCCCGGGCGACCGCGACGATCTCCGGCAGCGGCGCGATGTCGCCCTCCATCGAGAAGACGCCGTCGACGACGACGAGGCGGCCCCGCGACTCGTGATCGTTGCGCATCTGGCGCCGCAGGTCCGCCGGGTCGTTGTGCTTGAACTTCCGGACGTCGCCGAACGACAGCCGCGCGCCGTCGATGATGCAGGCATGGTCCTGCTTGTCGAGATAGACCGTGTCGCCCTTTCCGACGAGACAGGAGATCGCGCCCAGGTTGACCTGGAAGCCCGTCGAGAACGTGACGGCCGCCTCCTGCCGCATGAACTCGGCCAGGCGGTTCTCCAGGCGGACGTGCAGATCCAGGGTCCCGTTCAGGAAACGGCTGCCGGCGCATCCGGATCCGTATTTCCGAATCGCCTCGATGGCCGCTTCCTTGACGCGCGGGTCGTTGGTCAGACCGAGGTAGTTGTTGGAGCCGAGCATCACCAGCCGACGTCCGCCGATCGTGACCTCCGGGTCCTGGGCGGACTCGACGACGCGGAAGAAGGAATAGAAACCCGTCTGTCGGACCCGCGCGGGGTCCTCGTAGCGATAGCATTTTTCGAAGAATGGAGCCGAGCCAACCGTCTCCGCCCTGATCGCCCGGGCGAGCTTTGTCATCGTTTCCCCCACCTGTCGCATTGCCGGAGTGGCGGAGGGATCTTAGCAAATTTTACAAAGCCCCGCCCGGGAGCCATCCGGCTGCTCGATACCAGTCCCAGGCGGCCCTGAGCCCCTCCTCGAGGGCCACCGGGGCGGGCAGGCCCAGAACGGTCTGCAGGGGGGCCGAATCGCACAGCCAGTCGCCGGCCAGGAGCTCGCGGGCCTTGTCGGCGTTGAACGGCCGAGATCGCCCGGTCAGGGTCTCCACGGCCGTCTCCATGAGGCCCAGGGCTCTGACCGCCAGGTCCGGAACGCCGAAGAGATGGGCCTTTCGTGCCGGCAGGCGAGCGATGAGACGGGCGAGCTCGCCCACCGTGACCGGCTCGGGGTCGCAGAGAAAGAAGGTCTGGCCCGTGAGGTCCCGTCTCGACGCGGCCCGCGCCAGGGCCAGGGACGCCTGCCCGGCACCGAGGATCTGGATCCGCGTGTGAGGGGCGGGGACCGGGACCCAGCCCCTGGCGGCCATCCGGAAATAGTCGAGGAGCCCTCGATCGCCGGGACCGTAGACCACGCCGGGCCGGACGACCAGCCATGGACCCTTCCATCGGCTCTCGAGTTCCTGCTCTGCCTCGCGCTTGGAGAGGCCGTACCAGGAGACTGGCCGCGAAGGATCCGTTCCCGCCACCGGACGCCCGCCCCGCGCCGGGCCCGCCGCCGCCTGGCTCGACACCAGGACGAACAGCGCATCGGCCGCGGACCGCTCGCCCGCGGCGAGCACGCGCTGCGTGCCACGGACGTTGATCTCGCGGTAGTCCTGGAGGTTGCGGGCCTTCGTCAGGCCTGCGACGTGGACGATCGCCTCGACTCCCGAAAGCGCTGAAGCGGGAATGCCGCCTTCCGAGAGATCACCCTCCACCCGCTCGACCGGGAGATCCGCGACAAGCCCGTTCGCCGCCCGCGCCCGGTCGCGCACGAGAGCGCGCACCGCCCATCCCTCCGCGACGAGGGCCCGGGCGACGTGCCCCCCGACGAACCCGGTCGCGCCGGTGACGAAGGCGATGCGCATGGCGCGAGGGATTGTATTGACTCGGCTCTCGGTACGGAGACAGTATTGCGCCTTTCATGGAAAATTCAGTGGAACGGTTCGAGACGGCCATAGCGCGCCTCGGAGTTCTCCTCGCGCTTCTGGCTTCGCCCCTGCCCGCCGCGACGCCCGTCTCGCCCCCCGTCGTCGAGTACACCATCCGGGTCTCGCTCGACCCGAAAGAAAAGACTCTCGAAGGCACAGAGCGCCTCCTCTGGCGCAACCCGTCGGGCGACCCGGTCTCGGAGCTGCGATTCCATCTGTACCTGAACGCCTTCAAGAACAACCGCACGACGTTCCTACGGGAGTCGGGCGGCCAGCTGCGCGGAGATCGAGCCGGCCAGAAGCCCGGAGACTGGGGCTGGATCGACGTCGCCTCGATGAAGACGGCCGACGGCCGTGACCTCGCGCCCGGCGCGCGGTTCGTGCAACCCGACGGCAACGACGCGAGCGACCAGACGGTGCTGGTCGTTCCTCTTCCGGCTCCTGTCCCGCCTCACGGCGAGATCGCCCTGGACATCGCCTTCCGCGCGAAGCTTCCAAAGATCTTCGCCCGCACCGGGTTCGTGCGCGACTACTTCCTCGTCGGGCAGTGGTACCCCAAGATCGGCGTCTACGAGCCGGCCGGAATGCGCGGGCGCACCGCGGGCGGCTGGAACTGCCACGCCTTTCACGCCAACTCCGAGTTCTACGCCGACTACGGGAAGTTCGACGTCACGATGACCGTCCCGTCGCGCTTCGTCGTCGGCGCAACCGGCAAGCGCGTCTCCGAGACGAAGAAGGGCGATCGCACGTCCTACCGCTACGTCCAGGACAACGTTCACGACTTCGCCTGGACGGCCGACCCGCGATACATCGTCGTCGAGTTCCGCTTCGACCCGCCCCGAGACATCCCGGCCGGATGGAGCGCACTGGCCGCGAAGGAGCTCGGCATGACGGAGGCCGAGATCGCGCTCAAGCCGGTCGTCCTGCCGACTGCTGCTCCAGCCGGGGCACGAGGCGGCCCGCGAGCGCTACATCCGCTCGACGAAGGAGGCCCTGTCCTTCTACGGGCTCTGGTTCGGCGCCTACCCGTACGAGACCCTGACGGTCGTGGACCCGCCGGACGACGGCGTCGGCTCGGGCGGCATGGAGTACCCGACCTTCATCACCGGCGGCCTCGCGGACGCGTACCTCACCCGCTGGCCGTTCTCCCGCCTGCGCGGCATCGAGGTCGTGACGATCCACGAGTTCGGCCACCAGTACTGGTACGGAATGGTCGGCTCGAACGAGTTCGAGGAATCCTGGCTCGACGAGGGGCTCAACACGGACTCGGAGTACCGCTCGATGGAGCTGGCCTACGGGCCCGCGACCGTCGCAGCTGCCAGGCGGCATCGGCATCGACTCCTACTCCCTGGCGCACGGCGAGTACGCGCACCTGCCCAACCTCGATCCGATCCATGCGTGCGCCTGGTGCTTCGCCTCGAACGCGTCCTACGGCATCAATTCCTATCACAAGGTCGGTCTCTTCATGGCGCAGCTCAAGAACGACCTCGGCGCCTCGCGTCTTCGCGCGGGCCCAGCGGGCCTACTTCCAGCAATGGTCGTTCCGCCACCCGAGCACGTCCGACTTCTTCGACACGTTCGAGCGCGTCTCGGGGCGGGATCTCTCGACCTACCGGCGCCACATCGTCGACGGCACCTCGACCCTCGACTGGCAGGTCGTCTCCGCCAGGAGCGAGAAAGCCGACGACGACTACGGCGTCTTCGAGCGGGGCGGCAAGAAGACCACCTACGAAGACGGCGAGGTCGTCCCGCCCGGGGAAAAGAAGGCGAAGCATTCGAGCTCCGACGGTGCGAAGAAGGTCTACGGGACGATCGTCCTCTTCGGCAACACCGGGAGCTGGGCGCACGGAGCAAAGGCGAAGCTGGTATTCGAGGACGGCACGGTCGTCGAGCGCGTCCTCCCCGCCGAGGCCCGTTGGGTGCGTTTCCGCATCCGTTACAAGTCGCGCCTGGCGTACGCGATCGTCGACCCGGACCGCGCCAACGTCTGGGACTGGAACCACCTGAACGACTCGAAGGTCCTGCGCTCCGGCGGCAAAGGGCGCGGCCGCGAACCCTCGGCAACCGGGCGTACGTCAAGTACTCGGGCATGGGCCGCCTATCTGGCCGGGCTCTGGTCGCAGCTTCTGTGGGCGCTGGCATGAGGGGGTCAAGGAGCCCCGTCGCCTCGGGACTAGCGGCGATCTCCCACGGCAAGCTCGTCCTGCTGCTCGCCCTCACGACGGCCGCCCTCGGCGCCTCGGCCGCCCTGCCTCTGATGCCGGCGCTGCGCGAGACGATGGTCGAGACGCTCGCCGGCGACCACTTCCTGCGCAACCATCCCACCTTCGCGCCGACCGACTTCCTGGACTTCCTGAGGGACAAGGATTCGGCCGTGGAGGGCACACGGCACGCCATCGGAGGGATGGGTGTCGTCGGAGTGCTTCTCCAGATGTTCTTCGCCGGCGGCATCGTCGCCGTCCTCGGCCGTGGTCCGTTTTCCTTCGGCCAGTTCCTCGAGCCGGCCCGGCGCAATTTCTGGCACAACGTCAAGTGCTTCTTCGTCTTCGCCGTGACCGCCGCCATCGTCCTCGGGATCTGGTTGGGCGGCGTCGGCGCCGGGCGCGCGAAGCTCTTCGAGGAGGTCGCCCCGGACGCCGCGGTGCGTTCGCTGACCTTCTGGATCCTCGCCCTCGTGGGACTGGCCCTCTTCGCGGCGGTCTCCCTGCTTTACGACTTCGCCCGCGCCGCCCGGCGCTTCTCCCCGCAGATCGGCGCGTGGCGCGCCTACCGGTTCGCCCGCCGGGCGCTCTCGGGATCCTGGATGCGCGGCCCTCGGACTCTTGGTCGTCTGGTTCGTCCTCGGAGCCGCGGCGGTCCTCGGCCTCTTCGCGGTCGACATGGAGCATGCGAGCGGTTTCGCGGCCCGCGATCGCCCTGCTGATGCTCTTGCAGATCGGCGTCCTGTGGCTGCGCTCGGCCGCGCGCGTGGCGGCCTGGGGCTCGTACGTCGAATTCCTCGAGCCCCGCGCGCGGGAAGCCCTGTCGGCGAACGGCAGGCGTCGGGGTCGCGATGGCCTCCTCCTGCCCCGCTCTGCGTCCCGCTAGCGGGACGCGGCCCAGGCGGCGATCCGCCGCACGCCCTTCGTCGATCCGCGCCGGGTCGGTCGCGAACGAGAAACGCACGCAGGAGTCCTCGCCGAAGGCGTCGCCGGGCACGGCGGCGACGTGCGCCTCGGACAGGAGGCGGTCGCAGAACGCGCCGACCCCACGATCCCCTTCGCGGGGTAGAGCGCCGAGACGTCGGCGAACGCGTAGAAGGCGCCCTCCGGCATGGCGACGCACTCCCCCGGAACGGCCCGAGGCCCTCCACCATGATCGACCGTCGCCGGCGTAGTGCGCGAGCATGTCCGCGACGGAACCTCCGCGAGCGCTGTCGAGGTCGGTCAGCGCGGCTCGAGCGCGGCCTCCTGCGAGATCGAGGAGGCGTTGGACGTCGTAGTGGCTCTGGTAGGACGCCATCGCCGCGACGAGCTCCGTGCGGGCCCACCGCCCAGCCGAGCCGCCAGCCCGTCATGGCGTACGTCTTCGAGGCCGCCCCTGTCACGACGATGCGGTCCCGTAGCGCTGCCTCAGAGGCGGCCGCCGACGACGTGCCGCCGCCCGTCGTAGAGGAACCGGTCGTAGGTCTCGTCGAAGACGAGCCACGGCCTCGCGGGCGGCGCACCAGTCGAGGATGCGCGCGAGCTCCTCCGGGTCGACGACGGCCCCCGTCGGGTTGTTCGGGAGAGTTCAGGATCACGCCGCGCGTCGGCCGTCGGCGCGGCGCGCTCGAGAGCCGCCGCCGTCGGCATGCCAGCCCGACCGCGATCTCGGTCGGCACGAAGAGCGGGCCGCGCTCCGGTCAGGCGCACCATCTCCGGGAAGGAAACCCAGTAGGGCGACGAACAGCGCGACCTCGTCGCCCTCTTCGAAGAGGGCCTGGCACACGTTGAAGACCGCCTGCTTGGCGCCGGCCGTCACGAGCACGTTCTCGCGGGCGGCTGCGGCCCCCTGCTCGCGGCGGTATTTCTGGGCGATCGCGTCGCGCAGCGCCGCCTCTCCGGCGGACGTCGGTGTACTTCGTGCGGCCCGCTTCGATCGCCGCGACCCCGGCCCGGCCGACGAAGTCCGGCGTCGGGAAATCGGGCTCCCCGAGGTCGAAGGTCCACCACGTCCACGCCCGAGGCCGCGAGGGCCTTGGCCTTCCTGCGCGGCCGCCGTCGTCGAGGACGGCGTGAGCGCCGCGATCCGTCCGGACAGCCGCAGGTGCCTTCATCGCCGCCCCTTCCAGGACCGGCGCGAAGCGCGGGAAACGCCGCGAGCCGCTTCCTGCCCGATCGCCACCAGCGACCGAGCTCGACCGCGATCCAGGCCGCGTAAACCCAGACCATCTCGTGGCGCAAGGACGGCACCGAGAACTGGACGAGCCACAGCACGAACAGGCCCGCCGCCTCGTAGGCCTCGAAGCTCATCGAGGCGAGGAAGAGCCAGCCCAGGAAACGCCTGCAGGATCGTCAGCAGGATCTCGTGCCGCTGAAACTCGTCGAAGGGCAGAGGCCCGTGTCGCCGTGGCTGCCAGCAGTAGATGACCGCCAGCAGGCCCGAGAGAACTCCCCACTGGTTGATGTTGGAGGACACCATGTTCATCAGCGCGACGGGCGCGCGCGTGATCCGCCGGGCCCAGGCGAACGCGGAGGTCTTCTCGGGAAACTCCGAGAGGAACGGGGCGACCCACTGGATGAAGACGAACTGGGAGATCCCGAGGCTCACGGCGAGCGCCAGCATGGAGTTGAGAAAGGGCTCCGCGACGAAGAAGATGACGGCGCCGCCGGCCGACGAAGAGGCCGCCGACGGCCGCCCAGCGCTTCGCACCCGCGAAGGAGAGGGCCCAGCGCGACACCGCCGGGACCTCCTCGTCCTCCTCGACCGTCTCGGCCCGCGGCGGCATCCGGAGCAGGATCGACGAGGTAGGCGACGTAGGTCGCCGACGAGGATCGCCGAGTCCACGAGCGAGAGGTTCCCCTTCGCCCAGACGACGACGAAGTAGAGCGAGCGGCGGCAGCAGGCCGAGCGACTTCCACGGCGTGGTCGTCGTGGCAGCGCGATCGGGCCGAGCGGCCTGCCTGCCGCTTGCGCGAGGAGAAGGCCGCGACGGCGTAGATCATGGGCCAGCCGAACCCCGTCAGGAGCCGCAGGCTGCCGGTGAAATTCGCGATCGCGAGGTGGACCATGTCGGGGTCCTTCCCGGCCTTCCAGGCGATGACCGCCTCGACGGCGAACTCGGGCATCGTCTGGATGAGGGCGAGGAGCGCGAGAGCGAGGCCCTGCGACATCAGGAACTCGGCGGCCTCGGCGCCCCAGGCGACGAGGAACGCCGAGGCGATCATGGCCGGGAACGTCCAGAGGGCCGAGCGCGGCGAGCCCGGAGCGGCGTGCTCGACGGCGCGCGCCAGCGTCGACCGCCGTCACGAAGCATTTTCATCGCGCGCGGTTATAGCATGGAGGCCGTGACGGCGATCGCATCGCCCGCGAACCCGCTCATCCGGGAGATCGCGCGCGGCCTCGAGGAGCACGGACTCACTTCCTCCTCGAGGGCGAGAAGGCGATCCTCGACGCCGTGGCCGCGGGTTTCCCGCTCGAGCACGTCCTTCACGACGAGAGCGTCCGCCGGGCCGGCTCGCGGCGCTGACCGGCGCCCGCCCGCGGCTCGTGTCGCGCGCGGTCCTCGAGAAGCTCGCCGACTCGAAGCACGCCCCAGCACCTGCTCGCCGTCGCGCGGCGCCGCGACGTCCCGGTGGCGGAGATCCTCGGGCGACCGGGCCCGGTCGTCTTCGTCTTCGGTATCCAGGACCCCGGCAACCTCGGTGCCATCGTCCGGGTCGGCGAGGCGGCCGGCTGCGCCGGCGTGCTCGGCGCCCCGGGCACGGCCGACTTCTTTCATCCGCGCGCGGTGCGGGCCAGCGCGGGAAGCGTCCTGCGGATTCCCGTGTCGGGCCGCGTGTCGTTCGAGCCGTTCGCCGCCGACGCGAAGGAGGCGGGCCGACCCGTCTGCGGCGCCGTCGCCGAGGGAGGCGAGGACGCCTTCGGGCGCCTCTCGACTCCCGGTCCGTCCTCGTCGTCGGCGCCGAGGGCACGGGCCTGCCGGCCGGGGCCTACCGGTACCTCGACCGCAGCTCACGATTCCGATGCGGCGCCCGGTCGATTCTTTGAACGCCGCCGTCGCGACGGCCCTCTTGCTCTACTCGCCTTCCCTCCGGGCGGTTTCCGCGGAGGCCTGACCCCGGCGGAGGGCCGCGGAGGCACGACGAGCTTCTTCTGCCGGTTCCCGATCCCCTTCATTCCGAGAACACCTCCGCCTGAAACGCCCAGACGCGGGCGTCGGGATGCCGCCAGGCGTCCGGCGGAAGGCCCGCCTTCTGGGCGAGACCTCGGCGAGAAACCGCTCCCGGTCGAAGCCCCACTCCGTCGCGACCTGGGGCAGGAGGAGGCCGCTGCGGCCGCGCAACTCGAGGATGAGGCCATCTCGGCCGATCTCGATGTCCTCGGGCCCCTCGATCAGCCGTGGAGCCGTGAGCACCGAGATCTCGATGTCGCACTCGGCGAGCTCTCGGCTCCTCGAGCGGCGGGAAACGCGGGTCCTCGAACGCCGCGCGCAGCGCGAACTCCGAAACGACGCGCGTCAGGTCGCCGGTCGGCGAGAGCGTGCCGATGCAGCCTCGCAGTTGACCGTTCCGGTGCAGCGTCACGAAGAGGCCGCGCGGCTCGCCGAACGTCTCCGCCCGGTCGGAAGTCAGTCGCGGCGGCGGTTGTCCCCGGAAATGGGCCTCGAGCGTGCCGCGCGCGAGCTTCAGCAGGTCGGCCCGGGCCTCGGCGGACAGCGCCGCAGCGCTCATGAGACGGCCCCCTCGCGCGCTTCGGCGCGTCGAGCGGGCAGGGTGGCGAGGAATTCGTCGATGACTCCGCCGAGCATCTTCGAGACTGCCCTCGAAGAAGTGGTCCGCGCCCGGAAGGACCACGAGACTCCCCGATCCTCTTACGAAACGAGCGAGATCCTCGGGCGAGCCGAAGGTGTCGCGCTGTCCGACGACGAAGAGCGCGGGCACGGTCGGGCGCGGCACGAGGCGGCCGGATTCCGTCGCGAGCGGCAGACCCAGGGCGATCGACCGCGGCGACGCGCCGGTCCCCGACGATCGCCTTGAGCGCCACCGCCGACCCGAAGGAGAAACCCCCGGCGACCAGAGGCAGCCCCCCGTCGCGCTCGGCCTCGTCGAGGGCGGCCCGGTAGTCGTCGACCTCGCCCCGGCCCGCGTCGTACCGCCCCTCCGAGAGGCCGACCCCGCGAAAGTTGAACCGTAGCGTCGCAAAGCCCGAGCGCGTCAGGGCCTGGACGGCACGATAGACCACCTTGTTGTGCATCGTCCCGCCGTGCAGGGGATGGGGGTGGGCGAAGACCGCGGTCCCCCGACGCTCGCCGGCGGCCTCCTTCCAGAGGCCCTCCAGAGCTCCCGCGGGGCCGGGAAACGAGACCGATCGAAGCCTGCCTGACACGTCTCCGGCCTCCGGTTGGCGAAATGCCGATCTCATCGTATCCTTCCGGCCGTCCCGAAGGCACGTTCGATTCCACAACGCACAGGAGACCTCACGATGAAGAGGATCGTCCACGTCGTCGGCACCGGAACGATCGGCGAACCGCTGATCGGCCTGTTCGCGGACTTCGGCAAGCACCTCGGCATCGACGAGGTGACCTTCCACAAGCGCACGCCGATGACGACCGAGCGGGCCAAGGTGAACCACCTGATCGAGCGCGGCGCCAGGCTCGCCGTGGACCCCGACAAGCTCGCCGACTTCGAGGCCCTCGGCCACGAGGTCTCCTACGAGGCGCAGGCCGCGCTCGAGCGGGCGACGGTCGTCATCGACTGCACGCCCGCGGGCAACGAGAACAAGAAGCGTCTACGAGAAGACGCAGCGGCCCGCAGGGCTTCCTTGCCCAGGGCAGCGAGTTCGGCTTCGGCAAGATGTACGCGATGGGCATCAACGACGAGGCCCTCGTGCCGGGCCAGGACCGGTTCCTCCAGATCGTCTCCTGCAACACGCACAACATCGCCTGCCTGATCAAGACGCTCGGCAGCGACGACTCCGGCGCCCGGATCCTCACGAAGGGCCGCTTCGTCTGCATGCGCCGCGCCAACGACGTCTCGCAGGACTCGGGCTTCGCGCCCGCCCCCTCGGCCGGCAAGCACGACGACCCCGAGTTCGGGACGCACCACGCCCGCGACGCCTCGGCGCTGCTCTCGACGATCGGTTGGAAGCCCCCGATCTTCTCGTCCGCGATGAAGCTGAACACCCAGTACATGCACTCCCTGTGGTTCGACATGGAGTTCTCGCAGCCGACCTCGAAGGAGAAGGCTCTTGCCCGCCTGCGCGCGAACCGCCGCATCGCGCTGACCGAACGGCGCTCGGCCAACCAGATCTTCTCCTTCGGCCGGGACCACGGGTACTACGGCCGGATCCTGTCCCAGGCGGTCATCTCGTCGCCCACGCTCGCGGTCAAGGGCGAGAACGAGATCCTGGGCTTCTGCTTCACGCCGCAGGACGGCAACTCGCTCGCGTCGTCCATCAGGGCGGCCCTGTGGCTCATGGAGCCGGAGCCCAAGCAGCTCGCCGAACGGATGTCGGTGCTGGACCGGTTCTTCTTCCGCGAGATCTAGCCCCGGGAGGGCGGACGGCGGAGCGCCGGAAACCGTCCGCGGTCTGCGGCCGCGGTCTGCCGTCTGTTTTCGCCCACCCTGCTACCATTGCCCCATGAGCTGGGTCACGTGCCCTCACTGCGGCTTCACGCAGATCCCGTCGGCAAAGTGTCTCAAGTGCCACAAGAGCTTCGACCGGCCCCCGGCGGCCGGCGACCGGCCGACGGCCCCCCCGCCCGCCGCGTCCTCACCTTCGAGTCTTCCCGAGCTGCTGAGGGCGATTCCGCGCACCTACCTCGCAACCCTCGGCGGCCTCGTGCTCGCCCTGATCGTGGCCGTTCTCGTCTGGAGCCGGGGTTCCTCGATCCCGGCCGACGCGGGACGGGCGGCCGCCGCGCCCACCCCCGAGCCCTGGTCCCTCGACCTGACGGGCCGCTGGCAGGGCCGGGCGGCGACCACGATCGCCGGCTCCCCGCCGCGGCCAGCCCTGCGGGAGGTCTTCATCGAAACCGACCGGTCCGGCACGATCGTCGCGGCCGGCGCGGTCCTCACGGACCCGGGCCGGGGAGGCGCCGGCGCCGGCTACCTGACGGTCCCCGACGGAGGGCGGCGCGTCCGGGAGATCGCCGCGGCGCTGGAGGCCGCGCCTCGAGGCGCCGTGCTGTCCCTGGCCTTCATCCCGCTGGCGCCGTGGGTGCCCCGCCGGGACCGCGCCTGGCGCGCAGTGGAGGGCCAGCGCGCCCGCCCCGACGACACGAGCTATCTGCTCCTGGAGTCTGTCGAGCCCGACTTCCTGATCCAGGCGGGCGTGAACGCGAGCGGGTTTCTGTCGTATCTCTTCCTGTCGCCCGAGTACGCGCTCCACCGCGGCGCCGACGCGCTGTCGCAGGTCATCCACCCCGAGCGGGACAGCTCCCTGCGCGGGTTTCGCGGCCTCGTATGGGACCTCTCGGGCGCCGCCGACTTCGTCACCCTCCAGGTCCCGGTCACGATCTCCCTGCCGGCCGGCAGTTCCGACCGCATCCTGCTCAAACGCTGATCAGGCCGAAACGACGTATCCGCCGCTCTTGGCGTCCTTCTTCATCGTCAGGAGGCCGTTGCGCTGCGCGTCCTCGAGGAGCTCCGAGAAGGACTTGTAGCCGTAGTACGACTCGTTGAAGTACGGCTGCTTGCGCTGCATCGTCTGCTTGACCATCGAGCCCCAGATCACGTCGTAGTTCTCGCGGCGCAGGGCCTGGACCGAGTCGAGCACGAGGCGGAAGACCTCCTGCTTCTTCTTCGGCAGGTTGTCGATCGACGGGCATCGCGTGCGTCTCGCGGACCAGGTCCTCGTAGAAGATGAACTCGTCGCAGTTGGAGATGAGCAGGTTCGACGTCGAGTTCTTGACGCCCACGCCGATGACGCTCTTGTCGTTCTCCTTCAGCTTCGAGACGAGCGGCGAGAAGTCGGAGTCGCCCGAGCAGATCACGAAGGTCGTGATGTGGCCCTTCGAAGCCACGAGGTCCATGGCGTCCACGACCATCCGGATGTCGGCCGAGTTCTTGGCCGAGTAGTTTCGCTGCGGGATGTCGATCAGCTCGATCGCCGCCTCGTGGAACTCCCGCTTGTACTCGGAGTAGCGCGTCCAGTCGGCGTACGCCTTCTTGAAGACGATCCTCCCCTTCTCGATCAGCCGCTGGAGAACGAGGTGGATGTCGAACTTCTTGTACTGGGCGTCTCGGACGCCGAGGGCGATGTTCTCGAAGTCGATGAAGAGCGAGAGCCGCTGGTCGACCGACGTCCGGGTCGGCGGCGCCGAGGTGACGTTCATCGGCGTCGCGGTCGGGGCGACGGCCGGCGGTGGGGCCGCCGGAGCGGGTGCCTCCTCGGCCGGCGGAGCGAACGTCTTGTGCCGCCGGGCGCCTCCCCGGCGCCGGCGGGGTTTCCTGTCCGTTTCCGCCGCCTCGGCCGCCGGAAACGGAACCGTGTCGTCCATCATGATTTCCTTTCTGGTGCGTAGTCGAACGAGGAGGTCGTCAGAAGGAAGGTCGCCAGGACGCGGGCGACCTCGCGCCCCTCCGTGTCCACGATCTCGACCTCTCCCACGTTGACCCGCTTTCCCTTCTTCAAGATGCGCGCCCGCGCGCAGACCTCGCCGCGGGCCCGGCGCAGAAAATGGATCGTCAGATCCGTCGTCGCAAAGCCCATCTTCCCGTCGAAGTTGGTGGCCAGGGCAAAGGCCACCGCCGAGTCCGCCAGGGCAGCCAGGACGCCCCCGTGGACCGTTCCCGACCCGTTCGTCATCTCCTCCCGGTAGGGCAGGCGCAGGACGCAGTGGTCGAGCGACAACTCCTCCAGGCTCGGCCGCAGCCAGCCGAGGGCGGGATTGTCGGCGAGGCGTTTCTTGAGGCGCTGCAGGAGGTCGGGGGCAACCCCCGCCCGGTCCTGCCTGGCCGGTTGCAGGCTCACGAAGGCTCCATTGTATGCGATCCGGCCACCCCCGGGCTCCCAGGCCCGGCCCGCCGCGCTATTCGGGAGGCTCCCCCGCCCCCTCGGTCTGGAAGTACGGGAGCTCCTCGGCGCGACGGGTCGAGTTGTCCAGGTGCCTGGGCACCTCCACGATCGTGCGCGTCACGTTCGGGTCGCACACCTCGTTTTCGCACTCGTACGTGTAGACGTTCTTGTCTTCGGCCTTGCGGAACTTCACGATCGTCTGGTAGCCGTCGCAGTTGCCGCACTTGACCGACATCATGAAGATGTCGATGACGTGGAGTTCGGGCCGGTCTTCCGGAAGCGTCACGCCGCAATGATACGCTTTCGGCCCGACCGGGAGGTGACGATGACCAGACGCTTTCTGGCTCCGGCGGCCTTGCTCCTCGCGGCCTCGGCCCTCGCCGAAGACGGGCGCTTCGAGAAGACGATCGTCTTCCCCCGCTCGCGCGACGCCCAGCTCGACTGGAGCCACCAGAAGTGCACGATCCGCAGCGTCGAAGTGCGCAACTACCCCGACAGTGAGGACATCGAGAAGGCTCGCTCGAAGGACCCCAACGACCACTCGTGGCTCTGGTGGGAGTTTCGCATCGACAACCGCGGGACGCGGGACTGCAAGATCCGCCTTTGGGTCGAGGTCCTCGACAAAGCCGGCAAGGTGGTCAAGAACGGCGACCGCAGCGGTAGCGTGGACGCGGGCAAGATCGACGACACGATCCGCGTCTCGACGCGCATGCGCACGCTCGACGCCGCGGACGCGCCGAAGGTGCGGCTGCGTGCCGAGATCATCCCGAAGTAAGACCGCCGCGTGGTGAGCGCCGCGGGGACGCGCCCCGAGGCGCCGCCGGACTACGCTTCGGCTCTCGCGCGCCTCGCCCACCGCTACCGGGAAGCCGGTGTGTTGACCGTCGAGGGTCCGGAACGCTCGGCGTTCCTGCAGGGCCAGCTCACCCAGGACGTTCGGGGCCTCGGGAACGGGGAGGCCCGCCGCGCCGCCGGCCTCACGCCGAAGGGGAAGCTCCTCTACTTCGGCTGGCTCGTCGGAGAGCCGGATCGGCTGCTTCTCGTCGTTCCGGCCGCTTGCCGGGCGGCGACGCTCGCGCACCTGTCCCGTTACGCGGCGTTTCAAAAGGTCTCGGTAGGGGACGCGACGCCGGAGTTCGTCCTGCTCGGCCTCTACGGCCCGGTGGCGCCCGGCCTGCGGCTTCCCGCCGGAGCCCTCCGGCTTGCGCCCGACGGGGAGATGTCGGCCGGAGCCCTCGGAATGGCCGGAGCCCGGCCGGCTCTGGACGCGACGCTCGCGCAGGCCGGGTCGGTCGAGCTTTCCGCCGGGTCGGCCGAGACCCTGCGGGTCGAGGCGGGCCGGCCGCGCTGGGGCTTCGACGCCGACGAAACGAACCTTCCCGACGAGGTCGGCCTGGAGGGCGCCATCTCGACCACCAAGGGTTGCTACGTCGGCCAGGAGGTGGTCGCGCGTCTGCGCACCTACGGCCGCGTGAGCCGTCGTCTCGTCGGCCTGCGCTTTCCCGGAGAGCTCCTGCTCCCGGGAACCATCTTCCTCGACCCGGCAAAGCCCGGCCACGAACTCGGCCGCGTCACGAGCTCCGCCCTGTCGCCCCGGTTCGGAGCGATCGGCCTCGGTTTCGCCTCCCGCGACGTGCCGGAAGGCGCATCGCTCGCCGCGCCCGGGGGTGCGACCACGGTCGTGGCGCCGCTGCCCTTCGCGTGACCACGCGCCCCGAGCCGCACCGGTGGGGCATCCATCTGGCGCTCGCCGGCGCTCAGACGGGCTTCGCCCTCTTTCCGATTCTCGGCAAGCTCGCCCTCACCTCGATCCCGCCCCTGCTCTTCGCGGCGCTTCGCGTGGGCGCGGCCGCGCTGCTTCTGGAAGCCATCCGAAGGCTCCAGGGCGCCGAACCGATCCGGCGGGACGACCGATCGCGGATCGTCCTGTACGGCCTGCTCGGCGTCTCCTTCAATCAGGTGCTCTTCATCCTCGGCCTCTTCCTGACGACGGCGATCAACACGACGATCCTGACGGCGACGATCCCGGTCTTCACCCTCGCCGCCGCGGTCCTGCTCGGTCGTGAGCGGCTGACCGCGCGGCCCGCGGTCGGCCTCGTGCTCGCCGGGGCGGGCGCCCTGGCACTCCTGAACGCCCAGAGGTTCGACTGGTCGAGCGACTCGTTTCGCGGCGACCTCCTGCTGCTGGCCAACTGCACGTCCTACTCGCTCTATCTGGTCCTGTCCCGGCCCGTTCTGGCCCACTACCGGGTCGTGACCTTCACGGCCGCGGTCTTTCGCTACGGCGCGGTCCTGATCGCTCTGCTCGCGCTGCCGGACCTGGTCCGATTTCGCCCGGCGGGCGTGTCGGCGATGGCCTGGGCGTGCCTTTCCGGCGTGGTCCTGTTCTGCACGGTCATCCCCTACCTCCTGAACTCCTGGGCGCTCGCCCGCACGCAGGCCTCCCGCGTCGCCTTCTACGTTTTTCTCCAGCCGCTGATCTCGACGGTCCTCGCGATCGCCGTTCTCGGAGAGACCCTCACTGCCAAGATCGTGCTCGCAGCCCTCCTCATCTTTGCGGGCCTCGCGGTCACGCTCGTGAGAGGCCGCCTGCCCGCGCGCCCGGTCCCGTGAGCGGCGCGCCGCCCCGGCCGCGAGTGGCGGTCGTGATCCCGGTCTTCAACGAGCGCGACTCGCTGCCGCTCGTCGTCAGGGCCATCCCAGCCGGGCTCGCCGAGACGGTCGTCGTCGTGGACAACGGCTCGACCGACGGCACCGGCGTCGGTCGCGCGAGAGCTCCCGGTGCGCCTCGTACGCGAGGACCGCCGCGGCTACGGAAGCGCTTGCCTCGCCGGCGTGCGCGCGCTCGAAGCCTCACCTCCGGACGTCCTCGTCTTCCTCGACGCCGACTACTCGGACCATCCCGAGGAGATGCCCGCCCTCGTCGCTGCCGTCGAAGCCGGCGCGGACCTCGTCATCGGGTCGCGGGTCCTCGGCCGCCCCGAGCCCGGGGCCCTGATGCCCCAGGCCCGCCTCGGCAACGCGCTCGCCTGCCTGCTGATTCGCCTCCTGTACGGTCGCCGGTACACAGATCTCGGGCCCTTTCGGGCGATCCGCTGGGAGGCCTATCGGCGCCTCGGGATGCGGGACACGGGCTTCGGCTGGACCTGCGAGATGCAGGTCAAGGCCGTTCGCAAGGGACTGCGGATCCGCGAGCTCCCGGTCTCCTATCGCCGACGCGTCGGCGTCTCCAAGATCTCGGGCACCGTCTCCGGGACGATCCGAGCGGGCCTCAAGATCCTCTGGACGATCGCGCGATACGGCTTCAGGGCTTGAAACTCAGGCCTGCCACGCCTTCCAGGCTTCGTAGCACTCCGCGACCTCGTCTACGAAGCCGCCGTGCCGCGGCTCCCAGCCGAGCCTCCGGACCGCCTTGCGCGCGTCCACGTGCTGGTCGAGCGCGAGGCACTCGGCCAGCGTCCCGAGCGTCGTGGCCTCGGAGAGGGGCACGGAGGCGATCTGCCCCGAGAACCCCGTCACGCGCGCCACGGCCCGCGCCATGTCGCGGACGGTCGAGCGCGATCGGTCGGTGATGTTGAAGATCTCCCCGGAGAGCCCGCTCTCGGCCGCTCGCACGTACGCGTCCCCGAGGTCGTCGAGGTGAACAAGGGCCCATCGGGCGCTCCCGTCTCCGATGATGCGCAGGGCGTTCTTCAGAGCGCCCTCGAACCAGAGGGCCGTGAGGCTCCCCTGCCGACCGTAGACGCAGCCCGGCCGCAGGACGAGCCCCCGCACGCCACTGGCGTTGAGGATGATCTCCTCGCTCTTCGGGCGCTCGGCGACGTGGGCCGGCGCGGACAGCCGAGACGTCTCGTCCACGAGCCGGTCGCCGGTGCGACCGTAGACCCACGTCCCGCTGGTGTAAAGGAGAGTCTTCGGGCGCGGTCCTCCCCGTGAGGTCTGCAGCAGCGTTTCGATCACCCGCCGGTCGAACGCGAAGGCATCCGGCCCGTACACGGCGGCCGTGTGGACGAGCACCGAGCAGGCCTCGGCCACAGACACGAAGGTCTCCGGCTTCTCGAGGTCTCCGAGAACGGGGTGGACCTCCTCGCGAGCAAGCACGCGGGCCTTCTCGGCGCTTCGGACGAGACCCCACACCTGGTGCCCGGCGCGCCGGAAGGCCGCGGCGGCGCTCGAGCCCAGGCATCCGGACGCGCCCGTGATGAAGACTTTCACGGCGTCCCTACTCCTTTTCGAAGGCCATCCGGTACACGATGCCAGCGACGGCGGCCCCGACGATCGGCGCCAGCCAGAAGAGCCAGAGCTGCCCGACCGCCCAGCCTCCGACGAAGATCGCCGGGCCCGTGCTACGCGCCGGGTTCACCGAGGTGTTGGTGACCGGAATGCTGATCAGGTGGATGAGCGTCAGCGCAAAGCCGATCGGGATCGGCGCGAATCCCGCCGCGGCGCGCTTGTCCGTCGAGCCGAGGATGACCAGAAGAAACATGAACGTCATGACGATCTCGCACACCGCAGCCGCCTGGAGCGAGTAGCCGCCCGGCGAGTGTTCACCGTAGCCGTTGGACGCGAAGCCGCCTGCCAGGTCGAAGCCCGACTTCCCGCAGGCGATCAGGTAGAGGACGCCGGCGCCGGCGACCGCGCCGAGGACCTGCGCCACGACGTAGGGAACGAGCTCGGAGGCCGGGAATCTTTTGCCCGCGACCAGGCCCACCGTCACCGCCGGGTTGATGTGGCACCCAGAGATCGGCCCGATCGCAAAGGCCATCGTCAGCAGCGTCAGGCCGAACGCCAGGGAGACTCCCGCAAAGCCGATGCCGAGCGCCGGAAACGCCGCGGCCAGGACCGCACTGCCGCACCCCCCGAGAACCAGCCAGAACGTGCCGAGAAACTCCGCCACCGTCCTCTTGCCGAGAGACATACGCGAATCCTCCTTTTCGTTTCCGGGGGACTTGGAGTGAGTCTTATCGCGTTTGCCGAGCGGCGGCAAGGTCGGTTCGGATGGCTGAGCCCGGGGTCAGTGTGCGGTGGAGCCCTCCGACTCCCGAAACCGGGCCAGCCCCGAGAGGACCTCGGCCGCGCCCCGCGTCGGCCGTCCGGCGGCGTCCGTGAAGACGTGGCGCGTCGCGCCGTCGGCGAGCAGGTCGCCCGCAGGGTTGCGCACCTCGTAGGCGAACGTGCAGCCCCGGCCTCCGAGCTCGGCCATGCGGGTGACCACGCGGATGGGGTCGTCGTAGCTCGATCGCCGCCGGAAGGCGCACTCGACGCGCGTCACCGGGATGTAGAGCCCCGAGCGCTCCATTTCGGCATAGGGAAGGCCGGCGGCGCGGCACCATTCGGTGCGCCCGATCTCGAACCAGACGAGGTAGTGGGCGTGGTACACGATGCCCATCTGGTCCGTCTCGGAGTACCGGACGCGCAGGTCCGTTGCGACGGCGCGCAAGTCAGAACCTGTCGGCCAGGCGCTGGCGCACGGAGTTCGGAACGAGTCCCGTGACGTCGCCCCCCAGGCGCGCCAGTTCCTTGACGAGCCGGCTCGAGACGTACGAGTACTCCTCCTTGGCCATGAGGAAGACGGTCTCGATGGAGGGGGCGAGGCGGCGATTCATGAGCGCCATCTGGAGCTCGTACTCGTAGTCGGACACCGCACGCAGTCCCCGAACGATGATCGTGGCGCCCGAACGCATCGCGAAGTCGACGAGAAGCCCCGAGAACGACACGACGACGATCGAGGAATCCCCGCTCACGATGCTGCGGATCATTCCGATGCGCTCCTCGACAGAGAAAAGCGGCGTCTTCTGGTCCTGCTCCAGGATCGCGACGATGACCCGGTCCGCCAGACGCCGGGCGCGCGCGAGGATGTCCAGGTGCCCGTTCGTCAGGGGGTCAAAGGAACCGGGGTAGACGGCGATGCGTTCCGTCATGCGCTCCTCCCGCCTTCCGCCGTGACCACTCTGAGCCCTTCGGCCAGCAGATTATAGGCGGCGACGGTCAGGAAGAGCGCCAGGCCCGGAAACAGCGCGATCCACCACGCCTCCTCGATCCAGTTTGGCGCCGACGACAGGATGCCTCCCCACGACACCGCCGGCGCCGGCAACCCGACCCCGAGAAACGACAGCGCGGCCTCGGCGAGGATCGCCCAGCCCACGCCGAAGGCCGCCGAAACGATGAGCGGCGGCAGCGCGTTCGGAAGCAGGTGCCGCACGAGGATGCGCGGCGTCGAGGCCCCCATCGCTCGGGCAGCTCGAGCGTAGTCGAGTTCCCGGATCTTCAGGATCTCCGCGCGTGCATACCGGGCGTCGCCCGCCCAGGTCGTCAGGCCGATCGCGGCGATCACGGTCGCCGGCGAGGGCGGCAGGAACGCGGCGAGGGCGAGCAGCAGAAACAGGACCGGAAAGCAGAGCATCACCTCGATCAGGCGCGAGAGGGCGAGGTCCACCGCGCCCCCGAAATATCCGGCGGTCGCGCCCACCGCGAAACCGATGCCGAGCGAGACGCCCGCGGCGACCAGGCCGATCGCGAGCGAGATGGGCGTCGCGGCCACGACCCGCGCCAGCAGATCGCGGCCGAGGTCGTCGGTCCCGAAGAGGTGCGCGGCGGAGGGAGACTGCAGCCGTTCTTCGAGGCGAATGGTCCGAGCCCGCTCCGCGAAGAGCGGCGAGCAGGCCGCGACGAGCCAGAGCAACGCCACTACCGCGGCTGCCACCCGGCCGCTCGCCGGCAGCCGCGACGCGAACAGCCGGATCCGCATGCCGGCCCTCCCCTAGCCCGCCGCCCCGTCGCGCACGCGCGGATCCGCGGCCGCCAGAGCGATGTCCGCGGCGAGCGTGGCCGCCAGGGTGGCGGCCGCGGAGAGCAGCGACAGGGCGAGGATCACCGGATAGTCGCGCGCGAGGATCGAGTCGAAGTAGAGGCGCCCGAGGCCCGGCCAGGCGAAAATCCGCTCCACGATCACACTGCCCGAGAGCAGGGCCGGCAGGAGAAGTCCCGCGAACGTGATGACGGGAAGCAGCGCGTTGGGAAACGCGTGCCGCCAGATCGCCCGGCGACGCGAGGCGCCTCGGGCCCGCGCGGCGAGGACGTAGTCGCTCGAGCGGGCCTCGGCGACGCCCGAGCGCACGAGCCGCGCGACAAACGCGAGCGTGCCGTAGGACAGGCATGTGACCGGGAGGGCGAGGTGCGCGAGATGGTCCGCGACCCCGGCCAGGCCCGCGGGCGCGGCATCCGACGCCGTGCCGTAGAGCGGAAGCCACCGCAGCCGCACGGCGAAGAGGGTCTGCAGGAGAAGGGCGGCCCAGAACGTCGGAAGCGAGTACAGGGCGAAAATCGCCGCTCCCGAAACGCGGTCGAAGGCGCTCTCGGGATTTCCGCCCGCCACGACGCCGAGTGGGACCGCGAGCGCGAGGGCGAAGAGGAGCGAGAGTCCGTTCAGGGCCAGCGTGTGGGGCAGCGCCTCCCGGATCCGTTCGGACACCGGGCGGTGGTCCACGAACGACTCGCCGAGGTCGAGACGGACGACGCGGGACATCCAGCGCACGAACTGCTCCGGCAGCGGTCGGTCGAGGCCGTAGAGGCGCCGCATTTCTTCCGCCGCCCTGCCGCTCGCCCGCCGGGCCGCGTCGGCCCCGCCCGCCCCCGGCGAACCCGGCGCGAGATGGAGCAGGAGAAAGACGATCACCGTGATCCCGAAGAGGGTCGGCACCGCGAGCAGAAGCCGGCGCGCCACGTATCCGATCACCGGGCGGCCTCCGCCGCTGGCTGTGCCCACCAGGCGAGCGGTCCTGGCCAGATCCCGTAGAGGCCGAGCGGCGAGGTCGAAAGGCCGCGCACCCGCTTGCGGAAGGCGTACTTCTGCGTCGCGTTGACGACGAAGATCGCCGGCGCCTCGTCCCGAAGGAGCCCGTGCAGCCGGTGGAGCATCTGGAGCCTTCGGCCGGCGTCCATTTCCTGCCGCGCCTCCGTCATGAGGCGGTCGGCTTCGGGGTTCGCGTAGCAACCGTCGTTGATTCCCTTCGGCGCACACTGGGAGGAATGCCAGTAGAAGTAGGGGTCCGGATTCGGGTCGACCGCCGACCAGGCGAGCGAGGCGGCGTCGAAGTCGGCGCCGTCCACCCGTTCGACGAAGGCGGCCCACTCCATCGTCCGAACTCGCGCCGTGACGCCGACGCGGGAGAGCTCGGCGGCGAGCATCTCGTCGATCTGCCGGCCGATCTCGGAACCCGCCGAGACGAGCAGGTCGAACTCGAAGGCGCGCCCGTCCCGCTGCCGCGTCCCACCGCCAGCCCGCGCCTTCCAGCCCGCCTCGTCGAGCAGGCGCGCGGCGGCGGCCGGATCGAACGGAAGGGGCGCGACGCCGGCGTCGTAGGCCGGAGAGTCCGGCGCCCACGGCCCCGAGATGATCCGCGCCGAGCCCCGATACAGACCCCGCACGATCGCCGCACGGTCGAGCAGCATCGTCATCGCCCGCCGCACGCGCGCGTCGGCGAAGAAGGGCGAGCGGTTGTTCAGGGCGATGTAGTTGTAGTCGAGGTTGTAGAACTCGACGAGGCGGCAGCAGGCCGCGAATGCGGGATCGGCCGCGGCCTTCTGCTTGAGGCCCGCGTCGAGCTGGTCTTCGTCCAGGGCGTCCTCGAGCAGCATCCGGTAGGCCGTCGTGTTGTCGGGGGCGATCCGAAAGAGGATGCGGTCGAAGTGGCCCCTCGGCCCGGGATACTTCGGGTTGCGCTCGAGCTCGATCGACTCCTGCGCCTTCCACGACACGACACGGTACGGTCCGTCCGACAGCGGGGCTCGATTGTCCTTCGCCTTGAGAAAGTTCTGGCGCTCGAAGCGATGCGCCGGCAGGAGCGGAAGGACGAAGGCCATGGACCGGAATGCGTAGGGCCGGGTGAAGCGCACCCGGAAACGCCTCTCGTCGAGCGCGTCGACTCCGGCGAGCTCCTCGAAGAGGGGCTTGAAGACCTGCGCCGGGATCTTCGGATCGACGATTTTTCCGATCGTGAAGACGGCGTCGGCCGCCGTGACCGGTTGCCCGTCCTCCCAGACCTCCTCGGGGCGCAGGGTGACCGTATAGGCGAGGCCGTCGGCGGCGGTCTCCATGCCCTCCGCGAGCCCGGGGACGAGCTGCAGATTCGCGTCGAAGTCGAAGAGGTTGCGCTGGACGTACTGGAGGACCTGGGCCTCGGGCGCGCTCGTCTGCAGGACCGCGTTCAGGGTGGTCGGTTCCCCTGTGAGGCGGCGGCGCAACACGCCGCCATCCGCCGGCGTGCCCTGGCGCGATTCGTCCAGGAATCCGAGCTGCGGCGGCGCGACCGCAGTCGCCGAACGGACGGGAGCCAGCGGTCTGGACGCCACGGGCGGCTCGGGCCGCTCCCGGCAGGCCGTACCGAGGACCAGGAGCCCCACGGCGGTCGCCGCCCAGCCGCGCTTCATGTTCCCGGGATTATGACGCGTATCCCGTATCCCGGAGCTCGCAACCTCAGGGCGCGACGAACGGCGCCACCGCCACGTTGCGCGAGGCGTCGGTCACGCGGACCAGCAGGTATCCGCCGCGGACCTCGGGCGCAAGGCGAATCGCGTAGGTCTCTCTGGGCGAATCCGACAGGCCATCCTTCGGCTCGACCCGGGTCCACTTCTTCGCGTCCACGCTGTACTCCGCCTCCAGGATCGGCGAGGAGGCGTCCACGGCTTCGAACTCGAAGGCGCCTGCCGAGCGGGAGATCTCGCGGATCGCAGGGGGCGTGTTGTCCACGCGAACCGGCGCCGACTCGCGCGAGCCCGAGCGGGCGTCGTCCGGGTTCGCCTCGGCGTCGGAGGCCGTGACGCGAAAGACGTACTCTCCGTCGGGCAGCGACGAGGAGTCGAAAGAGTAGAAGGTCTCCCGCAGGTCCTTGCGCAGCAGGACCCATCTGGTGCCGGAAGACGGGCGGAACTCGATGTCGTAGACCAGGGAGTCCCCGTCGGGGTCCGAGGCCTTCCACTGCAGGGTGCGGTAACCCTTGCGGTAGAGCTTGCGGGTCGAGCCCTCGGGGCGCGATTCCTCGAGGCCCGTGAAGATGCCCTTCTCGTCCGGCGCGGAGGTCTCGAACACGTTCGAGCCGCCCGAGCCCGAGCGGGCGAGGACCTCGGCCGGTTCGAGGGCCACCAGTGTCTCGACGACGGGCGTGGCGTTGCGATTGCGGTACGCGGCCTCGATACGTCGCACGCTCGGCGAGACCCCCGCACCGCCCGACATCCGGGCCTTCCACTGGAGATATCGCCCCTCCGGGGCCCGGATCTCGAGCGACGGTCGGGCCGGTCTGCCAGGCGGACCAGGCGTTCCAGGTCGCGTCCGGCGTCGCGGACTCGCCCGACCGGAACGCGAACTCGAGCTTCCCGCCGGCGGGCACCTCCCCCTCCCAGCGGAAAGCGCCGAAACGGCTGGTGCGGCCGGTGTCCTTGACGGCCGACACGTACTCGCCGGAGGCGGGCCCGCCGACCGACCGGTACAGTGCCGTTGGGCCGTTGGTCCCGAAGTCTTCGCCGGCGAGGATCGTCACCTGCTTCTCGTCGAAGGTGCGCGCGAGCGACCACGCGTCGGAAGAGAGCGCGTAGAGCTTGCCCTTCGGGCCGGTGCCGGCAAGGACGCCGCTTCCGCCCGGGTCCTTCGCCAGCTCGAACACGATCTCCTCCGAGCTCGTCCACACGCTGCGCGGCAGCTCCTCGCCGTCGAAAAGGACGATCTCGGAGGAATACCCGCCCCGGGGCCCACCGCGCCCCGGCGCCAGGCGAGGCGTCGAGACGGACACCGAAACCTCGGCCTTGCCCTTGTCGTCGTCCTCTCCCGGCGTGGCGGTCTTGGGCGCCTTCGGAGAGGCAAGCGGGGCCGGGAGCGAGATCGGCTCGCCCCCAGAGGACGACGCAGACGATTCCGCAGAGGCGAATGCCGCCCATACGCGGCCCCCTCGGTCGCCCGCAAGGGACGTGACTTCGGTCCGGGCCGAGTCGTAGACCGTCGCGACGCGCCCGTTGCGGTCGATGCGGAGGACGAGGCCCGAGCCCGAGGTCCCGGCCCACACGCGGGCCCGGCCGTCCACGTAGAGCGCTCGGACGTGAGAGTCGCTCGTCGCGTGCAGGCGCTCCCCCCTGCCGGCGGCGCTGACACGGTGGATCTCCCCCGGTAGCCCGGTGCCGACGTAGAGCGTCGGGCCGTCGAAGGCGAGGGCCCACACGTACTGGGCCTTCGTGTCGTAGTACAGCGACGCCTTCCCGCCCTGGACCCGGTAGACCTTACCCCCCGGCGACCCCGCGGCAAAGAGCGCACCGTCTGGCCCGACCGCGAGCGCGGTCACTTCCGGCTCTTCGAGCCGAACCTCCGTCGCGCTCTTACCCGCCTCGGTGACGCGCAGGATCGTGCCCGAGTCTCCCGTGGCTACGAAGAGGTCCCCCCGGCGGCCGGGGGCCGCGGCAAAGAGCACGGGTTCGGAAACGCTTTCGATTTTCGAGAGTGTCCGGCCGAGCAGCAGGCTGCCGCTGGACGCGACCGAAATGCCCCGGGCCTCGCCAGCGGAGAAGTCGGCGGCCGTGTCGCAGACCCAGATCTTGACCGTGGCGGCCCCGAGCGCACCGGGTACGAGCGCTGCCGCGAGGGCGAGCGCGGGCAAGGCCCGAGGCCGGGGCCTCACCAGGTCCTCGGCAGCACTTCGAGGGTCAGGCGCGCCGAGCCCACGACGGGCACGGGCTGGTCGATCGACTCGGACTGGAGCCTCAGGAACCCGAGGTCGGGCGTCCCGTCGCCGGGGCCGCGGTCGTGAAGGATCGCGGCCCGGCTCGGGGGCAGGGCGGCCAGCGCCTCTCCGTTGACGAGGGCACCGGGCGCCGGGCGGTAGGCAATCAGGTTCAGCGTGTTCGCGGGCCGGACGCGGCCGAGGAAATCGAGGACCTGCTCGAGCGAGTGCGGGTCCGGCGGAAAGAGGGAGAGGTCGTAGGCGGTCGCGGCGTTGCCGTCCCCGACGAAGACGGTCATCGGGCCCGGCGGTGCGTCGGCCGGGACCTTCGCCGTCAGCACCACCCTGCGCGGCCCGCCGCGGAAGTCCTCGAGATCCACCCAGACCGGCACGCTGTCGCCGGGACGGACCCGCTCCTTCTGCGCCTCGACGTGGACGACCCGGGCGCTCTGGAGGCGGTCCGAGTGGGCGATCTCGACGTCCACGCCCCGGATCGAGAGGTCGCGAAACTCGTTGGCCATCAGGAAATTCGTCAGCAGCGCCAGGGAGGCCACGGCCTCGTCCTTGGCCCCGAGGCCCGAGAACACCGAGTCCCAGCGCACGGTGCGGTCGGAGGTCTGAATCGCGGACTTCCAGACGATCGTCCGCTCGCCGGCCCGCTTCTCGAGGGTCGTGAGGACGTTGTCGGCCGCCACCGCCAGCAGAATCGGCGTCAGCATCGCGTTGTGCACGACCTCGAAGTGGAAGGTCTGCGTCGGGAACTCCTCGGAGCTCATCCGGATCGTCACCGGGACCATGGTGGGGGCGCTCCCGAAGTTGCCCAGGATGCCCGTCGAGCGGTCCTGCCAAATCGAGCCGAGGACCGCGCCGGTCGTGGCGAACTTGAACGAGCGGTAGAGAGAAGGCAGCACCGTCAAAACCTCGGCGCGGGCCATCGGCATGTCGACGGGACCCATCGAGAGGAAGGGATGGCCGAACGCGAGGAGGGAATTGCCGTCCACCCACGTCACCGTCCCGGTGGCCGAGAGCACCATGTCTCCCGACAGCAGCACGGCCGCGACAGCCGAGCCGGGCTCGAGGCGGGCGGCCGCAGGGGTCGACGCTCCCGTTCCGGCCGCCGCCGGCGTCGAGGCGCCCGACGGAGAGACGAGCCACCCGGCCGCCTCCGCCACTTCCCCGAAGAGACGGCCCGGGGAGAGGACGCCCGAGAGCGAGACCGGCAGCGGCAAGGGGGACGGGCCCGCCGACGAAGGCTCGCCCTTGAGGGGCGCGAGCAGCGCCTGGAGCGGCGCGGCGAATGACCGGTCCCGGAACGCCGAGACGAAGGCGGCCGCGCGGATCGCCGCGCCGCCGATCGGCACGGGGGGCGCGGCCGGCGCCTTGCGAATGTCGAGCATGCTCTGGATCGGCGTGATGCCGCAGATCGGCTCGCGCGAGAAGGGCCATCCGTACGCGAGGGCCCCGATCAACTTGCCGTTCACGTAGATCGGGCTTCCGCTCATGCCCGCGATGATCCCGGTCTTGTCGAGCGCGCCGCCAGTGACGCGCGCGAGGATGAGGTCCTGCTTGGGTGCGTAGCTCTTCAGGAGGCCCACGATCTCGACCTCGAAACGCTGCACGCCCTTGCCGTCGCCGAGGTCCGAGAAGCCGTAGCCCTTCATGCCCGGCGCGAGATCGCCTGCAGGCAGGATGTCGGTCGGGTGCGCAAACACCCCGGCCGCCGCCGTTGCGAGCAGGGCCGCGACTGCCAGCAAGCGCAGCACTCTCCTCATGCCGGCCACAACGCCTCGGGCAAGATGCTCCATTCCCTTTGACCCTCTTCGATGCCTATGTTACGGTCGAAACCGATGCTCGTGACCGTCTTTCAACCTGTCACCTCCGAAAACCTCCCCGGCCAGCCTTCCATCCTTTCCTTCTTCGCGGAGACCGGAGCCACCGCCAAGGTGGTTCTCGGGATCCTCCTGCTCTTCTCCTTCGTCTCCTGGGTGATCATCTTCGCCAAGTACTTCCGGCTGCGTCGGGTCTCCCGCCAGTCCGAGAAGTTCGTGTCCTTTTTCCGCAAGTCCAAGCGGTTTTCGGAGGTCAACACCTTCGCCGGCGAGCTCTCGGACACCCCCCTGACGACGCTCTTCAAGGCCGGCTACGCCGAGCTCGACGCCCAGGTCAAGGCCATCCGCGCCGACGACGCCCCGACCACGGCCGGGGGGTCCCAGGGCAAGCTCCTCATCAAGAATATCTCCGGCATCGAGCGAGCCCTCGAGCGGGCGATCGGCGTCGAGATGTCGCGGCTGACGAAGTCCATGACGTTTCTCGCGACGACGGCCTCCGCCTGCCCGTTCATCGGCCTCTTCGGAACGGTCTGGGGCATCATGCAATCATTCCGAGCGATCGGGCAGACGGGGTCGACTTCGATCGCCGCGGTCGCCCCGGGCATCTCGGAGGCTCTCGTGAACACAGCGGCGGGACTCGCGGCCGCGATCCCGGCGATGATTTTCTACAACTACTTCATGGGGAAGGTCCGGGAGCAGCGGGCCGGAATGGAAGACTTCTCGCTCGAGTTCATCAACCTGGCGGAACGGAATTTCACCTAGGTGGCCTTCCAGCGTCAATCGAGCGACCCCTTCGACCACCTGGCGGACATCAACGTCACGCCGCTGGTGGACGTCATGCTGGTGCTGCTGATCATCTTCATGGTGACGGCGCCCATGCTGCACCAGGGCATTTCGGTGGCGCTCCCGAAGACCGCGACCACGAATCTGCGCTCGGGCCTCGAGGATCCCATCGTCCTCTCGATTTCGCGCGAGGGTCTCTACTACATCAACGAGACTCCGGTCGCGCGCGGGCTCCTGAAGGAGCGCCTCCGGGCCATTCTGCGGGGACACAAGGAAAAAGCCGTCCTGCTGAAGGCCGACCGCAGTCTTTCTTATGGAACCGTGATCGAGACGCTCGACCTGCTGAACCGCATGGGGATCGAAAGCCTGGGCATGATCACGGACACTTCGGGGAGTCAGAAGCTGAAATGAGGGAGGAGCTCTCAGCTCTCAGCCATTCGCTCTCAGCCGGGCGCCGAAAAAAAGCCCACGAGGGCCGACGGCCGAAGGCTGACGGCTGACCGCCTATCGACGCCGTCGGCAACGTCCTCGCAGAGCGCCAGCAGGACCGGATCCCGTGGGGGCCGGCCGCGGTCCTCGCTTTCCTTCTCCACGCCGCGGTGCTCCTCGGCCTGCTCGCCTCGGCCTTCGCCCGACCGATGCGCTACGCCGCGCCCCGCGCGGTGGCGGTGCGTCTGCTCCCCGCCGGGTCCCTGCGGGCGCCGGCCCACGTCCAGGCGGCCGAGCCGGCGCCGCCGGCCGCCGCGCCGAAGCCGAAGATCGAGAAGCCCGTCGAGGAGGCCCCGAAGCCCTCCAAGAAGGCCCTCCTCCTGCCCGGCAAGGAGGACAAGAGGAAGCCCACGCCGCCGCCCGTTTCCCGGCCCGGCCGCACCGCTGCCCCCGACATCAGTCTGCCGTCGGCGGGCGACGATGCAGCAGGGACGGCAGGCGCCGGCGCCCCCGGCGCTGGAGGAAAGACCGGGATCGGCAGCCTGAAGCTCGACCAGGCGGACTTCGAGTACCCGTTCTACATCCGGCAGATGGCCGACAGAATCGGCATGAACTGGAATCCGACCCATGCCGCTCCGACGAGCCCGGTCGTTCACTTCGTGATCCAGAAGGACGGCACGATCACGGATACACGGATCATCACGTCGAGCGGCCTGCCCTGGATCGACCGCGCGGCCCAGCGCGCGGTCATGGAGTCGTCCCCCCTGCCTCCACTTCCGGCGGAATACGTCGGCCCTCACCTCGGAATCCAGGTCGTTTTCGAATTCCAATGAGAGCCCGGAGGAACTCAATGCGCCCACGCCTTTTCGCCGCCGCGGTCTGGCTCGCTCTGGCCGGCGGGACGGCCCTCGCGCAGACACCGCCCCCGGCGCCCACCCCGGCGCCCGCCGACGACATCCAGATCGTGATCAAGGGCGGCGGAGAGCGCCGGCTGGCGGTCGCCGTGCCCGCCCTCTACGCCCCGGGCTCGGCGGCCCTGCAGGCCAAGGTCGTCGAACCCTTCACGGCCACACTGCGGTCGGACCTGGAGTATGCCGGCGCCTTTTCGGTCACCGAGCCGGCCCACTACCCTTCCGGCTTCCGCGACCCGACGACGCCTGAAGCCGCCGACCGCTGGCTCGGCACCGGGGCCGAAGTCCTCGTGGACACGCGCGGCGAGGTATCCGGAGACCGGGTCGCGGTTGAGGCGCGCGTGTGGGACCTGAAGTCCCGAAAGCTCATCCTCGGCCGAAAGTACGCCGGGGGCGCGTCGTACGTGGACCGGATCTCCCACACCCTCGCCAACGACCTCGTCAAGTACTTCACGGGAAAGCCCGGAGTCTTCCTTTCAACGATCCTGTGCGTGGCCGAGCAGGCTGCCATCAAGGAGATCGCGGCCATGGACTTCGACGGCCGCAACCTCCGCCAGCTGACCTCGCACAAGGCGATCTCGATTTCCCCGGCGGCCGGCGGAGGTCGCGTCGCCTACACCTCGTACGTGCGGCTCTATCCCCAGATCTGGACGATGGCCCTCGACGGCAGCGAGAAGCGCGAGATCTCGACGGGCGTCGAGCTGAACGCCTCGCCGTCGTTGTCCTCCGACGGCAGTCAGATTGCGTTTGCGGGATCGGCCAAGGGCAACACGGACATCTACACCGTCGGCTCGGGCGGCGGCACGGCGCACCGCCTCACGACCAGCCGTGCCCTGGAGGCCTCGCCGGCGTGGTCACCGACCGGGCGGCAGATCCTCTACACCTCCGACCTGACCGGCACCCCCCAGCTCTACGTGATGGACGCCGAGGGCACGGGCTCGCGCCGGGTGACCTTCGCAGGCAACTGGAACGACGAGGGCTCATGGTCGCCCGACGGCTCGAAGATCGCCTTCGCGTGCCGCAACGAGGGCGACTTCAACATCTGCGTCATGGACATGGCGACCGGACAAACGATCCAGGTCACGGCCGAGGGTTCCAACGGACATCCCACCTGGTCGGCAGACGGCCAGAAGATCGTGTACTCGTCGAGGCGCAATGGCTCCACACAGATCTACACCGTGGATGCGAACGGGCAGAACAAGCGGCAACTCACGCAGGGCGGAAACCACCTTCAGCCCTTCTGGGTCCCGTGAGGTACTCTCGCCGCGGGACTGGGGTTTTCGCAAACTCTTTGCTATATTGACTTTCGGATACGCCGCTCCGGTTTTTCGCCCGCCTCACGGGCTCAAGGAGTATGGAATGAAAAGACGAGTCACGACCCTCACCCTCGCGGCGCTGCTCGGATTCGCGGTCCTGCCCTTCGCGGCCGCGTGCAAGAAGAAGGCCCCCACCACGACCGCGGAGGCGAGACCGCCGGCGGCGACCAAGCCGGCCGAGACCGTTTCGCCGCCTCCGAGACCGGCCCCTCCGACAGACGTCGAGGCCGTCGACATCACGGTCCTGGACCTCGAGACGCTCAACAAGAAGGGCTACCTGACGGACGCCTTTTTCGACTTCGACCAGTCCGACCTTCGCGAGGACGCGCGCTCGGCGCTCGCCGGCGACGCCCAGTGGCTCAAGAAACACCCTTCCGTCCAGGTCCTGCTCGAGGGCCACTGCGACGAGCGCGGAACGTCGGCCTACAACCTCGCCCTCGGCGACCGCCGCGCCAACGCCGCCAAGGAGTATCTCGTCTCCCTCGGCGTCGACGGCTCACGCCTGCGCACGATCTCCTACGGCAAGGAGCGGCCTTACTGCACCGAATCGAACGAGACCTGCTGGCAGAAGAACCGGCGCGCCCACCTCGTGATTACGGCCAAGTGACCTTGGCGGCCTTCCGGCGCCCGGCGCTCCTTGGCCTCTCTGCGGCGGCCCTCCTCGCGGGGGCCGCCTGCGTTTCCTCGAGCGACATCGACGCTCTGCACCGCCAGATGAACGACATCCAGAAGCAGATCCAGGCGCTCGAGCGCAAGTCCTCCAGCAAGGAGGAGGTCGAGAAGCTCAACCAGAACGTCGCGGCGCAGACCCAGCAGCTGCTCAAGTCGAACGCCGACACCGCGGTGCGGCTCGGGGAGCTGACCACGAAGATGGAACAGCTCGAGGCCAAGCTCGAGGACACCAACCGGCGCCTCTCCCAGCTCTCCCAGCAGATCGCCGAGACCCAGGGCGATCTACTGCGGTTGAAGAACACCGCCGGCACGACCCCCGCACCGGGGCCCGCAACGGCCGCGGGGGCCGCCGCGCCCGCCGCCGGGGCCCCGGCCCGCCCGATGGGAGGGCCGTCCCCGACCGAGCTCTACGACACGGCATACGGGGACTACACCAAGGGGCGCTACGCCCTCGCGATTCAGGGGTTCGAGGATTACCTCTCGAGCTTCCCTTCGACCGACCTGTCCGACAATGCCCAGTACTGGATCGGCGAGTCCCACTACGCCCAGAAGAAGTATCCGGAAGCCATCGCCGACTTCGAGAAGCTCCTGAAGCAGTGGCCCGCCAGCGACAAGGCCGCGGCGGCGCTCTTGAAGAAGGGCTACGCGATGCTCGAGCAGGGCCAGAAGGCCGAGGCGATCGTCCAACTCCAGTACGTCATCCACGAGTTCCCGGCATCGGAGGATGCGCGCCTGGCGCGCGCGAGGCTGAAGACACTCGGCGTCGAAGCGAAGTAAAATGCCGGGCCGGCCGTCCCGGCTCGAAAGACAGGAGAAAGCAGCACCCCCATGGCCAACATCAAGTCCGCCGAAAAACGCAATCGCCAGGCCACGAAGAAGCGGGCCCGCAACCGCGCCCGCGTCTCGCGACTGCGCACCGCCGTCAAGAAGTTCGGGCAGCTCGACGCCAGGAAGAAAGCCGAAGGCCTCCCCCCCACACACTCCGAGATCGACCGCGCCCTGGCCAAGGGCGTGATCCATCGCAACGCCGCGGCCCGCTACAAGTCGCGCCTCGCAAGAAAGACCGCCGCCAAGTAGGCGCGGCTGCAAACCCGGGAGAGGGTTCCCGCGGGACGTTCCCGCCCTCGTCCGTCGGGCCGCGCAGCGGCCCGCTCAAAGTCCGAGCTAAAACCCCTCCAGCATGCTGGTGACCAGGCTCTGGGCGAAGCGGTCGGCCACCCGGTCGATCGCGTCGTTCTCGAGGTCCGCGTACGACGCGGCCGTCGCGGAGAACTGGTAGTTGTCCCGGAAGGTGAAGGCGGGGTTTTCCCACAGGACCTTACCCTCCGGGAGGGTCTTCAGCGCGGCCCGCGCCGTCGCGCGGACCTGGTAGTCGGTCGCCCTCCCCTGGGAGTCGAAGGCGACCGGATAGAGGTCGAAGGCCAGCATGGTACCGGAGAGCTCGGCGTCGGCGCCCTCGGTGCCCGACTGCACGCGGAATCGGCCGCGAGAGACGAGCTCCCGAGCGATCGCGGCCGAGAAGCGCTGTTCGAGCTCGACGCGCGGCGTCCGGTTCTCCAGCGTCGTGAACTGCACGACCTTGATGGACGCGGGCAGCGACGAGCCCTTTCCGGCCAGGGCGTACCCGCAGCCGGACCAGGCCAGGACGGAGAGCAGGAGGAGCAGGACTCCCGCCTCCCGCCTCCTGCCTCCTGCCGCCTTCCTCAACGGACGACCAGGTTGAGGAGCCTGTCCGGGACGAACACCGTCCGCGTGATCTGCTTGCCGTCGAGCCAGGGGCGGATACGCTCGTCCGCGCCGAGAACGCTCATCGCCTCGGACTCGGAGGCGCCGCGCGGCAGCTCGAGCTTTCCCCGGACCTTTCCGTTGACCTGCACGACGAGCGTGACGCCGGGCGGCGTCGCGAGAGCCGCGTCGTAGACCGGCCAGCGCGTCTCGACCAAAAACCCCCGCTCCCCGAAGCGCTGCCACCACTCCTCGGTCAGATGGGGCGCGACGGGGTGCAGCAGCTGGACGAGGGTCCGGGCCGCCTCGCGCAGCGCGCCGGGCGTCTCCTCACCGCCCTCGAGCGCCTCGGCGATGCCCCTCTGGAACTCCATCAGGGCAGCGATCGCGGTGTGGAAGTGAAAACGCATCGCATCCTCGGTAACGCGCTGGATCGAGCGGTGCGTCAGCCGCCTGAGCGGAGTGTCGGCGGGACCGTCCTCGCCGGAGAGGCCGATCACCCGAGCGCACAGATCGTGGACGCGGTTCAGGAACCGGTAGGCTCCCGCCACCCCCTCTTCGGACCACTCCGACTCCTTCTCCGGCGGGCCGATGAAGAGCGTGTAGAGCCGGACCGTGTCGGCGCCGAACCGGGCGATCAACTCGTCCGGGGAGACCGTGTTTCCGCGCGACTTGGACATCTTCTCGATCTTCCCCGTCGCGGCGTTCAGGCGGGTGATCATCCCCTGGTTGAAAAGCCGCTCGAACGGCTCCTCGAGGTGGACGAGGCCCAGGTCCTTCAACACGCGGCACACGAAGCGCGCGTAGAGCAGGTGGAGGATCGCGTGCTCGATGCCGCCGATGTACTGGTCCACCGGCAGCCACCGTCGCGACGCGCTCGGTGTCCACCATCTTCTCGGCGTCCTGCGGGTTCAGGAACCGCAGGTAGTACCAGGACGAGTCCACGAAGGTGTCCATCGTGTCGGTTTCGCGGCGGGCCTCGCCCCCGCACCTGGGGCACCGCGTCCGGACGAAAGTCTCGGACCTCTCGAGCGGGTTGCCCTCGGCGCCCCGAAACTCCACGTCCTCGGGAAGAAGCACCGGCAGGTCCGCGTCGGGCACCGGCACCACGCCGCAGGTCGGACAGTGAATGGCGGGAATCGGCGTGCCCCAGTAGCGCTGGCGGGAAATCAGCCAGTCGCGGAGGCGGTATCCGACCTTGCCCTTGCCGAGGCTTCGCTCCTCGAGCCACCGGATCGCCACCCGGACCGCCTCCGGGCCGTTCGGGGTGCCGTCCCAGCTCCCCGAACCGCACAGGACGCCGCCGTGGGGAAGCGCCTCGGTCATCGCGTCGGGGTTCGGTGCGCCGGCCTCCGTCGCGTACACCGGCCTGACCGGAAGCCGGTACTTGCGCGCGAACTCGAAATCCCGCTCGTCGTGCGCGGGCACACCCATGAGGGCACCCGTGCCGTACTCGGGCAGGACGAAGTTCGCGAGCCAGACCGGGATTTTCTCGCCCGTCGCCGGATTGACCGCGAAGGCCCCGGTCGCCAGGCCCTCCTTCTGCCCGCCCTCGGCCTCGCGCTCGAGCCGCGATTCGCTCCGCACGCGATCGACGAATTCCTCGATCGTGGCGCGCGCGGACGACCGCTCCGCGAGTCGGGCCACGGCCGGGTGCTCGGGCGCAAGCGCCATGAACGTCGCGCCGTAAAGCGTGTCCGGCCGCGTCGTGAAGACCGCGACCGGCTCGGACAGTCCCTCGACCGGAAAGATGATCTCCGCCCCCTCGGAGCGTCCGATCCAATTTCGCTGCATCGTCTTGACGCGGTCGGACCAGTGCGGGAGGCGGTCGAGGCCCTCGAGCAGGCGCTCGGCGTAGTCCGTGACGCGGAAGAACCACTGCGTCAGGTCGCGAATCGCCACCGCGTCCCCCGAGCGCTCGCAGCGGCCGTCGACGACCTGCTCGTTGGCGAGCACGGTCCGGCACCCCGGGCACCAGTTCACCGGCGCGGTCTTGCGGTAGGCGAGGCCGCGCTCCCACATCCGGAGAAAGAGCCACTGGTTCCAGCGGTAGTAGCCCGGGTCGCAGGAGGCGAGCTCCTTGGACCAGTCGTAGAGGCAGCCGAGCGCGCAGAGCTGCTCCTTCATCCGGGCGATGTTCGCCAGCGTGTACTCGCGCGGGGGCACCCCGCTCTGGATGGCCGCGTTTTCGGCCGGCAGCCCGAAGGCGTCCCAGCCCATGGGGTTCAAGGCCTTCCGGCCCGCCATGCGCTCGCGCCGGTACAGCGCGTCCCCCAGGATGTAGTTGCGCCCGTGCCCGACGTGCAGGCGGCTGCCGGACGGGTACGGGTACATGTTGAGCATGTAAAACTCGTTGCCCGGGGCGGAGGTGTCCACGTAGGCGACGCGCTCCTCGGCCCAGCGCCGCTGCCACTTCGCCTCGATTTCCCCGGGGAATACTTCTCGGCCATCGGGCGCAGATCTTACCGGTTTCGAATCTCGGTATTCAGGAGCGCCCCGGGTCCCGGAGCCGGAGATCCGAAACCCGAAACTACCGACCCGCCGGCCGGACCCGCAGCGTCGCGGCGGGCAGACGGAGGACCTGGTAGTCCAGGCGGCCGGACGTCTCCACGGAGGTCAGGGTGAGGCCCCGCGGACGCTCGAGCGCGCGACGGCCGAACGGGACGTAGCGCGAGTCCACTCCGTTGATCGACGACGACGGATCCGAGAAGACGAACCCGCGGTCGGCATAGAAGATCTCGATCCACCGGTGGTAGATGCCGCCGATGTGCGAGTCGAAGCCCTCCGTTCCGGGCGTCGTCCGCAGGATGCCCTGGACCGTGCGGGCCGTGATCCCCACCCGGCGCAGGAGGTCGACGGCGAGCTCCGAAAAGCCCACGCAGTGGGCTCGTTTCGAGGCAAAGACCGACCCCGGGTCCTGCTTGCGGCCGCGATCCGCGTCGTACCGAACGGAAGAGGCGATCCCGGCGAGGATCCGCTCCACGGCCTGCGCCTCGGTCCCGGCGTCGCCCGCGAGGGTGCGGGCGTACGCGTCCCGCTCCGGGGAGACCGTCAGCGACGGGTCGCGCGGCGCGCCGGTCGGGAACGGGGCGCGGCTCGAGAGCGGCGCTCCGCTGACCCTCACCGAGAGCTCGAGCGTGCCGTCGGAGCCCCGCTCCACGCCCAGCGAGTAGCCGTCGTTGTCGTACTGATCGAAGAGGCCCTCCTCGGCCCCGGAGGCCCGGTAGACCGCCAGTTCGTCGGCGCGCGCGAGGCCGGCGGAGGCCGACACGGCGGCGGCGAGCAGGATCGCGCGGGTTCGCGTCACGCCGGAGGCGCCTCGGCCTGCCGCCCCTTGAGCACGCCGTCCAGGATGCCGTTGATGAACTGGGAGGACTTGGGCGTCGAGAACCGTTTGGCGATCTCGAGCGCCTCGTCGATGATGACGGGCCTCGGCGTGTCCGGCTCGTGAAGGAGCTCGAAGAGCGCCAGGCGCAGGATGTTGCGGTCCACGACCGGCATCCGCGAGAGGCGCCAGTGAGCCGCCTGGCGCGAGATGATCTCGTCGAGGTCCTTGCGGTGCGACAGCGTGCCCGAGACGAGCCGCCGCGTGAAGTCCTGGATGCCCTCGGACGCGCTCTTCAGATCGTCGGAGCGCCGGAACATCTCCTGCGGCTCCGTGCCCGAGACGTCGTGCTCGTAGAGCATCTGCAGGGCGAGCTCTCGCGCTTTGCGCCGCGCCCCCACCTAGGACTTCCTCAGCTGGCGGGCGAGGTTCGCCATCTCGATGGCCGCTTCCGCGGCCTCGACGCCCTTGTCCGTGCGTTCGTGGGCCTGGTCCATCGTGTCGCACGTCAGCACCCCGAAGCCGATGGGGACCCCCGAGGTGACCGTCAGGGCGGCGAGGGCCGACGCGACCGAGTGGCCGAGCACCTCGTGGTGCGTGGTCTCGCCCCTCACGATCGCCGCCAGAGCCACGAGCGCGTGGTAGCGGCCGGAATCGGCCAGGGCCTTCGCGCCGGCGGCGACCTCGAAGGCGCCGGGGACCCGGACCACGGCGACGTCGGCGGCCTTCGCCCCGCGGCGCCGCAGGGCGTCCACGGCCGCGGCGAGCATCGCATCGGTCACGGTGGGATTCCACCGCGCGCACACGACGCCGAAGCGCAGTCCCGCGGCGTCGAGGCTGCCCTCGTATTGCCTCGGAGAGAAAGACGCCGCGGCGCGGCGCGAAACGCGCATGCTCAAGGACCTGCCCTCTTTCGAAGAGTAGGGAATTGTAACCCGGCCCGCGGGTTAGGCGAAAAGCAGCTCCAGCTCGGGCGTCTCGCCGAAGTTGCGGACGTACCGCGCGAGGAACTCCCCGGGCGTGTAACGGGGTGGCTGCGGGCCCTGGTTCTCGAGACAGAAGACGGCCGCCACACTGCCGATCCGCCCGGCCACCGGCCACGGCGCGCCGATCCTCAGACCCCGGAGCAGCCCCGCCCGGTAGGCGTCGCCCACCCCCGTCGGGTCGAGGGCCTCGGTCTCGACCTTCGCGGCCGGGACGTGGTGCACGATCCGTCCCCCCTGCCCGAAGGGAGCGTGGATGGCCGAGCCGTCGGGCCCGTGCGTCACGATCAGGACGGGAACCCGCTCCTCGATCTGCTCTCGGGACAGGCCGGTCTTGTGGGCCAGGATGCCGAACTCGTAGTCGTTGACGATCAGGATCGCGGCGCCCTGGAACCCCTGCGTCATCTCCTCGCCCGACAGCCGCGTGACCTGCTGGCTCGGGTCGTAGAGAAACGGGATTCCGTTCTCCCGGCAGTACCCGGCGTGGCGGGCCATGGCGGGCGGGTCGTTGGGAGAAATGACGACGAAGGCGATGGAGTCGGGGTCGAGCGTGTCGAGCGAGAGGCGGTGCGCCCGCGCCATGGCTCCGGTGTAGAAGGACGCCAACTGGTTCTGCTCCTGGTCCGTCGAAACGAAGAAGGAGGCCGTGAAGAGGTCGGGTTCGAGCCTCAAGCCCGACACGTCGATTCCCTCGGCGGCGAGCCGGTCGCGATACTCGGCCGCGTCCACGCCGGCCGTAGCGAGCAGGGCCGGCCTCTCTCCCAGCAGCGCCAGGCCGTAAGCGATGTTGGGTCCGCAGCCCCCGGGCACGCGCCGCATCTCGTCCACCAGGAACGAAACCGACAGACGCGACATCCGGTCCGGGATCAGGTGCTCGGTGAACTTTCCCGGAAACGTCATCAGGTAGTCGAAAGCCACCGAGCCCGTGACCACGATCCTCCCGTCCTTCCTCACAGATACCTCCCCGCGATCGGCCTCAGCTTCTGCTTCACCGCCTCCGGAACCGCCTTCCGGTCGGTGAGGATGCCGTAGCGCATGGCGTCCCGGCACCCGCATGCCCGTCCGGGGTCCACGCGCACGACCGCCTCGGCCAGCGCACGGCGTGCGGCGGCCGCGTTCTCCCCGAGGATCGCGATGATCGCCTCGACCGACACGTCCTCGGACGTCTCGCGCCAGCAATCGTAGTCCGTCACGAGCGCGAGGCTCGCGTAGCAGAGCTCGGCCTCCCGAGCCAGGCGCGCCTCCGTCACGTTCGTCATCCCGATGACGTCGCCTCCCCAGGCGCGGTAGAGGTTCGACTCCGCCCGCGTCGAGAACTGGGGCCCCTCCATGCAGACGTAGGTCCCTCGCCGGTGGACCGTCAGGCCCGCCTTCCGGGCCCCCTCTTCGAGGCAATCCGAGATCGGGCCGCAGACCGGATCCGCGAAGCCGGCATGCGCGACGACGCCGTCGTCGAAGAATGTGTCCTGCCTGTGGCGGGTACGGTCGATGAACTGGTCCGGGATCACCGCGTGCCGGGGAGCGTACTGCTCCCGAAGGCTCCCGCAGGCGGAGGCCGACAGGAGGGCGTCGCAGCCGAGCATCTTGAAGCCGCAGACGTTGGCGCGGTAGTTGATCTCGGTGGGAGAGAGGAGGTGTCCCCGCCCGTGGCGCGAGAGAAACGCCACCGGCACGCCTCCGAGCGTTCCGGTGAAGTAGGAGTCCGACGGCTTGCCGAACGGGGTCTCGAGGCGTTGCTCTCGCAGGCCCTCCATCGAAGCCAGGTCGTAGACTCCGCTGCCTCCGACGAGCCCCACGCACCCGCCGCCGTTCAGACCGGCGCCTCCGCCCCGCGCCTGTGGCAGTCGATGGCCTCGACGACGCGCTCGGCGAGCGCCAGGGCGTCGCGCCCCACTTCCCCCGTCACCAGCGGGTCGCGCCGTTGCCGCACGGCGCCGGCGAAGTCCGCGAGCTCGCGCCCCAGGGGATCCCCGGGCTCGACCGGGATCGGCTCGGGCACGACGTCGGCCCGCCCGCCGTCGCGCACGAGGCGGTGGGCGGCGACCGACCGGGCGTGCATGTCGATCGAGCAATAGAGGGGCGGGGCAAAGATGCGCAGCTTTCGCATCGGCTCGGTCGAGACGCGGGAGGCGGTCAGGTTCGCGACACAGCCGCCCTCGAACTCGATCCGGGCGTTGGCGATGTCGACCCGGTCCGTCAGGACGGGCATTCCCGCGGCCCGCACCTCGCGGACCGGGCGCCGGACCAGCTCGCTCACGATCTGAAGATCGTGGATCATCAGATCCAGGACGACGTCGACGTCGAGGCTCCTGGCGGTGGGAACGCCGAGGCGGTGCCCCTCGATGAAGAGGGGCCCGGCGACCCGCCCGAGTACGGCGTCGACGGCGGGGTTGTACCGCTCTACGTGGCCGACCTCGAGGACGCGGCCGAGGCGGCGCGCGAGCGAGACCAGGGAATCCGCCTCTTCGAACGAGGCCGCGATCGGCTTCTCGACCAGCACGTCGAGCCCGCGCTCGAGGAAGAACTGCACGAGGGCGGCGTGCGTGAAGTCGGGGTGGCGACCACGACGGCCTCGGCCTTCGCGACGACCTCTTCCGGGCTCGCCAGGGCGACCGTCCCCTGGTCCCGCGCCACCTCCTCCGCCCTCCCTTCGTGGTGGTCGTGGACCCCCGCCAGGGCGAGCCCGGCGGTTTGAGCCGCCACGCGGGCGTGCTGGCGACCGAGATGGCCGACGCCGACCACCGCCAGTCGGACCGGAGCGGCGGCGCTCATCGCGCCCGGCGGCTCACTTGATGAAACCCCGCTCGCTCGTGCGGATGAACTCCACGAGCTCCTCCACGTCGGGCTGTCCCGACAGCTCCTCCGCGATCCGCTCGAGCGCCTGGCTCGTGTTCAGCCTTGACTGGCGCAGAATCCGGTATGCCTTCTGGAGCGCCTCGACCCTTTCGTCCGAGAACCCGGCGCGCTTGAGGCCGATCGTGTTGATGCCGTACGTTTTCGGGTCCTCGTTGCCTTCGGTCCTGCAGAACGGCAGCACGTCCTGACGGCACGCCGTGTAGGCGCCCATGAACGCGTGGGCCCCGACGCGGCAGAACTGGTGGACGGCGTTGAACGCGCCGATCTTAGCGTGGCTGCCGACCGTGACGTGGCCGGCGAGAACCGAGCAGTTCGCCATAACGACGTGCGAGCCGATCCGGTTGTCGTGGGCGACGTGCGTGAAGTTCATGAAGTAGTTGTCGTCGCCGACGACCGTCTCCCCGCCCCCGGTCGCGGTCCCCCGCTGCACGGTCGAGAACTCGCGGAACACGTTGCGCGAACCCACGACGAGGCGCGTGGGCTCCCCCCGGTACTTCAGGTCCTGTGGCTCGAAACCGAGCGCCGCGTGGGGAAAGATGCGGTTGTCCTCGCCGAAGACCGCCGGCCCTTCGACCGACGCGTGGTCGCCGACCGTCGTCCGGTCGCCGAGCACGACGCCTTCGCCGATCACCGCGTAGGGCCCGATCGAGACTCCCTGCCCGAGCTCCGCGCTCGGAGCCACCACCGCCGACGGATGGATCGTCACGCTGCTCATGGGCGATCCACGAGCACCGAGAGCAGGTCCGCCTCGGCGCAGAGCCTTCCGTCGACGGTGGCGGTTGCATGGCACTTGCACACCCGCATCTTCAGCGAGACGATCGAGGCCTCGATTCGGAGCTGGTCTCCCGGGACGACGGGCCGGCGAAAGCGGCAGCGGTCGACGCCCGAGAGATAGAGCAGCTTCTTCTCCTTGTCGGGTGTGATCCCGAGCAGGCCGACGCCCGCCACCTGCGCCATCGCTTCGAGGACCAGCACGCCGGGCATGACGGGGTTGCCGGGGAAATGCCCCTGAAAGAACTCCTCGTTGAACGTCACGTTCTTGATGCCGAGGACCCGCTGGCCCGGCTCGAGCTCGAGGATCCGGTCCACGAGCAGGAATGGATAGCGGTGCGGCAGGGTCTTCAAGATTTCGGCGATCCCGAGCTCCACGGTCACCTCCCTTTCTCCACCTTCGCCATCGCCTCCTCCAGCGCCGCCAGCCGCTCGAGGGCAGCCTCGAGCCTTCCGATCAGGGCGGCCCGTCTCAGAAACTCACGGTGCGGGAGCGCGGGCATTCCCGAAACAACGGCCCCCTCCGGCACGCGCCCCCGGCGTGCGATGCCCGCCTGCCCGGTCAGGACCGCGTGGTCCCCGATCGTCGCGTGGTCCGACACGCCGACCTGACCGGCGAGGGTGACGCCGCGGCCCAGGCGCGAGGATCCGCCCACGCCCGCCTGGCCACAGAGGATCGAGTGCTCGCCCACGACCACGTTGTGCCCGATCTGGACCAGATTGTCGATCTTCGTTCCGCGGCCGATGACCGTTTCCCCGAGCGTGCCACGGTCGATCGTCGCGTTGGCGCCGACCTCGACGTCGTCCTCGATGCGCACGGTCCCGATCTGCGGGATCTTGCGGTGGCCGGCTCCGTCCCAGACGTAGCCGAAGCCGTCCGACCCGACCACGGCCCCGGGCTGGAGGATGCATCGCTTCCCGACGCGGCAGTCGGCCAGGACGGCGGAGCCGGGGCCGAGGATGCAATCGTCACCGATCTCGGCCCTTTCGCCGACGAAGGCGCCGGCGCGGACCCGCGCGCGGGCGCCCAGCCGCGCACCCTCGGCCACCGTCGCGCCGGCCTCCACCGTGGCGCCGGGGCCGACACGGGCCGTCCGGTGGACGAACGAGCCTCGCGCGATGCCCGGCCGGCCTCGCTCGGTCGGCCGAAAGACCTCGAGCCATTGCGCCAGGGCGAGCGGCGCCGATGCCACGACGACGCAGGGTCTGCCGCCGGCCAGCGGCTCGGAGGGCACGAGCAGGGCGCCGGCCCGCGTACGCTCCACCTCGAGCGCGCGACGCTCGTCCGCGACCCACGAGAGGTCCCCGGGGCCCGCCGACTCGAGCGGAGCCACGCCCTTGAGGCGGGTGGCGGCTCTGCCCGCCACGCGGCCTCCCACGGCGACCGCGACCTCCCGCAGCGTGAAGCCGGCGGCCGGCGGGCGCCGGGACCTGCCTGCCCCCCTCTTCGGGACTCGTGAGCGGGCCACGGCGTCTCGACTCCCGCAGCCCGACGCTACGGCTTCTTGGTCGGGGCCGGCGCGGGCGCCGCCTTGGCGGCCGGCGGGACCGCCTTCGCCGCCCCCTCGGCCGGCTTGGCGGCCGGAACGGCGACCGTCGTGTTGAACACCTTCAGCACCTCGTCGGTGATGTCCACGGCGTCTTCCGCGTAGACGAGGCCGGATTGGAACTTGTTGAAGATGAGCGTGAAGCCCCTCTCCTTGCCGACCTGGTTGATCACCGGAAAGACGCGCCGCTCGAGTTCCGAGAGCTCCTTCTTCTGGGCGGCCTCGAGGTCCCGGTTCGCGTCGTCCTGGAATCTTTTGAAGGCGATCGCCTTCTCCTGATAGCTTTTCTGGAGGGCGTCGCGCTTGTCGTCGGCAAGAGCCTGGCCCTGGTCGGCCAGCTTCTGCTCCATCTCGCGCAGCTCCTTGGAGAGCTTGTCCCCCTCCTCCTTCTTCTGGTCGTTGAGCTTCTTGACCCGGTTGAAGGCCTCCTTGCCGAGCGCGGACTCCTGGACGAGGCGCTCGACGTTGATGACGCCGATCTTCGGCCCCGCCGCCGGAGCCGACGTACCCTGGGCACTGGCAACGGCCGCGAGCAGAGCGGCAGCCACCGTCAAGACAATGCGTTTCATTCCAACTCCTTCTCCACGAAAGCGCGGAAGTGTAACAAAAACTCGCCCGGACACAACACCCCTTGCCGGGGCCTTCATTCCGGTCTCAACGACCGGCCGGGAGTCACTCACGAGCCTCCGAACGAGCCCCTGCCGACCTTCTCTCCCCCTCCGCGCCGTCGAGGCGCGCTCAAAACGTCCTCCCGATCGAGAACGTGAAGCCGGAGGGCTTCTCCTTGAGGTTCAGCAGCGGGAAACCGTACTGGTCGAGGGGCTGCACGGGGTTCGGGTTGATCGCGTAGATGAAGCGCAGGGGCGCCTGGAAGATCGGTAGGAACACCCGCAGCTCGGCGCCGAAGGCGGTGCGGATATTCGTCAGGGAGAAGGACTGCGTGTCGTAGTAGTTGTTTCCGAAGTCCACGAAGGCCAGCAGCGTGGCCGGACCGATGTTGAGGAACTGATATTCCACGTTGACGATGAAGAATTTGTTGCCTCCGAGGACCCGGCCCAGGTCGTCCGTGTAGACCACGTTGGTGTTCGGGTGCAGGGGAACCACGGCGCCCTGCGAGTAGCCGCGCATGCTCTGCTCGCCGCCGAGCTGGTAGCGCTCGAAAATCGGCAACGGGGTGTCCCCGACCTTCAAGAGAAAACCGACCTCGGCGTTCAGGGCGAGGACCGCGTTGCGCGGGATCCGGACCGGGATGTAGACCGTCGACCCGATCGTCGGTTTGATGAACGAGTTCGTGCCCCCGAACAGGTCCGGGGCGACCCCCACCGCAGCGGTCAGCCGGAAGCCCCGGGTCGGGTTCATCGGGTCGTTGCGGCTGTCGTACCGGTACGCCGGGGTCAACGACGAGGTCGTCCCCTGCGTGGACACGAGCTTCTGGGGAGGCGCGGGCTGCCCGGGAGGCACCGGCGCCGTCGCGACCGGATAGTCCGCGTTGATGTCCTCGTAGGCATAGAGGGCCGAGATGGAGTCGAAGAGACCGATGCCCTTCCCGTAAAAGAGAGTGCCGCCCCGGCGCCGCTCCTGCACCGAGGAGTAAACGACGTTGCGGCTGAAGATCGAGGCGCCCACCGACTGGTTCTTGTCGAGGAACCAGGGAACCGTGTAGGAGATGTCGAAGAACTTGGACACCTTCCCGAGCTGCGCCGACACGCCAATGATCTCGCCCCTCCCCAGGAAGTTTCGCGTCTGGAACGAGAACTGCCCGAAGAAGCCGTCGTAACCCGAGTAACCGGCGCCGAACTGGATCTCGTTGCGGCTGGTCTCCTGCCCCTTGAGGACGAGGTCGACCTTTTTCTCCTCGGGGCGCACCGAGAACTGGGGCTCTTCGCCGAGCTTGAAGTACCCGAGCTGGGAAATCTTCTGGATGCTCTTCTTGACCGCCTCCATATCCATCACGTCGCCTTCGTCCAGGCCGAATTCGCGGCGGATGACCTTGTCGCGTGTCTGCGTGTTGCCCTGGACCTCGAAGCGGCCGAGATAGAACTTTTCGCCCTCGAAGAGCCTCACGTCGACGTCGACGCGGTCCTTTCCGACTTCCTTGTAGACGGGGTCGGCGAACCAGTAGATGTAGCCCCGCGTCTTGTACATCGTCTCGATACTCGCGAGCGCCTCGACGAGCCGGTCGCGGTTCAAGACCGAACCCGGCCGCAACTCCGCGAACTGCCTGAGCAGCACCTTCGACGGGTACACTGTCGGCTCCGGAGGCTCGCCTGGCTGGCCGTTCTGCTGGACCCGCGTGATGGTGATGTCGTTCGTGTAGAACTTTTCCCCCTGGACGATCGGAATCGTGATGCGGACCCGGCGCTTGATCTTCTCGGGCTTGGCCTTCGGGTTCACGACGTAGACGTCCAGGATCGGGTCCTTGACCACGACGTCCTTGTAGCCCTTGGACTGGTAGAGGCCCTTGATGCCCTCGACGTCGGCCTCGTAATTGGCCTGGCTGTAAACCGTGTTGTCCGAGAGGAGCCTCCACCAGGTCGCGACCTTCGTCTTGGACATCGCGTTGCGAAGGGCCTGGGACGAGACGGCCGTGTTGCCAGTGAACTGGATCGACTCGATCTTGACCTTGTCTCCCTCGTCGATGAGGAAGACGACTTTCTTCTCGGTTTTCGAAATGTCGTCGATCCGGTAGTCGACGGTGGCGCTTCGAAAACCTTGCTGCGTGTAGAACTCCGCGATGACCGAGCGTGCCTTCGCCACCTCGCGCAGCGACAACGGGGCGCCGGCGTGCACTTCCGCCTTTCCTTCCTTGAGCTGGTCCCTGATCTGCGAGGCCGAGAGCTTCTTGTTGCCGACGAACTCGACCTCCTTCACGAGCGGGCGCTCCTCCACGGTCACGACCAGGGTGACGCCACCCGGCGAGCGCTCGGCCTCGATCTTGGCGTTTTCGAGGAGGCCAGCGTCCCAGAGGGTCGGAAAGTTCTGCCTGACCTTTTCCGGGTCGTACTTGTCTCCCACCTTGATGCCGAGGTAGTGGGCGATCGTGTCCGGCGACACGGTCTGGTAGCCGACCACGCGGATGCCGACGATCGTGTCGGCGGCGGCCTGCGGCGGCGGCTGGGCAGCGGGGGCGGGGGTCACCGGAGCCTCCGGAGTCGGCACGGGCGCCGGCGGCGGCTCCTGCGCCTGCACCGCCGAAAGGCCCGTCACTGCCGCGGCGAGTACCGCGGCCCCGAAGGACCCCTGCCGCAAGAAGCTATCGCCCCTGGGGGATCGGCTCGCCCTCGCGCGCCGTGACCCGCAGACCATCCGGTCCCACGCGCACCTCGATCGTCTCGAGCCGCTCCTCGCGGGCGGCAATCAGGAGCTCGGAGACCGGATCCTCGACGTTCTTCTGAATGGCGCGCCGCAGCGGCCGCGCCCCCATGTTCAGATCGTCTCCGCTCTGCGCGAGCAGCCACTCGACCGCGGCGTCGTCGATGTCGATCCAGGCGCCCTTCGAGGCGATCGTGGTATTGACGTCGTCGATGAGCAGGCGGCAGATCTTCGCGAGCTCGGGACGCGAGAGCGGGTGGAACACGATGACGTCGTCGATCCGGTTGATGAACTCCGGCGAGAAGTCCCGCCGAAGCTCCTTCAGGACGAGGTCCTCGATCTCCTGGTTCGACTGCGTCTCGCGCGACCCGCCGAAACCGACGCGGCTGCGGTTGACGAGGTGCTTGGTTCCGATGTTCGACGTCATGATGATGAGCGAGTTCTTGAAGTCGACCACGTTGCCGTAGGCGTCCGTGAGGATGCCGTCCTCGAGGATCTGCAGAAGCAGGTTCGCGATGTCCGGGTGCGCCTTCTCGATCTCGTCGAAGAGGATGACGCTGTAGGGATTGCGCCGGATCCGCTCGGTCAATTGCCCGCCCTCTTCGTGACCCACGTAGCCCGGTGGCGATCCGATCAGCTTCGAGACGGCGTGCTTCTCCATGTACTCGGACATGTCGAAACGCACGAGCGACTTCTGGTTCTCGAAAAGGAACTCCGCAAGGCGCCGTGCGACTTCGGTCTTCCCCACGCCCGAAGGCCCGAGGAAGATGAAGGAGCCCATCGGCCGGTTCGGGTTATTGACCCCGAGGCGGGATCGCCGGATCGCCTTCGAGACGCCGACGATGGCCGCCTCCTGGCCGACGATCCGCCGCCGCAGTGCATCCTCCATGTGGAGGAGCTTCTCGGCTTCCTCCATTTCGAGCGACGCGACCGGGATGCCCGTCCAGGAGGAGATGATCTCCTCGATGTCCCTCCGCGTGACCTCCTGCGTGGCCTCGCTACGCTCGGCGGACTGGGCCCGGGCGCGCTCGATCTCCTCCTTGAGTTCGATCTCCCTCTCGCGCAGGAAGACCGCCTTCTCGAAATCCTTGTCCGAGATCGCCTTCTTCATCTCCTTGACGATCTGCCGGATCTCGAGCTCGAGCTTGCGGAGGTTCTGCGTATCGGCGACCCTCTTGAGCTTCACCTTGGCGCCGGCCTCGTCGAGGATGTCGATGGCCTTGTCCGGGAAGAAGCGGTCGGTGATGTAGCGGTTCGACTGGTAGACGGCCGTTTTGATGGCCTCGGCCGAGTAGCGCACCTTGTGGAACTGTTCGTACCTGTCCTTGACGCCCTCGAGGATCTCGAAGGTTTCGTTCTCCGAAGGCGCGGTCACGCTGATCGCCTGGAAGCGCCGCAAGAGGCTGCGGTCCTTCTCGATGTACTTGCGGTACTCCTTGAGCGTCGTCGCGCCGATGCAGGACACCTCGCCGCGCGACAGGGCCGGCTTGAGGATGTTCGCCGCGTCGAGCGAGCCCTCGGCCGACCCCGCGCCGATCAGCGAGTGGATCTCGTCGATGAAGATGATCAGGTCCGGGTTCTCTCGCAGCTCCCGGATGATGCCCTTCAGGCGCTCCTCGAACTGGCCGCGGTACTTCGTCCCGGCGACGATCAGCGAGAGGTCCAGGGCCAGGATTTTCTTCGACGACAGGAAGATCGGGACCGCGCCTTCCACGATCCGCGTCGCGAGGCCTTCGACGATGGCCGTCTTGCCGACGCCGGGCTCGCCGAGCAGGATCGGGTTGTTCTTCGTGCGGCGCGAGAGGATCTGGATGATCCGCTCGACTTCCTTGTCGCGGCCGATGAGGGGGTCGAAGGTCCCGGTTCCGGCCAGCTGCGTCAGGTCGCGGCTGTACTCGGCGAGGAACGGAAGCTCCTTCTTCTGCTTGGAGACCTCGCGCTCCTTGATGAGCGAGATCGTCTCCTCGCGCACGCCGTACAGGTTGAAGCCGCGGGCGGTCAGCAGGCGGCCGGCCACGCACCCGTCCACGCGCAGCAGCCCGATGAGCAGGTGCTCCGTCCCCACGTAGGGGTGCATCATCGACTCCGCCTCGTGCGAGGCGTAGGCGAGGATCTTCTTGGACTCCTCCGAGAGCGGCAGCTCGGCCGTCGAGGAGATCCGCTCGACGAAGATGCGGTCCCCTTCGATCTCGCGCCGGACGTCTTCCGGCTTGACGTTGAAGCGGGCGAAGATCTCCTTGATGATGTCCTCGCCCTCCCGCAGGATGCCGAGCAGAAGGTGCTCGGACTCGATCACCTTGGAACCGAGCTTGGAGGCCTCGTAGCGAGCGAAGAACAGGGCCCGCCGCGCCTTCTCGTTGTACTTCTCAAACATGGGCGTCGGGCTCAGGCGTCAGACATGAGGGAGCGGAGGGTTGTGGCCATGGAGCGGGACCTCGAGATTCATCCTCGCTCTGGCAAACCGGACGACGGAATGATTCCTTCCCGGGACATCGTGAAAAGTCTATCACAGCGGGCCGCCAGATCCGGGTTGTGCGTCACGACGACCGTCGTCATTCCGCGCTCGCGGTGGAGCTCGCCGGATGCAGATCGAAGACGCCCCCGGCCGCCGCGGCGTCGAGATTGCCCGTGGGCTCGTCGGCCAGCAGCAGCCGCGGGTCGCGGGCGAGGGCCCGCGCGATCGCCACGCGTTGCTGCTCCCCGCCGGAGAGCGCGCGGGCGCCGTGGCCCGCGCGGCGCCCAGCCCGACGCGCGCGAGCAGCTCCGCGGCCCGGCGCAGCGCCTCGCGCTCCGGCACGCCGGCGATGCGGTGCGGGAAAGCGACGTTCTCCTCGGCGGTGAACTCGGGCAGCAGATGGTGAAACTGGAAGACGAAACCGATCTTCTCGTTGCGAAACCGCGCCCTCTCACGCGGCGACATGTCCTCGAGGGAGGACCCCAGCACCTCCACGCGACCGGCGTCGGGCCGGTCGATGCCCCCGACGAGGTGGAGCAGCGTCGACTTGCCCACTCCCGACGGCCCCATCACGGCAGCGAGGACGCCCTCCGGCACGTCGAACGAGAGCCCCGAGAACACCGTCACCGGCGCCCCTTCGCCGGTGTAGGTCTTGGAGAGGCCGCTTGCCCTGATCGCCAGCATCCTCAGCGCCTCATCGCGACAGCCTTATCGCCTCGCCCGGCGCCAGGCGCGCGGCGGCCCGCGCCGGAAGTACGGCGGCCGCCAGGGCGGTCGCGAGCGCGAAGGCGGCGATCACGGCGACCTCGCCCGGATGGACGGCGAACGGAACGTGGGACAGCAGGTACACGTCCGACGGGAGCGGGACCAGCCGGAAGCGCTCGAGCGCGAGCGACAGCCCCACGCCGAAGACGAGACCGGCGGCCGTCCCGAGCACGCCGATGGCCGCGCCGAGCGTCAGGTAGATTCGCTGGAGCGACCCTGGAGAAGCGCCCATCGAGGTGAAGACGCCGAGGTCCCGCTTCTTCTCCACGACGGTCAGCGCGATGTTCGCCACGATGTTCAGCGCCGCGACCAGGATCACGAGGCCGACCGTCAGAAAGATGACGGCCTTCTCCAGGCGCAGCGCGAAGGCGAGGGGTCCGTTCAATTCGCGCCACGTCTCGACCCGGTAGCCAGGCCCGAGCGAACGTTCGACCGAGCGGGCCGCCTCGGCCGCGGCGAGCGGGTCCTTGAGCCGGGCCTCGTACGCGGCGGCCCCCTCGGGCGACCCCGCCAGGAGCCGCGCGGTCTCTTCGGAGACCTGGACTTCCCCGGGCTTGTCGAGGGCGCTGCCGCGCCTCACCTCGCCGACCCGCACCATCGCCGTCACCGGAACCGGCCCGATCGGCGACAGGCGCGTCCGGGACGAGGTGAGACGGATCTCATCGCCCGTACTCGCATGCAGTCGGGCGGCGATGGTGCCCGTGACGCTCGCCTCGGACCCTTCCGCGAGGCGTCGGCCCCGTTGCGGTAGTGCACGGGCACGCCCGCCGAGCCCGCCGCGTCCGAGGCCCAGGCCCGTCCCTCGATCGCCGGCGTCACACTCGCTACGCCCGGCAACGCCGCGAGGACGCCGCGAACCCGCTCGGCGTCCGCCAGGCGCGCGCCCCGCGAAGGAGAAACGCGCAGGTGCGCTGTGCGGTCCATCATCTGCCGCCGGATCCGGTCCTGAAACCCGGAAAGGAGCGCGAGGGAGACGACCAGCGCCGCCACCCCGACGGCGAGCCCGGCCACCGAGATCGTGGCGATGAGCGCGACATGGGCCCGGCGGCGCGATGCCGCGAGGTACCGCAGCGCCACCGATGTTTCGAACCGCATCAGCCGGTTCGGCAGGCGGAAAACGAAGAACCGGAGGCGAATCGGGTTAGCCGCCTCATCGTTTCCCGTCCTCCGTCTCACGTTTGCCGGTCACGGGCCGAAGCAGGGGAAACAGAATGACGTCCCGGATCGAGTGCCGGTCCGTCAGGAGCATCGTCAGGCGGTCGATGCCGAGACCTTCGCCCGCCGTCGGGGGCATCCCGTACTCGAGGGCCTCCACGTAATCCGCGTCGTACGGCGTGGCCTCGAGGTCGCCGCCGTCGCGCTCCTCGACCTGCCGGCGGAAGCGGAGGGCCTGCTCGGACGGATCGTTGAGCTCCGAGAAGCCGTTGGCGATCTCCATCCCGCCCGCGTACAGCTCGAACCGGTCCACCCACTCCGGGTCCTCCGGGCGCTGCCGGGACAGCGGCGAGATCTCGGTCGGGAACTCCTCGATGAAGGTCGGCTGGACGAGCCTCGCCTCGGCGACCGCCTCGAAGACCTCGGCGAGGAGCCTGCCCTTCTTTCCGCGGAAGCGCTCGGGCTTCTCGACGCCGAACCGCGCCGCCGCGGCGAGCAAGCCTTCCTCGGCCGCGAGCTCCTCGCGCGCGCACCGCGCCCCGCGGATCGTCCTTCGAGAACTCCACGACCGCCTCGCGCATCGTCAGGCGCCGGAACGGCGGCGTCCAGTCGATCGTGCCGCCGCTCCAGGGAGTCGTCGAGTCGCCCGCCACCTCGCGCGCGAGGCCCGACAGCAGCTCCTCCGAGAGGCGCATCAGGTCCGCTCCCTGGGCGTACGCCTGGTAGAACTCGAGCATCGTGAACTCGGGGTTGTGCTGCGTCGAGATTCCCTCGTTGCGGAAGTTGCGGTTGATCTCGTAGACCTTCGGAATCCCTCCCACGACCAGGCGCTTCAGGTAGAGCTCGGGCGCGATTCGAAGGGAGAGCTCGAGGTCGAGGGCGTTGTGGTGCGTCACGAAGGGCCGCGCCACGGCCCCGCCCGCGATCGGCTGCATCATCGGCGTCTCGACCTCGAGGAAGCCACGCTCGTCGAGGAAGCGCCGGATGTACCGCACGATCGCCGCCCGCCGCTCGAAGACCTGGCGCGACTCCGGGTTGACCGCGAGGTCGAGGTACCGCTGCCGGTACCGGCGTTCGACGTCCTTCAGGCCGTGCCACTTCTCGGGCAGCGGGCGGAAGCACTTGGCGAGGAACGTGAGGCGGCGCGCCTTGACCGACAGCTCCCCCGTGCGCGTGCGGAAGACCTCTCCCTCCACGCCGATCCAGTCCCCGAGGTCGAGCGCCTTGTAGAGCTCGAAGGCCGCGTCCCCGACCAGCGTCGCGCCGGAGGTAGACCTGGAGGCGAGCCCGGCCGTCGGAGAGATCGAGGAAGCCGGCCTTGCCGGCCGTCCGCAGGGCGAGCACGCGCCCGGCCGTCGCTGACCGGGGGCCTGTCCGCCTCGAGGCTCTCCCCCGTCGCCTCTCCGAACCGGACGCGCACCTCGGAGACGGTCGCCCCGATCTCGAAGCCCACGGGCGAGCTCGGGAAGCCGAGCGCCTCCACCCGGCGCAGGTTCTCGCGCCGGTTCTTGAGCAGATCGCTCTCGGACAGGAGGCTCTCCGGCTCCGGCTTCCCTTCGGTCCCGCTCATCGGCGCGAGTATATGAGCAGAGGCGAAAACGGCAGACCGCACGCCGCGGAAAGGGGGCTAGGAACGCGGGTTGCGGCGGCGGTCGCTCTTGGGCGAATCCTGCATCAGCCACAGGTCCGCGGCCACCCGCAGCAGGCGGAAGCGCGTCCGCGTCCAGCAGCGGATCTCCTCGGAGGACGAGACGGCTTCGGCCTCGTCGATGACGGCGGACAGGGCGGCGTCCACCATCGGCGCGCGCCCGAGCGTGGCCCGCGCGGCGCGCAGCGTCTCCGGCGACGGAGGCATCCCGGCCACTGCCCGGAGGGTCTCGGTCTCCTCTTCCGCCTTCAGGCGCAGCGCCACGGCGCGAAGCAGCGTGCGGTCCCGGTCGCTCGCCGCCTCGCCGCCCGCCGCCACCGTCCGCCGCACCGCCTTCAGCTCCCAGGGCTCCAGGCGCAGGTTCTCGAGGCCCGCCAGTCCCGTCCGCAGCGGCCCCGTGCCGTCGTCGCAGAGCTCGACCGCGCCGAGAATCCGGTCGAGATACGGCCTCCAGAACGCGTCCTCGTCCGCCTCCGACTCGACCTCCTCGACGAGCCCGAGTGCCTCGTCGATGTCCTCGGCGGCGAGCCCTGCCAGCTCGAAGCGCCCGAGCACCGCGCCGATCGCCTCCTTCAGCTCGACGACCTGCAGGGCCTTGACGTTGCTCTCCCGCGACTGGCGCTCGTAACGCTCGCGCGATTCGCGGAACTTGCGAAACTCCTCGGCGGTCGGCGCCTCGAGGCCGCCTCGGGCGAGCTCCTTCTCAAGCTCGCCGATCCGGTCGCTCGCCTCGTCGAGGCGCCGTTCCTCGCGCTGGTAGAGACGGTGAAAGACCGAGCGCGTGCGCAGGTTGCACTGCGCGACCGCGACGAGCACGTCCGGGTCGGCGAGCCCACCGGCGACGCGGCGCTTCAGGGTGCGCACGTTGTTCAGGAGCCGCTCCGTGACGAGGTCCTCGAATTCCTGGGCCCGGGTCATCTCCGACGCGAGGTCGTCGAACGCGCGCGCGATCACGGGCGCGGTCGTCCCGTCGAGCCTCGGCCAGACCGAGGTCGCGGTCGCAGACTCGAAGAATTTCCTCAGGTCGGGCCTCGGCCTCGGAGATTCCGCGTCGGCCGCCGTCCGGCCCACGGCCGCGACCGTGGCGAGAAAATCTACCTTGTCGACGACGTCCTCGTCCACGTCGGGCTGCGAAAAGTAGAAGCGCAGGAGGTGGAAGGCGATCTTCTCGTCCTGGGGCTGCACTTTCTCGAAAAAGCGTCGGACGTGCGAGGCCGAGACGTGCCGGTCGGCCTCGCGCAGTTTGCGGCCGAAAGCGTCCAGCCGGTCCGACAGCTCGCGGATCCGGGGAGCGACCGTCTCGGGAGAGGTCGTGTCGATCGCGCTGGCGACCGCCCGCACGTCGTCGTAGAGCATGCCGAAGTCCAGAGCATAGGAGGGCTCGGAGCCGAAGAACGTCTTCTGCACGCCCCGCAGAAACTGGTGAAAGGTCCACGACGCCTTGAACCTTTCGGTCAGGCGAATGTAGTCCTCGTGGAGAAGCTGGATTCGCTCGACGGACATCGTCTTGTTCCGCGGTAGCGGATATTCTAGCTCCGAAAAGAGGGCCGACCATGAAGACCATCGCGACCGACGGGGCGCCGAAAGCGATCGGGCCGTATTCCCAGGCGATTGCGCAGGGCGGGCTCCTGTTTCTTTCCGGACAGATTCCCCTCGATCCCTCCACCGGCGAGCTGGTCGCCGGGGGCCTGTCCGCCGGCGTCGAGCGCGTTTTCGACAATGTGGAGGCAATCCTGAGGTCGGAGGGCCTTTCGCTGGCCGACGTCGTCCGGACGACTGTCTACTTGCTTCGAATTTCCGACTTTGCCGAAATGAACGCGGTCTATGCGCGGCGGTTCGGAAACCACCGTCCCGCCCGCCTCGACCGTCGCCGTGGCCGAGCTGCCCAAGGGCGCGGCCGTCGAGATCGACGCGCGATCGCCCGCCGGAGGGCTCACGACCCGCCGCTTGAAACGGCTAGGGCCAGAGGGCGAGGCCTGCCCCGGCCGCGACCCAGCCGAGCACGAGCACGCGTGTCGCGCGTCGGTGGAGGCGGTCGAAGCGGGCCTTCCAGGGATCGTCGGGCGCAGCCGCGTCGAAGGAGCCGAGCTTCAGCTGGAAGTATTTCATGCGGGGCCGCAGGACCATCGCGAGGTAGACGTTGGTCGCGATCGCGACGAAGATCGCGACCACCGCCGCCACGGACCGGCCCGCCAGCCCTTCCCCGCGCTCGAGATTGACGAAGACGCCGAGGACGAGGGCCAGCGACAGGACCTGCTTGACGATTTCGAAGCGCCGCAGGATCTCGCCGAAGACGGCGCCCGCCAGGTCGCGCGAGGAGATCTCCCGAAAGACGACTGGCGCGGCCAGCACGACGACGAGCGTGCCGCCCACCCAGAGGGCGAGCGAGAAGCGGATGAGCAATTGGGGAGCGTCCAAGCGGGCGCAGTCTACGCGATGCGGGGCGCGCTAAGATCCAATGCCGATGGACGGGCAACTCTCCGACGCCCTCGACGACCTGATCCTCGGCCGGGGAGTCGCGCGTGGGCGCCACGAACTGCGATTCCATGGCCGTCCGGTGAAGACGGAGTTCGAGCAACGCCTCCGCGCCAACGGCTTTCTTCCGACGACGGTCGCCGCGGTCGAGATCGCGGCGGGCGAAAGGGTCCCCGCGTTCCGCCTCGAGGACGATGCCGCCGACTTCGGGTGGGTGCGCTGGGAGATCTTCACGCCGCGGAGCCGCCGCAAGCTCTTTGCGTCGGAGAGGCGTCGCGCCGACAACCAGGAATGGGCGGTGCAGCTCGCCCCGTCGTCTCGTGAGGAGATCTGGGCGAGCCCCTCGCGCCGGGAGCGTCACGACGTCGAAACGGTCGTGCCGGTCAATCCGTGAGCGCCGCCGGACCGCTCATCGAGACCTTTCCCGTGGGGCCGCTCCAATGCAATTGCACGATCCTCGCGGACCCCGTCTCCCGCCAGGCGGTCGTCATCGACCCGGGCGAGGAGCCGGAGCGGATCCTGCGCGCTCTCGAAGCCGCGAAACTCGAGCCGGTCGCACTGCTCCATACGCACGCCCACCTCGACCACATCACGGCCTCGCGCGCCGTCAAGGAGGCGACCGGGGCGCCGATCCGGCTCCATCCCGCCGACCGGCCCCTCTACGACGCCCTCCCCGAGCAGGCCGCGTTCTTCGGCCTGCGTGCCGAGGCGCCGCTTCCACCCGACGCTCCGCTCGCGGACGGGGAGAGGATCCCCTTCGGCCCCTACACCCTGCGAACGATCCACACGCCCGGCCATACTCCGGGCTCGACGTGCTTCGTGCTGGAAGGCGACTATCCGGTCCTCTTTGCGGGCGACACGCTCTTTCGCCGTTCGATCGGACGGACCGACCTCTGGGGCGGCGACACCGACGCGATCCTCGCCTCCATCCGGGAGAAACTCTTCAAGCTCGAGGGCGACGTTCCGGTCGTGTGCGGCCACGGGCCCTCGACGACGATCGACGAGGAGAAGCGGCTGAACCCTTTTGCGGGTCTCTGAGCGGCCCGTATAATCGACGATCCATGAACCTCTCGCTCCCCGAGAAATCCCAGCTCGTCGCCGCCTTCTGGAAGGACGCCCCGTCGGTCTGCCCGTCCCACGACGTGCCGATGCGGACCTTCTTCGTGGACCGCGTGTACAAGCCGCAGGTCGTGATGGTGTGCCCGAAGGGCGAGATGTTCCGGTTCGCACAGAAGCCGAAGCAGATCGAGTTTTCCCGGCCCCACCTGAAGACGATGGTGCGCGACGCGCAGGAGCGCGAGGCCCCGGCGTGCCCGCAGGACTTTCAGCCGCTCGTCGTGTACCGCACCCCCGCCGTCTTCATCCCGCAGGGATGGGACTACTCCTTCGTCTGCCCGAGCTGCCTCTCCTACGGGCAGTGGGTCGAGACGGGGCGCGAGGAAGACGAAGTCGTCGCCGCCGCCAAGCCGAAAAAGGAGGCCCCGGCCTTCCACGACGAGACGATCCCCCTGCCCAGGCGCATGGAGATGGCCAAAGACGGCAACCTCGCGCTCAAGCTCTACGCGGCCATGGCGCAGACCGACTGCACCGCGTGCGGCTACGACTGCGAGGGCTACGCCGCAGCGCTCGCCTCAGGCAAGGAAAAGGACCCGAACCTCTGCGTGCCGGGCAAGGAAGAGACGGCGAAGATCGTCAAGGACCTGCTCCAAGGCACGGGCCTGCCCGCCGCCGCCGGGTAGCCGGGTCGTTCAGTCCCCCCGACGCGACGGCGATGCGTCGGCGCGACGCTCGGCCGGGCGGATCGGCAGGGCGAACGTGAAGCGGCTTCCCTGCCCGACCACGCTCGACGCCCAGATCGTCCCGCCGTGCAGCTCGACGAGCGAGCGCGCGAGGGCGAGGCCAATGCCCATTCCCGCGTGGTCGCGGGTCGCCGACCCGTCGACCTGGCGGAACCGCTCGAAGACGTACGGCAGCTCGCTTTCCGGGATGCCGATGCCGTCGTCCTCCACGCTGACGAGGTAGCGCTCCGGCTCCCGCTCGGCTCGCACCACGACGCGCCCGTGCTGGGGCGTGAACTGGATCGCGTTGGCGAGCAGGTTCCAGAGGATCTGCTGGAGGCGCAACGCGTCGGCCCGCACCGGGGGCATCGGCTCCGGCATCGGGGCGAGGATGAGCCCGACCCCTCGAGCCTCGGCCATGAGGCGGACGGTTTCGACCGAGCGCTGCAGGACCTCGGAGAGCGACACGGGCTTCAAGTCCAGCGTCAGGGCCCCGCGCTCGAGCCGCGCGAGATCGAGCAAATCGTCGATAAGGGCAAGCAGCACGCGAGCCGACTGCCGGATCTGGCGCAGTCCGCGCCGCACCGTCTTCTCGTCGAGGTCCTCTTCCTCGAAGAGGTCCGTCCATCCCACGATCGCCGTCAGGGGCGTTCGCAGCTCGTGGTTGACGTTCTGCAGGAAATGGTCCTTCAGCCGGCTCGCGTGGCGCAGCTCGTCCACCGTGGAGACGAGGGTGCCGTAGAGCCGGGCGTTGCGCAGCAGCAGCGAGGAGAGGTCGGCGAACGACGTCACGGCGTCGACTTCTTCCTGGCCGAACCCCTCGGGGCGATTGATCGCCACCGCGACACCGAGGGTCTCCTCTTCTGTCTTGAGCGGCGCGAAGACCCCGTTGCGAGCCCCGACGACCCTTTGCAGCTCGCGGTTCGCGTACGGGTCGCGGTCGAAATCGCTGGCACAATAGACCTCGCCCGTGCGAAAGACCATGCCCGCGATCGACCGGGCGTCCACCGAGACTTTCAGCTTCTCCGCGAGCTCTTCGGTGAGGTTCCAGGCGGGCAGGGCGGCTTCCAGGCGGTTCGTGTTCCGGTCGTAGAGATGGAAGAAGACTCTCTCGGCCCCGGTGAAGGCCGCAATCGCCTGCGTCGAGCGCGCGAGGACCTCGCGCACGTCGGTCATGCGGTAGGCCGAGCGCGAGAACTGGTGCAGCCGCCGCAGCGTCTCGACGCGCCGGGCGACTCGCTTGCTCATCGCGTCGATCGCGCCGGCGAGGCGGCCGATCTCGTCGCCCGAGGCCGACGCCGCGAGCTCCACGGTGCGGCCCCGGCCGATCTCCTCGGCGGCCCGCACGAGGTCGCCGACCGGCGCCGCGACTCGCCGCGAGACGATGCCCACCGCGACGAGCACGGCCAGCGCGAGCAGCGAGAAGAGCAGGAAAATGTCGCGCTTCAACCCGGAGTAGGAGGCCGGCGGGAACGCCCGGACGGCCTCCGCCCGGATCGTGGCCACCGCCTCTCGGGACAGCCCCTCGAACAGGACCCAGCCGGTCGCGTCGACCTTCGCCGAGGCGATGCGCAGCGGCTTGCCGTCCACCACGTATTCCTCTTCGGACCGGGAGGCATGGAGCGCCTTCAGCGCCAGCCTCCTGAGCTCGGGGGAGGGCGCCCCGGACAGAAGCGACCCACCCACGCCGCTCCAGCCGAGGGCGGCCGCCGCGCGCGGCGTCATGGACAGTGCGTGGCCCGCGCCGTCCGTGGCGAACCAGAAGTCTCCCACGGGCTCCCAGCTCGCGAAGGAATCCGAGACGGAGTGACGCGGGTCGACGTCGAGGGCAACGCCGGCGAGCAGGCGCCCTGTCGCGTCGCGCACGGGCACGAAGACCGTCGCCGCGCGCCGCTCGCGCGAGCTCGTCGACGGGCCTGCGTAGACGCCCGTCCAGACTGGCCGTGTCCCCCGTCGCGGGGCGGGCCTCGGGGAACCGCGCGACGCGGTTGAAGACGAACCGCTCGAGCTCGCCCCCGGACTCGCGGTTGGCGCGATGAATCTCGAACCAGGGGCTCTGGCGCATCGCCCCGGAGGCGGTCCAGACGCTGACGTCCAGGATGGCCGGCCGCCGCGCCCGCAGCTCCGCCATGAGGGGCGCGAGCGCCCGCAACCGGGCCGCGTCGCGGCGCGCGGCGACGGCATTCGGACTGCGGGCGGAGACGAGGGCGACGGATTCCTCCTCGGGAATCTCGGTCCAGACGTGCCCGTCGCGGTCGGAGGTCAGGCGCGACGGGCCGCCCCAGGGAAGGCGCGCGTCTCCCAGCGCCGCTGAGGCCGCGGCGGCCAGTGCCCAGGCCGCCTCCTCCGTCACCCGAGCCCGCCGATCGATCCACTCGGCGCGAAACGCCACGTCCTGAGACATTCTCATTCGGACTTCGGCCACGCGCACGGCGGCGACCTGGTCGGAGGAGGCCGCCTGGAGGGCGGTCAACCGCTTCTGGATCAGGAAGACGAAGCCGCTGCCCGGCAGGAGGAACGCGAGAAAGAACCCGACCAGCAGTCGCGCCGCGATGCTCGCGCGTGGATCGAGGCGGCGCCAGAAACGCTCGAAGGGCAGGCCGGACACTGCGGGATTTTAGCAGCCGAGAGGCGGGATGCGGTCCGCCGACGAGGGTTCCAGCCCCTCGCGCCGACCGCTACTCGTACCTCAGCGCCTCGATCGGATCGAGCAGCGAGGCCTTCCTCGCCGGATAGAAACCGAAAAAGACCCCGATCGCCGCCGAGAAGCCGAACGCGAGGGCGACCGCCGCCGGCGACAGCATGATCGGCCAGTGGGCCTTCCACGCCAGAAAGCGCGAGGCGCCCGATGCCGAGCGAGATCCCGATGGTGCCTCCCGCGATCGAGAGAGCGAGCGCCTCGATCAGGAACTGCGTGAGGATGTCGCGACCCTTGGCCCCGATCGCCATGCGGATGCCGATCTCCCGCGTGCGCTCGGTCACCGAGACGAGCATGATGTTCATGATCCCGATCCCGCCGACAAGCAGCGAAATCGAGGCCGCCGAGGCGAGCAGCACCGAGAACGTGCGGGAGGTTTCGTCCGCTGTCGCCGCGATCTCCTGCTGGGAGCGGATCATGAAGTCGGAGTCCTGACCGGGCTGGAGCCGGTGCCGCTGCCGCACGAGCGCCTCGATCTCCTTCTGCGCCTCGTCGACGGCGTCCCGGGAAACCGCCGAGGCCATGAACATGTCGATCTTCGAGCTGTGCTTCAGGAGGCGCATCACGGTCGTGTAGGGGGCCACGACGATGTCGTCCTGGTCCTGCCCCATGACGCTGCCGCCCTTGGTCTCGAGCACGCCGATCACGCGGAACGGGAAGTTCTTGATCCGCACCGTCTGTCCGACCGGGTTCTGGCCCTCGAAGAGCGCGTTGGCGACCGTCGTTCCGAGCACGCAGACCTTCGCGGCCGCGCGCACCTCGGATTCGTCGAAGAAGACTCCCTTCTCGACGTTCCAGGAGCGCACGAAGGGCCATTCGACTCCCACGCCCTGGATCTGGGTGCCCCAGTTCAGGTTCCCGGCCACGACCTGGGCCCCCGTGCGCGAGGAGGGCGACACGTAGGCCACGGCCGGGCACTCGGCCTTGACCGCCGCCACGTCGTCCTCGGTCAGCGTGGACTGGCCCGTGAAGATCCGGGCGCCCGACTGGGTCGCGATGCCTGGAAAGATCATCAGGAAGTTGGTGCCGAGCGCCGAGATCTGGGCCTGGATCGCGGCCTGGGACCCCTGTCCCACCCCGATCATCGCGATGACGCAGGCTACGCCGATGATGATGCCGAGGGCCGTCAGCGCCGACCGCATCTTGTTGCGCGCGATGGCCTTCATGCCGACCTTGAGGATCGTCAGAAACTTGAGCATGGTCAGCCTCCCGGCCGCGCGACGAGGCGCCGGCGCGCCACCGGCCGGTCCTCGACGAGCTTGCCGTCCCGGAAGCCCACGATCCGCCTGGCGTATTCGGCGATGTCCGCCTCGTGGGTGATGACGACGACCGTCTTGCCTTCGTCGTTGAGCCGCTGGAAGACGCCCATGACCTCTTCGGAGGTCTTCGTATCGAGGTTGCCGGTCGGCTCGTCGGCGAGCATCAGCTTCGGCTCGTTGATGAGAGCGCGCGCGATCGCCACGCGCTGCTGCTGTCCGCCCGAGAGCTGGCTCGGCTGGTGCCCTTCCCGGCCCGCCAGGCCCACGACGGCGAGGCACCGCCTGGCCTTTTCCTGGCGCTGCCGCGCCGTCTGACCGTCCTTCGAGTAGATGAGCGGCAGCTCGACGTTCTCGACCGCCGACGTGCGCGGGAGCAGGTTGAAGGACTGGAAGACGAAGCCGATCTTCCCGTTGCGTATCTCGGCCCGCTCGTCCCGGTCGAGCTCCGAGACGTCCACGCCGTCGAGGAAGTAGCGGCCCGAGGTCGGGCGGTCGAGGCAGCCGACGATGTTCATGAACGTGCTCTTGCCGGAGCCCGAGGGCCCCATGACGGCCAGAAATTCGCCCGGGGCGATCGAGAGCGAAACGCCGTCGAGCGCGCGGACCTCGACCTCGCCCATCTGATAGATCTTGACGAGGTCTTCGATCCGGATGACATCCAAATCAGAACCTCCGGCCGCCCGGGCCGCCGGACGGGGCGCCGGGCGCCTTGCTGGCATCCGCCTTGGTCGTGGCGAGCCCGACGATCACGGTCTCGCCGACCTTGAGATCCCCCGAGACGACCTGCGTGTAGCGGTTGTCCGTGATCCCGCCCTTGATCTCGACGGCTTTCGGCTCGCTAGCGCCGCCCGGGCCGATCGTGTACACGGTCTGGCCGGCCTTTCGCGCCTTGCCGCCGACCGTCTTGTCGAACTGCTTCATGGCCGCCGCTGGCCCCTTCTCGCCCCTGCTCTGGGCGGCCCGCTCCTCGGAAGAGGACGCCGCGCGGAGCGGCCTTCTCCTCAGGTCTCCAGCGCAGCGCGGCGTTGGGCACGCGCAGCACGTCCTTGACGACCGCGACGTCGATCGTGACGTTGGCCGTCATGTTGGGGCGCAGGGCGAGCTCCGGGTTCGGCACGTCGATGATCACCGGGTACGTCACGACGTTCTGGTTGACCGTCGCGTTCAACCGGATCTGGGAGATGGTCCCGCGAAAGCTCTGGTCCGGATAGGCGTCCACCGTGAAGTGCACCGTCTGCCCCACCTTGCACATGCCGATGTCCGACTCCGACACGTCGGCCGAGACCTGCATCTTCGTCAGGTCCTGGGCGATCGTGAAGATCGTGGGCGCCTGGAAGGACGCGGCGACGCTCTGGCCGACGTCGTACTGCCGGTCCACGACGACGCCATCGATGGGCGCCACGATCCGGCTGTTCTTCAGGTCGGTCTGCGCCTGCTCGAGCGTCGCCTGGGCCTGGGCCACCGACGCCACGGCGGAATCGTAGTTGGCCTGCGCCAGGTCGAGATCCGCCTGCGGCGCCAGCCCCTGCTGCTCGAGCGCCTTCTGCCGCCGCAGCCCGATTTCGGTGTTGCGCACGTCGACTCGCGCCTTCTCGAGGGCCGCGCGAGTCTGGTCGATACGCGCCTGGAAGGGCGTCGGGTCGAGCTCGGCCAGCAGCTCGCCCTTCTTCACCTGCTTGTTGAAGTCGGCGTGCAGCGCGGCCACGATGCCCGAGACCACGCTGCCGACCTTGACCGTCGTCACGGCGGAGAGCGTGCCCGTCGCCGTCACGGTCTGCGTGACGTCGCCCCGGTCCACGACGGCCGTGCGATATTTCGGCTCGCCGTTCTTGCGGCCGCCCAGAAAGGCGAAGCCCCCCGCCGCGACCACCGCCAGAACCAGGACGACCCAGATCCACTTCTTCATCTCGCTCCATCCAACCGCCGCCGGCCGCGGCATGTTCCCCGCCGTGACTCCATCTACGGCGCGTGCGCGCCACAGATTACACGGGCGGAGCCGCCCAAAAAGCCGAAGGGCCCCTTTCGGGGCCCTCGGGAGGCGCGGCCGAGGCCGCTTACAGGTTGCGGTCGATCAGCTTGACGAATTCGCTGCGGGGAAGGGCCCCCAGGGCCCGGTCGGCCACCTGGCCGTTCTTGAAGAGGATGAAGGTCGGGATCGAGGTGATCTGGTAGCGCATCGCCACCTCGGTCGACTCGTCCACGTTGATCTTTGCAACCTTGATCTTGCCGGCGTACTGGCTTGCGAGGTCGTCCACGATCGGCGCCACGGAGCGGCACGGCCCGCACCAGGGGGCCCAGAAATCCACCAGCACCGGGACCGAGCTCTTCAGGATGTCCCCGTCGAAGCTGGCGTCGGAGACCTGCGTCACGTTCGGATTAGCCATCAACACAACTCCTTACGGGCAGATATATGCCGTGCTGGCAAGAATGGATTCACGGCTTCGAGGGGAGATTCTACCGTAAAGCCGCCTTGGCTCAATGCACGTGCGCGTGCACCCGCCCCCGGACGTGCGTCAGGCCCTCTCGAAGAAACCAGGGCACCATCAGGAGCGAAAGGGCGGGATCGACCCACCCCGGCGCGGACATGAGGCCCGCGATCATCGCGAGCAGAGTCAGGGCGGAGTCGATCGAGCAGGCGATCGACTCCTTGGCCTCGGCCGCGAGCCCTTTGCTGCCGAGGCGGCGGCTCGTCTTCCACTTCAGGTAGCCGACCAGCGGCATCCCGAACGTCGCGAAGAGGGTCAGGAAGAGCCCCAGGGGACTCGGCTCCACGTGCGCACCGCCGGCGATCTCGAGGACGCCCCGGACGAGCGTGTAGGAGGCCAGCAGCAGGAAAGACACGCCGATCCAGCGCGCGAGGACCTGATCGCGGTGGGCGTGGTCCTCCTCTTCGTCGGCCAGGTGGCGCAGGTGGCGCACGGCCAGAAACGCGGCGCCTCCCTCGATCACGCTCTCGAGCCCGAAGGCCAGAAGCGCGAGGCTTCCGGTGCGGACCGCCTCGAAGAGTGCGAGCCCGCCTTCGCCGAAGACGTGAAGGAACGTCAGGCCCAGGAGCCAGTGCATCCGTTTCCGGAGCGCCACGCTCTCTTCGGCGCGGGCCTCGCCGGTCCGGGCTTTCGGCATCGGGACGGGCGGTCACCGGCGGCATTCTACGCAGGGGCGCTCCGCCCGGCGCCTGCGGGGAATAGAATGGCCGCCGCCGGCCTTGAACGAACGATGATCCGTCAAATGCGCTCCTCGGCCTCCGGTGCGCGCGGTGCTGTGCGCGGCCGCGCTCCTGTCGCTGAGCGCGGCCTTCGGCCTTCACCCCGAGCCGGCCGGCGCGCCGTCCGCGGCGCGAAACCCGGGATCGCCGCAAGGTCGGCCGCTCGCGGCCCCAGCGCACGACTGCATCGCGTGCCTGAAGGCCGGCTCCTTCATGGCCCCGACCCCCGGTGGCCTGACTCCCGCCGCCGCCGATTCCGCCCCGGCGACGTCCCGTCGTGCGGCCGATCCACCGGCCCGCTTCGCCTGCGGGAATCTCCCGGGCCGTTCGCCTCCTGCCGTCGCGTCGTCGTAACGGGAGTCCGCGCGACCGGCGCGCCTCCCACGGCACGTTCACCGGCAGGAGGCTTCTTGAACACACGACGCAAATGGACTCATCATCTTCGCCTGGCTCGCAGCCGCGGCGGCGGCGCGCGCCCAGGACGCTCCGGCCCCGACGCCGACACCCGCGCCCGAGCCGTCCCCACGCCGGCGCCGGCCCCCGCTCCGGCGCCGGCCCCCGCCCCGCGGTCAACCCGACGTTCTTCAACCCGGCGATCGCGGTCATCGGCAACTTCCTCGCCAACGTGGGCCACAACCCGGTCCAGCCGAGCCCCGCCTTCCAGGTCGAGGAGTCCGAGATCTCGTTCCAGGCGGTCGTGGATCCCGTACGCCCGCGCCGACCTCTTCCTCTCCTTCACCAACGACGGCGTCGAGGTCGAGGAGGGCTACGTGACCTTCCTGACGCTGCCCTGGCAGACGCAGGCCAAGGCCGGCAAGTTCAAGGTCCAGTTCGGCAAGGTCAACACGCTGCACCTCCACGTCCTGCCGTGGGTGGACGAGCCGCTGCCCATCACGGACATCCTGCTCCAGCGCCAGTTCGAGACGTGGGCGGGCGAGGGCATCTCCGTCTCGCAAGGTGATCGAGCTGCCCGGCGACACGTTCTCGGAGGCGTACTTCCAGGTCCTCGACGGCACGTCGAGACCGCTCTTCATCGCGCCCGCCAAGGGCGACCTGACGTACGACGGGCAGTACCGGATCTTTCGGGACTTCGGCGACGACCACAACCTCGAGGCGTCCTTCAGCTACGCGTACGGCCACAACGGCACGTCGCGCAGACCGACCACGACCAGCTCTGCAGAACGCCACCCTCGTGTACCGCTGGAAGCCGCTCCAGGGCCGGCCCTACCGCTCCTTCATCCTGCGCAGCGAGTACTTCTGGAGCCAGCGCGAGCAGCCCGACGGGAAGCAGAAGGCCCAGGGCTTCTACGTCGGCGGGGACTGGCAGCTCGGCCGCCGCTGGTTCACCGGCGCGCAGATACGAGTTCTCCGATCGCGCGACCAATGCGGCCATGCGCGACAAGGGCTACGCCGCGACGCTGACGTTCATACCCGAGCGAGTTCTCGGTGCTGCGCGGAGAGTTCCGCCAGCGCGTCTACGCCCCGGGCATCAAGGCCAACGAAGGCTTCCTGCAGATCCAGTTCGCGATCGGCGCCCACGGCGCCCATCCGTTTTGAGAGAGAGGAGCACCATGAAACGTCTGCTTCTTCGTCGTCGCCTGCTCCTCGCCGCGGCGCCGGCGCTCGCGACGGTCAAGATCGTCACGAGCCTCCAGGACTTCGCCTCGATCGCCGACGCCGTGGGCGGCAAGCGCGTCGAGACCTTCGCCCTCGCCAAGGGCTACCAGGACCCGCACTTCGTCGAGCCGAAGCCCTCCTTCGTGCTCAAGCTCTCGCGACGCGGACCTGCTGATCGTGGCCGGGCTCGAGCTCGAGATCGGGTACCTGCCGCCGCTGATCGACCAGAGCCGCAACGACAAGATCCGCCCGGGTGGCGCCGGGCTATCTCGACGCCTCCAACGGCTGCGACATCCTGGAAAGGCCCGACCGGCACCGTGACGCGGGCCATGGGCGACGTCCATCCCTTCGGCAACCCGCACTTCTGGCTCGACCCCGAGAACGGCCGGATCATCGCCCGGGCGATCGCCGCCAAGCTCACCGAGCTCGACCCGGCGGGCGCCGCCGAGTACAAGGCGAACCTCGCCGCCTTCGAGGCGAAGCTCACGGAGGGCGAGAAGCGCTGGGAGGCCGCGCTGGCGCCCTACGCCGGGACCGAGGTCGTCACGTACCACAACTCCTGGCCGAACTTCCTCAAGCGCTTCAAGCTCGTCGCCGCCGGCTACGTCGAGCCCAAGCCCGGCATCCCGCCCTCCCCGTCGCACACCGTCGAGCTCATCGACCTGATGCGGGCGAAGAAGATCCCGGTCGATCCTGATGGAGCCCTACTTCGACCGCAAGACGCCGAAGCAGATCGCCGAGAAGACCGGCGCCGACGCTGCTCGTCTTCATACCCTCGGTCGGCGGGGTTCCAGAGGTGAAGGACTACTTCTCCCTCTTCGACTACGACATCAAGCTGCTCACCGACGCTCTCGCCGCGAAGAAAGGCGGGGCAAAGTGACGGCCTTCGAGATCCTTCTGCCCGCCTTCGTCGCGAGCCTCATCCTGACCGGGATCCACGCCTACCTCGGTGTCCACGTCGTCGAGCGGGGCGTCATCTTCGTGGACCTGTCGCTCGCGCAAATCGCGGCTCTCGGCACGACGGTGGCCTACCTCGCGGGCCACGACCTGCACTCGAGCATGGCGTACGTCTACTCCCTCGGCTTCACGTTCCTCGGGGCGGCGATCTTCGCGGTGACGCGCGTGCACCGCAAGACCCGCATCCCGCAGGAGGCCATCATCGGCATCGTCTACGCAGTCTCCGCCGCCGTCGCGATCCTCGTCATGTCGAAGGCCACCCAGGAGACCGAGCACCTGAAGGAAATGCTCGTCGGCAACATCCTGTCCGTGTCGTGGAAGGAGCTCGGCAAGACGGCCGTCCTGTACGCGCTCGTCGGCCTCTTTCACTACGTCTTTCGGCGGCGCTTCCTCCTCATCTCGATGAACGAGCAGGAGGCCGAGCGGCAGGGCCTGAACATCCGCTTCTGGGACTTCCTCTTCTACATGTCGTTCGGATTCGTCGTGACCTCGTCGGTCGCGATCGCGGGCGTGCTCCTCGTCTTCTGCTTCCTGATCGTGCCGTCGGTGACGGCCATGCTCTTCGCCGAACGGCTGGGGGCGCGCCTCGCGATCGGGTGGGGAATGGGGGCCCTCGTCTCGGCGGGCGGCGTCGCGCTCTCCTTCCTGCTCGACCTGCCGACCGGCGCGACGATCGTCGCCACGTTCGGTGGCGTGCTCCTTTTCGTCGCCGGTGCGCGCCTCCTGACGAGGCGCGGGGTTGCGGCCTAGGAGGCGTAGGGGCGCAGCAGGCCGGTCAGTCGTCGGCGCAGTCCTCGCACGGCCCGTCCGGGCAGGGCCCTCCACCGCTGCCGGCGCCTTGCCCGTTCGAGCGCGACGCCGAGGTCCCGGTAGAAGCCCTCGTCGGCGCGGAAGTAGACGTTCTTGAGCCAGCAGAGGCCGGGCTCGACGCACTGCCGGCGGATGACGCGGTGGCGCTGCGGGTCGAACCGCGCGTCGGCACCGGCCAGAAGCACCTCCCGCTGCTCCTCGCGCATGCGCGTGAACTCGGGGCCCTTCCAGTGGTCCACGAACCGGCCGTTGAGCGCGTTGCCGAGCGGCTTGTAGTCCGGCAGCATCAGGAGACAGCAGGGGTACAGGTCCCCGTTGCCGCGGATGGTCGCCGTGTACCAGGCGAAGAAGCAGTGACCGTTCTCGTCGCGGAAGCTCGGAGCGACCGGGAAGCTCTCGCGGTCCTCACCGTACCCGATCTCTCGCTTCAATTCCGCCAAGAGTGCGTTCCACTCCCCGATGGGAAACGCGAGCTGGAGCCGCTTGTCCGCCCGGTCGGCGCGCAGCACGTCGTCGAGATAAGGGCGCAGCTCTCCCGCGTCTGCCGGGCCGAGCAGGACGCTCTCGTCGATCCGGCCGAGCGGAATCGCCGACACGTTCGAGAAGACCAGCCGGTCTGCGCCGAGGGACCGCCCGAGAGCGTACATTTCCGGCATCCGACGGAAGTTTCGCCGGTCGATCAGGAACTGAACGACGACGCTCGGCCGCGGCGCCTGCCCGCGCCGGAAGACCAGCCCCCGCACGTTTTCGAGAACCCGGTCGAAGGTCCCCTCGGGCACCTGCATCATGCGGTGATAGTCCGCCGCATCCACCGCGTTCAAGGACACGATGACCTCGCGAGCTTCGTGCGCGACGAGCCGCTCGCCGAGCGCCGGCCCCAGGAGGGCGCCGTTGGTCGTCAGGTTGTCGACGAGCACCCCGCGCGCGTGCAGGTGATCGAGAAAGTCGCCGATGGCGTGATGGAAGAGGGGGTCGCCGCCGCCCGACATCCGGACCGACCTCAGGCCCCCCTTGGCCAGCTCGTCCACCAGCCGCACGAGGTGAGCGAGGGAGATCTGGTCCTTCGTGCGGACATCCTGCTGGTTGCAGAAGTAGCAGGCGACGTTGCAACGGTCGGTGACGTCGATCTCGGCGTGAACGGGCCCGCGCGTCGGCCGCCCGGAGACGATGCCGCGGATGATCTCGCGCTTGGCTTGCGCGTCGATTTCAGCCCAGCCGTGAGAACCGCGCACGCCGGGATCATAGCCCCGCGGCGCGCCCTTCCCTACGAGCCGGGCGAGGCGGCCCGGCGCTCGAAGTAGGCGCGCGTGGCCGCAACGTCCCGCTGGATCTGTTCCTTCAGGTCCATCATCGAGGGGAACTTGCGCTCCTCGCGCAGCCGGTCGAGGAAGAAGAGCCGGACCTTTTCCCCGTATACGTCGGACGAGAAATCGAGGACGTACGTTTCGATCGTCGTCGCGTAGTCCTCGTAGAGGGTCGGGCGCCGGCCGATATTGCTGACGCTCGGAAACCGGCGGCCGAACGACCGGATTTCGATCTCGGTCACGTACACCCCGTCGGCCGGCGGCAGCTCGTTCTCGGGCTCCAGGTTGATCGTGGGCACGCCGATCTGGTGTCCCAGGCGGTCGCCGCGCGAGACGAGGCCGTCGAGCTCGTAGTCGCGACCGAGCATGGCGTTGGCCTCGACGATCGCCCCCCGCTCGAGGGACCGCCGGATCCGAGTCGAGGACACGGGCTCGCCGCCCGCGACGACCTCCTCGACGGCCGACGCCACGAAGCCGCACTCGGTCCCGAGCCGGGCGAGCAGCGCGAGGTCGCCCCGTTTGCCCCGGCCGAAGGCGAAGTGGGCCCCGAGGAAGACCTCGGAGGCCCCCAGCCGGTCGCGCAGGAGGGTCCGGACGAACTCCTCGGGCTCCGTGAGCGAGAAGTCCCGGGTGAAGGGAATCACGAGGAGCGCATCGATCCCGATCGCCTCGATCGCCTCTTCCTTCTGGCGCAGGGTCTGGATACGGCGCGGCGCCCGGTCCGGGCGCAGCACGACCATCGGGTGGGGCTCGAACGTGATCGCGAAGGACGGCCGCTCCACCTCGTGCGCGCGCGCGACGACGGTCTCCAGGATCTTCCGGTGGCCGAGATGGACACCGTCGAAATTGCCGATCGTCCCCACGCCGCCGCGGGGAAGGTCGGTGGAGCGCAGCGGATCGCGGACGACTTGCACGGAGGCTGTCTCGGCGCTGTGGCGTCAGCCGACGACCGTGCCGGCGACGTCGTAGTCGTAGGTCTCGTCGACCCGGACGGCAACGATTTGTCCGGGAGCCAGTGCGCGGTCGCCGGCGTCGGTGATCAGCAGCCGACCGTCGATCTCGGGGGCCTGGGACCGGAGCCTCCCTTCGAGGAGGTACTCGGTCTCCTCCGACGGGCCCTCCACCATCGCTTCGAGCTTCCTGCCCTTCAGGCTTCGCAGCCTGCCCCGCGCGATCGGCTGCTGCAGGGAGAGCAGGAAGCCCTTTCGCCGTTCCTTCTCTTCGGCCGGGACCGGGTCGCCGAGAGGCTCGGAGCCGGAGCCCGGTTCCGGCGAGTAGGTGAAGGCGCCGACGTTGTCGAGTTGCGCCTCTCTCACGAATTCGACGAGCTGCCCGAATTCGGCCTCGCCCTCTCCCGGGAAGCCGACGATGAAGGTCGTGCGGATCGCGATCTCCGGCACGATCTCGCGCATCCGCCCGATCATCCGGAGGTACGCCCCGGCGTCGCCCCCGCGGCGCATCGCCGAAAGGATCGGGCGGGCGACGTGCTGCAGCGGGATGTCCACGTACGGGACGAAGCGCGGGGCGCGCGCCATCAGCTCGAGCACCGACTCGTCGAGCGTTTTCGGGTAGGCGTAGAGGAAGCGGATCCACGGAAAGGACGTCTCCGCGAGGAGCGTCTCGACCAGGCGCGCGAGGCCGTCGCGGCCGGCCCCGAGGTCTTCGCCGTAGCGCGTCGTGTCCTGCGAGATGAGGACGAGCTCCGACACCCCCTGGGCCTCGAGGCTCTGCGCCTCCGCAACGAGCGACGCCACCGTCCGGCTCCTCTGCCTTCCCCGCATCTGCGGGATCGTACAGAACGTGCAGGGGTTGTCGCAGCCTTCCCCGACCTTGAGGTAGGCATAGCCGCGATGGCGCGAGAGCACGCGGGGAGCGAGCTCGTCGTAGAGCCGCGTGGCGAGCGGCTTTTCCGAGAATCGCGGAAGCGTCGCCAGGCCGGCCGCGGCCGCCGGCGCGTTCTCGAGCTCGTCGAGGCCGACGAAGGAGTCGACCTCAGGAATCTCGCGCGAGAGCTCGCGACCGTATTTCTGCACCATGCAGCCCGCCACGACGACGCGGTCGATCTCGCCGCGCTTCTTGCGCTCGACCTGCTCGAGGATCGCCTCGACCGACTCTTCTTTCGCGCGGTCGATGAATCCGCAGGTGTTCACGAGGACGACCCGCGCTTCGCCGTCCGGAACGATGCGGTGGCCCGCCCGCTCGAGGTGCCCGAGCATGACCTCGGTGTCCACGAGGTTCTTCGGGCAGCCGAGAGAAACGACTCCGACGGTCGGCAGACTCTTCGTCGTCATGCAGGCGCTACGGGTAGATCCGCTTCAGGGTGCGCGGATACGGGATCGCTTCGCGCAAATGGTGAATCCCGCAGACCCACGTCACGAGCCGCTCGAGGCCCATCCCGAACCCGGCGTGCGGGAAGGTGCCATAGCGGCGCACGTCGAGATACCACTCGTAGGCCTCGCGCGGCAACTTGTGCTCCTCGAGGCGCCGCTCGAGCAGGGCGAGGTCGTGGATCCGTTGGGAGCCCCCGATGATCTCGCCATAGCCCTCGGGGGCGAGCATGTCGAGACCGAGCACGACCTCCGGGTCCTTCGGGTCGGGCTGCATGTAGAAGGACTTGATCGCGACCGGGAACCTCGAAACGATCAGCGGCCGCTCGAGGTCGGCGCACAGGGTCGTCTCCTCGTCGGCGCCGAGGTCGTCCCCGAAGTTGACCGGGAAGCCCTTGCCCTGCAGGGTGTGGATGCCTTCGCGGTACGTGGTTCGCGGAAAGGGCTTTCGGATCGCCTCGAGCTTCGCGGGATCGCGTTCGAGGCGCTTCAACTCCTCGCCGCAGCGCGTGAGAGCCCGTTCCACCAGGGACACGACGAAGTCCTCGGCGAGCTCGCAGAGGCCCTCGAACTCGAGGAATGCGACCTCCGGCTCCACCATCCAGAACTCCGTCAGATGGCGGCGCGTCTTCGACTTCTCCGCCCGGAACGTGGGCCCAAAACAATAGACCTTGCCGAAAGCAGCGGCGGCGGGCTCCAGATACAGCTGCCCGGACTGCGAGAGGTAGGCCTTCTCGCCGAAGTAGTCGGTTTCGAAGAGGGTGGAGGTCCCCTCGACCGACGAACCCGTCAGGATCGGCGAGTCGATCCGGACGAACTCGCGCTCGTAGAAGAAGTCCGCGATCGCCTGCTCCATCTCCGAGCGCACGCGGAGCACGGCGTGCTGTTGCGCGGAGCGCATCCAGAGGTGGCGCAGGTTCATCAGGAAGTCGACGCCGTGCTCCTTGGGCGAGATCGGATACTCCGGCGAGGCGCCGAGAACCTCGACGGCGCTCGCCGCCATCTCGAATCCGCCCGGCGCGCGCTTGTCCTCCCGGACGCTGCCGGTGACCGAGAGCGAGCACTCCTGCGTCGCCCTCTCGGCGGCCTCCCAGACTTCGGCCGGGACCTCGGCGCGGGGAACGACGCACTGCAGGTAGCCGGTCCCGTCGCGCACGATCAGGAACTGAATCTTCCCCGAGGAGCGCTTGTTGTAAAGCCATCCCCGGACGGTCGCGGGACCGCCGGCCATGCGGCCGATCTTCGAGATCGAGGTCGCGTCCATAAAGGGGCGGGATTATAGAGGCATTTCGGAATTCGGCCCTCGAGGTCGGAACCCGGATGTCCCGCAGTCCTAGAATGGCGCGGTGCCGGCTCGTGAAGGCCCTGCTGCCCATGCGGTGGCGACGCGTCCTCCGGCACGAGGCGGCCCAGGCACCGCAGCGGCTCCGGGACCTTCCGGCCGACTTCGTGTATCTCTTTCGGCCGCACGCCTTCGGCGGGCCCCTGCCCCCTCCCGGGCTGCGCTCCCGGGTCGGCCAGTGGTCGAGGCGAGTCTTCCGGCAGGTCGGCCGGAAGGGACGTGACCAGCTCCTCGGCGCTTTCGAGCGCGCGAGAGTCCCCGGACGCGCTTACCCGGTCTGGCTCGACCTCGGCTGCGGCTGCGGCCGGCTCGCTCGGCACATGGTCGAGGCCGATCCGCCGGTCGAGACCCTCCACTGGGTCGACGTGGACGAGGACCTCATCCGCTGGGCGAGGCGGCATCTGAGCGGGACGTTTGCGGCGATGCGCCCGGATCCGCCGCTCGACTTCCCCGCCTCGGCATTCGACGCGGTCTACGCGACCTCGATCTTCAACCACTACACCGAAGCCGAGCAGGAGGCCTGGCTCGCCGAGCTCGGCAGGGTGATCCGGCCGGGAGGCCTTCTGCTGGCAACGACGATCTCGCCCGTGATGGCCGGCCGCTTCTCGGGCCTCTCGGAGGGGGATTACGGGCGCCTCGGCGAGGCGGGCTTCTTCTGCGCCAATCCAACGGGAGCGTTCAACGAGCGGGCCGCGTTCCACTCCGCGGCGTATCTCGAGAGGGTGTGGAGCCGCTTCTTTCTGCCCCGCTCCCACGAGCCGCAGGGCTTCGTCGGCTTTCAGGATCTGTCCGTGTGGGAGAAGCGGGCACGCTGACCACGACGACGCCGCGCTTCAACGTCGTCTCTCCCCCGTCCCTGGCGACGAGCGTCAGGACGAGGGTGTGGGGCCCCGCCGGAAGGTCGGGCACCGGGAAACCGAACTTCCCGCCGGTTCGCGCGTCGGGGTAATCCGGAAACGCGTCGCCCAGGCCAGGCCAGGCCCCACCCAACATCGCCTCTCCCGAGGGCCCGGCGTCGGTCGAGACCCGAATTGCTGCAATCCCGGAGTCATCGAGGGCCCACCCGTGCACCCAGAACCCGGCAGGCACCATCTGCCCTTCTTCGGGAAGGTGAATCGCCCCGAAAGGCGGCGCGAGCCGCGCCTGCTCGGCGCGCAGGCGGCCGACGGCTTCCTCGTACTGGCCGCGCACCCCGGCGGAATCGCCCGCCCCGCGCAAGACCCGGTCCTGCCAGGGCGTTCCGGCGGCGATGAAGACGAAATCGAGACCTGCTTCGTGCGGGAACGCGCGGACGAGCTCGAGGCCGCCCTGCGCGAGCGTGCGGTCGAGCAGGTCGGCATACGCGGCTACCTGGATCCCGCGGTGCTCGTGAGAGTGGTACACGAGCAGGCCCGCCCCGAGACCGCCCATCCGACCCCACACCGAGTCCGGGATGGGACGCTGCTTGAGCGCGGCATCCAGCTCCGCGTACGTCCTTGGAAAGAATCCCGAGTACCCGTTGAGGATCGGCTTGTCGTGCGCGGCCTGACGGAACACGTAGTCGAAGTCGTAGATCAGGCCCAACGGCCACTCGACCACCGCTCCGGGAAACTCGTGCGTCGCGAGCCACCCGTAGACGGGCGGCGCCTGGGCGCTGACCGCGTTCAAGTTCAGCGGAAAAGCCCGGTATTCGACAACGAGCAGCAGCACCGCCGCCCCGGTGGCGAGGACGCGCCGCCGGGTCGAGGCCCCGCGCAGGATCAGCGAGAGGCCCCAGGCCGCGAGCACGGACAGCGCCAGATCGAAGATCACGATGCCCCTCGAGGGTGCGCGGATGGCTCGAAAGACCTGGCCGAAGGACCGGAAGAGCCAGCGGTAGTAGGGGGTGTTGACGCCCAGCGCGACGAGGCACCCCGTCACGGCGAGGCCGACCAACAGAAATAACCGAGGCGGCAAGGGTCCTCGGCGCAAAAAGTCCCCGAGGCTCATGTACCGTCCGCCCCGCCCCGGAAAGGCGACGGCCAGCCGAGCCAGGACGAGCAGCGTCAGCCAGGCCTGGATCCTGGACGGATCGCCCAATCCGATCGGCCCGACCCGAAGACCCGGCCGGGCAATGGCGGCGACCCAAGCGCCGGCCGCGACCGCGGACAACCCATCCAGGACCCGCGCCCAGATGTGGCGGCGAGGCGACACCAACGCGGCCGCGGACTCCGTGGCCGGCCGCCGCAGCTTCGCGACCGTAATTCCAGCGAGCACGACGGCGGCAAGCCCGGGAAAGAAGTCTCCCTCCGCCGCCGCCCAGGGCCTCGTCAGAGCTCCATACAACCGGTTCTTCTCTCCTGCGGAGAGAAAGTCGCCCCAGCGCCCGGAGTACGTCCGCACTTCCTCGAAATACCGCTTCATCCCGTAGAGCTCCTCGGCCCGGCGATACGGAATCGCGAACGGCAGAAAGACGAGACCCCCGACGCCCGCTGCGAGCAGCGCGCCTCGAAGCCGGACTCCCCTCTGAGGCGTGCGCTCGGCCGCGAAGAGCGCGAGGACGACGGCGAGGACGAAGCCGGAGAAGAGAGCGTAGTGGACGTTGGAGAGCGCGTTCCAAGCGAAGCACAGCGCGAAGAGGGCCTGATCGCGGCGCGCGCCCCGGTCGAGGTACCGAAGGAGAAACAGAACGAGAAGGCAGAGGAACCCACCCCACTGGTGCTGGATGTGCGGGAGCTGGGAAAGGCGCCAGGGCAGGAATGCGTACACGAGGCCCGCCACGCTGGACGCGACGGGATCGCCCGTGACGTAGCGCGCCAGAGCCCACGCCGACAGCGCCGAGAAGAACATCCCCAAGAGCAGAAGAAGGTTGTAGTTCAGGAGCGGCGAGGCCCCGGCCGCCAGCAGCGGAAAACCGAAGAGCGATACGCCCCAGAGGTTCTCCGAAAACGCCAGCACGTAGCGCGCGGGATGAAAGAAGTTGAGCTGGAACAGGTTCGCCGGATCGGAGACCGTCTGGCGGAAGTCCCACTGCAGGATCCGGGTGTTCAGCTTGGCGTCGCCGACGTCCGACAGCGTGTCGGAAAGGTGGGCTGCCTGGGGCCAGGTCAGAAGGACCGTCGCCGCGACGTAGAAGAGGACGGCCAAGGCCGTCTCGCGCCCCGGCCGCGCCGCGCCGGCCCCCGGGCTCAACGCGACCGCGAGCGCACGTTGTTGGCGATCGTCAGCGCCTGCTGGAGCCGCTGCATCCGGCGCTGGCGTTTCTGCGTCGCGTCCACGTCCCCCGTGGGCGGGACGTTGCCCCGAATCTCGCGCAGGAGCTTGTCGAGCTCGAAGCCGAAGGTCTGAAAGTCGCCGGCCTGGAATTTCTTGAACGTCAGCTCGGAGGTGATGATGTAGCCGTCCGCGATGTCGCGGACCATCATGTAGGCGGAACCACCGAGAAACGCGCTCATCGACTCCCCCAAAAGTGTAACCCGGCGGACCAGCCTTCCGGACGGCGCTTGGTGACCGAGCCCCCTCCGGGATAGCATGCCGGCCTTTGCGGGAGGCCGAACTTGACGACCCGAGCGGACTATCTCGACTTCGACACGCTTCTGACCGAAGAGCAGCGGCTCGTCCGCGACACCGTACGGCCAGTGGGTGGACGACAAGGTCCTGCCCATCATCGAGGACGCGGCCTGGGAGGGGCGCTTCCCGCGCGAGCTGATCCCGGGGTGACCGAGCATGCAGGTCTTCGGCTCGACGATCTCCGAGTACGGTCTGCCCGGCCTCGACAACATCGCCTACGGGCTCGATCATGCAGGAGCTCGAGCGCGGCGACTCGGGGCTGCGCTCCTTCGTCTCGGTGCAATCGGCGCCTCGTCATGTACCCGATCTACGCCTTCGGATCGCAGGAGCAGAAGGACCGCTGGATCCCGAGGCTGGCGACAGGCCGAGGCGATCGGCTGCTTCGGCCTGACCGAGCCCGACTTCGGCTCCAACCCGGCGGCATGCGCACGCGCGCGCGAACGCGACGGGTCGGCTCCTTCGTCCTGAACGGCGCGAAGGCCTGGATCACCAACGGCTCCGTCGCCGACATCGCCGTCGTGTGGGCGAAGCTCGACGGCGTCGTCCGCGGCTTCCTCGTCGAGAAGGGCACGCCGGGGCTTCTCGACCTTCGAGCACAAGGGGAAGTATGTCGCTGCGCGCGTCGGTGACGTCGCAGCTCGCCTTCGAGGACTGCCGCGTCCCGGCCGAGAACCTGCCTCCCGGGCGTCGAGGGCCTCAAGGGCCCGCTCGCGCTGCCTCACGCAGGCCCGCTACGGCATCGCCTGGGGCGCCATCGGCCGCGCGATGGCCACGTTCCAGGCCGCGCTCGACTACGCGAAGAGCCGCAAGCAGTTCGGAAGGACCGCCCGATCGCCGCGCACCAGCTCGTCCAGGAGCGGCTCGCCTGGATGGTCACGCGAGATCACCAAGGGGCAGCTGATGGCCTGGCAGCCTCGGCCGGCTGAAGGACGACAAGACCATGACGCCGCACCAGGTCTCGCATGGCCAAGCGCAACAACGTCTGGGTGGCCCGCGAGTGCGCGCAGACTCGCCCGCGAGATCGCTCGGCGCCAACGGCGTCGTCAACGAGTACCCGGTCATCCGCCACCTCGCCAACATCGAGACCGTCTACACCTACGAGGGCACGCACGACATCCACACGCTGATCATCGGAGAGGCGGTGACGGGCGTGGCGTCGTATAACCCGCCGATGGATTAGGGCCTCCGCGCCAACGCCGGAAATCTCGCCCCCACAGTCTCTTGCGCTAAACTATCCCCTCGTTGGGCATCACCGGAAACCTGAAGACGATGCAGCTCGGGGAGCTGCTGCAATGGCTTTCGCTCGGCTCGAAGACAGGGACCCTCCTGATCGACGGCCACGGAGTCGAGAAACGCATCTATTTCCAGGACGGCCGCATCGCCTCGACCTCCTCCTCCGACCAGCGCGAGTACCTCGGCCACTTCCTCGTCTCGCACGGCTTCATCACCGAGGAAGAGCTGAAGATGGCGATGGAAGTGCAGGAGGAGTCCCAGATCCTCCTCGGCAAGATTCTCGTCATGATCAACGCCATCGCCGAGTCGGACCTGCTGCGGCTGATGAAGAAGAAGGCCGAGGAATCGATCTACGACATCTTCCTCTGGACGGAGGGCGACTTCGAGTTCGTCGAGGGCCAGATGCCCGACCAGAAGATGGTGCCCCTGTCGCTCGACGTCACCGGGATCATCATGGAGGGGATGCGCCGCTACGACGAGTGGCAGCTGATTCGCCAGCGTGTGCCGGATTCGTCGGTGGTCCCCGAGATCATGCGGCCGCTCGACATGGAAGCGCTTTCCGACCGCGAAAAACTCATCGTCCCCTACGTGGACGGCCAGCGCACGATCGAGGAGATCGCGCTCCACACGCACAACGCGGAGTTCACGGTTTCCAAGCTCATGTCGGAGGGCCTCCGGACGGGAACGATGCGGCTGGTGGAGGGCCGCGCGCGCGCGCAGGCCCCGGCCCCGCTCGGCCCGGGCGTTTCCGAGGTGGACCACTTCCTGCAGCGCGGCCGGGCCCAGCTGAAGGACGACCCCCAGGGGGCCTACCGGATGTTCAAGGTCGCCCACGAGCTCGACCCGTCGGACGGGCGTGCGGCGGAATCGCTTCGGGAGGCCGAGCGCGAGATCAAGGCCGCCCTCGAGCGCGACGGGGTATCCGGCGAGAAGGTGCCCGAGCTCGCCGTTTCGCTCCAGAACCTCACGGAGCGCCCCTTCTCCCCCCACGAGGGTTTCGTGCTGTCCCGGATCAACGGCCAGTGGGACGTCAAATCCATCATGAAAATCTCGCCCATGAAGGAGCTGGAGGTCCTCATGATCTTCCATAAGTTCCTGAGGGACGGGGTGATCCACCTCAAAGCCCGCTCCTAGAAGCCCTCGCGCCGGCGCCGATCCGGAGCAACCCGGGCGGCGCGGACGCGGCGCCGCCGTCGTAGAATGCCCCATTCGGGGGGAGACGGACTGATGCGGGCCTCGGGGGGCCGTCCGCGGGCATTTTACCTGCTGCAGGTGTGCGTGTGCGGCGCAGCCGCCGCCCTGCTCGCCGCGCTGTCGCCCGGCGTCCCATGGGAACGCCTGCCCGAGATCCTTTTCTTCACGGCGCTCGGCGTCCTCGCCTTCCGCCTGCGCGTGCGCTACGGCGGCAACTACGTCGGCCTCGAGGCCGCGGCGCTCGCGCCCGCGATCCTGCTCCTGCGGTCGCCGGGCGCCGCGATGCTCGTCTGCGCGGCCGCCGACGCGATCGCCAAGCAGCTCACGAAGAACCGGCGCTGGACCCTGTCGAGCGCGTTCGACCTCGCCCAGCTGTCGCTGGCGTACGCCGCCGCGGCGCTCTTCGCCGACGCCCTCCACGCCGTCGGCGGCGGACCGGTCGCCCTCGCCGCGCTGGCAGTGGCCGTCCTGCTGGTCTTCTTCCTCGTCAACACCGTCCTCGTCTTCGCTTACCTCGACCTCTCCGGCCTCGTGCCCCGGAAGCGCCTGCCCGAGATCGCGCTCTTCCAGTTCGTCGCTCTCGCGCTGCTGACGCCCATCGTGGTGCTCGAAATCCTGGTCTACCCCGCCTACGGCGCGGCCGGGACGCTGCTCGCCTTCTTCCCGGTAGCCCTCGCCTCGGTCGTCATACGCAACCTCTCCTCCATGGAGCGCCGGGTGGAGGAAGTCTCGCGCCGGAACCAGGAGCTCGACGTCATGCGCGACATCTCGGTCACCTTCGGGGTGAGCGCGCGCGTGGACCGGTACGAGCGGGTCTTCACGGCCGTCGCGCGCCTGCTGCCGGTCGAAGCCATGGCGGTCATCGAGTGGACGGGTGACACCGACGACGACCTCGTCGTCCACCTCTCGGAGGGCGCGGAGGCCACTCGCGGCGAGGTCCTCGCCTGGGCCCGCCGCAGCCGCCTCGACGAGAGGCGCGTCGACCGTGCGGCGGGCCTCTGCGAGATCGCGACCGGGGACGCCCGGGACGTGCGCCTGGCCGCCGGAACTCCGTACCAGGTGCGCGTCGCGCTGTCCACGTTCGAGATGCACTCGGGGCTTCTCGTGCTCGAGAGCAACTCCCCCGTGCTCCATACGTCGGACTCCCTTTCCTCACTCCGGACGATCGCCGACCATATCGCGCTGGTTCTCCAGGACCGGTCCATCCGGGCGCAGATGCAGGAGCTGTCGGAGCGCAACCGGGAACGCGCCGAGACGCTCGACCAGATTCTGGAGATCTCGAACGACCTGAAGCGAAACCGCACGCTCGACGACCTCTTCCAGTCGATCGCGTCGGCAGTCGCCCGGGGCCTCGGGTTCCAGCAGGTCGTGCTGTCGCTATACGACCGGGAACAGAACGTCTTCACGCCGCGCGCGCACTTCGGCATGGACGAGCGCTGGGAGGCGCTGCGCGCCGAGAGCGTCCCCGCCGAGGAAATCACGAAACACTGGAACGACCGCAACCGCGTCTCGAAGTCCTACCATGTCCGCGAGCGCGCGTCCCGCGAGGGCGCCCTCGGCGCCGCGGCGTCGCGGCGGGTGCTCGCCGCCGGCGAGGAGGGCTGGAGTCCGAACGAGCTGCTCTGGATCCCGCTCTACTCGGAGGACCGCCTTCTCGGTTGCCTCCGCGTCGACGAGCCGCGCAACGGCCGCTCCCCCTCCCTGGAAACGATCCGAGCGCTCGAGATCTTCGCGAACCAGGCCGTGGCGGCCATCGAGAGCGCGCGGTCCTACAACGAGGCGCGCGAGCAGTCGATCCGAGACTCCCTGACGGGCGCCTACAACCACCGCCACTTCCAGGACGTCCTGCAGCGGGAGCTCGGACGTGCCGAGCGTCTCGGGCGCCCCCTGACGGTCCTGATGCTCGACATCGACGATTTCAAGTCGATCAACGACCGCTTCGGCCACCCGGTCGGCGACGCGATCCTGCAGGGCATCGTCGGGGAGATTCGGAGCGAGGTCCGCGGCGACATGGACCTGCTCGCCCGTTACGGCGGCGACGAGTTCGCGCTGGTGCTGCCCGAGACGCCCGTCGCCGACGCCGTCATCGTGGCCGAGCGCGTGCGGCGACGCGTGGACGAACGGCTCTTTCGCATGCCGGATTCGCACCAGATCCTCAGGGCGACGGTCTCGATCGGCCTGGCGACCTACCCCGACGACGCCGCCGAAAAGAAGGATCTCGTCGACAAGGCCGACGCCGCGCTCTACCGCGCCAAGCACGGGGGCAAGAACGCGGTCGTCGCGACCTCCGAGCCGGGACCGGGGCAGCTGCCTCTTCTGCCGCACTGAACGTCGCCTTCGCTTGCTCGGGGTCTGCGCCCCTTCGGGGCGCACCGGCGTCCGGCTCGCCCGGGCGCGGGCTCGACCGGACGCTTGATCCCCTCGCTGCGCTGCGGCTCCCGCGGCGCGAACCTCCTCCCTGGCTTCGCTCGGGAGACTATTCGCGCCGCGAGCTTTACGGGGCGGAGTGGCTCAGCGCGATACCGAGAGCGAATCGAGGTCGAAGAAGCGGAGAGGCCAATCTGTCGCGTCGGCCGCGTAGTCCACCCCAATCCGCGGGGACACGCCGATCCGTGGGCGACGGGGCCGGCCGCGCAAAATGCGGATCTGGCCTCCGAGGAGATCAAGCCCGCTATCCCCCGCCGTGATCCCCAGGGCGGCGCAAAGCTTCCCGGGGCCGGCCAGCAGACGCTCGGGCGCTCCCTTCGGCCCTTCGGCAGCGCGGAGAAGGACCGCCTCGGGGACGCCCCGCGCGCGCGTAACCACGTTGGCGCAATGGTGCATGCCGTAGACGAGGAAGACGTACAGATGCCCTCCATCGGCGTACATGGGCTCGACGCGCGCCGTCCGCCGGCCCGCCCATGAATGCGCGGCCCGATCCTTTTCGCCCAGGTACGCTTCCGTCTCGACGATCCGAGCCCCGTACCAGCGCCCGCGGTGGCGTCTCGCGATCCAGGCCCCCAGGAGGTGGCGCGCCACGGCGACGGTCGGCCTCCGGTAGAAGGCGCGTCCCGGTTCGGAGAGCCCGAGCGCGCTCGGGTCGATCACGAGGCGCGGGTCCGGAGCCTTCTTCGCTATCATGCGTTCATCCGGGTCAGGGAAAGGATTCTATGAACATCCTCGTCACCGGCGGGGCGGGCTTCATCGGCTCGCACATGGCCAAGCGGCACCTGAAGGACGGCCACCGTGTCGTCATCGTGGACGACCTGTCGTCCGGCCGCCGCGAGAGACTGCCGGAGGCCGCGCGCTTCGTCCGGGCCGACATCGCCGAGACCGACCTCGAGCCGCTGCTCCGCGAGGAGAAGATCGGCTTCGTCTCCCACCATGCGGCGCAGATCGACCTGCGGCACAGCGTCGCGGACCCCGTCGGCGACGCGCGGGCAAACGTCATCGGCGGCCTGAAGATCTTCGAGGCGATGCGCCGCGCCGGCGTCAAGCACGTGCTTTTCTCTTCGACCGGCGGCGCCATCTACGGCGAGCCCGAGGGTGGCCGGCCCGCGACCGAGAGCCACCCCACCAATCCCATTTCGCCCTATGGCTGCGCCAAGCTCTCGATCGAGAAGTACATGCACTACTACCGGGTCGTGCACGGCTTCCAGACGCAGGTCTTCCGCTACGCCAACGTCTACGGCCCCTGGCAGGACGGCACGGGCGAGGCCGGCGTCGTGGCGATCTTCTCCGAGGCCATGCTCGGGTCGCGGCCGCTCAAGATCAATGGCGACGGAGAGCAGACGCGCGACTACGTCTACGTCGGCGACCTCGTCGAGGCCGCCGCCCGCGCGGCCCGGAGCGACAAGAGCGGAGTCTGGAACCTCGGCACGGGCGTCGAGACGTCGGTCAACCAGCTCTTCGGCCTCCTCGCGCGGCAATACGGATACACGGCGACACCTCCTCACGTCCCGGCTCCGGCGGGCGAGCAGATGCGCAGCGTCCTCGACGGATCCCTCGTGCGCCGCGATTTCGGACTACCGCCCTGGACGCGGCTCGAGGACGGGCTGAAGGCGACGGCCGAGTTCTTCCGGGGCCGGCAGAGGGCTCAGGCCTAGGGCAGTTTCAGGATCGGCTGCACGCCGGTCGTCGCGCGGCGGTCCTCGGGCACCGGCGCCGGCCCGAAGTGGCGCTTGACGACGACGACCGTGCGGTCGTCTTCCGGCTCTCCGCCCCCGGACCACTCGCCCACCTGCTTGATCAACTCGCGCGCGATCTCGTCGCAGGGCCGGTCGCGAATCGAGAGGAAGGCCCTGGTCAGCCGCCCGACACCGAACTCTTCGCCCTCGTGATTGTGGGCCTCGACCATGCCGTCGGTGTAGAGGAGCAGCGCGTCGCCGGGCTCGAGCTTCCGGTAGCCGCGCGTGTACGTGGCGTTCGGCGTCGGGCCGAGGACCAGGCCCGTCTGGATAAGCGGCGTCACGCTGCCCCCGTGGAAGTGCAGTGGATGCGGGTGCCCGGCGTTGACGTACATGACGCTGTCGTTGTCCTCGATCTCGCCATAGAAGAGCGACACGAAGCGGGTCGTCAGGCGCGACTCGTGGATGATGCGGTTTAGACGCTCGACCGTGCGCACGATCTTGAAGTCTCGCTCGACCGCCATGCGCAGCCCCGTGTACACGTCCCGAACCTGGAGCGCGGCGGGCAGGCCGTGACCGGAGGCGTCCGCGATCGCCAGTCCGACGATCCGGTCCGAGACGGGGATGAAATCGAAATAGTCGCCGCCGACTAGCTCCGCGGGAGTCGTGTAGCCGGCGATCTCGAGTTCGCCCCTACGCAGCGCGCGCTTCGGAAGGATCGACATCTGGATGCGCCTTGCTTCCTGCAGCGCCGTGACGTAGCGGTCCTGCCGCAGCTTCTGGTCCACCGCCAGGCGCAAGATCCCGAGCGAGGCCACGAGATCCTCCTCGGGGGCGGCGGGGTCCACCGAGAAGGCGAGGATGTATTCGTCGTCCCCGACGGCGATCGCAGCAAAGCGCTCGGCCCCGAGGCGCCGCTCGAGCTCCGCGTCTACGCCGGGGGCAGACAGGTCCATCACGACGACACCTTCGTCCACGACCCGCGCCATCGGAGGGTATTCCGCCGAGACGAACAGGCCGGGCGTCACGTCGGGCACGTTGCCGAACGTGCGGGCGAGCTCGTAGCCGCCGTCCCGGTGGACCCAGAGTCGGCCTCCCCGGACACCGAGCACTCCCGAGAACTGCTCGATCACGGTCGAGGCCGTCTGCATGATCGTCGCGGACGGGTCGGCGGCCCGCTCGATCGCCTCGATCGCCTTCTCGACCTTGCGGAAGAGGAATTTGCCGGTCGACGAAGTCGTCATGTGAGCGGGGATTCTAACTCGGCCCTGATTCGTCTCGTGGACCGACGTCTCGCTCACTTCCGACGGGAGCGGCAGCCGAGTCGTCTGCCGGGAGGCGCCCGGTTCAGGCGGAGGCCGGCGCTCCGGCCGAGGCGAACGTGCGGGCGTGCTCGTTGGGGCGATCGTCGCGGACTCGCCCGTCCCTGAGCCTGACGATGCGGCGCGCGTGCGCGGCGATGTCCTCCTCGTGCGTCACGAGGACGATCGTGTTGCCGCGGGCGTTCAACTCGTCGAAGAGCGCCATGATCTCCCCGCCGGTCTGCGAGTCGAGGTTTCCGGTCGGCTCGTCGGCGAGAAGGATGCTCGGGTCGTTGATGAGCGCGCGCGCGACTGCGACGCGCTGCCTCTGGCCGCCGGACAGTTCGTTGGGCGTGTGGTTCATCCGGTCGCCAAGACCGACCGCCTTGAGGGCGCGAATGGCCCGCTCGCGCCGGTCCTTCTTCGATGCGCCGCCGTAGACGAGAGGAAGCTCCACCTGCTGGATCGCGGAGGTCCTCGGGAGCAGGTTGAACGTCTGGAAGACGAAGCCGATCTCCTGGTTGCGGATGGCGGCCAACTCGTCGTCGGTCATGCGGGCGACTTCCTTGCCGTTCAAGACGTATGAGCCGGAGGTCGGCGTGTCGAGGCACCCGATCAGGTTCATCAGGGTGGACTTCCCCGAACCCGAGGGACCCATGATCGCCAGGTATTCCCCGCGCTCCACCGCCAGGGAAACTCCGGCCAGCGCCGGGACCTTCTCCTGGCCCATCTGGTAGATCTTCGTGATGTCCCGTATGTCGATCAGCATGCGATGTCGGACCCCCTGCCGATACTACGATTTTCCCGGGTGAGTGTTTCGACCAAGCGCCCGTCCGCCCGGCTAAACCCCGCTAGGAGAAGACGATCCCGAGCCCGGCCTTGCCGAGGACGTAAAGGCCCCAGAGGGAAACGACGAGCGCCGCCATCTTCCCGCGGGAGGCCTTCGCGGCCGCCGAGAGCCCGATGACCAGAAGCGCCATCGACCAGAAGGAGAGCACGTCCAGGGACCCGAGGAGGGAATGAAGCGTCTTGTCGCTGTGGCGGCTCACGAGAAAGCCCGGGCTCGTGTGCAGGATGTCGTCGAGGCCCTGCGGGTCGATCGTGGAGCGGCCCCAGAGCATCGCGAGAAGAGCGATCGACGCGACGACGCCGGGCAAGAAGGCGTGCGCCGTCACGCCGAGCGACTGCCGGAAGCGCAGCTCCCACCCGAACGCCTGGCAGGCCATCCAAAGCGCCCCCGCCGTGATCACCGCGATCACGGCGGGAGCGGCGGCCGCAATGAGCTCGAAGACCCAGGAAAAACGCCGCGAGCCCTCCACGGCCTGCTCGACCTGCGCGTCCGTGAGCTTCTGCTCGCGGTGGGATGCTCCCTCGACGATGACGCTCCTCCAGTCGGTTCGCGCGAGGACGAGCTCCGAGACCAGGAAGGAGAGCGCCGTCCAGAGAAGGAGCGGCACGAGAAACGTGGGCCTCTCGGCGATCGCCGTGAACGTCCGCACCGGAGAGACGAAGACCCCGACCAGCCGCCCGAGGGCGGAGTCGGGGCCAGCGGGTGTCGCGGGGACCGCCTCCCCCGCCATCACGGCGCGGCGCTCGTCGTCGATTGCAGCGCCATCCGGATGAGGTCGGCGCGCTCTTCCGGCGCGGGCGGAGCCATCTCGGGCATCCCCTCGATCCGAACGCCCTTCCAGTCCAGGATGTCGGCCACGGAGTTGTGGTACGCGGCAACGGCCTTTCGGTAGATCACGAGGGAGTTGAGCTCCCGGGAACGAGCGTCCGAGAGGTTGGTCTGCAGCTGGGAGACCTCGAAGCCCGTCGTCATGCCGTTCTCGTATTTCTTGCGGGCGGCGTCCAGGTTGCGCTCGGCGAGCTCGCGTCCCTTGGCGGCCGCGACGATCTGCTTCTCGGCGGTCTCGATGGCGCGGTGCGCATTCCGGACGTCGACGATGATGTTCTGCTCGAGCACCGTGAGCTGGGCCTTCGAGGACTCGAGGCTGTAGTGCGCCACGCCCTCGGCGCCACGGGCCGCCCGGTTGAGGATCGGATAGGAGAACACGAGCCCGACTTTCCAGTTCTTGAAGTCCCGACCGAAGACCTGGTCCACCGCGCCGCCGAAGCCTCCGTTGACGACTGTCCCGTCCGGAAGGGTCTCCAGCCCGTCGAGACCGTTGTTTCCGTAGCTCGCCTGGAGGTTCAGAGAGGGAAGGGTCTGGTTCTTGTAGTAAGCGTACCGAATCTGGTTCGAGGCCACGGAATATTGCTGGGAAATCACTTCCGGCCGGCGCGCGAGGGCCGTCTTCATCCCCAGCTCGAGGTCGTATTTCTGCTGCTCCACGCGCACGGGGTCGGTCGGGATGATCGCCGCGGCGCTCCAGTTGGTCGGGTCGAAGTTGAGCTGACGCTTCAACTGGTCCTGTGCGACGCCGATCAGGGCCTCCGCGTTGATGATGTCCTGGTCGGCCGTCGCGACGTTGACCTCGGTCTGCACAACGTCAATGGGAGCCAGAGAGCCGACGTCGATCTTGATCTTCGTGATCCGGTTGAGCTCGACCGCGATCGCCTTGGATTCGAGCTTCACCTTGAGGTTCTCGAAGGCGTAGGCGAGGTCCCAGTACGCCTGCTCGGTCGCGTTGACGGTCACCTGGACGCTGCGCACGAAATCCTGGTACGCCGAGTCCCGCGAGTTACGCGCCGTCTCGATGAGCCAGTTGGTCGGGAGCGTGCCGAGGTTGCGCAGTAGCGGCTGATTGATCGAAGCGGTCAACCCGGCCGTGAAGGAGGGATTAACCTCGTAGAAGGAAGAGTTCGTCTTCGTCCGGTTCCCGGCGAAGCCGAGCGTGAACGTGGCGCCCCAGGGAGCCAGCTGCGAGACCTCACCGCCGCCGTCCGAAAGGTCGGTCTTCAGGACTACCGCTCCGGACAGCTGGGAGGCCGTCGGCTGATCGTTGTGCGTCCGGCTGCCGAAGGCCTGCAGGAGAGGATCGTAAATTCCCTGGTTCCCGAAGAGGAAGAACTGGGACGCCTCCGCCGCGTTGACCGTGACGTTCAGGTCCTGGTTGTTGGTCAGAGCAAGGCCGATCGCCTGGTCGAGCGTGAGGCGGACACCGTCCTTGTCGCCGGCTGGCAGCTGCACCGGAGTGCGCTGGCCCGGGACCGCCGAGACGACCGGCCCCGTCTGCGCGACCAGAGCGCCTCCGCCGGTCGAGAGAAACACCGCGAGGGCGAGGGTCGCGCGAACGAGCCGGGACGTGGCCAAACTCTTCATTCCATAGCTCCTTTGTCAACCTCTCTACGCATTTGATGGGAGGAAAGTTTCGGAGAGGACCTTCATATCACCGCATCTCGCCGGGGTAAAAGCAGGCCGCGCGCCTTCCCGGCTCCACCTCGCCGAGCGGCGGAGCATCTGCGGCGCACCGGGGGCGCGCGATCGGGCAGCGCGGGTGAAAAGGGCAGCCGGGCGGCGGAGCGACCGCGGAGGCAGGCTCCCCCGGCAACGGCGCGGCAGACCGGCGCGACGCCATGTCCGGCACGGCGGCCGCCGCAACGAGCGCGGCCGTGTAGGGGTGCAGCGGCCGCACCCCGACCTCGTCCGCCGGCCCCTCTTCGACGATCTCGCCCAGGTAGAGCACCGAGAGGCGGTCGGCCACCCGGGACACGACGGCGAGATCGTGCGAGATGAAGAGGTAGGAGAGGCCCGCGCGCTCGCGCAGATCGAGGAGGAGGTTGACGATCTGGGCCGCGACGGAGACGTCGAGGGCCGACACCGGCTCGTCGCAAACCACGAGTCGCGGGCCGGTCGCCAGGGCGCGGGCGATCGCGACCCGCTGCCTTTGCCCGCCCGAGAGCTCCGACGGGAACCGGCACGCAGTTTCCGGGGCGAGCCCGACGTCCGAGAGCAGCTCGCGCGCGCGCTCTGCCGCGGCACGGCCCCGGGCCAGCCGCTGCACGAGCAGGGGCTCGGCCACCTGGTCGGCGACTCGGATCCGCGGGTTCAGCGAGGCCTGCGGGTCCTGAAAGACGATCTGGACGTCGCGCCGGCGGCGCCGCAGCTCGGACCCCGACAGCGCGAGCCAGTCGGCGCCGTCGAGAAGAATCCGCCCCGCGTCGGGATCGACCAGGCGCGCGACGATGCGGCCGGCCGTCGTCTTGCCGCTGCCCGACTCGCCGACGAGCCCGAGCGTCTGGCCGCGGCCGATAGAGAAGCTGACGCCCCGCAAGGCCGGCAGGACGGCGGACCTCGGGCCGAAGAGGCTCCGGGGAATCGTGAAACGCTTCGCGAGATTCGTCGCCTCGAGCAGCGGCGCTGCGAGGCCGCTCACCGAGGAGCTCCTGCGCCCGGCTCGTGGAGAAAGCACCGCGCCCGGCCCGCCCCGAAGGCGTAGAGGCCGGGCTCGCGGAGTTCGCACGGGGCAAACCGCTCCGGACAGCGGGGCGCGAAGGCGCAGGATCCCGCGCTACGCACGGAAAGATCGGCCGGAGATCCCGGGATCGTTTCGTACCGGTGGCCGTGCCGCCGCGCCGCCGCGAGCAGCCGCGGCGCCGACCTCAGCAGGCCTCGCGTGTATGGATGTCCGGGCTCCCGGAAGAGCGAGGAAGTGGAGGCCTCCTCGACGATGCGCCCGGCGTAGAGAACCAGTACGCGATCGCAGTGCCGCGCGACGACGCCGAGGTCGTGGGTGATCAGGAGGACCGCCAGGCCACGTTCCCGGCGCAGCCGGTCGAGCAGCTCGAGGATCTGCAGGGCCACCGTCGCGTCGAGGGACGCAGTCGGCTCGTCGGCGATCAGCAGGCGGGGCCCCGGCGCAAGAGCGATCGCGAGGCAGGCGCGCTGCCGCAGGCCACCCGACAATCGGTGAGCGTAAGCGTCGAGGGCCCGCTCGGGGTCGGGAAACGCGACCGCGCGCAGGGATTCGAGCGCCAGACGTCGGGCTTGCCGCCGCGACACGCGCCGGTGCAGGCGAACAGCCTCTTCGATGTGCTCTCCGACCGTCCGGACCGGGTCGAGCGCGGACGCCGGCTCCTGGAAGACCATTCCGATCTCGCGGCCCCGGACGGCGCCCCACTCCATGTCGGACAGGGGCAGGAGGTCCCGACCGTCGTATCGGACGCGGCCGCGCAGATGCCCGCCGTCGGGCACGAGGCCCAGGATCGCGCGGGCGAGCTGCGTCTTTCCGCAGCCGCTCTCCCCGACGACCCCCACGGCCTCGCCCGCCGCGACGGTGAACCAGATGCCGTCGACCGCGGGGTGCAGGGCGCCGCCGGAAGGCAGTTCGACGGTCAGGTCCTCGACGGCGAGAATAGCCGCCGGGACTTCGAGGCTCGGATCTCGGGGTTCGGATTTCAGGCGCGGAGAACCGGAGGACAGGTCGGGCGAATCTCTCCTCACGCTTGCTCGGTCTTTATGAATTCTTCCGGACGGCGTCGAGCTCTTTGACGCGCTGGACCACGTCACGGTAATTCGCGTTCAGGCCGTAGACCTCCTGGAACGTCTTGTACGCCGAATCCATGTCGCCGGTGTCCTGGAAGACGCGGGCGAGGTCGTAGAGCATGCCCGCGGTCGCGAGTTCGCCGATCGCCGGCGTCTCGAGGCCCTTGCGGAACCACTTGATGGCGAGCAGGGGCATTCCCTTCTCGAGGAAGCAGTGGCCGAGCATGCTGCAGCACTCCACGGCCCGCCCCGGATCCTTGCTCGCCAGCTGGAACTCGCCGATCGCTTCGTCGACGAGCCCCATCTCCTTGTACGCGATCCCGAGGTTGTAGTGCGTCTCGTAGTCCTCGGCCGAGAGCTGTTGCTCGACGCCCTTCTTGAACTCGCGAAAGATCTCCTCGAGCGAGACCTCGCCCTGGGGCGTCGAGATCTCCCCCGCCTCCTCCACGACCGCCTCTTCGCCGAGTTCCTTCTCGAGCTCCTCGGCCAGGTTGAAAAACTTCTGCTCGTCGGCGAACAGGTTGTCCTCGTCCACGGCGGGTGCCTCCGCCGGCGGCGACAGTCTGCCCTCGCCGGCGCGGCTCATCTCGTCCTCGAGCAGGTTGCCTAGCTGCTCGTACGAAACGAACTCGGTGTCCGCCGGAGTCAGCGGCTCGGGAGTCGAAAGCTTCTCGATCGCCGGAGGCGGCCCGGCCTCGCCGGCCGCAAAATCGATCGCGTCCTCGGAAAACGCCACTGCTTCCGGGGCGATCTCCGCCGGGGGCGCAGCCGGATGGCCCACGTCGAACTCCTCGAACTCGACGTCGAGCCCGGGCGCCGGGGGCGGGGAGACCGGCGGGGCGGCCTGCGGCTCCGGCTCGGCGTCCGCGAGTCCCGCGCTGGCAAGGACCCGGCGGGCCTCGTCCGGCCGCCCCGCCTCCGTGTAGGCCGCCGCCAGCGACTCGACCTCGCGGGGAAGTCCCGGATTCTTGGTCTCCGCGAGCAGCTCTACGAGCCGCTCTCTCGCCCTGAGCAGGTCGGGGCGGCGCCGCACGACCGAGACGAGCCGCTCGATGGCCTTGTCCGAGAGCCCGTAGCGGGCGAAGACCTCGGCTTCGACGATCAGGGTCTCGATCTGCTGCTCGTCCGGTGCGGCAGCCCCGGGCGGGGGCGGGGCGGGAGGGGGCCCTGCCCCCGGCGGCTCCTCGACCGGCGCCCCCAGCTCTTCGACCTCGATCGAGGCCACCTTCGGCTGCGGCGCGTGCACCGAGGCCGAGTCCTCGAGATCGAGGACGAGCTCCTGGTATTCGGGCGGCGGCTCTTCCGCGGGAGCCTCGGTCGGCGACGGTGGCGCCTCCGTCGGCATGCCGATGTCCTTCAGGCGCGTCGCGGCCTCCACGTTCGAGGGGTCGGCTTCCTGCGCGCGGCGATAGTGCTCCAGGGCTGTTGCGGGGCTCTGAGCCTCGGCCGCCTGGCCGAGTTGGACGTGGACCTTCGCGAGGGCCGCCCGGTTGCCCTCGGCCTCGAGGACCTGGGCCAGCTTCTCGAGCGCCGCCACGTGGCCGGGTTCCGCGCTCAGAATGGGCTCCAGGTACTCGGCCGCGCGCGCGAACTCCCTCCGCGCGACGGCGGTGAGCACGAGGGGAGCCACCGCGGCGAGCGCCCTGTCGAGCGACTGCTCCTGCACGCGTAGGCGGCTCAGGAAGAGGCGGGGCGTCTCCGCGTCGGCGTCGAGCGCGAGAGCCTGCTCGGCGGTTCGCACGGCCTCGGCCCTCTCGCCCATCTCCAGCTGCGCCTCGGCCATGAGCCCGAGGCTCTCTCCCGTGCGGGGCGCGGCCTTGAGCACCGCCATCGCCGCGGTCGGGTTCTTCTGCGCGAGCAGGGAGCGGACGAGATTGCGCTGGGTCTCGACGTCGTCGGGCGAGAGCTCGAGGGCTTTCTGAAAGACCTGCGCGGCCTCGTCATGCGCGCCGCGCTTGAGGAGCATGGAACCGATCAGCCCGTACTGCATGACCGCCTGGTCTTTCTGGTTGGCGGCGCGGTAGAGGTCCGCCAGGCGCACCTGGATGCGCAGGTCGGCCGGATCGATGGCGGCCATCTTCTTGTAGACGGAGATGGCGTCGGGAATTCGGTTGTTCTTCTGGTAGTGGTCGGCGAGCACCTGGTACTGGCTGCGCGCGTCCTGGACGAGGCCCTGCTTGTGGTACAGGTCCGCCAGCCGATCGTAGACCTCCAGCCGCGCGGGGTCGATCTTGTTGATCTTCTTGTAGATCGCGATCGCCTTCAGAAAGAAGCCGTCCTTCGAATAGAAGTCGGCGATCCGCTCGAAATAGGGAATGGACCCCGCCGGCCGGTTCATCCGGACGTAGAGGTCCCCGACCTTGTTCAGCGTCGGGATGTCCTTCGGGTTGTCCTCGAGGACGCGGAGGTACTCCTTGAGGGCCTGGTCGAGCTTGCCCCGCGAGAGGAGCTTCTCGGCGGACTGGAGGACCTGTTCGCGGTTGACCGCCATTCGGAGACGATTCTAACCGCTCTGACCGCGGCGGCGGCCCGCGCGGCCGCCGAGCGCCTCGTCGCCGGACTCCGGCAGCACTCCGCGGTAGGTCAGCCGGTGCTCGGGGCAGGGCCCGCAGCGGCGCAGGGCCTCCCAGTGCTCGGGAGTTCCGTATCCCTTGTGCTGCTCGAAACCGTAGGCCGGATGCAAACGTCCGAGCGCCTCGAGCAGGCCGTCGCGATGGACCTTCGCCACGATGGAGGCGGCCGCGATCGAAAAGGACAGGGCGTCTCCATGCACCACGGGTAGCTGCGGCAGGGACACGCCGGGGACACGGACCGCGTCCACGAGAAGCACGTCGGGCGCCGGCGCGAGCCCGACGACTGCCCGGCGCATTGCCTCCAGGCTCGCCCGCAGAATGTCGTCCGCATCGATCTGCCTGGCCTCGACGACGCCGACCCCGAGGGCGACCGCGCGGGCGCGGATCTGCCGGTCCAGGCGCGCCCGGGCCTCGGCGTCGAGGCGCTTGGAGTCGTCGAGCCCGGGCAGGACGCAGCCGGGCGGGAGGATGACTGCGGCGGCCACGACCGGGCCGGCGAGCGATCCCCGGCCGGCTTCGTCGACGCCGGCGACGCGAGCGAAGCCGCGCAGCGAGAGCTCCGACTCGAGCCGCGCGAGCTCGCGCAGGCGACCCAGCTCGGCGAACAGCGCGGCGAGCGGGTCGGGCGTCACGTTGGCGGGAGGCGAACCTACTGTTCGGCCTGCTTCTCGTCGATGCGGGCGGCCTTGCCCTTGCGGCCGCGCAGGTAGTAGAGCTTGGCCCGGCGGACCGCACCTTTGCGCTCGACCTCGATGCGGTCGATGATCGGCGAGTGGAGAGGGAACACGCGCTCGACGCCGATCCCTCCGGAGATCTTGCGCACGGTGAAGGTCTCGCGGGCTCCGCCTCCACGGCGCGCGATCACGACGCCGGCGAACATCTGGATGCGCTCCTTTTCGCCCTCGCGAACCTTGACGTGCACGCGCACCGAGTCGCCCGGCGAAAAAGCCGGCACGCCGCTCTTGAGCGACGGTTTTTCCAGATCGAGCAGAACATCACTCATGACAGGCCTCTCCAACAACAGGCGGGCGATCCAAGGAAGCGGCGAATTCTACCTGAACCTCCTCACGGGTTTCAAGTTCCGGCGGCTTGACGGCACTTACGCCCGCCTCCGGAATCTCGAAGCCCGACGAAAGCTAGCCTTCTCCCTCGTCGGGCTCGGGAGGCCGCCTTTCGAGCAGGTCGGGTCGCCGGAGGCGCGTGCGTTCGAGCGACCGCGCCGCACGCCATCGAACGATCCGGCGGTGGTCCCCCGACAGCAGCACGTCGGGCACCGCCAGGCCGCGAAACTCCCGGGGCCGCGTGTAGTGCGGATAATCCAACCGCTCTCGCAGAAACGACTCGCTCTCGAGCGACTCGGCGGCGCCGACGACCCCAGGGATCAGCCGCGTGACCGCCTCGGTCAGGGCGAGCGCCGCGGCCTCGCCGCCGGGCAACACGAAGTCTCCGAGCGAGATCTCCTCGTCGAAGAGGCCGAGGTCCCTGACGCGTTCGTCGATGCCCTCGTAGCGGCCGCAGACAAGCAGAACGCGGGGCCGGCCGGCGAGCGAGGCGGCGGCGGCGTGGTCGAATCGCCTGCCCTCGGGGGTCATCAGGACGGTCCACGCCCGCGGAAGGCCCACGGAATCTCGCCGGGCCTCGATGGCGGCCGCGACCACCGGGGCCATCATCACCATCCCCGCTCCCCCGCCGTACGGCTCGTCGTCCACCTTCCGATGCCGCCCCTCGGCGAAGGCTCGGACGTCGGTCACCCTGACCTCGACGAGCCCCGCCGCGATCGCCTTGCCGAGAAGACTCTCGCGCAGGGGCGACTCGAAGTACCCCGGGAAGATGGTCAGGATCTCGACGTGCATGGTGCCGGGCCGATCGGCAAGAAGCCTCTCACAGGTCGAGGAGCCCCTCGGGCGGATCCAGAACGATGCGCCGCTGCCCGCGTTCGACGCGCACGACGATCGGGTGCGTCCACGGCACGAGGGCGTCGCGCCCTGACTCGAGCGCGATGGTGAGCATCGGCCCGGCGGGGGTCGCCTCGAGCCCGGACGCGGTCCCGAGGCGGCGTCCCGCCGCGTCCTCGCACGCGAAGCCGCGCACCTCGTAGGCATAGTAGAAGCCCTCCGGCGCGGGGTGGACGTCGGCCTCCGCGACGCAGAGCTCGCCGCCCTGGAGCTCGCGGGCGGCGTCCACGCCGTCCACGCCCTCGAAGGACAGCAGCAGGCGGGCGCCGTGGGGGCGGACTCCCCGCAGCCGCACCGTCTTCTCGACCGCGGCGCCGCGCCACACGAGGGCGACTCCGGGCGCGAACCGCTCCGGGAAGTCCGTCAGGACGTCCACGGCGACCTCTCCCGCGAGGCCATGGGGGCGCCGGATCCTGCCGACGACGAGAAGCGGTGACATAGCGATGGGAGCCGCGCGGCGGCGCCCGGGACGCGGGCGCGGCCCTCAGTCGCGGACGCGGATGAGGACGCGCTTGCCCTGCGCGGTAGCCGCCGCGGCCACGAAGGAGCGCAGCGCCCGGATCGTGCGCCCCTCGCGCCCGATCAGGCGACCGCGGTCGGCCTCGGGCACGTCGATGTCGTACACGAGGGTCTTGCCCTCATAGCCCTCGGTGATCCGCGTCTCCGTCGGCTGATCCGAGAGGCGGCGGACGATCGTTTCGACCAGGCGTTTCATCGGCGACCTCAGGCGGCCGGGGCCGGCTCGGGCCGGGCGAGCAGTGAGGCGACCGTGGGCGAAATGCCGGCACCCTTCGCGATCCAATGCCGCGCCCGCTCCCGGTCGAAGGACAGGGTCGGCGGGTTGGTGACCGGGTCGTAGGAGCCGAGCTCCTCGAGGACCTCGGCGCGGGCCGTCAGGCGCGAGTCCGAGACTACGATTCGGTAGTAGGGGCGGTTGCGGGCGCCCATGCGGCGCAGACGGATTTTGACCATTTCGTTATCCCTTCAATCTCTGCAAAAGCGGGGCATTCTACACGAAGGAGGCAGGCCGGAGGTAGCCGGAGGCAGGAGAGCGTTTCGGGGCCGCCCCCTACTGGCCCCTCGAGCCCGGCAGGACCAATTTCGACATATCAAGCCCCCGCGCGCCCTTACGGGCGGTCCGCATCAGCCGCCTCATCTGCTGGTACTGCTTGAGAAGGCGGTTGATCTCGGCCACCGACGTGCCCGAGCCCGCCGCCACCCGTTTCTTGCGGCTTCCGTTCAGGATCTGGGGGTACTGCCGCTCCTCGACCGTCATCGAATCGATCATCGCCGTCGTGCGGACGAGCGCCTTCTCGTCCACGCTCTCGGGAGCCCGGAGTGCCTTCGCGGCTCCGCCCTTCGGCAGGAGCTCGAGCAGGCCTTCCAGGGGTCCCATCTTCTTCATCGAGGCGAGCTGCTCGCGCAGATCCTCGAGCGTGAAGTCGCCGGAGGCCGTCTTCGTCGCGAGCTTGCGGGCCGACTCCGCGTCCACGCTCGCTTCGACCTTTTCGATGAGCGTGAGGACATCGCCGAGACCGAGGATGCGCGAGGCCATGCGGTCGGGGTGGAACGGCTCGAAGTCCTCGGGCTTCTCCCCGACGCCCACGAACTTGATCGGCTTGCCCGTCGTCGTCACCACCGAAAGAGCCGCCCCGCCGCGAGCGTCACCGTCGGTCTTCGTCAGGATGATGCCCGTCAGGGGAAGCGCCTCGGCGAAGCCCGCGGCCGACTTGACGGCGTCCTGACCGGTCATCGCATCGGCCACGAAGAGGATCTCCTGCGGCTCGACGGCCGCCGCGATGGCGCGGATCTCGGCCATCAGCGCTTCGTCGACGTGCAGCCGTCCGGCCGTGTCGACGATGAGCGTGTCCCGGCCGGTCTGCCTCGCCTCGCGCAGGCCCTCGCGCGCGACCTCCACGGGGTCCGTGCGCGAGCCGGGCTCGAAGACAGGCACGCCGATCTGCCTGCCGAGGGTGACCAGTTGCTGGACCGCCGCGGGCCGCGCGAGGTCGGCGGCAACGATGAGCGGATAGCGGCCGCGGGCCTTGAGCAACCGGGCGAGCTTGGCCGCCGTCGTCGTCTTACCCGAACCCTGAAGGCCGACCAGCGCGACGACCGCCGGCTTCCCCTGGAGCGCGAGATCCGAGGTCTCGCCGCCCAAAAGCGCCTTCAACTCGTCGCGCACGATGCGCGTGACTTCCTGGGCCGGGGAGAGCTGCTGTGCCACCTTCGCGCCGACCGCCCGTTCTCGCACCCGGGCCGTGAATTGCCGCACGACGGGAAGAGCGACATCGGCCTCCAGAAGCGACAGGCGGATCTCCCGCAGGGCCGTCTCGATGTGGAACTCGGTGAGATGCCCCTCGCCGCGGAGCTCCTTGAAAACCCCCTGGATGCGCTCGCCAAGGCTGTCGAACACCCGTAACCCCCGTTCGGCCCTTTCGGGAATTCGTCCCGGTGGGCCGCTCCAAGAATAGCGGTCCCCGACACCCGCCGTCGAGCCAGGAGCTGCCGAACCTCTTTGTCCTTGACAGGCTGCGGGCTTCGGATATGATTCCGCGTCGATTTTCCATTGGGGCGTTTCGCTCGCGCTCTCGCGGAGAACGCGCTTTCTAAGAAAGAAGGAGATGAGGGATATGAAGAAGTTTCTGACCCTGGGTTTCGCGGCCGCGACGGCGATGGCTCTCGCCACCGGTTGCCAGAAGAAAGAGGCGGCCGCGCCCGAGAGTGCGCCCACGGCGCAAGCCCCGGCTGTCGTCGAGGAGACGAGCACGGCGGCGACGGGCACCGAGTCGACGACGACGACCACCACCACCACGACGACGTCGACCGAGACCGCTCCCGCGACGACGACCGGCACCTCCAAGTAACCCGAGCCTCCCGAGCATTTTCGAGGCTCCCGCAAGGGGGCCTCTTTCTTTGCCTCCGGTCCCGCACCCGCTACACTCGTCGCAGTGCTGCCGCTCTGGGCGGATGCTCTGTTTCTCCTCGTCGCGTGCGCCGCGAGCCTGCGCGCGTGGCACCTCGCGCGGCGCGTGCGCCTTCTGGCCGGCCGCCTGCAGGCGCGGGAACGCGAGGGCCACTTCCTCGGAGAATCCCCCGATCCGGTCCAGATCCTGCAGCACGCCTACCGGGCGGCCTCCGAGATCCTGCCGCTGTCCGCCTTCGACCTCTACCGAGTCGATCCTTCGCAGCGGATCTACGAGGTCTGGACGCTCGCCGGGGACTCTCCCGCCGAACGGCGCCCCACCCGAGACCCGGCGCATCCGTATCTGCACGAGCTCATCGACTCGCGTGCGCTGCTGCGGTTCGCGGCGACCGAGACCGAGCGCTCGTTCGCCCCGATGGAGCTGCTGCCCGGCAGCGCGCCCACCGAGCGACTTCACCTCCCGCTCTACTCGGGCGACGTCCTGGTCGCGTACCTCACGCTCGTCTCTTCGGAGCCCGTTGACGAGCACCGGAAGGCCGAAATCCGAGCCCTGCTCGCCCCCCTGACGGCCTCGCTCCACGCCTCCCGCAACTGGGAGATCGCCGTCACCGACGAGCTCTCTGGCCTCTCGGCGCGCCGCTATTTCGAAACGCGCCTGGCCGAGGAGTGGGCCCGCCACCGTCGCTACGACTCGCCCGTTTCGGTGGCGCTCTTCGACCTCGACCACTTCAAGAGGATCAACGACACGCTCGGGCACGGCGCCGGCGACCTGGCCATCCGTCGCTTCGGCCAGATCCTCCGCGAAACCGTGCGCTCGAGCGACCTTGCGTGCCGCTACGGCGGCGAAGAATTCGCGGTCCTCTTTCCGGAGACGGCTGCGCGCTCGGCGCTGGCCGTCGCCGACCGCGTGCGGCGCGCGATCGAGCGTGAGAGCTTCGCGAGCGAGGGAGACCCCTTCCACGTCACCGTCTCGGCCGGGATCGCCGACACCGCGGACCTCGCGGAGGACGAGCAGCACCAGCTCCTCTTCCGTGCCGACAAGGCGCTCTACGCGGCCAAGGACGAAGGCCGCAACCGGGTGCGCCTCTGGACGGAGCGGCGCCGAGCGCCACGGCCGCGCAAGACGCCCTGATCGGAAGCCGGCTATCGCGCGGCGAGAGAGAGACGGCGCAGCAGGCGCGACAGCGCGGCGGGAAGTCGCAGGGGGAGCGCCGGAACCGTCAGGCTGGCGATCGACGCCGCCTCGGCGCGGGCCCACGCGGCGTCCTGCGGCAGAACGCCGAGCTCGCCCATCGTTCGGCCCCGCTCCCGGGCGAGCTCGCGCAGGGGGTCCACGGCGCCGCTCATGCGAGCCCCGCGGCGCCGAGCAAGGCTGCGATCGGGCCGTCCCACGTCGAGAAGAGCCGCCCGGGCCCTTCCCGCCTCCCCCATCGCTCGGAGCGTCTCGGGCCTCGACCACGCCAGGCGAAGGGCGACCCCCAACGCCTCAGGGCGGGGGGCGGTCACGATCCCGGTTACGCCGTCTTTGACGAACTCGAGCGGGCCTCCGGCGTCCTCGGTCGTCAGGACGGGCTTGCCCGACAGGAAGGCTTCCAGGGGCACGTAGCCGAGGTCCTCGCCCGCCGCGGTCACGGCGACGATCCGCGCCTGAGAGTAGAGCGAGAGCAGCCCCTCGTCGTCCACCTCGGGAATGAACCGCACGCGATCCCGCAAACCGAGTTCCTCCGCGAGGGCGGCAAGGCGTCCCTCTTCCGGGCCGCGCCCCACGAAAACCGCGCGGGCGTCGGGCGCGTGCAACAGGGACCTGAGCAACAGTCCCGGGCGCTTCCACTCCTCGAGCCGGCCGACCCAGAGGACCGTGTCGCCCGACGGTCCGCCCCGATACCTCCCCGCCAGCGGCGGCGGGTGGTACAGGGGCTCGCTCGCGATTCCGTTGAAGCGACGCAGGCGCGCCGCGACCGTCTCGGAATTCGCAAAGACACGGCGGGCTTCCGAGAGCCCCACCTGGTCGATGCGGGCGATGACCTCGCGCGTGCGGCGGTCCTCGGGCGACGAGGTGAAGTCGCTGTACGCCGTTCCAAACTGGTCATAGGCCGGCCGGTGCTGATGGATGAGCCAGACGACCTTGTTCGGATGCCGGATCGAGTACGTCGGGAATCGCGTGGCGATCACGGCGTCCACGGGCTGGCCGCCGGCCTCGGTCAGGTCGAGGCTCCTCCATGCCACGGCGGCCCGGATGAGGTCGAACCGCTCCCTCTCGGCCATGGGCATCGACACCAGGTCCGCTTCCACGCCCCGCTTGCCGAGCTCCTCGGTCAGGCGCCGGACGTGCCGCTCCGCGCCTCCGTGCGCGAAGGGAGTCTGCACCGCCAGAACGAGGACCCGGCGCGGTCTCAAGGCGCGGCCGCGACGCGGGCGATGAGCGCGTAATCCTGCGGGCCGTACAGGAGCGCGTTGAGCTTGCGCTCGTTTTCCGAACTCTCCTCGAGTCGATCCGCCGGAGGCAGCGGGGCCCGGTATTCGATCCGCGCCTCGGAGAAGCCGGCCGCCTCTGCCAGAAACCGCAGGGCCTCGGGGGGCACGGGACGCACGTGGGTCGGGTCGAGATAGAAGCCCCGCAGCGCGGACAGCGAGTCGGTGTTGACGGTCTCAGCGACCAGGACGCCTCCCGGCGCAAGGGCCCGGCGGGCGTCCAGCAGGAACCGAAAGATCGCTTCCGGCGGCCAGTGCTCGACCACCTGGAAGGCGACGACGGCGCCGAGTTCGCCGGGAGGCCGCCTCCCGAGGGCCGCCAGAGCATCCCCCTGCTCGACCTCGAGGCGATCGGCGCGGCACGCGGCGACGGCCACCGGATTGGAATCGATGCCTATGCCTTCGATTCCGGCGGAGGCGAGCAGGCTCAGGAACTCGCCCCGGCCGCAGCCGACATCGAGCACGGGCCCCGGCAGATCCCGCAGCAGGTCGACGTAGGGCCGCTGCCCCCGTGCGATCTCAACGGGGCTGCCCCGGAAGCGCTCCTCGAAGAGAGCGTAGACGCCTGCGGGCAGGGCCGACCTCGCCGGCGGGAGCGACCCGGGCTCGACGCGCGTGGTGGGCGCCGAGGACTCCGCGACCGTCAAGCGCGCCTCCTGCACGTCGGCGCGGCGCGCCAGCTCTTCGAGACGCTTCTCCGTCTCGGCTCGCTGCCGGTCGAGTGAGTCCGCCAGGCGGGCCGAAGCGTCGAGCGACAGGGAGTTGAAGGTGGACTGGTTGCGCCAGAGAAAGCGCAGCGCGCGAATCGCGAGGCGTTTGACCGGCTCGAGCGGAGCCCCGGAAGGCACCGAGGGGGTCAGGACCTCGGAGGCGCGCCGCAGCGCCGCCCGGGCGTCGGCCGTCGACGGATCCCCGGCCTCGCGCAGTTCTCCCGGCGCGAGCGCGGTCTCTGCGATCGCCGCGCGGATCTCGTCCGCGAGCACCCTCCTCAGGTCTCTGTCGCGTTCCATGGGGAACCCCGGCCGAGGATAAAGGCCGGTCGGCGGCGATGCAACCGGAAGGCCCTGCTAGAATTCCCGCCCTCATGAGACTCGTCGCCTCGGTCGTCGCCCTCGCGCTGCTCGCTCTGGCCGCGGACGATCCGCCGGCCCCGGCGCCCACCGCGCCGGGCCTCCTGGCCCCCGGCGAGGAAAAGCACCTGGCCAACCTCCGACAGCTCACCTACGGGGGCCAGAACGCCGAGGCGTACTGGTCGGCCGACGCGACGCGCCTGATCTTCCAGTCCGACCAGGGGAACCTCCCCTGCGACCAGATCTTCACGATGAAGGCGGACGGCTCCGAGCCGCGCCGGGTCTCCAACGGAGAGGGCAAGACGACGTGCTCGTATTTCCTCCCGTCGGGCGACCGGATCCTCTACGCCTCGACCTTCCGCGCGGGAGCGGGCTGTCCCCCGCGGCCGGACCGATCCCGCGGGTACGTCTGGGCGCTGGACGACTACGACATCTACTCGGCGAAGCCGGACGGCACGGACATCCGGCCCCTCTTCGCGTCGCCCGCGTACGACGCCGAGGCGACGGTCTCTCCGGACGGAAAGACGATCGTCTTCACGTCCGCCCGCGACGGCGACCTCGAGATCTACACGATGAACGCCGACGGCTCGAACGTGAAACGCCTCACGCACACGCCGGGCTACGACGGCGGACCCTTCTTCTCCGGCGACGGCAAGAAGATCGTCTATCGCGCCGATCACCCCACGACCCCGGACGACCTCGCTCGCTACAGGGAGAACCTGGCCCGCAACACGTATGCGCCGCGCGCTCTCGAGATCCGCGTCATGAGCGCCGACGGCTCGAACGACCACGCGGTCACGTCGAACGGCGCTGCCAACTTCGCGCCCTACTTCCTTCCGGGCAACGCGGAGATCATCTTTTCGTCGAACCTCGGCGACCCGAAGGGCCGCGAATTCGACCTGTACACGATCCGGGAGGACGGCACGAACCTCACGCGGATCACCTACACCCCGGACTTCGACGGATTTCCCATGCTCACCCGCGACGGAAAGCGCCTCGTGTTCGCCTCGAACCGAAACGGCAAGCAGCCCCACGAAACGAACATCTTCGTCGCCGACTGGATCCCCTAGGGCGGGGAGGGGGGCGGGGCGCCGCTTGCCCCTTCCGCCTGTTCCTCGGCGAACTCGATGAGCGACAGGGCGAGGGCCAGGATCACGGGCCCGAGGAAGAGCCCGAGAAAGCCGAAGGTGGCCAGGCCCCCGAGGACGCCGAAGAAGACCGTCAGCGTGCCGACCTGACTCTTGCCCGACACCAGCAGCGGCCGCAGGATGTTGTCCGCCGAGCCCACGACGACCGCGCTCCAGACCACGAGGAACACGGTCTTCCACGCCACACCCTGCGCGAAGAGGTAGATCGCCGCCGGGACCCAGATGAGGGCCGTGCCGACGAAGGGCACGAAGGAAGCCACCGCGGCCAGCACGCCGAAGACGAGGGGCGAGGGCACCCCGGTGATCCAGAAGCCGATCCCGAGGAGCGCTCCCTGCGCGATGGCCGTGACGACCGTCCCGTAGACCACGGCCCGGGTCACGGATTGCAGGTGCCGCTCCAGCCGATCCTTGCGCTTTGGATCGAGCGGGATGAGGTGGCGCACGCGGGCGGCCATCGTGTCGCCGTCGCGGAAGAAGAAGAAGCTGATGAAGAGCATCAGGACGAGGTTGCCGAAGATGCCGAGCGTCCCGAAGAGCACGTCGCCGCCGCGCGCCAGGAGCCACTGGACCGCCTTCTGGGACCCCTGGACCAGCCACGTCTGGACGTCCGCCGGATCGACGCCAAAACGTGCCTGCAGCCACTCGGTGGCGCCCCCGATCACCGGAATCTTCAGGATGTCCTGGACGCCACCGATCTGATAGCGCTGGGCGAACGCCGCCAGACGGTGACCGAGCTCGACCGCCTGCCTCGCGAACGCGACCATGCCGACCGCAGCCGGGATCGCGATGCCGAGCAGTACCCCGAAAGTCAGGATCGTCGCCGCGCGCCCCCTGCGCTCCCGCACGAGCCGGCGGACCCGACGATTGAGCGGGAAGAGCATGAACGCAAGGAGAAACGCCCAGTAGATCGGCCCGAAGAACGGCACGAAGATCTGGAACAGAAAATAAGCGAGGACGGCGACGGCGGCCAGCGCGAAGACCCTGGTGGAGAATCGGTCCGGTTGCGGCACGGCGCGCCTCCCGGGCGGATGCTAGCATCGCCGAACGTGCTCGCAAACGGGCCTCCCGACCGGCTGCTGGCCGCTCGCGTGTTTCGCGAAGAGGCGGAGCGTGAGGGTTTCACACGATTCGGCATCGCGCGGGCCGACGAGGCGCCGCACTACGACCTCTTCGAGAGTTGGCTCGCGGCCGGCTTCCACGCCGGGATGCGCTACCTGGAGCAGACGTGTGCGCTGCGCCGCTCCCCGCGTGAGCTCCTCTCCGGGGCCTGCTCGGTCGTCTGCCTCGCGGCGCCGCATTCCGCGGCGCCCTACGTTGCGCCCGACGGGTCACGGTTCGCACGCTACGCCCGCGAACCCGACTACCACGGGTCGCTGCGGCTGCGGGCAGCGCGGGTGGTGGACCGCGCGAGGGAACGGCTGCCGGGCGCCTGGGCGAGCCGGGTCTGCGTGGACTCGACGCCGCTCGCCGAGCGCAGTTTCGCCGCGGCGGCGGGCCTCGGCTGGATCGGTAAGAACGGCTGCCTGATCGATGCCGAGCAGGGCTCGTACCTGCTTCTCGCGGAGATCCTGACCGACCTCGACCTGCCGGCCGACGCTCCCGTCGCCGAGCAGTGCGGCTCCTGCGTTGCCTGCCTCGACGCCTGCCCGACCGGCGCCCTGCGCTCTCCGGGCCTGCTCGACGCCACCCGCTGCATCGCCTACTTGACGATCGAGCACGCGGGCCCCGTCCCGGACGCGCGGAAGGCTTCGGTCGGCGACCACGTCTTCGGCTGCGACGAGTGCCAGGAGGCGTGCCCGTGGAACGCGCCCCTCGAGAGCCTCGGCGCCGCGGCGCTCCCCGCGCCTCAGCCGCCCTCGCGCGCGGACGTGCTCGCGATGGGCAAGGGGGCGTGGCGCCGGCGTTTCGGCAGGTCGGCCGTCAACCGCGCCGCCCGCCGCGGCCTGCAACGCAACGCCGCCCTCTCGGCCGGCGCCCGCGGCGACAGGGCCTGTCTGCCCGCTCTCGGCGCGGCGGCCGGAGTTCGCGAGGCGGGGCTCTCGGACGCGGCGCGGTGGGCCCTCGAACGGCTCGGGCGGCATCCCCTGTAGACTTCGCGTCCGGACTCGAAAGGAACCCCGACATGGATCCACAGACGACCCTGTACGTGCTCGCCTTTGTTCTGTCGCTCGCGCTCTCCGCCTTTTTCGCGGGGTCCGAGACGGCGCTGGTCGCGCTCGGACGCATCGACCTGCAGCGGATGCGCGAAAAGGGCGACCGGCGCGGCGCGGTCATCCGCGGGCTGAAGGCGCACACGGCGCGGATGCTCGCCGTCATCCTGATCGGACAGAACCTCTTCCTGTCGGCGGCCTCCGCCTCGGCCACGACCCTGGCGACCGGCTGGTTTGGGACGCGCTACGGCGTCCCCATCTCCGTCCTCTTCTCGACGGTCACCCTTTTCGTCTTCGCCGAGATGACCCCCAAGGCGATCGGCGCCGCCTCGCCGGTCTCGGTTTCCCGGGCAGTCGCCTTGCCGCTCGCCTGGATGATGAAGGTCCTGTCGCCCGTCGCCGAGGCGTGCGTCGGGCTGACGAACCGGCTCCTGCGCCTTTTCGGCATCGCCGAGACGCGGCCCGGACTGACGGAAGACGAGCTCAAGAGCGTCTTCAACCTCGGCGCCGACGAGGGCGTGATCCACCGAGGGGAGACGCGGCTGCTCCACAAGGTCGTCGAGTTCGGCGACAGGACGGTCCGCGACATCATGGTGCCGCGCACCAAGATCGTCGCCCTGCCCGAGACGGCGAGCTTCGCGGACCTGAAGGCCCTCCTGCGGGAGCAGAAGCTGTCTCGCCTTCCCGTCTACCGCGGGTCCATCGACAACGTCGTCGGCATCCTTCACGCCAAGGACCTCTTCGACCTCTCCGACGCGGACGAGAAGGGTTTCGAGCTCGCCAGTTACCTCGACCCTCCCTTCCTGGTTTCCGAGTTCAAGCGCGCCGAGGACCTCTTCCGCGAGATGCGCCGCCGGCACACCCACATGGCGATCGTCGTGGACGAGCATGGCGGAACGGCGGGCCTCGTGACGATCGAGGACGCCATCGAGGAGCTCCTCGGCCCCATCCAGGACGAGTACGACGAGGAGCACCCCGCATTCGTGGCGGCCGGCGAGCGGACGTACCTGCTCGAGGGAAGCCTGCGCCTCGACGAGCTCGAAGAGCAGTTCGGCATCCGCCTCCCGCGCGACGAGGCCGAGACGATCGCCGGCCACCTCCTTCTGCGCTTCGGGCGCATCCCTCGCAAGGGCGAGAGGTGGAAGGGCCGTTTCGCCGATTTCCTGATCGAGGACGCCACTCCGACGTCCATCCATAAGGTCCGCATGATCCTGCCGGCGACGCCGGAGAAGAGGGAGCTGCCTTGAGCTCGACGCATGCGATCACCCTCATTCGCGGCGACGGCATCGGGCCGGAGGTGGCCGACGCCGTTCTGGCCATCCTGGCCGCGGCCAAGGCGCCGCTCTCGTTCCAAGAGGTCGTCGTCGGCCGCGAGGCCGAGAAGAGCGAGGGCGATCCGCTCCCGCCGGGCGCGGTCGCCGCGATCCGGCGCACGCGCGTCGCCCTCAAGGGGCCGGTCGGCACGCCCATCGGCAAAGGGTTCCAGTCGGTCAACGTGCGCTTGCGGCAAGCCCTCGAGCTGTACGCGAATTTGCGCCCGGTCAAGAACGTCCCCGGAGTCGAGAGCCGCTTCCAGGGCGTGGACCTGGTGATCGTCCGGGAGAACACGGAGTCGCTCTACAGCGGCCTCGAGCACATCGTCGTGCCCGGCGTCGTCGAGTCGCTCAAGATCATCACCGAGGTCGCTTCGACGCGCATCGCGCGCTTCGCCTTCGAGTACGCGCGAGCCAACGGCCGGCGCCGCGTCACCGCCATCCACAAGGCGAACATCATGAAGCTCTCCGACGGGCTCTTCCTCGACTGTTTCCGGAAGGTGTCCGAGGACTACCCCGACATCGCCGCCGACGACCGGATCGTGGACGCCGCCTGCATGCGGCTCGTGATGTCGCCCGAGACATTCGACGTCCTGCTGCTCGAGAACCTGTACGGCGACATCGTGTCGGACCTCGCCGCCGGGCTCGTCGGGGGCCTCGGCCTGGTTCCGGGCGCCAACCTCGGGAACGAGGCCGCGGTCTTCGAGGCCGTCCACGGCACCGCGCCCGACATCGCCGGGCGGAACCTGGCCAACCCCACGGCCCTGCTGCTCTCGGCCATCCTGATGCTGCGCTACCTCGATCTGCCCGGCCATGCCGACCGCGTTGAAAGGGCCCTCCTCGCGACCTTCCGGGCCGGCATCAAGACGCCCGATCTCGGCGGGACGACGGGTACGAAGGAGTTTGCCGGGGCGGTGTCGGAGCGGCTGAGCGGCTGAGCGGCTGATCCGAGCGCCGCGATGGATCCCGGGATTGTTCAGTACGGGATCCCTCGGGCCTTCGGCCCTCGGGATGGAGTTGTACTGGACGCGGCCCTTGGCCGTGTCAGTACAACTCCACCTTCGGAATCATCAACGCGCGCACCGCGCAGTTGCCCCGGACCCGGGCCTGGCAGCCGAGGCGCCGGCCCTCCCCCATGTCGTAGGCCTTCTCCTGCGGATTGACCGGGGACAGGCACTCGGCCCCGACCACCACCTCGACGCGGCACGTCGAGCAGGTGCCGTTGCCGCCGCAGACGTGGCTGATCTTGACGCCCAGATCCAGGGCGGCCTGCAGCACCGTGGTGCCCTCCGCGACCACGCCGGCCTTTCCCTCGTTGACGAACACGATCGTGGGCATGAGAATCGCGGCCTTGCGAAATCAGGGTAGCACACGGGATTTGCCCGGCCGCTTTCCCGGTGGGCCGGACGAGGAACTCTGGTCCTCGCGCCCCTTCGACGCCGTGCTGCGCTTCGGCCGCCGCGCGCCGCTCGAGGTCGAAATCGGAAGCGGCAAGGCGCGATTCCTCGTCGCGGCGGCGCGGGCGAACCCGACCCACGATTTCCTGGGCGTCGAGCGCTCCCTCTCCTACTACCGCCTCTGCCGCGAGCGCATCGCCCGCTCCGGCCTCCCCAATGCCGCCGTGGTCCGCGCCGATGGCCGGCTCTTCGTCGAGATGGCTCTCGCGCCGGGCAGCGTCCATGGGCTCCACGTCTACTTTCCCGACCCCTGGCCGAAGAAGAAGCAGAGGAAGCGGCGGCTGCTCGACGGCGTCTTCCTCGAGACTGCCTCCTCGCGTCTGGTGCCGGGCGGCCACCTGAGGATCGCAACCGACCACCCGGACTACCGCCGGGAGCTCGAGACCCTCGTGGAGACCGTGCCCGCCCTCGAGCGCCTCCCCTGGACGGATTTCCCCGCTCCCCCGCCCACCAACTACGAGCTCAAATACGCACGGGAGGGCCGGCCGATCTGGAAGCTGCTGCTGCGGCGCACCGGCTAGGGGCCGTCCGACGCGGAGGGCGACGACAGGACGATCCGGCGCAGAAAGCGCGCAAAATAGTCCGTCCCGGACACGAGCGCGACGGCCACGACGACCCAGAGGGCGATGCGCCCCGGAAACGCGAAGACCTCGTGGCGCAGCGCCAGGATGAGCAGCGACACCGCCGCGATCTGCGTGAACATCTTCGCCTTGCCCCACCCCGAGGCCGAGATCACGATTCCCCGCCCGGAAGCGATCGACCGAAGGCCCGACACCGCAAACTCGCGGCCGATCACCACGACCACCATCCACGCCGGCGCGAGGCCGAGCTCGACGAGAGAGATGAAGGCGGCCGAGATCAGGAGCTTGTCGGCGATCGGGTCGAGCAGGGCGCCGAGCGTCGTGATCTCGCCTCGGCGCCGCGCGAGCCAGCCGTCGAGAAAGTCCGTCGTGACGGCGGTCAGGAAGATCACGAGACCCACCGTCTCGCGTCCGTCGAACTTCGTCAGCAGCACGACGACGAGAAAGGGTACGAGAAAGATGCGCAGCAGCGTCAGCGCATTGGGAAGATTGATCTTCAAGGTCGCCCCGCCGAACTATAGCCCCTTCGGTCTCGCCCCTCCCCGGTCGCGAGCGCGCAGCGAGGGATCAGGCGGGCGGTCGAGCTCCTTTGGGCGAGCCGCCCGCCGGTGCGGCCGAAGACCGCAGGTCCCGAGCCGAAGCGGCGATCGACGGCGACGATCCTTCATAATAGGGGCGTGAACGTCTCCTGCCCTACCCACTCCGGCCGGCGCGCCCACAAGAGCTGCCACTTCTGCCGCAACCCCATCTGCCGCCTGTGCGAAGTGCGGATGCGGGGCCACCTCTACTGCACGGAGAAGTGTGCCCGCGACGCCGGCCGCCACGCCGCTTGGCGCCGCGTGCGCAGCGTCCTGACGGTCCGGGTCCCCGCCCGCCTCGCGGTGGCCGCGGTCGCCCTCGCGGCCGCCGCGTCGGTCTCTCTCGCCCTGCGCACGGTCCGGGAGCTCGACGGCCTGAACGTTGCCGCGCCGCTCGCCCGTCCCCGCCACGACGCCCCGACCGCGCGCCTCGACTCGATCGTCGAAACCGCCTACGGCCTGCGCCTGGAGGGCAGCTCCACGTCGGGTGCCGCGGTCTTCCTGTTCTCCGGCTCGCGTTTCGTGGCGGCGGCCCCCGTCGAGAACGGCCATTTTCAGTTCGACGGCGTGCGCGAGAACGGACCGTTCCGCGTGGGCGCCATGCCCCTCTCCGCGCCGCTCTCCTACGCGTCGCCGACGCCCGCGCCCGCCGGCCCGTCGCCGCCCTCGGACGCCTCCCGCGCGACTGCGCCCCCGGCCCCCGCGGTGGCCCCGCCGCCACCTCCCCCCGCGTCTCGCGGCGCCGTCGCCCCGGACCTGACCCGTGGCCCGGACGATCGCGCCGAAATCCTGGTGTCGTTCGACGCCGGTTCCTCGGATCGCGGCGCCGTCGCGATCCTCGACGCCCTGGCCGCGCGCGGGATCCGCACGACCATCTTCCTGACCGGCGACTTCATTCGCCGCCACCCCGACATCGTGCGCCGCATCGCCGCCGACGGCCACGAGGTCGGAAACCACACCGACACCCACCCGCACCTGACGACCTACGGGGCCGACGGCCGACAGATCACGCGGCCGGGAGTCGACCGCGCCTTCCTTTCTGGAGAGCTCGTACGCACGGCGCGGCTCTACCGGGAGGCGACGGGCCGCGCCATGGCGCCCCTCTGGCGCGCACCCTTCGGCGAACACAACCCGGAGATCCGGCGCTGGGCGGCCGAGCAGGGATACTGGCACGTCGGCTGGACCGGCGGCCGCTCGGGCCTCGACGGGCTCGACTGGGTCACCGACCCGCGCTCGAGCGCGTACCAGCCGGCCGAGCGGCTTCTCGGGCGCCTCGTCACCCACGCCGAAAACGGCGGCATCGTGCTCCTCCACCTCGGCAGCGACCGCGAGGAGCCGGTGGCCTCTCGGATCGGGGCGCTCTTCGACGGCTTGAAGGCCCGTGGCTTCCGGTTCGCCCGGGCGTCCGAGTTTCTGGCGCGCCAGGGCTACGACGAGGCGAAGCTCGCCGCCTTCCGCGGCCCCGCCGCGGCGGGCTCCGAGCGGTGACGATCGCGTTCGGCACGGACGGCTGGCGCGGCGTCATCGCCGACGACTGCACCTTCGCCGAGATCCGGCGCATCGCCGCCGCAACGGCGCGCTTCTACCTCGAGGAGGCCGGCCCGGGCGACCGCGGCCGGATCGTCGTCGGCCACGACACGCGGTTCCTCTCGCCCGAGTTCGCCCGCGCCGCAGCCGAAGTGTTCGCTGCGGCCGGGATCGACGTCCTCCTCGCCGACGGGCCCATCCCGACTCCCGCCGTGTCCTTCCACGTGCGCCGCCTCGGCTTGAAAGGAGGCGTCGCGATCACGGCCAGCCACAACCCGGCCCGGTACAACGGGTTCAAGTTCAAGGCGCATTTCGGCGGCAGCGCTCCGCCCGGGGACTACGCCGCGATCGCGGCGCAGGCAGACCTTCCCCTTCCACGAGCCTCGCGCGCCGGACGGATCGAGGTGGCCGACCTCGCCGCCGCCTACCGCGAGCGCCTCACCGGCCTCGTCGACGCGGTCGCGATCCGCGCCGCGCGCCTCTCGGTCCTTGCCGACGCGATGCACGGCGCGGCCGGAACTCTGGTCCCGGAAATCCTCTCGGGCGGAACGCTCCGGGTCGAACCGTTCCGGACCGAGCGCGATCCCCTCTTCGGCGGCGTCCACCCCGAGCCGATCGGCGCGAACCTCGGCGCGGCGGCCGAGCGTGTCCGGAGCGAGGGCCTCGACCTCGCGGTGGCACAGGACGGCGACGCCGACCGGCTGGGCGTGCTCGATGCGCAGGGCCGCTTCGTGTCGCCGCACCAGATTCTCGGCCTCCTGCTCGTCCACGCCTTCCGCAACCGGGCCCTCCAGGGCGGCATCGCGAAGACCTTCTCCACGTCCTTCCAGGTGGACCGGATCGCCCGGACCCTCGGCGCCCCGCTCATCGAGACCGGGATCGGCTTCAAGTACGTGGCCGAACTGATGAACCGCGGAGAGGCCGTCGCCGGAGGCGAGGAGAGCGGCGGGTACGCGTTCGCGTTCCACCTGCCGGAGCGCGATGGCGTCCTCTCGGCCCTCCTGCTGGTCGAGAGCCTGGCCAGGACGGGCCGCACGCTCGCACAGGCCCTCGCCGACCACGCCCGCGAGTTCGGCCAGTTTGCCTACGGCCGCCGGGACGTCCATCTGCCGGTCGACACGATCCGGCGCTACATCGGCGAGGTCCGGGCTCATGCCCCCGCTTCCGTCGCGGGCGAGGCCGTCACGGCGGTCCAGGACCGCGACGGCGTCAAGTACGTGCTCGGCGAGAAGGGCTGGCTGCTGCACCGCCTCTCGGGCACCGAGCCCATGGTGCGGCTCTACTGCGAGCACGAGAACGAGGCGAAGATGCAGGAGATCCTGGCGGAAGCCGAAGGCCGATTGAGGGACTTCGCGAAGAACGGATAGGGCCGCCTCCTGCCTCTAGTTTCTCCGCTGATCCGCCGGCCGATCCATGTCCGAGGCGCGGCGGCGGGGCCTCGGCGGCTCGGTCAGCACGACGCCTTCCCCCTCGAACCGGATCTTCGGCGGGCTCGCGACGTCGGGCTGCATGACCTCCTCGAGAAACTCGTCGTCGAGGATCGAGGCGACCAGCTCGCCGCTCCAGGCCACGAGATCGCGCGAGGAGATCGACAGCGGGAAGGCTGGCGACACCTCGTGGGAGAGGACCGGACCGCCCACCGAGAAAACCACGCTGCCGTGGCCGTGCACCTTGAGCAGGTCCACCCGCCGGTTGCGCCGGAAGTCCTGGATGGCGTCGAGGCGAAACGTCAGGCCGTAGTCGAGCGCGAGCAGCCGGCTTCCTTCGACGACGAGTGTGTGGCCGTTCAGATCGCGCCGGTAGGCCCGGCGCCCAGGGTCGTTGACGAGCAGGGTCCCCACCCCGACGCACCGAAGAATCTTCTCGAGCGACGTCCCACGGAAGGCCGCCTCGGGCGCGAAGCGGATCTTTCCGCTGTACCACGACACGCAGCCCTTGCGAACGAAGACCGTGCCCCGCGAGGCGACCTCGAGCCCGCCCTCGGGGCGCACCTTGAAGAGCGGCCGCGCCTCCGACGCGGCCGGAGCGGCCGGCGTCGGCACGTCCGCCTCGGGGACCTCGGGAAACGCCGGCTCGAAATCGGTGTGCGCCGGGGAACTCGCCCCGCCAATGGCCGCCCTGAGCGACGGCGCGGTGTCGGACAGGTCCGGGGCCGGCCGCGGGGCCGCGTCCCGCCCGGGCCGCTTGAGCGCGTCCTCGATCTCCGAGACCCGCCGCCGGGCACCCGCCACGCGAAGGTGCTCGAGGGCCAGGCCGAGCTTTCCCCGCATCTGGTAGAGGAGCCCCAGATAGAGGTGGCTGCGCAGATGCCCGGGCGCGAATTCGATGGCGGCTCGCAGCTCCTTCTCCGCCTCCGCCAGTCGGCCCGACTTGAAGAGGATCAGGCCGAGGTTCGAGCGCAGGACCTCCGAGGACGGGTTCTCTGCGATGAGGGCCCGGGCGGCGCCGGCCGCCTCGTCGTAGCGTCCGCGCTTGAACTCCAGCAGCGAGACCAGGTTCAGGACGTCCTCGTCCTGCGGACGCAGGCTGCGCGCCTGCTCGAGCTCGCTCCAGGCCTCGTCGAAGCTTCCCGCGCGCACGCAGCGGCGCGCCCGGTTCAGGTGGAGAAGGAAGAGCCCCTGGTCGACGGGAGGAAGGTCTCCGGCGGCGCGCGACACGGACGCCCCCCTAGCCCAGGCGCCGCGGAGCCGTCCGGCCCTTCGTCGTGAGGATGACGCGGTTCGTGCGCGCGTCGCGCAACCACTGCACCGGGCGTCCCTGCGCGGCCGAGATCCCGCGGAAGGTCTCGTCCGACGGCTTGCCGAACCCGCCGCCGAGCGTGGACTTCCCGTAGTAGGCGGCCAGGGCCTTGCGCACGTAGAGCTGCGTTTCCGCGTACGGCGGCACGCCCGCGTAGCGGTCCACCGCAGCTTCGCCGGCGTTGTAGGCCGCGAGCGACTTGACGAGATCGCCTCCGTAGTACGACATCAGTCGCGACAGCTGACGGGTGCCGGCAACGATGTTCTCCCTCGGATCGTGCACGTCGCGCACGCCGTGCTCGGCGGCCACGTCGGGCATGAGCTGCATCAGCCCGCGCGCGCCCTTCTTCGAGATGGCGGCGGGGTTGAAGTCGGACTCGACGAGCATCACGGTCTTGACGAGCTTCGGGTCGACCGAGCTCTCGCGGGCCGCGGCGGCGATCAGGTCGTCGTAGGCCGAGGTCTGGCTCATCCGCGCCGCGAGCCACGACTCGCTCGCCCCGAGGTTGGCGGGTCCGTCGTTGTAGATCAGCCGCCGGCCGTCCTTGACCACGACGCGCACCTGGGCCGCAGAGGCCGCGGCCACGGCGGCAAGAATTCCCGCAAGGAGAAGGGCCCGCGCTTTCATGGAGTTTGAGCGTTCATTATAGCGCCCGCCTCCGAACCCGCAGCTTTCAATCGCTCAGAGCCTTGCGGCCGCTTGAGGTGACGCAGGACACGCCCCCGGGTTTTCAGCCCGCCGGGACCGGTTCGGTGAGCAGATCCCGCACGGCCTCCACCGCCGCCTTCAAGCCCACCGGCAGCTGAGCGGCGTTCCTTCCGCCCGCCTGCGCGAGATCGGCCTTGCCCCCGCCGCTGCCCCCGAGCGCCTTTCCGACCCGCCCCGCGATCTGGGAGGCGGGGAGCCTCTTCGTCAGGTCCGGCGTCACGGCGACGATCACGGAGGTCTTTCCGTCCGCCACCGTGCCGACCACCACGACTCCGCTCTTCAACCTCGAGCGCAGGGTGTCGGAGAGGTTGCGCAACTCGGCGATCGAGAGCCCTTCGACCACGCGGGTCACGATCGGCACCCCGCCCACCTCGAGGCGCTCACCTCCTGCGCCCCCGTCGCCCGAGGCGAGCCTGAGCTTGAGCGCGGCGATCTCGCGCTCGAGCGCCCTGACCCGCTCGTCGCGCTCCGCCCACCGGGAGGCGAGCGCGGCGCGAGGGACCTGGGCGACGCCGGTCAGGGCGCTCAGGAGTTGCTCGTCCTCGGAAAGCAGCTCCACCGCTCCGAGCGAAGTCACGGCCTCTAGGCGCCGTACGCCCGCCTGGAGCCCGCGGTCCGAGACGATCTTGAAGGCCCCGATCTCGCCCGTGCGGGGCACGTGACAGCCCCCGCAGAGCTCGGTCGAGAAGCCGGCGACCTCGACGACGCGAACCCTTTCGCCGTACTTCTCGCCGAAAAACATATCGGCACCCTTGCGGCGGGCGTCGTCCATCGGCATGATTTCCTTGGAGACGGGCTGGTCCCGGAGGATCTCTTCGTTCACGAGCCGCTCCATTTCGGACAGCTGCTCCGGCGTGGGCGCCGCGCCTGCGGCGTAGTCGAACCGCAACTTGTCGGGGCCGACGTAGGAACCCATCTGGCGCGCCGAGGGCCCCAGAACGCGACGCAGCGCCGCGTGGAGCAGGTGCGTCCCGGTGTGATTGGCCTGCGTGCGCCGGCGCGTCCACTCGGGGACCGCCATGTCCACCGCGATCCCGAGCTCGAGCCGTCCGGCGGTCACCGTGACGCGGTGGGCGATGAGCCCCGGCACGGGCTTCTGCACGTCGCGGACCTCTCCGGCTCCGCCCTCCCAGGTCCAGGTCCCGGTGTCGGCGACCTGGCCGCCCCCCTCCGGATAGAACACCGTGCGATCCACGACGACGTCGCCGGTCTCGCCGTCGGAGAGAAGCGAAATCTCCTTGCCGTCCTTCACGATGGCGAGCACGCGCGCTCCGAAGAGCGCGACGAAGTCCTGTTCGGGATACCCGCGAAAGACCGAATGCTCGGACGGAAGCTCCAGTCGCTCGTATACGGAGGCGTCGGCCGCGGTGAACTTCGCCGACGCGCGGGACGTCGCGCGCTGGCGCTCCATCGCCTCCTCGAAGCCCGCGCGGTCCACGGCCACGCCCTCGTCGCCGGCGATCTCCTCGATCACGTCGAGCGGGATTCCATAGGTGTCGTAGAAGCGGAAGACCGTGTCGCCGGAAAGGGCGGTCGCTCCCTCGCGCCGCAGCCGCTCGATGGCTTCTCCGACGCGGTCCGCGCCCTCCGAGAGCGTCCGGCCGAAGCGCTCCTCCTCGGGGGCGAGCACCCCGGCGACACTCTGCTCGACGGCCGCCGTCCCGCCCGTCTCGAAATACACACCGGCGAAGCCCTCGACGACCGACGGGACCAGCCGATACAGGAAGGGCGTGTCGAGGCCCAGGCGCCGACCGTACCGCATGGCCCTTCGGAGGATTCGCCGCAAGACGTAGCCGCGCCCCTCGTTGGAGGGCAGCGCGCCGTCGGCGACGAGCATCGTGGCCGCGCGAACGTGGTCCGCGATCACGCGAAAGGGGGCGTCCTCGGGGGCCATGCCTCCGCGGTAGTTCTGCGCCGACAGCTCCTCGATACCGGCGAGGATGCGCCCGAAGAGGTCCGTGTCGAAGTTGTTGTTGACGCCCTGCAGGATCGCGGCGAGGCGCTCGAGGCCGGCGCCCGTGTCCACCGAAGGCCGCGGCAGGGGCGTCAGGCTGGCCGAGGCGTCCCGCTCGAACTGCATGAAGACGAGGTTCCAGATCTCGAGCGTGTCGTCTCCGGGCCCGTTGACGAGGGACTCCGTATTGCCCGCGAGATCCGCGCCCCGGTAGTAGTGCAGCTCCGAGCAGGGGCCGCAGGGGCCGGTCTCTCCCATGGCCCAGAAGTTCTCCTTCTCGCCGAAGCGCAGGACCCGCGACCCGGGGAGGTGGCGCTCCCAGAGCTTCGCCGCCTCGTCGTCCTCCGCGTACACCGTGGCCCAGAGCCGCGCGGGATCGAGACCGTACCCCTTCTCGCGGTCCGTGACGAGCTCCCACGCAAATCGGATCGCCTCGTCCTTGAAGTAGTCGCCGAAGGAGAAGTTCCCCAGCATCTCGAAGAACGTCTGGTGGCGCCCCGTGTACCCCACGTTGTCGAGGTCGTTGTGCTTGCCGCCCGCGCGCACGCACTTCTGCGACGTCGTCGCTCGCGTGTAATCCCGCTTTTCGCGGCCCGTGAAGACGTCCTTGAACTGGTTCATCCCGGCGTTGGTGAAGAGGAGCGTCGGGTCCTCCGCCGGGATCAGGGACGACGACGGCACGCGGCGGTGCTGCCGCTCTTCGAAGTAGCGCAGGAACCGCTCGCGAACCTCAGTCGATTTCATACCAGCTCCGGATGATCTCAGAAATCCTCTCCGCTGGAAAACCGCGTCGGGTCAGGGCGTCGAAGACCCGCCGTCGCCGCAGGACCGGCGCGAGGTTCGCGCGCGCCCTCCAGAGTTTCGCGAAGGCGCGCCGGAGAGCCTGGTCTTCCCGCCCCGCGCCGCCCTCGGCCTCGAACGCCGCTGCGATCGTCTCCTTCGAGAGGCCCCGGGCCTTCAGCTCCCGCTCGACCCGGGCCCGGCCGTAGCGCGCGCCCCGGACTCGGACCGCCGAGCGCGCCGCGGCGAGGTCGTCGAGGAGTCCCTGCCTCTCGAGTCGCTCGAGGGCGCCGGCAACGGCCTCGGGCGTGAAGCCCCGCTTGAGGAGGCCGTTTTCGAGCTCCCTTGCCCCGCGGGGGCGCACGGCGAGCAGGCGTACGGCCCGCTCGAAGGCCGCGTCCGCCGACCCGGGGTCTTCCGGAGGCTTGCCCCTCTGCCGCGTTTAGCCGCGCCCCGGCGGAAGCTGGTTGGAGAAGTCGAAGGGCGACTCCTCCTGGAGCGGGTTGAAGTCCGAAGGCGCCTCGAGCGCGGCGTCCATCTCCTCGCGGGCGATGTCGGACGTGGACTGAATGCCCTGGATGCGCAGCTTGAACTCGTTCGGGTTGGTCGAGCGCTTGAGGGCCTCCTCGAGCGTGATCAGACCGGACTTGTACAGGCTGTAGAGCGACTGGTCGAATGTCTGCATGCCGTACTGCGACGTGCCCTGCTGGATCGCGTCCTTGATGTACTTCGTCTTTTCCTTGTTCTCGATGCACTCGCGGACGTAGTTCGTCCGGATCAGTACCTCGGCCGCCGGAACGCGGCCGAGGCCGTCGGCGCGCGGCATCAGGCGCAGCGAGATGACGGCCTTCAGGACCGCGCCGAGCTGGAGCCGGATCTGCTTCTGCTGATGGGGCGGGAAGACCGCGATGATGCGGTTGATCGTCTCGGTGGCGTCGAGGGTGTGCAGCGTCGAGAAGACGAGGTGCCCGGTCTCCGAGGCGGTCAGGGCTGTCTCGATCGTCTCGTAGTCGCGCATTTCGCCCACGAGAATGACGTCCGGGTCCTGGCGCAGGGCGCTGCGCAGGGCCACGGAGAACCCCTTGGTGTCGACGTCGACCTCGCGCTGGTTCACCAGCGATTTCTTGTCGCGGTGCAGGAACTCGATGGGGTCCTCGACCGTCATGATGTGCTCGTTGCGGGTCGCGTTGATGTGGTCGATCATCGCGGCAAGCGTCGTCGACTTGCCCGAGCCGGTCGTCCCGGTGCAGAGCACGAGGCCGCGCTGCTCCTGGCAGATCTTCTCGAGCACGGGCGGCAGCAGGAGGTCCTTGATGGAAAGGATACGGGCCGGAATAACGCGCAGGACCAGGCCCACGGTCCCTCGCTGCTGGAAGATGTTGCAGCGGAAGCGCCCGAGGTTCGGGACGTTGTAGGCGATGTCGATCTCGAAGTTGTTCTTGAACTTCTCCTTCTGCCGCGCCGACATGATGGAGAAGGCCATCGCGATCGTGTCTTCCTGCATCAGGCGGCGCATGTCCGCCAGCGGAATGAGCGTTCCGTCGATGCGGATGACCGGAAAAGCGCCAACTTTCAGGTGCAGGTCGGACGCCTTCCGCTCGACCGCAATCTTCAGCAGATCGTTGATATGCATGGTTTTGTTTTTCCCTCGGTTGGAAACTAGAGTACGCTCGTTCTCCGGGGAAGGGAAGCCGTCAGCTGTCGGCATTCAAACGTCGGCCGGGCGCCGACTCTCCTGCCGCAACGCTCCTAAAGTACTAAGCCGAAAGCCGATAGCCGACCGACAGCCGACCGCTACCTGACCCCAGCCTCGACGGGCATCGGCGTCAGCCAGCCGTAGCGATCCTCGAGGTCGCCGTGGATGAGGGCGAAGAACTCCTTCTGGAGCCGCTCGGTGATCGGGCCGCGCCGTCCCGCCCCGATGACGATGCGGTCCACCGACCGGATCGGCGTGATCTCGGCGGCGGTGCCGGTGAAGAAGACCTCGTCGGCGATGTAGAGCGTTTCGCGGGCGATCTGCTGCTCGACGACGGCGTAGCCCGCGTCCTTTGCGAGGCGCATGACCGAGTCGCGGGTGATCCCCGGCAGGATCGTGCCCGCCAGCGGCGGCGTCAGGATCCGCCCCCCGTAAACGAGAAAAATGTTCTCGCCGCTGCCCTCCGAAATCCTGCCGGCATTGTCGAGAGCGATGCCCTCGGTGAACCCGTTGGTGATCGCCTCCATCTTGATGAGGGCGGAATTGAGGTAGTTGCCCGTGGCCTTGGCCATGGCCGGAAAAGTGTTCGGCGCCATGCGGTTCCAGGACGAGACGCACACGTCCACGCCGCCCTCGATCGCCTCGTCGCCCAGATACTTGCCCCACCGCCAGACGGCGATCATGACGTCCACGGGGCTGTTGAAGGGATTGACACCAAGCGCTCCGAGGCCCCGGTAGACGACGGGGCGGATATAGCACTCCTCGAAGCCGTTGGCGCGGATGGTCTCGAAGATGCCGTCGCGGAATTCCCTGGGCGTGTACGGGATCTCCATCCGGTAGACCTTGCAGGAGTCGTACAGCCGGCGAATATGCTCGTCGAGCCGGAAGGCCGCCGACCCGTGTTTCGTCTTGTACAGCCGGGCGCCTTCGAACATCGCCGAACCGTAGTGAAACACGTGGGAAAACGCGTGGATCTTCGCGTCGGCGAAATCCACGAGCCGGCCGTTCATCCAGACCTTCTTGACGTCCTCGTAGGACATGCCGCCTCCGCTTCGAGAGGTTTGTGACGACGCAGTATTCCGCCCTTGGGACGCGAGTGTCAATCTGCAATTCCTCGCGCGAGCGCGGTCCGCGCCAGTGTCAGCGCGGCGACCGCCGCAGTCTCGGCCCGCAGCTTGCCGGCGGCGAGCGAAGCCGCGACCCAGCCCACCGCGAGCGCGGCGTCGAGCTCGGCCTCCGTCCAACCGCCCTCGGGGCCGACGAGAAGGGCCGTCGGGCCGCCGGGCAGCGCCGGCGGAAACGACTCGCCGCTCGGGTCGAGGATGAGCCGCGTGCGGGCCTTCTCGACGCCGAGCACGTCCGCGAGCCGGGTTGGCCCACCGATCCGGGGCCAGCTCGCGCGCTCGGCCTGCTTGGCCGCCTCCCGCACCACGCGCTCGAGACGCGGGGCGAGAGTCTCGCTTGCGCGAAATCGCTGCGTGCGCTCGCTGACGACGAGCGTCAGGCGTTCCGCGCCGAGCTCGGTCGCTTTCTCGGCGATCCACGAGAGCCTCTCGGACCGGACCGCCGCGACCAGAAGGTGAATCGGCCCGTAAGCCTCGCCGGGCGCCGAGCGAACCTTCTCGACGCTCACCTCGAGAAAGCCGCGCGTCACCCGCGTGACCCGGCCGTGGCCCTCCCGGCCGCTGCCGTCCACCAGGACGACGGGGTCTCCGGCGGAGAGCCTGCGGGCGCGCGCGTGGGCGGCCTCCTCTCCGGCGATGCGGCAGGCGGACCCCGCCGCGGGAAGCGCCTCGACTACGAGGCGCGCTCGAGACACAGGCTCGTCCATTCGCCCTCCGTGCGCCGCCCGGCCAGCCGCCAGCGGCCCGTCCGCATCTTCGCGAGCACGCCGCTCTCGCGCTCGCGCGTCACGCCCGACAGAAGCACGCGTCCCCGAGGCGCGGCCCGAGCCAGGAGCCGGCGCGCCTCGGGCAGGATCTCCTCGGCGAGCATGTTCGCGACCACGAGGTCGAACTTTCCCGCGCACGCGGAAAGCGGTCCGGCGTAAAGCCCCACCCGCGACCCGAAGGCGTGCCGCCTCAGGTTCTCGCGCGCCACGAAGACCGCGTCCGCGTCGGTGTCGAGGCCGACGGCCCGGCGCGCGCCCAGCCCGGCCGCCGCGAGGGCGAGGACGCCCGAGCCGGTCCCGACATCGAGAACCGCCCGCCCTTCGAGAGGCTCCTCTTCGAGAGCCGCCAGCGCGAGGCGCGTCGAGGCGTGGCTCCCGGTGCCGAAGGCGCGCGACGCCGGCACGCGGAGCAGCACGCGGCCCTCGGGCGCCGCCCCGCCCGAGGCTTCTCCCGGCTCGATCCAGAAGCGTCGGCCCACCGGAAACGGGCGCGATGCCGCCCGGTAGGCCTCGAGCGGATCCGCCTCGACGATGTCGGTCGTCAGAGCGTGCCGGATGCGGCGGGCCCGCAGCGCGTCGCCCGCTCCCCGGGCGGCGGCGGCCTCGCGGAAGAAGGCCACGAGGTCGGGCCCCGCGCTCTCGAAGCCCAGGGGCTGGTGGATCAGGAGGAGCCCGAGGACGGCCTCGTCGCCGGACTTCCGCGGAACGACGAGACGGCTGTAAGTCCGCCGATTTCGGATCTCGGGCTTCGGATTTCGGAGGCCCACGGCTAGGCCAGCCTCGAATCCGAAATCCGCATTCCGATGTCTGACATCACGAGAAGATCTTTTTCGCCTTTCCGAGAACCCCCTTGCCTTTGCCGACCGGGGCGCCGGTGAGCTCCGCGTACCTGCGCAGCGCCTCCTTCTCCTCCTTCGACGGGGAACGCGGCACCTGCACGCTGACCCGAGCGACGAGGTCGCCCCTGCCGCCGCGGCCCAGCCTCCCCATCCCCTTTCCTCTCATGCGCAGCTCGGCCCCGACGGCAGTGCCTGGCGGCACCGTCACGGTCTCGGAGCCGTCGAGCGTCGGGACCGACACGTCGCCGCCGAGCACGAGCGTCGGAAAAGGAAGATCGAGGGACACGACGACATCGTCGCCGTCGCGAGTGAACACCTCGTCCTCGGAAACCGTCAGCACGACGTAGAGATCTCCGGCCGGTCCGCCCTTGGGCCCCGCGTCCCCCTCGCCCGTCAGCCGAAGCCGCGAGTTCGACTCGACGCCCGCGGGAATCCGGATCTTCAGGTCCTTCTTGGCGCGCCGCCTGCCCTCGCCCCGGCAGCCGGAGCACGGCTTCTCGATGATCCGGCCCTCGCCCTGGCAGTTCGGACACGGGCGCGTCACCGTCAGGAAGCCCTGGGACATCCGCTGGCGGCCGCGGCCGCCGCAGGCCGGGCAGCTCTTCGGCTTCGTGCCGGGCTCGGCGCCGCTGCCCTCGCAGGTTTCGCACCGCTCCAGCCGAGAGATGGCGATCGGCGCCTCGACGCCGAACACCGCGTCCCGGAAGGAGATCTCCATGCGGTAAACGAGATCGCTTCCCGCCATGGGCCCCGGCGCGCCGCCCCCGAATCCCCCGCCCGAAGCGAATCCGAAGAGGCCGCCGAAGAGGTCCGAAAGGTCTCCGAATCCGGCGGCGTCGAAGCCCGCGAACCCGCCGTCACCTGCTCCTGCCCCGACTCCGGCGTGGCCGAAACGATCGTACCGAGCGCGCTTCTCGGGATCGGAGAGCACCGCGTAGGCCTCGGAAGCTTCCTTGAACTTCTCGGCGGCGTCGGGGTTGTTCGGGTTGCGGTCCGGGTGGTACATCAGCGCGAGCTTGCGGTAGGCCGACTTGAGCTCGCCGTTTTCCGCCTCACGGCTCACGCCGAGGATTTCATAGTAGTCGCGTTGAGACATAGGAGTTGGTGATCAAGATTGGTGATTTTCAATCACCAATCGCAGCTCTCAAATCTCGAGTCAACTCGCGGCCGCACCGCCGGCACCGGCGCGCTGGAGCATGACGCGCGTCAGAACCTTCGAGACGCCCTGCATGTCGAAAATCGCCTCGTTGAACGCCTCGCGAGACTCTCCGCCGGCGATCTCCCGGGAACGCTTCAGCGTCTCCTCGATGCGGCCCCGCTCGTCGTCGCCCAGCGCGCCGCCGAACTCGGCCAGCACCCGCTCGTTGGAGGCGATCATCCCCTCGAGACGGTTCTTGATCGCGGCGATCTCGCGGCGCTCGTGGTCGGCCTCGGCGAAGGCCGAGGCCTCCTTGATGATCTTGTCGATCTCGGTTTGCGACAGGCCGCCCGCGGGGTTGATCTGCATGCCCTGCGCCTTGCCGGTCGCGAGGTCCCGCGCCGAGACGTTGACGATGCCGTTGGAGTCGATGGCGAACGTCACCTCGATCTGGGGGACGCCGCGGGGCGCCGCGGGGATGCCGACGAGCTCGAAGCGGCCGAGCGATTTGTTGTCCTTGGCGATCTCGCGCTCGCCCTGCAGGACGTGGATCTCCACGACCGACTGGTTGTCGGCAACCGTCGTGAAGACCTTGGTGTTCTTGGTCGGGATCGTCGAGTTGCGCTCGATCAGCTTCTCGAAGACGCCGCCATGCATCTCGATGCCGAGCGACAGGGGCGTGACGTCGAGGAGCACGACGTCCTTGATCTCGCCCTTCAGGACGCCGCCCTGGATCGCCGCGCCGATCGCGACGACCTCGTCGGGGTTGATGTCGCGGTTGGGCTCGCGGCCGAAGAGCTCGGCGACCATCCGTTGGACCTTGGGCGTGCGTGTTTGCCCTCCCACCAGGATGACCTGGTCCACGTCCGAGGGCTTCAGGCCCGCCGCGGACAGGGCGTCGAGGCAGGGCGCGGCCGTGCGGTCGATCAGGTCCGCGACGAGCGACTCGAAACGCTCCCGCGTCAGCGTCCGGTTGATGTGCTTGGGACCGGAGGCGTCGGCCGAGATGAACGGGAGCGTGAGCGTCGTCTCGGTGGCGGTCGAGAGCTCGCACTTGGCCTTCTCGGCGGCCTCCTTGAGCCGCTGGAGGGCCATCCGGTCCTGGCGCAAGTCGATCCCGGTCGACTTGCGGAAGTCGTCGAGCAGCCAGTCCATGATCTTCTTGTCGAAGTCCTCGCCGCCCAGGTACGTGTCGCCCGCCGTCGCCTTGACTTCGTAGATCCCGTCGCCCAGCTGCAGGATCGAGATGTCGAACGTGCCCCCGCCGAGGTCGTACACCGCGACCGTCTCGCTGCCCTTGCGGTCGAGGCCGTAGGCGAGCGAGGCCGCCGTGGGCTCGTTGATGATGCGCAGGACCTCGAGCCCGGCGATCCGGCCGGCGTCGCGCGTGGCCTGGCGCTGCGCGTCGTCGAAGTAGGCCGGAACGGTGATGATCGCCTCGGTGATCTCCTCGCCGAGGGCCTCCTCGGAGAACTCCTTGATCTCCCTCAGGATGAACGCCGAAATCTCCTCCGGGCTGTATTCGCGGCTGCGCGCCCGGATCTTCACGTCGCCGTTGACGGCGCGGACGATCTCGTACGGAAGCACCTCGCGGGCGTGCTGGGTCTCCTCGGCCTCGTACTTGCGGCCGACCAGTCGTTTGACCGCGAAGACCGTGTTCATCGGGTTCGTGATGGCCTGGCGCTTGGCGATCTGACCGACCAGCCTCTCGCCGTCCTCGGTGAAGCCCACGATCGAGGGCGTCGTGCGGCTGCCCTCGCGATTGGTCAGGACCTGCGGGGTGGCGCCCTCGACGACGGAGACGCAGCAGTTCGTCGTGCCGAGGTCAATGCCGAGGATCTTTCCCACGATTCCTCCTTAGCTCCCCGCCGGGGCCTTCGCGTCGGATTCGCCCTTGCGCACGGACACCTTGACGAACGCGGGCCGGATGAGACGGTCGTTCAGAAAGTACCCCTTCTGGAGCACCTCCAGGATAGTGTTGGGCGGCACCGTTTCGGTCTCCTCGGTGGCAACGGCTTCGTGCAGGTTCGGGTCGAACGGGCCCGTCGTGTCGATCGGGATGAGGCCGTAGCGCTTCCAGAGCTCGGCGATCTGCTTGCGGATGATGGCGACCCCCTGCCCGAAGTCGCTTTCGAGATCGGCGGGGCGGGCGTGCTCGAGCGCACGCTCGAAGTTGTCCATCACGGGCAGGAAATCGTGGACGAACCCCGCCAGCGCGATCTTGAAGTACTCCTGCCGTTCGCGCTCGCTGCGCTTCTTGTGGTTCTCGAACTCGGCGAGCTTGCGCAGGTGGCGGTCCTTGAGCTCCTCGAGGTCCCTCTGGATCGAGTGGATCTTGTCCTCGGCCGCGGCGAGCGCACTCGCCTCCTCCTGCGCCAGGGCGGCGTCGAGGGACTCCCCCGAGTCGCTGACCTCAACGAGGTCCTCCTCGGGAAAGCGCGGGTCGCGGTCGCCGTCGTTCACTCATCCCCCCCGTCCGACCGCTCGCCCTCGCGCCGATCGAGGCGGTCCGACACCGCCCGTCCGAGCAGCTCGACGACCGGGATCACGCGGGTGTACTCCCGCCGCGCCGGTCCGATCACGCCCAACATTCCCGTCAGTGTCTCTCCCGTGCCGTAAGAGGTCAAGACGGCCGAGAGCCTCGGGTCGACGGCGTGGTCGTCCTCGGAGCCCAGGACGACGCTCGTTCCGGGCGAATCGAGGTACCGGGAGACCAGGTCGAGCACCCGGGCTTTTTCGTCAAAGGCCTGGAAGATCCGCTTGAGGGAGTCCATGTCGGCGAACTCCGGCTTCTCGAGCAGCCGCGCCGTGCCGTCGAAGAAGAGGCTCTCCTCGGCGTCCTTCTTCTCGACGGCGCGCCGCGCAAGCTCCGCGGCTCGCCCGAGAATCCGGTCGGCCTCCTCCTTTTCCCGCGCCATAGCGGCGAGCAGGCGCCGACGCACCTCGTGGAGGGTCAGGCCCCCGAACTCCCGGGTCAGGCGCTCGGACAGCGCATCGAGTTCAGGCGGGCTGTACGAAACCTCGGTCTCCAGCACCCGCGAAATGACCACGTCGGGCTCGTTGACCTGGACGACCAGGACCTTACCGGGCGCGACCGCCAGAAACCGGAGGGTCTTGACGACCGTGTGAAGCGCGTCGGGAGCGACGACGAAGCCCACTTCGCCCGAGAGCTGCGACAGGAGGCGCGAGGCCGCCGTGAAGAGCCGGCTGACGTCGCCGCCAGCCAGGTCGAGGTCCGAGTCGACCTGCTCCCTCACGTCGTCGGCCACCCGCCGTTGCCGCATCAGCTCGTCGATGTAGAGCCGGTAGGCGCGGTCGGTGGGGACGCGGCCGGCCGAGGTGTGGGGCTGGGCGAGGTACCCGCCGTCGGTCAGGTCGGCCATGATGTTGCGGATCGAGGCGGGCGACAACCCGAACCGGTCCGACTTGAAGAGCGTGCGCGAGGAGACCGGCCTTCCGGTGTCCACGTGGACCCGGATGATCTCCTTCAGAATCGCGCGGCTGCGTATGTCGAGAGCGTGCATTAGCAGTCTCCAGTCGGGAGTGCTAATGATAACAGAGCGAAGAGTTTGCCGTAAGCGTTTCGCAGTCAAGCAGTCAGCGAGCGCCGGAGAATAGACTCGGGCGGTGACCGCAGCAGACATTCTCGCGAACAGCGTCGGGCTCGTCGGTCCGGGGCGGGCGGGGCAGGCCTTCGCGCGCTCCTGGATCGGCGCCGGCGGGCGCGTGGCGTGGGTGGTCGCGCGCGATCCCGGCAAGGCGGGCTCGATTGCGACCGAGGTTTACTCCCCGCAGGAAGCGAAATTGCCGGCGTGCGATGTCGTCGTCCTCGCCGTGCCCGACGACGCGATCCGCCCCGTCGCCGACTCGCTCGCCGGAAAACTATCGTGCCGCTACGCTTTCCACCTCTCGGGCGCGGTCGGAAGCGAGGCCATCTCGGCACTGCGTCGCGCCGGCGCCGCCGTGGGCTCGCTTCATCCCGTTCGGCCGTTCACGGGCGCGCCTGCCGAAGACTGGCGCGGAGCGTTCGTCGCGGTCGAGGGCGAAGCACCGGCGGCGGCGGCCGGAGACCGCATCGCGGCGGCCGTCGGTGCGCGCGCGTACCGGCTGGCCTCGACCGATCGCGGGCTCTACCACGCTTCCGCGACTCTCGCCGCCGGAGGCGCCGCCGCCATCGTCTCGATCGCGGTGCGGGGCTGGGTGACCGCGGGAATCCCGGAAGACATTGCCCGCGAAACGCTGGCCGGCCTCGCTTCCCGCGCCACGGCGGCCGTGGCCGCGCGCCCGTTTGCCGAGGCGTTCACCGGAGCCGTCGCACGGCGTGACGCCGGCACCGTCCGTGGGCACGTCGCGGCCCTCGCGCGGCAGCCCGAGGCCCTGGCTCTCTACCGCGCGCTCGCCGAAGAGGTTTTGCGCCGGACGCCGGGCGCGGGCCGGGAAGAAGAGATCCGAAAGATCCTCGGCTAGCCAAGAATCGGAGCGCCGAGCCGAACGCGCTCTCGTCGTAACCCGTTCACGGTGCTACAATTTCGCCAGCCGGCCGCCACGCCGCGACGGCGAACAGTAACGCATGGTTTTCTTCAACTACGCCACGATGCAGATGGCGGCCAAGGTCGTGTACTACGGCCCGGGCCTGTGCGGAAAGACGACCAACCTGCACCACATTTACGGCCGAACCGCCCCCGGCTCCCGGGGCGAGATGGTCTCGCTCGAGACCGAAACGGACCGGACCCTCTTCTTCGACCTCTTGCCGCTCGACGTGGGAGTGATTGGCGGCTTCAAGACCCGGGTCCAGCTCTACACGGTCCCCGGACAGGTCTTCTACAACACGACCCGGAAGCTCGTCTTGAAGGGCGTGGACGGAATCGTCTTCGTCGCCGACTCGCAGCGCGCGATGAAGGACGCCAACGTCGAGTCGCTCGCGAACCTGAAAACGAACCTCGCGGAGATCGGAATCAAGCTCGACGAGATCCCGCTCGTGTTCCAGTACAACAAGCGCGACCTCGCCAACATCCTCTCGGTCGAGGAGCTCGAGGAGAGCCTGAACCCGCAGCGCCTCCACGAGAGCTACGAGGCGTGCGCCGTGCTGGGTCAGGGCGTCTTCGAGACCCTCAAGGCGGTGTCGCGTCTGACGTTACGCTCGCTCAAGAAGCGCATGCTCGGAGAGGAGAAGCCGGCCCCGAAGCCGGCCGCGGCGGCGCCACCGGCCGCGCCCGCCCCCGCGCCCCCTCCCAAACCGGAACCACGCCTTCCACCTCCGGCCCTCTCGCCGTCGCGGCCCGTCATTCCCGAGGCGACCGCCGAGATCGAGGAGACGCTCGAGGTCGAGCCTGGCACGTTCTCGGAGGAGCCCTCTGCGCCGACGCTCGCGCACGAGCTCAACCAGCCCCCTCAGGCGGCCTTCGACGCCGGCGACGTGGAGACCGTGCAGGAATTCGAGCAGGCGCTCGATTCGCTCGACGCGCCGCTGCCCGAGCAGGCCCCGCCGGCCGCGGCCGAGCCGGAGATCGCGGACGTCTCGTTCGCCGAAGCCGCCGAACCCGAACCGGAAAAGGCGGTCACCGAGGAAGTCCGCCACGTCCGGGTCGGATCCAACATCGACATCCTGGCGGAGCTCGAGAAGCTGCGGAAGACCTCGACCGCGACGGGCTCGGCAGTCGATGAGAAGCCCCGCCGCCCGGCAGCGGGCCTTTCCGTCGACGATCTGCTCGCCACCAGCTTGAATCACCGCAAAGAGGTGAGCAAGGTCTTCGAAGTGCAAGTGCCCCGTCGCCAGCTCGCGCAGGGCCACCACGTCACCGTGGGCCTGCGCTTCGAGGACAACCAGGGCAAGGAGATCGGTGAAGGCCAGAGCTTCGCCATCGAGCTCCAGTCGCGCAGCGACATCCAGAAGCTTCTCCTCTCGCTCAAGTTCCACATCCTCGGCAAGTGACCCCGCGCCGCACGCGTGCGGTCATCCCGAGGCACGTGAGCGCCGAGGGATCCCTTACTTTTTCGCGACAGGCCCCCGAGGCGGGCCAGCGCCACGACCCCCCGTGACCCAACGCACTGTCCTCCGTGAAAGACACTGTCCCGAAAAGACTTTGGAATTTAGGGCCAAGCCGGTTTAACCTTTCTCATGCTTCCGGCCCCTGGAATCGTGAGGTGGAGCGTTGCCTCTGTGGCCGCGGCTCTGCTCGCATCGGGTTGCGCCTCGGCGCCCCACGGGGCGATCCCGGCCTCCAATGCGAGCTCCTCCAGCGCAGCCGTCTCGGACCCTGCCATTGCCAGCGCCACGGACGCGTTCGCCCTCGGACGCGAAGCGGCCCTGTCGGGGGACTTCGAGTGCGCCCGTTACTTTTTCAACGAGGCGATCGCCGATGTCCGGCCTGCGGGAGGGGGCCCCGTCCCGGACAGCCGTCTCGCCTTCTCCTGGGAGCTCTGGGACGGCATCCAGCGCTACGAGGCGCTGGCCGGGGCGACCGAGGAGGCCGGCACCTCCCACGGCCAGGTCTCTCCCGAGCTCGCCGCGATCGAGAGCCCCGAAGCGACGCCCGAGGAAGTCTCGGCGGCTCGCGACGAGGTGGCCGCGGCCATCCCGACGACGTCCTCGGACGTCCCGCTCGTGGTCAACGATTCGGTACTGCAGGTACTGGCCGCCTTCCAGAGCGGGTCGCTGCACGACAAGATCGCGGCGGGACTTTCCCGCTCGGGGCGCTACGTGCCCATGATCCAGCGAATCTTCGCCGAGGAGGGACTGCCGCAGGACCTGGCCTGGATCGCCTTCATCGAGTCCTCCTTCCTGCCGCACGCGCGCTCGCCCCGCTCGGCGCAGGGCATCTGGCAGTTCATGCCGCGGACCGGAAGGCAGTACGGCCTGAAATCCAACGGCATCGTGGACGAGCGCAGCGATCCCGAGAAGGCGACGCGCGCGGCGGCCCGCTACCTCACCTACCTCCACGAGATCTTCGGGGACTGGTACCTCGTCATGGCCGCCTACAACGCGGGCGAAGGAAAGATCCTGCGCGCCATGGACAGGACGGGAGCCCGCGACTTCTGGCAACTGGCCTCCACCTCCGCCATCCGCCGTCAGACCCAGAACTACGTCCCCGCCTTCCTTGCGTCGGTGCTGATCTCCAAGGACCCGGCTCATTACGGCTTCGACGTGGTCCTCGAGCCCCCCATCGATTTCGAGACGGTGCGGCTCAACCGGCCCGTGGACCTGCGGACGCTCGCGAAGGGCATGGAGCTGCCCTTCGAGGACCTGCAGGTTCTGAACCCCGAGCTGCGGTCGCCCGTCACGCCGCGCGAGGCCGAGGGCTACGATCTCAAGGTCCCGTCCGGCTCCCGGGAGGCCGTCCTGCTGGCCTTCGCCGCCTCGCCGACCGCCGTGCCCCCCACGTTCAAGACGCACACCGCCCGCAAGGGCGAGACGCTCCCCCGCATCGCCAGGCGCTACGGCGTCTCGGTCACGACCCTCGCGTCGGCCAACTCCCTGTCTCCGCGAGCGAAGGTCGCCCGTGGTCAGGAGATCCTGATCCCGCAGAAGGCCGCCCGGTCCGCGAGCGCGAAGGCCGCCCCGTCGAAGAAGGGCTCGACGAAGACCGCCGAGATCCACAGCGCGCCGAGGAGCTACCGCGTCAAGACCGGGGACACGCTCTACCGGATCGCGCTGCGCCACGGCGTGACGGTGGCGGAGATCCTGGCGGTCAACAGCCTCGGCGGCGCTCCGTCCCTGAAGGCCGGCGACAAGATCGCCATCCCCGCCAAAGGCAAGTAACTCCCCCGCATTCCGTCCCCGGCCTCCTGCTAGAATCCAAACCGTCCTCATCCGATCAGGCTCTCCTCGGCCCCGAGGAGGCCAGATGCTCGCCCGGATCCACTCGGCCGCCACCCTGGGTCTCGAGGCCCGCGTTCTCGACGTCGAGGTCGACGCCTCCAACGGGCTTCCCCGCTTCACGATCGTCGGGCTCCCCGACGCGAGCGTTCGGGAGGCGCGCGAGCGCGTTCGCTCGGCCCTGAAGAACGGCGGCTTTCCTCTGCCGGACGGCGCCGTGACCGTCAATCTCGCTCCCGCCGACTTTCGTAAGTGCGGCGCGGCGCTCGACCTCCCCGTCGCGCTCGGGCTCCTCTGGCTCTGCGGCGTGCGCGCCGAGAACCCGCCGCCTCGCATTTTCGTCGGCGAGCTCGGCCTCGGCGGCGAGGTGCGTCCCGTGCGCGGAGCGCTCTGCCTCGCCCTGGCGGCCCGCGACGGGGGCTTCGAGGAGATCGTGCTGCCCGCCGCCAACGCGGCCGAAGCTGCGGCGGTCGCCGGAATCCGGGTCATTCCGGTCGAGCACCTGAGCGATGCCGTGGCGCATCTGCTCGGCGCACGGCCGATTCCGCCCGCGCGCGCCATTGCCCGCGCGCCCGAGCCCCGGAACGTTCCGGACTTCTCGGATCTCCGGGGCCAGGCGATCGCGCGCCGCGCGGCCGAGATCTGTGCGGCCGGAGGCCACCACCTCCTGCTCTGCGGACCTCCGGGTGCAGGCAAGACCATGCTCGCGCGCCGACTTCCGGGCATTCTGCCGCCCCTCTCCCTGCCGGAAGCCATCGAGGTCACGAAGATCCATTCCGTGGCCGGAGCGCTTCCCCCGGGCGCCGGGCTCGTCGCGGCGCCCCCATTCCGTGCGCCGCACCACGGGATCTCGGGCGCCGGCCTCGTCGGCGGCGGCCCGCGCCCCGCTCCGGGCGAGGCTTCGCTCGCCCACCGCGGCGTGCTCTTTCTCGACGAGCTGCCGGAATTTCGCCGCGACGTCCTCGAGGCCATCCGGCAGCCTCTGGAGGAGCGGCGCCTCTCGGTCGTGCGCGCCCGAGGAGCCATGACCTTTCCCTGCGACGTACTTCTCGTGGCAGCGATGAACCCCTGTCCGTGCGGATTCTTCGGCGATCCGCGCCGCCCCTGCTCGTGCGACCCGCGCGAACGCCTGCGCTACGCCCGCAGGCTCTCGGGACCGCTGCTCGACCGCATCGACCTGCACGTGAACGTGGCGGGCGTCGGCTGGAAGGAGCTCGGAGAAACCGCGCCCTCCGAGGCCTCGGCCCCCATCCGCACGCGCGTCGTGGCCGCGCGCGAGCGCGCGGCCCTCCGCCGACCCGACGCACCCGGCTTTCGCAACGCGGACCTCTCTGCACAGGAAGTTGTGCAGCACTGTGCGCTCGATCACGCCGGATCCCGCCTGCTCGAAAATGCGGTCGCCCGGGTCGGCCTGTCCGTCCGCGCCGTGCACCGCGGTCTCCGAGTGGCGCGCACCGTCGCCGATCTCGCGCATTGCGAACGAGTTAACGCCGAGCACCTGGCCGAGGCACTCTCGTTTCGCACGCCAGCACTCGCCGTCTCCTGCCCGAACGAGCAGGTTGACTCTCGCGGGAGAGGACCATAGGATCCCTTCACTTCCGGGGCTTTCGAGCCTTCGGTCTGTGACTCTCTCAGCGGTTTGGCGGGGTACCGGGGATCGTGCGCCCGCGCGAACGCGGCGAAGAAGGAGAGCCGATGAAGAAGTACAACACGATCATCTTCGTCCCGCATGCGCGGGCGCGGTTTCGCCAGCTCACGATCTCCACCCGCTTTCTCGCCGTGGCGGCGGGCGCCGCGGCGCTTCTGTTCGTCGCGGCGATCGCGTTCGGGTGGGCCTTTTTCGCTTCCTCGCGCCGGGACCGGCAGTACCGTCTCGCGATGGCCGAGAACGACCGGCTCCGCGCGGCGACCGCGGCGCTCCACCAGCGCCTGGACGGGATCTCGAAGCAGATGTCCGATTTCGAGGCCCGTACGCGCCGGCTCGCGATCGTCGCGGGTCTTTCCGACTCGGTGCGCGGGGGCCTCGGCGGCCCGTCCGGCGCCGACGCGGCGACGGGCGGCGTGGCCGGTCAGAGCCAGCTTCTTTCCACGCGACTCTCGCTTCTCGAGGACCGATTCTCCCGCCGCACGGAGCTCATCGCTTCGACGCCCACCGTCTGGCCGGTGCACGGAGCTGTCAACTCGGGCTTCGGTGTCCGGCCGGATCCCTTCACGGGCCTTCCGGCTTTTCATGAAGGCGTGGACATCTCGACGGCCCGCAGCGAGCCGGTCCTCGCCACCGCGGACGGCATCGTGCTGCGCAGCGGATGGGCCGGCGAGTACGGCAAGGCGATCGCCCTCGCCCACCGCGACCGCTACGAAACGCTCTATGGCCATCTCGAACAGACGCTCGTCACGGAGGGACAGACGGTCCACCGCGGCGACCGGGTCGGCCTCGTCGGATCGACGGGCCGCTCGACCGCCCCCCATCTGCACTACGAGGTTCACGTGGACGGCCATCCGGTCAACCCCCTGGAGTACATCCTCGAATCACGCTGACCGCCGTTCGTCTCCCCTTCCGCCCCACGCAAATCCGAAATAAACTGCCACGCCTCAGGTGTTAGCCGTCTAATCATGATCGACCGCCTCCTCGCCAAGGTCTTCGGCACCCAGCACGAGCGCGACATCAAGAAGATGCTGCCTCGCGTCGAGCGCATCAACGCGCTCGAGCCGGGGATGAAGGCCCTCTCCGACGAGGCGCTGCGCGGCAAAACGGCGGAGTTCCGCGCCCGCATCGCCAAGGCGCTCGAGGGTGTTCACCCCGAGGATGCCAGGGCGGCTCGCGACGCCGTGCTCGAGGAGATCCTCGAGGAGGCCTTCGCGGTCGCCCGCGAGGCGTCGGTGCGCACCCTCGGGATGCGGCCGTTCGACGTGCAGCTGATCGGCGGCATGGTCCTCCACTCCGGAAAGATTTCCGAGATGAAGACCGGCGAAGGCAAAACGCTCGTCGCGACGATGCCCGTGTACCTCAACGCCCTCACCGGCCGCGGCGTGCACGTCGTGACCGTCAACGACTACCTCGCGCGCCGCGACGCCGACTGGATGGGCCGGATCTACAAGTTCCTGGGCCTGACCGTCGGCTGCATCCAGAACAGCCTCCTCGACGAGGACCGCAAGGCGGCCTATGCGTGCGACGTCACCTACGGCACCAACAACGAGTTCGGGTTCGACTACCTGCGCGACAACATGAAGTTCGAGCTCGAGAACATGGTCCAGCGCGGCCACGTCTTCGCGATCGTGGACGAAGTGGACTCGATCCTGATCGACGAGGCGCGCACGCCCCTGATCATCTCGGGCCCGTCGGAAGAAAACACCGACGTCTACTACAAGTGCAACCGCGTCATCCCCCACCTCGTCAAGGGCACCGAGGAGAAGGACAAGTACGGCAACAAGACGACGACCGGGGACTACCTCGTGGACGAGAAGGCTCGCACCGCCGTTCTCACGGAGGAGGGCGTGGCCAAGGCCGAGAAGCACCTCGGCATCGGCAACATGTACGAGCTGACGAACATCGACCTTCTCCACGGCGTCGAGCAGGCGCTGCGCGCCCACGCGCTCTACAAGCGGGACGTGGACTACATGATCAAGGACGGGCAGGTCCTGATCGTCGACGAGTTCACCGGGCGCGTGCTGCCTGGCCGCCGCTGGTCCGACGGCCTGCACCAGGCGGTCGAAGCCAAGGAAAACGTCAAGATCGAGCGCGAGAACCAGACGCTCGCCACGATCACCCTCCAGAACTACTTCCGCCTGTACCAGAAGCTCGCCGGAATGACCGGCACGGCCGACACCGAGGCGGCCGAGTTCCACCAGATCTACAAGCTCGACGTGGTCGTGGTCCCGACCAACCAGCCGATGATCCGCATCGACCACCAGGACGTCGTGTACGCGTCCGAGCGCGAAAAGTACGACTCGGTCGCCGAGGAAATCGTCCAGCTGCGGGAGAAGGGCCAGCCCGTCCTCGTCGGCACCGTCTCGATCGAGAAGTCCGAGCGGCTTTCCGATCTTCTGAAGCAGCGCCGCGTCCCCCACGTCGTCCTGAACGCCAAGTTCCATGAGAAGGAGGCGGAGATCGTCGCCCAGGCGGGCCGTTCCGGCGCCGTCACGATCGCGACGAACATGGCCGGACGAGGGACCGACATCGTTCTCGGCGGCAATCCCGAGGCGGTGGCGACGCACGAGCTGATGGACGTCGAGGACCGCGAAGAGTACCAGCGCCGGCTCTTGAAACTGCGCGAAACCTGCGCCGAGGACAAGAAGAAGGTCCTGGCAGCCGGAGGCCTGCACATCATCGGGACCGAGCGCCACGAGTCGCGGCGCGTCGACAACCAGCTGCGCGGCCGGTCCGGCCGGCAGGGCGACCCGGGATCCTCGCGCTTCTACCTGTCGCTCGAGGACGATCTGATGCGAATTTTCGGATCCGACCGCCTTCAGAACGTCATGCGGCGCCTCGGCATGGAGGAGGGCGTTCCGATCGAGCACGGTATGGTCTCGCGCTCGATCGAGCGCGCCCAGAAGCAGGTCGAGGCCCGCAACTTCGAGAGCCGCAAGCACCTGCTCGAGTACGACGACGTCATGAACCGCCAGCGCGAAGAAATCTACGGCATGCGCCGGGAGATCCTCCGCGGAGACGCCGCCCGGGACCACGTCCTCGGCCTGGCCGAGACCATCCTCGACTACATCCTCGGCCGCCACCTCGACGAGGAAAAGGGCCCGCAGGAATGGGACCTCCCCGCCTGCGACATCGACCTCGGGGAGTACTTCGGGTTGAAGCCCGGCTCCTTCGACTACGCCGGAAAGACGCGCGAGCAGATCCGCGACGAGCTGTGGAAGGGGCTGCTGGCCGTCTACGACCGCAAGGAGCAGATCCTCGGCGCCGAGATGATGCGGACCCACGAAAAGTTCGTCATGCTCCAGGTCGTCGACCAGCAGTGGAAGGACCACCTCCTCGCGATCGACCACCTGAAGGAAGGCATCGGCCTGCGCGGCTACGGCCAGCGCGATCCGCTCATCGAGTACAAGAAGGAGTCCTTCGAGCTGTTCACCCTGATGAGGGAGCGCATCGAGGACCAGATCGTCCAGTACCTGTTCAAGCTCCAGCCCGTCGCCCGCGAGGAAGAAGCCGACGAGGTCAATGCCCGCGCCGCCGAGCGGCGGGCTCCCGTCCCCATGCCCGCCCGCCGGGGCCCGTCGAACGTCAACTACTCCTACGGCGCCGCCGCCTCGGGCGGCCAGGACGCGAAGGTCGAGACGATCCACCGCAACGCTCCCAAAGTCGGGCGCAACGACCCGTGCCCCTGCGGCTCGGGACGGAAGTACAAGAAATGCCACGGGGCAACCCAAGGCGCGGCGGGGGCCTGATGGCTGACAAACGCAAGAGCTCGCGTCCCAACGCGGACATTCCGCTCGCCCTGACGTTCGACGACGTCCTGCTGGTGCCCGCCCACTCCGAGGTGCACCCTCGCGACGTGGACCTGCGCACCAGCCTGACCGGCCAGATCGGCCTCAACATCCCGCTCATCTCGTCCGCGATGGACACCGTGACCGAGTCGCGCCTGGCCATCGCCATGGCCCAGCAGGGAGGCCTCGGGGTCATCCACAAGAACCTCTCGGTCGAGGCCCAGGCGGCCGAGGTGGACAAGGTCAAGCGCTCCGAATCGGGCATGATCGTCGACCCGGTCACCTGCCGGCCCGAGCAGACCATCGCCGAGGCGCTGGAGGTCATGGCTCGCTACAAGATCTCGGGCGTGCCCGTCGTCAACGACCGCGGCAAGCTCGTCGGGATTTTGACCAACCGGGACCTGCGCTTCGAGACGCGGACCGACCGCCCGATCTCGGCGCGGATGACGAAGAAGAACCTCATCACCACACCCGTCGGCACGACGCTCGAGCAGGCCAAGGAGCTTCTGCACAAGTACCGCATCGAGAAGCTCCTCGTGGTGGACCGCGCCGGGAACCTCAAGGGCCTGATCACCGTCAAGGACATCCAGAAGGCGATCAAGTACCCGAACGCGGCCAAGGACGCTCTCGGGCGCCTGCGGGTCGGCGGGGCAATCGGCGTCACCCGGGACGTCCTGGACCGCGCCCGCGAGCTCGTGCGGGCCAAGGTGGACGTCCTCGTCCTCGACTCTTCCCACGGGCACAGCCAGGGCGTGCTCGACGCGCTGAAGCTCGTTCGCAAGCGCTTCCCCTCGACCCCGATCATCGCCGGCAACGTCGCCACCGAGGCGGGCGCCCGCGACCTCCTGAAGCGCGGCGCCGACGCCATCAAGGTCGGCATCGGGCCGGGCTCGATCTGCACCACGCGGGTCGTCACCGGCGCCGGCGTGCCGCAGATCCACGCAATCCGCGAGTGCGCCAGGGCGACCCGCGGCACCAGAGTTCCCCTGATCGCCGACGGAGGCATCAAGTTCTCGGGGGACATCACCAAGGCCCTCGCAGCGGGCGCGCACCTCGTGATGATCGGCTCGCTCTTGGCCGGCACCGAGGAATCGCCGGGCGAGACGATCCTGTACCAGGGCCGCACCTTCAAGGCCTATCGCGGTATGGGCTCGCTCGGGGCGATGAAGGCCGGCTCCTCCGACCGGTACTTCCAGGAGTCCATGGAAACGGAGCCCTCGGGAAACGGCTCCCTCTCGAAGCTCGTGCCCGAGGGCATCGAGGGCATGGTGCCCTACAAGGGCAGCGTCGAAGCGCTCGTGGCTCAGCTGACCGGCGGCGTTCGCAGCGGAATGGGCCTGGCGGGCTGTCGGACGATCGAGGACCTGCGCACGAAGGCGCGCCTGATCCGCATCACGGCGGCGGGGCTCAAGGAGTCCCACGCGCACGACGTCATCATCACGAAGGAAGCTCCGAACTACAGGCGGGAAGAGGCTTAACTCGTCGTCCCGAGAGCCGGCAGGTCCGAGCGGGCCCCTCGGAGCCGCTCCATGACTTTCAGAGGGATCCCTCGCTGCGCTCGGCACGACGAGGAATCACGATTTCTTCTTCTTCCGCTTGCCGCTCTCGTCGGCCGCTTCCTTGGCCCACTTCTGCTGGCGCAGTTTCAGGACCGCTTCCAGCCGCCTGGCCAGCTCGGACTCCTCCCCGGAGGAACGGGGCCGGTAGTAGCGCCTCCCGCGCAGGGCGTCGGGCAGACACTCGATGCCTCCGACGCCCTCGGGCTCGGCGTGGGCATAGCGGTATCCGCGCCCGTAGCCGACGTCGCGCATGAGCTTCGTGACGGCATTGCGGATGACGTCGGGCACCGGCTCGGCCGGCTTCTCGGCGACGTCCCGCTTGGCCTCGCCCTCGGCCTCGTAGAGGGCGTTGGACTTCGGGGCGAGAGCGCAGTAGACCGCCGCCTCGACCAGGGCGAGAGAGCCCTCCGGCATGCCCAGGAACTCGAAGGCTTCCTTGGCGTCGAGCGACACGCGCAGCGCGCGCGGGTCCGCCAGCCCGATATCTTCCGAAGCAAACCGCACGATGCGGCGGGCGACGTAGAGCGGGTCCTCCCCCGCCTCGAGCATCCGCACGAGCCAGTAGAGAGTCGCGTCGGGGTCCGACTCGCGCATGGACTTGTGGAGGGCGGAGATGAGGTTGTAATGCTCCTCGCCCGCCTTGTCGTAGAGCAGCACCTTGCGCTGCAGGAGGTCGCGCAGTCGTCCGAGCTCGATCGTCCGGGCTCGCGCCGCCTCGGCGTCCGCGGCGGCGGCCTCGAGCAGGTTCAGGGCCCGGCGCGCGTCGCCACCGGCGGCCTGCGCGATGAAGGCCAGGGCGTCGTCGTCGAGAGCGAAGTCGCGGGCTCCGAGGCCGCGCGGGATGTCGCGCAGCGCTCGCTCCACGATGCGGGCCACCGCCTCCGGCGACAGCGGCTCGAGGACCACCACCTTGCAGCGCGACAGCAGCGCTCCATTGAGCTCGAAGGACGGGTTCTCCGTCGTCGCGCCCACCAGAACGATGTCTCCCGACTCGACGTACGGCAGAAAGACGTCCTGCTGCGACCGGTTGAACCGATGGATCTCGTCGAGAAAGAGGATCGTCCGCTTGCCGTGGCGCGCGCGCAGCCGCCGCGCCTCGTCGAGAACCTCGCGCATCTCCTTGATACCCGTTGCGACGGCGGAGTACGCGAGGAAGAGCGACGACGTCTGGGAGGCGATCAGGCGAGCCAGCGTGGTCTTGCCCACGCCGGGGGGGCCCCACAGGACGAGCGAGGGAACGCGGTCTTCGGCAATGGCGCGGCGCAGGAACCCGTTGGCGCCGACCACCTCCTCGGGGCCCTCGACCTCGTCGAGAGAACGCGGCCGCATTCGGTCCGCGAGCGGCGTGGCGGGCGCGAAGCCGGCGCCATCGGCGCGGGCTTTCGGCTCGTCCTCGAAGAGCCCGCCGCTCATCCGGCGCGCTCGAGTGCCTTGCGGCACTCCTCCGAGCAGACCGCCACGTTCTCGCCGCCCCTGCGCAGCGTCAGGGCGATCCCGCGGTCGACCCAGGTCCCGCAGACCGGGTCCCGGACCATCTCCGCTTCGCGCGTGCCCCCGGGGCGCACGGCGCCCGGCCGAGCCGCCGGCCGCAGGAAGGCGCGCAGGAAGATCCTCAGACCGCGCAGTACGGTCAGCAGCAGGAAGAGAACGAAGAGGGCGAGGACGAGCCGCAGCATCAAGCTCCCGAACCGAGTCCCTTGATCTGCTCCTGGATCTTGTCGAGCTGGGGGATCTCCGGATAGCGCTGCTTGACCTCGTCGAAAAGCCTCTGCGCGGCCCGGGCGTCGCGCCGGTCGTAGGCCTCGACGAGGAGCCAGTTCAAGAGCGACTGCCAGTGCTCGGCGTTGGCCTCCCGCGCCTTCTGGAAGTACGCCACGGCGAGCTCGAACTCTCCACGGTTTCGGTGGGCCGCGCCGAGGTCCGACAGCAGGTTCGGGTTCTTCGGCGCCTTGCGCCTGGCCTTCTCGTACATCTTGATGGCCCGATCCCAATCGTCGCGGTCGTAGTAGGTGTTTCCGAGATCCATCAGGATCTCCGGGTTCTCCGGATCGCGCTCGAGCGCCTGCGTGAGCTCGGCGACCCGGTCGCCGGCGGCCCCTGCCGCGGCGGGGCCCGCCGCGCTCCCGCCCGGCCTTCCTCCGCCGCCTGCGAAGTACCCGGCGCCGAATCCGACCAGGGCGCCGACCAGGAGCATCACGATCGACTGGGCCGCGGAGGATTTCTTGGGTGTGTCCATGGGCGGCATTCTAGCTCCCGTGGCATCAACGAAACGGGGCGGCTCTCGCCGCCCCGTCGAGGATCCGTTACTGCGTCGGCCCGGGTCAGTGCGCGGTCGCCCGACTCCCGGCCGAACGTGCCAGGGCCCGATCCACCTGTCGCTCGACTTCCTTCTCGTCGAGACCGTTGATCACGGCGATCTCGGAGACGATCAGATACTTGGCCCGCTCGTACATCTTCTTCTCGCGGAAGGAGAGGGTCTTGCGCGAGGAGATGAAGTTCAGGGTCTTCAGCACGTCGGCAATCGCGTGCAGCTCTCCGCTCTTCATCTTGTCGAGGTTCTGCTTGTAGCGGCCTTTCCAGTCGCCGGTCGCCGAAAAGCGCCCGTCGCCGAGCGTTTTCATGAGACCGGTGATGTCCTTGCGCTGGGTCAGGCGCCGCAAACCGATGAGCCCGGTGTTCCCGACAGGCACCATCACCCGGGAATTGTTCGACAGGAGACGGAGATGATAGAAGCTCTTAGGAGCCACCGGCTCGGTCTGAAACCCCTCGCCGATCTTCTCGACCACGGAGACCCCGTGGTTTGGATACACGATCTTCTCTCCCACCTTGAATCCCACTCGGTCCTCCTCAAAGAAAGTCAAAAAAGCCTGATCCGGGAGCCGCGGATTATAGGCAAAAAAAGGTGAGAATTCAAACCGCCTGGCCCCTCCCGGGACATAGAAGTTATGCTATTTCAGCAATTTACGGACGGCTGTGAGCCTCGTCACAGGCAGGCCCCGAGCCTAAGTCGGTGCCTGTCAACACGATGCCCGGGAGAGCCGCGGACGTGGGCCCCGACTGCCAAGAAATGGTCAGGAGGCGGAAGCCGCTTTCTTTTTTCCGGCCGGCGCCAGGAGGGGCGGATTTCGTCCAGACAGCTCGTCGATTCGTTTCAGCCCTTCGAGCGTCTTCCCGGCGTCATAGCCGTAGCCGATCCGAATGTACCGACCAATCCCGAAGTGGGCCCCGGGCGTGATCAGGACCGACTTCTCGAGCCGCAGGCGGGCGAAGAGTGAAGCCGAGCCGATCGGAAGGCGGTATTTGACGAGGGCGATCGCCCCGGCCACCGGCGGGATGAAGTCGAAGAGCTCGCCGTGGGCCCGGATCCAGGCCTCGACGCGAGGCAGGTGCCGACGGATGATCGTGCGGGTGCGCGCCAGGATTTCCTCGCGCCGGCGAGGTTCCATCGCGGCGCGAGCAAGGCGGTCGGACAGCATCGAAGGCGTGAGCGTCGTGTAGTCCTGGTAGGCCCAGAAAGACGCGGTCCACGGGGCTGGCGCGACGATCCACCCGATGCGCAGCCCCGGCAATCCGAAAGCCTTCGAGAGGCCGGCCGTCACGATGACCTTCGAATATCGCCCCCAGAACGTGGGCGAGGCCTCGTCGCTCGAAACCTCGGCGCCCCGGTACACCTCGTCCGAGACGATCCAGGCGCCGACCCCGCGCGCGACGCGGACGATCTCGCCCATCTCGGCTTCGGTCAGGACTGCCCCCGTCGGGTTGTTCGGGTTGGTGACCATGATCGCCTTGGTCTTCCTCGTGACCGCCCGCTCGAGGCTTGCGACGTCCAGCGCCCACCGGCTCTTCAGACCACGCTTCCTTTCGACGAGGCGATAGGCGTCGGCCCGGCCGGCGTAACCCCGGGCGAGGCCCCAGGACTGCATGTAGTTGGGGATCATGACGGCCATCCGGTCGCCTTTCTCCAGGAGCCCCCAGAGTGTCGTGTAGTTGGCCTCGGAGCAGCCGGTCGTGACGAGGACGTTCTCGGCGCTCGCGCCGGGATAGAAGAGGGCGATGCGCTCGCGCAGGAGCGCCGATCCGTTGGACTCCGGGTATTTGAGGGCCTGCCCGAGCAGCTCCTCACGGCCCATCTCGCCGTCGAGGAGCTCTTCGACCCGAAGTGGCTCGACACCGCTCTCCGAAAGGTTCCATTTGACCGAGTTCTCGTAGAGGCACTGGGTCCGTTCCATCTGGAAACGATCCATGCGCATGGCGACGCCTCCCTCGAACGGCGCGCGAATCGTATCAGCGCCGCCGTGGCCGGAGCCGCCCGAGTGATGCAAACGCACCACTCCCCGACGCGAACGCTCGACGACACTGGATACGGATGGAGGACCGAAAGCTGACTCGGGGTCGAGCGGGAGCGGCGTTTGCGCGGCTGGCGCCGGAGCAATGCGAAAAACTGCACGCCTCGAGCCTCGAGATTCTCGAGCGCACGGGCGTTCGGCTCTTGGAGCCGGAGGCCGTCGAGCTCCTCCGGCGCGCGGGAGCCGATGTGTCGGAGGGCAATCGCGTTCGAATTCCCGCGCGCCTGGTCCAACGGGCGTTCGAGACGGCTCCGCGCCTCGTCGTGCTCCACGACCGCCTCGGCCACCCGGTCATGCCCCTCGAAGGGGCCCGGACCTATTTCGGACCCGGTTCGGATTGCCTGAACGTCATCGACCACCGCACCGGCGAGCGCCGACGCGCCCGCCTCCAGGACGTCCGGGAGGCCGCGCGCCTGTGCGACGCGCTCGAGCACATCCACTTCGCGATGTCCATGTTCCTGCCCTCAGACGTCCCGCCCGAGCTGGCGGACCGGCTCCAGTTCGAGGCGATGCTGCAGAATACCTCCAAGCCCATCGTCTTCGTGACCTACGAGATGTCGGGCTGCTCCGACGTGATCGAGATGGCCGAGGCCGTCGCCGGGGGGGCCGAGGCGCTGCGGGAGAGGCCGTTTGCCGCCTGCTACATCAACGTCACGACGGGCCTCGTCCACAACGCCGACGCCCTGCAGAAGCTCCTTTTTCTTTCGGAGAAGGGCCTGCCGGCGCTCTACATCCCGGTCGTCTCCGGAGGGACGAGTGGACCGATGACGATGGCGGGCGGGCTCGCCCTCTCCAACGCCGGCGCCCTGGCGGGCCTCGTCCTCTCGCAGCTGAAGCGCCCCGGAGCGCCGTTCGTCATGCCCGGGTTCGGCGGCGATGCGCTGGACATGCGAACGATGGTCGACCCGTACTGCGCCCCGGAGCCCCGGGGTATGGCCGAGGCGCTCGGGCACTTCTACGACCTGCCCCTCTTTTCTCTCGGAGGCAGCAGCGAATCCAAGCTGGTCGACGCGCAGGCCGGCATCGAGGCCGCCCTGAGCATGCTGGTCGGAGCGATGTCGGGCGGCCACCTCTTCCACGACCTCGGCTACCTGGAGTCGGGCCTCTCGGGATCGCTCGCTCAGCTGGCGATCTGCAACGAGATCGCGGGCTGGATTTCGAGCTTCCAGCAGCAGGTCGAGATCAGCCCGGAGACGCTCGCCCTCGACCTGATCGACCAAGCCGGGCCGGACGGTCAGTTTCTGAAGCTGCCCCACACCCGGCGCCACATGAGGGAGCGCTGGTATCCGACCATCTTCGACCGCGACAACCACGCCGGCTGGCTCTCGCGGGGCGGCAAGGCTCTGCCGGAGAGGGCGGCGGACCACGTCGCGGGCCTTCTCGACGGCCACCGGCCGGAGCCTCTCGAAGAGGCCGCCGCGCGAGCGGTAGCCGCCGTCGTCGAGCGCGCCGCGGCACGGGCGGCGTCCCGGCCGGCGCCAGGAGAGGCCCATGCATGAGGATCTCCTCGACGCGATGCGCCGCAGCGTCCTCGAGGGCGATCCCGATCGGGCCGCGGCGCTCGCGACGGAAGCGCTCTCGCTCTCGCTCGCCCCGCTCGACGCCATCCAGCGGGGGTTCGTCCCGGGCCTGAACGAGGTCGGCGAGGGGTTCGGAAGAGGCGACCTTTTCTTGCCCGATCTCGTGATGGCCGGCGAGGCGATGAAGGCGGCCACGGCGGTCCTCGAGCCGGAGCTCCAGAGGGGCGGCGTGCGGCGGGCCATTCTCGGCAAAGTCGTGCTCGGCACGGTCCAGGGCGACATCCACGAGATCGGCAAGACGCTCGTGTCCACGATGCTCTCGTCCGCCGGATTCGAGGTGCACGACATCGGCGTGGACGTGCCCTACGAGACTTTCGCCGTGCGCGCGAGGGAGATCGGCGCCGACATCGTGGGCGTCTCGGCGCTTCTGACGACGACGATGACCGGCCAGAGGCACGTCGTCGAGGCCCTCGACCGCCACGGCCTGCGTCCGCGGGTGAAGGTCATGGTGGGAGGCGCTCCGGTGACCCGGGGCTGGGCGGAGGAGATCGGCGCGGACGGCTACGGCGAGGACGCGGTGGCAGCCGTGGCGCTCGCGAAGACGCTCGTCGGCTGTTAGCCGGAGATCCGATGCGGCCGAGGTTTTCGCTGCTCGACCCGGCCCTCCTCGGGCGGATCCTCGACGAGGCCTTCGCGCTGCTGATGCGGCCCGGCGTGCAGGTCCACGGCCGGGCGGCCGCGAGCTTCTCGCCTCCGCGGGAGCGGCGGTCGAGGCCGGCGTGGCCCACATTCCGGAGCCCCTCGCGCGCCGGGCGCTGGCGTCCGCGCCCTCGGAGTTTTTCCTCCACGACCGCAGCGGCCACGCCTGCGTGCGCTACGGCGGGGACTCGGTGCACTTCGATCCGGGGTCGTCCTGCGTCCACGTCCTGGACGCGGAAACCGGGGAGCACCGCGAGTCCTCGTCGGCCGACCTCGTCCGACTGGTCCAGGTCGCGGAAATGCTGCCCGAGTACGCGGCGCAGTCGACGGCCCTGGTCTGCGCCGACGTCCCGAAGGACATCGGCGACCTCTACCGTCTCTTCCTCGTGCTGCTTTACTCCGACAAGCCGGTCGTCACAGGCGCTTTCACGGCGAGCGCGGTCGCGGCGATGGTCAAGCTCCTCGAGGCCGACGCCGGAGGGCGCGTGGCCCTGCGGCGGAGGCCCCGCGCCGTCTTCGACGTGTGTCCTTCCCCGCCGCTCAACTGGTCGGCCTTCGCGTCGGATAGCCTCGTGGAGCTGGCGCGCGCGGGCGTGCCGGCCGAGATCGTCTCGGTGCCTCTGGCCGGCGCCGCGGCCCCGGTGACGCTCGCAGGCGCGGCCGTGCAGCACGCGGCCGAATGCCTGACGGGCCTGACCATCTCGCAGCTCGCCCAACCCGGCGCACCGGTCGTCTGGGGCGGGGCACCGTCGATCTTCGACATGCGCACCGGCACGACACCCATGGGGGCGGTCGAGACCGTGCTCATCGACCTCGCGTGCGCGGAGGTGGGCAAGAGCCTCAACCTGCCGACCCACGCCTACCTCGGCGGCAGCGACGCCAAGTGCGTCGACGCGCAGGCCGGCATGGAGAGCGCCGCCGCGATCCTGCTCGGCGCGCTCGGCGGCATCAACATGATCTCGGGCGCCGGAATGCTCGACTTCCTCGGCTGCCAGAGCGCGGAAAAGCTCGTGCTCGACGCCGAGGCGATCGCCTCGGCGCGAAGGCTCCTCGACGGCATCGAGGCGCGCACGGACTCCCTCGCCGTCGACATGTTCGAGCGGGTCGGCCCCGCGGGCGAGTTCCTGAAGCTCGCCGACACGCGCCGCCTCTTCCGGGCCGAGCAGCATCTCCCCTCGACCGCGACGGACCGCGGCTCGCTCAGGGCGTGGGAGGACGCCGGAAGGCGCGATGCCTTCGCCCGCGCCCGCACGCGCGTCGCAGACCTCGTCGCGGCGTACCGGCGCCCCTCGCTCGACGAGGCCGCGCGACACCGGATCTTCGACGTCGTGGAGCCGCTCGCCGCAAAAGCGGGATTGAACGGCTTGCCCGGATCATGACCGCCTCGCCGGGATTGCAGCGGTGGCTCGACGGCCTGGACGCCGACGGCGTCCTCCGGGCGCAGGGAGCGGATGCGGCGCGGGTGCGCGCGCGCAGCCCTCGCCTCGTCGCCATCGCGGAACGGGCCTTGAAGGAAGGCGCCGCGCTGATCGAGCCTCGCCTGACCTACCGGCTTCTCCGCATCTGCCTGCGGGAGCCCTCACGCCTCGTCCTCGAAGGCGGCGGGGCGCTGACCGGGCCTCTCGTCGCCCGAGGGCTTTCCGGCTCGAGCTCGGTGCTGGTCGTCGCGGCGACGATCGGCGAGCGCCTGGAAGTCCGCGTCTCGCGAACGTTTGGCCGCGACCTTCCCTACGCCCTCGCCCTCGACGGGCTCGGGTCGCATGCCGTCCAGATCCTGTCGCTCTCGGCGCGCCATCTCGCCCGCGAGCTCGCCCGTCGGGAGGGGCTGCGAGCGACGGGCCCCGTCGGCCCGGGGATGGAAGGCTGGCCGCTCGGGGATGGCCAGCAGGAGATCTTCCGGGTGCTCGACCCGCTCCTTTCCGGCGTCCGTCTGACCGCCGGGGGTTGGATGCTCCCCGAAAGTCCCTCTCGATGGTCTTCGGCCTCGGATCCGAGGCCGGCGGCCGCGGCGAGATCTGCGACGCCTGCACCTCACACGATTCCTGCCGTCATCGGAAGCGCGATGGAACGCCCCTCTAGCGGCCGCCCCGTCCCCGGCTTCGTCGTCGTGGATCTCCAGCCCGTCGGGCGCCGCGCCGAGGTGCCAAAGGGCACGACGATCCTCGCCGCGGCCCAGTCGGTCGGCGTCGAGCTCCAGGCGATTTGCGGCGGAGCGGGAACCTGCGGCGGTTGCCGCGTCCGCCTGGTCGACGGCACGCTTTCCCAGCCCGCGTCCGAAGAGCTTAGGGACCTTTCGGCGGGAGAGATCGCAGCCGGACTGCGCATGGCCTGCCGGGCGGAGGCCCTCGGAGACGTCCGCGTGGACGTCCCGCCCGAATCCCTCACCGCCGCCCAGCGGGTGCAGCTCGAGGGCGGCGAGGAGCCGACACCGTCGCGGCCTTCGCGGCTCTCGCGCCTGGGACTCGCGATCGACATCGGCACGACCAAACTCGCGGTCTATCTCCTGGACCTCGATAGCGGCTGCACGGTCGCCCGCGCCGGGGCGATGAACCCTCAGATCGCCTACGGCGAGGACCTCATCAGCCGGATCGCCTACACGGACCGAAACCCCGCGGGCGGGCGGGTCCTGCGGGAGAGGCTCGTGGACAGGCTCAACCACCTGATCGGCGAGATGTGCGCCGAGGTGGGCGCGTCCCGAAGCCGGATCTTCGACGTCGTCGCCGTCGGAAACACCGTGATGCACCACCTGTTCGCCGGGCTGGCCGTGCGCACGCTCGGCGCCGCGCCCTACCGCCCTCTCACGACCGACGCCCTGGATCTCTCGGCCCGCGACGCCGGCCTCGACCTTCCGCCGGGCACGCACGTCTTCCTTCCGTCCAACGTCGCCGGCTACCTTGGCGCCGACCACGTCGCCGCGCTGCTGTCGACCGGGGTCGGGCAGACGCGCCGCACGGCCCTCGCCCTCGACATCGGCACCAACACCGAGATCAGCCTGGCCCGGGGCGAGCGGCTCCTCTCGTGCTCGTCCCCGTCCGGGCCCGCCTTCGAAGGCGCACACATCAGCGCGGGGATGCGGGCCGCGCCCGGCGCCATCGAGCGCGTTCGCATCCGCGGCGCCGAGGTGTCCGTCTACACGATCGGGCGCGTGCCGCCGGTCGGCATCTGCGGCTCCGGCATCCTGGACGCGGTGGCCGAGATGTTGGCAGCGGGCGCGATCGACCGGCGAGGAAACCTCCGCGCCGAGGCCCCGGGCGTTCGCGCCCCCGGCGGCCAGCCCGAGTTCCTCCTGGTGCCGGCGGCGAGGACGGGCCACGCCCGAGACATCACGGTCACCCGCGGCGACATCAACGAGATCCAGCTCGCGAAGGCGGCGGTCCGCGCCGGAATCGACGTCCTCCTCCAGGAGGCCGAGTGCGAGGCCGACGAGCTCGAGGAGATCGTCGTCGCCGGCGCCTTCGGCTCCTACCTCGACCTGTCGAGCGCGGTGCGGGCGGGGCTGCTGCCCGCGGTTCCCCTCGAGCGCTTCCGCCAGGTCGGCAACGCCGCCGGCGCCGGAGCACGACAGATGCTCGTCTCGACGGAAAGCCGCCGCGCCGCGCAGGCGATCGCCCGCCGGGTCGAGTACGTGGAGCTGGCGGCGCACCCCGCGTTCCACCGAGGATTCGTGACCGCGATGGGCTTCGACGTCAACTGACGGCGACAACGACCTTGCCGGTCGTGCCGCGCCCGGCGAGGGCCCGGTGCGCGTCGGGCAGGCGGTCGAAGGCGAAGCGGGGGCCGAGGATCGGGCGGACGCGCCCGAGCTTCCAGAGGCCGAAGATCTCCTCGGCCGCGCGCCGCAGCTCCCCCGTCCGGTCGGGCAGAAGCGACAGGTTGAAACCGATCAGCGTGCGGCAGGACTGGACGAAGGAATAGGGCGAAAGGAGGCCCATCGCCGCGAGCTCTCGCGCGGCCTTCACCTTTGCCACGCCCGACGCGCCCGAGGCAGCGGCGAACCCGTAGAGCACGTAGCGCCCGCCGGGGCCCAGGCGCTTCCAGAGGCGGCGGAAGATCCGGCCGCCGATGGCGTCGGCCACGACGTCGGCGCTACCGCCGAAGGCGCGGGCGATCAGGTCCTCCGCGGCGTCGTAGAGACCCGTCTCCTCCGCACCGAGCTCGCGGCACAGGGCGCGCTTGCCCTCGGAGCCGACGAGCGCGAGCGTCCTCGCGCCGCGTGCCGCCAGGAGCTGCAGCAGGGCCGAGCCGACGCCGCCGGCCGACGCCGTGACCACGGCGCGATCCCCTGCGGCGACCTCGGCCCGAGCGCAGATGTACCAGGCGGTGAGGAACACGACCGGGACGGCCGCCGCCTCGACGAGGTCCACCCCCGCGGGCAGCGCGAAGACCTTCGAGGCCGGGACGGCGACCTTCTCGGCGTGTCCCCCGAAGAGCGGCACCGCGACCACGGGCTGGCCGGGCGAAAATCCGGCGACGCCCTCTCCCACGGCCTCGACGGTGCCGGAGATCTCCATGCCCGGTACGAACGGCGGCTTCGGGGTTCGCGGGTAGGCGCCGGCGCGCACGAAGAGGTCGGCGAAGTTCAACCCGATGGCCGCCGTCCGAACCAGCACCTCGCCGGCCGCGGGCGAGGGATCCTCTCGCACCCGAAGCGCGAGGCGCTCCGGCCCGCCGTACCGATCCACGAACCAGGCCCGCGAGGTCGACGCCATCGCCGCCGATTATGACCGACCCTTCTGGCCTCCAGGCCCTAGCCGAGCGCCCTGCGAACCTCCGCCTCGAGCGCTCCCGGCGTCTGCTCGCGCAGGTCGTAGCGCACGCGCACGGCGGGCTTGTCGATCGTCGACGACGCGCGTCAGGTCGATCGGCGTCCCGACGACGACGACGTCGCACGGCGTCCGCCGGATCGTCTCGGCGAGCTCGGCGATCTGCGCGTCGCCGTAACCCATCGCGGGGAGGATCCCGACGGCGTTCGGGTACTTCGCGTACGTGTCCCGGATCGAGCCGACCGCGTAGGGGCTCGGGTCGACGATCGCGGCCGCGCCGGCCTTCTTCGCCGCCACGAGGCCGGCGCCGAAGCGCATGCCGCCGTGCGTGAGCGTCGGGCCGTCCTCGACGACGAGGACCCTCTTGCCCGCGACCAGCTCCGGGTCGCTCGACGACGACCGGCGAGTTCGCGCGCAGGACGCGCGCCTTCGGGTTCAGCCGCGCCGCCGCCGTCTCGACCGCGTGGATGTTCGCCGGCTCGGCCGTGTCGCACTTGTTGACGAGGATGACGTCGGCCCGCCGGAAGTTCGCCTCGCCCGGGTGGTAGGCGGTCTCGTGCCCGGCGCGGTGCGGGTCGGCGATGCAGATGTGGAGCGCCGGGCACGTAGAACGGCAGGTCGTTGTTGCCGCCGTCCCAGAGGATGACGTCGGCCTCCGCCTCGGCGCGCGCGAGGATCTCTCCGTAGTCGACGCCCGCGTAGACGACGAAGCCGTTGTCGATGTGCGGCTCGTACTCCTCGCGCTCCTCGATCGTGCACTTCTCGCGGTCGAGGTCGGCGTAGGTCGCGAAGCGCTGGCAGGCCTGCGCGGCGAGGTCGCCGTAGGGCATCGGGTGGCGGATCGCGACGACCTTCTTCCGAGCTCCTTGAGGATGCTCGAGAGGTAGCGCGTCGTCTGGCTCTTCCCCGCGCCGGTCCGCACGGCCGTCACGGCGATGACCGGCACCTTCGCCTTGAGCATCGTGCGCCTCGGCCGACAGCAGTAGGAAGTCCGCGCCGGCGGCGATGCGAGCGGGAGGCGAGGTGCATGACGTGCTCGTGCGTCACGTCCGAATACGAGAAGACGCAGATGTCGACCTTCTCCTCCCGGATGAGCCTTCTCGAGGTCGTCCTCGGGGACGATCGGGATGCCCGTCGGGGTAGAGCGGCCCCGCGAGGGCGGCCGGATAGCGCCGCCCGGCGATCCCCGGGATCTGCGTCGCCGTGAAGGCGACGACCCGCGTCGTCGGGGTCGTCCCGGAAGACCGTGTTGAAGTCGTGGAAATCGCGGCCCGCGGCGCCGAGGATGACGACCCGCTTCTCTGTTGAAGTCATGGCCCGATCCTATGCGGCGGTCTGGGCCCTCGGATGATTCAGTTGCATCAGCGGGATGGCAAACGTGCGTCTCCCGCCGAACGACTGCCCGCGGCGGGATATGCTGCCGCGCCGTGCGTGCGCCTGTCCGGAAGACTCTCGAGGTGCTGCCCGGTCTCGCCCTCGCCGTCGCCGTCATGCTCGTGGCCGGGGACGTGGCCCGGCGGCTGGGCGCGCTGCTGCTTCACCTCGAGGGTGTAGACCCCGCTGGCCGCGCGAGCCCGGTCTCGGGCATCTCGATGGCGATCGTGCTCGGCCTCCTCGCGGCGAACACGATCGGGACCGCCGGCCTGTTTCGGCCCGGCCTCGCCTTCGCGGTCAGGAGAATGCTGCGCCTCGGGATCATCCTCGTGGGTATCCGGCTCTCTTTTTTCGACGTGGTCAGGCTCGGCGCCTGGGGAATTCCCGTCGTTGCGACGATCGTCGCCGTCGCGCTGGTCGCGGCGACCGGGCTCGCGCGCGTGCTCGGCGTCTCGGACCGTCTCGGCACGCTCGCGGCGGCTTCCACCGCGATCTGCGGCGTCACCGCGGCCCTCTCGGTCGGACCGGTCATCGAGGCGGAGGAGAGTGAGGTGGCCTACACGGTGGCGAACGTCACCCTCTTCGGGCTCGTCGCGATGCTGTCCTATCCCTACCTCGCGCACGCCCTCTTCGGCGCCGACTCCGGGGCAGTCGGACTGTTTCTCGGGACGGGCATCCACGACACCTCGCAGGTCATGGGGGCCGCGCTCTCGTACAAGGAGGTCTTTCGCGACGAAGCCGCCTTCCGGGCCGCGACCGTCACCAAGCTCACGCGCAACGTCTTCCTCGTCGCCGTCGTGCCCCTGCTCGCGTACCTGCACGTCCGCCGCACCGGCCACGCGGGCGGGCCTGTGCGGCTGGCGAAGCTGTTTCCGCTTTTCGTCCTCGGTTTTCTCGCAATGGCGATCGCGCGCTCGATCGGCGACGCGAAGCTCGCCGCCGGCGGCCTCGCCTGGGGAGTCTGGGACGCCGCGGCCTGGAAAGGGGTTGCGAACACCGTGGGCGAGACCTGGGGCAGCGCCGCCCTCGGAACCGCAATGGCGGGCGTCGGCCTCTCCACGAACCTCCGCGCCTTCAGAAAGATGGGCTGGAAGCCCCTCTACGTCGGGGCCCTCTCCGCGGTCCTCGTCGGCGCCCTGGCGCTCGCCCTCGCCTCGGTCGTCGGCCCGCGATTGTAGGCCGGCATGCGATCTCCTGGCTCCGACCGGATCGGCCTGCAATCCTTCGCGCTGGCCACGCGCACCGCGCTCGAGATGATTGCGGTTGCCTCCGAACTGTTCAGGAGCCCCTCGACGCTCGCTTGGTGATCTAATACGCCTCTGAAGCGAGTACGTCAGCCATGGACACGCGGGACACGTCGAACTCCTTTCACTTCTGGAAGTGCAGTCAGGGTCACCAGAACTCGACCGAGCTTTCAGCGGAGGAGCGCAAGCAGGGCGCGATCCTTCTGAAGTGCTGGGTCGCAGGCTGCCCGGGGCAGAAAGTCATTCCAGGAAGGATCCCGTCGTCCCGGATCCGTGACCGGTCACCCAAGAATCCCTAGAGCGATTGACTCTTCAGTAGATGAGCGACTCCGGACCCGCCGGGCCGGGAAGGACTGCGATGAGGATTGAGAAGGAGTCTTGAGATGGGCAGGATGCGCGCAGGGTTCCTTTGCATCGCCCCGGCCGCGCTGCTACTGGCGGCCCCAGCCTTCGGCGCGACGACCTACATCGGTTCGCTGTTGGGTTCGGCGGAGAACCCGGCGAACGGCTCGCCCGGCACCGGCTCCGCGTCCGTGACCTACGACTCGATCACTCACAACTTGACCGTCAACGTCTCGTTCTCGGGACTGGTGGGAAACACGACGGCCTCCCACATCCACTGCTGCGCCGTGGCTCCGACCAACGCCGGCGTCGCGACCCAGACGCCGACCTTCACCGGGTTCCCACTGGGGGTCACGTCCGGGACCTACGCCCACACTTTCGACCTGACACAGACCGCGAGCTTCAACGCCGCCTTCGTGACCGCGAACGGCGGCACGGCGGCGACCGCAGAGGCCGCCCTCGCGACCGGCCTGGCGAACGGGCAGGCGTACCTCAACATCCACACTACCCAGTACCCAGGCGGTGAGATCCGGTCGTTCCTCGCCCCCGCGCCGGAGATTTCCGTACCGACGCTCTCGGACGTCGGACTCGGCCTGCTCGGGTTGCTGCTGGCCGGCGCCGGAGTCCTAGTTCTTCTCCGCGCCTGACTGATCCCCTGCCGTACGTGGATGAGGCTGCGGCTTGCCGCGGTCGCGTCGCGCCGTCGTTTGGGCGCGGCAACGTACCGGCGCCCGCCGTTGACATGGACCCCAGCATTGTGTTGCCCGACACGACCTTCCGCCCCGGCCCAGGAATGAAATGCGGATTCATCTCAATTTCCGCATTGCCTCGGAAGTAGTGGAATTGGTGATTCGCGGCAGACATTGAGTCAGCGTAACGACTTGGATTTTCAGCGCCTTGCATCTATCATTCGACGCGCTCGCCGGAGTGGCGGAATGGCAGACGCAGGGGACTCAAAATCCCCCGCTCGCAAGGGCATGTCGGTTCGAGTCCGACCTCCGGCACCAGCCCCCGTCGCCGGCGCGCAGAGACCTCTTAGTGCTCGAGGCCGTATTCCTTGATCTTGTTGTAGATCGTCTTGAGCGAGAGCTTCAGGAGCTCGGCGGTCTTCTTCTTGTTGCCCCGCGCGAACTCGAGCGTCTTGGAAATCAGCCGCCGCTCCACGTCCGCCAGCGAGTCGCCGACCGCGATGCGCACGACCGGGGCCTTTCGCCGGCGCAGCTTCGTGCGCGGCAGTGGCCGTGCGAGCACCGAGCGGACGACCGTCGGGCCGATCGTCCCTTCCGAGAGGCGCGCCGCGCGGCGGATCATCTCGCGCAGCTCGTTCGTGTTGCCGGGCCAGTCGTGCGCGCGCAGGGCATCGAGCGCGTCCACTTCGAACCCGAGGGCCGGGTCGAGGTCCTCGAGGAGCCGCTCGGCGAGGATCGCCACGTCGCCCTCCCGCTCGCGCAGAGGCGGCAGGTGTACGACGCTCTCCGAGAGCGCGTCGTAGAGAGAGCGAAGCAGGCGCCCGGCCGCGAGGGCGTCGCTCGGGTCCTCGTCGATCCCGGCGATGAATCGCACGGGCCGCGCGCTCGCGACGTGAGCAAGCAGCATCTCCTGGTAGCCGATCGACGTCGCTTCGATGTTGGGAACGAAGAGCGTGCCGGCGCCCGTCTGGCGGGTCGCCAGGTCGAGCGACTCGCCTTCCGAGATGTAGGCAAACCGGCCCGCGCCGCGCGCCGAGAGACGGTGTAGCGCCAGGGCCGCGGCGTCCTTCTCCGTGCCGGACTCCCCGGTGATCAGGACCGAGGCGCCGCTCCGCGCGGCGCCCTCGAGCGCCGCCAGGGCACCGATCCAGCGGGGCGAGCGACCCGGCAGGGCGTCGCGCAACTCGGCGCGCGCCAGGCGCAGCCGCGTGTCTTCCGCGTCCGCCTCGCGCTCGCGGCGAACGGCGGCGACGGCGAGGAGCTGGGCGACGCGGGACTCCGAGATCGGGCGCCAGAGAAAGTCGTCGGCTCCCGCCCCGACGGCCTCGACCGCGCGGTCGAGCTCTTCGCAACCCACGAGCGCGAAGACCGACCGTCTCGGGTCGGCCGCGCGCGCGCGGGCGAGAAAGCCCATCCCGTCGCCGCCGGCCCCGTCCAGGGCCGCGACGACGACGTCAGGCCCGAACTCGGCCAGCGCCGTCTCGGCCTCGCCGAGGCTTCCGAATCCGCGAACCTGGCAGGCGAGCGCCGCGAGCGAGCGCCGCAGGGCGTCGCGGGAGGACTCTTGCGGGTCGACGAAAAGGACCTTCATGACCGGACGGAAGATTTTACACCCGCCAGCCTTTAGCCCCGCCGGCCCGTCCGGATCCCCAGGGAGGGCCAGAGCCGGTCGACCTTCGCCTTCACGTCGGGCGACATCTCGATCGCGTCGGGCCAGCGCCCGGTGAAGCCCTCCTCCTTCCACTTTCGGGTGGCGTCGATGCCGATCTTGCTTCCGTAACAGGGCAGGCGCGCCGCGAAATCGAGCTCGTCCACAGGGCCCTTCACGAGCTCGACGTCGCGTTCCGGGTCGATCGCGGTCAGGGCCCTCCACGCGACCTCGGCCGGGTCGCGGACGTTCACGCCGCGGTCCACGACGACGATCGTCTTGGTGAACATCATTTGCCCGGTCCCCCAGATCGCGTGCATCGTCTTGCGCGCGTGGCCGGGGTAGCGCTTGTCGATCGCCACGATCATCAGGTTGTGGAAGATGCCTTCGACCGGCAGGTGCATGTCCACGATCTCGGGGATCGTCTTCTTCACCAGGGGCAGGAAGAGGCGCTCGACCGCCTCCCCCATGAACCCGTCCTCCATCGGAGGCCGGCCCACGATCGTCGTCATGTACACGGGCTTCTCGCGCCGCGTCACGGCGGTTACGTGGAAGACCGGAAAGTCGTCGTCGAGCGAATAGAAGCCGGTGTGGTCCCCGAAGGGGCCCTCGCGACGACGCTCGCGCGGGTCCACGTAGCCCTCGAGCACGAACTCGGCCTCGGCCGGCACGAGCAGGTCCACGGTCTTCGCGGGCACGAGCGGCACGGCCTCCCCGCGTACGAAGCCCGAGAAGAGGAACTCCGAAATGCCCGGAGGAAGGGGCGCGATCGCGGAGAATACCGTGGCCGGGTCGCACCCGATCGCCACCGCGACCTCCATGCGGCGGCCCTCGCGCTCGTATCCTCGGGCCTGACCGGCCCCGTCCTTGTGCTTCTGCCAGTGCATGCCGGTCGTCGCCCGGTCGTAGACCTGCATCCGGTACATGCCCACGTTCGTCTTTCCCGACGCCCCGTCCTTGGTGACCACGAGAGGCAGGGTGACGAACGGCCCCGCGTCCTGGGGCCAGCAGGTCAGGATCGGCAGGGCGCCGAGGTCCACGGCGTCGCCCGTCGCAACGACCTCCTGGCACTGGCCGCTCTTCACCGTCTTCGGAAACACGCTCGCGAGCTCCGTGACCTTCGGGATCGCCCTGAGCTTGTCGAGAATGCCTTCCGGCGGTTTCGGATCCAGGAAGAACTCCAGCCGCGCCTCCCACTCCTCCCACGACGCGATTTCGAGCGCTTTGAGCATCCGGCGCCGCGACGCGAAGACGTTGATCGCCACCGGGAACGACGAACCCTCGACGTTCTCGAAGAGGAGCGCCGGGCCGCCGCCCTTGACCGCGCGGTCCGCGATCTCGGAAATCTCGAGGTGGGGCGAGACGCGTTCGCGAACCCGCACCAGGTCGCCTTCGTCCTCCAGGGCCCGGAGGAACGCGGACAGGTTCCGGTAGGCCACGGCGCTACCTTGCCCCGCGGCGGCGGCCCGCGGCCGGGATCGGCACGTTCGCCTCGATGCGCCCGACTTCATCCCGCGTGCGTTCCACACGACGGGCTCGGCGTACGCCGCGAGCGAGCGCCGAATCTCGATCGGCAGCGCTCCGAGCCGCTCGAGGGCCACGAGCGTCACCGCGTCACGCGGGCGTGCCGAGCCGTCCTCGAGCTTGAACGCGAGGCCGAGGGCCTTGCCGCCCTTCGAGCGCGCCAGGATCCCGACCGCATAGACACCCTCGGCACCCTCCTTGCCGATCCACTGTGCGCGTCCCGCCGCAATGAAGTCCGTGGTGAATCGCCCCGTCCCGGCGACCATGTCCGGGCGGCGGGCCATCGCCCGGACGATCCGGGCGCGCACCGAAGCGACCGCGGCATCCTCGCCCGGCTGGCGGCCGGCGACCAGACGTGCATACGCGGTGGCAAGGGCCGAGAGGGGCAGACGGAAGACCGGCAGGTTGCAGCCGTCCACCGCGACGGTGATTCGCGATTCGGGGATGCCGGCGTGCCGGGCAAGCAGCGCCCGGACGCGGCGCTGCAGCGGATGGCCCGCTTCCGTGTAGCCGGCGTGAGCGAGGCCGAGCGCGCGGCAGGCGAGCAGGAGGCCCGCGTGCTTGCCCGAGCAGTTGTTGTGCAGCACGGTCGGATCCTCGCCGCGCCTGACGAGCTCGCGCGCGGACGCTTCGTGCATCGGGGCGTGGGCGCCGCACTGCAGGTCCTCCGGGCGAAAGCCGCCGCGCCGGAGGATCTCCTGCGCCAGGCGCACGTGGCCCGGCTCGCCGCCGTGCGAGGCACACATCAGTGCGATCTCCGCGTCACCGAGCCGGAACTCCTTCTCGCCGCCAGCGAGCAGCAGCGGCATGGCCTGGAAAGGCTTCGCCGCCGAGCGCGCGTACACCGGGAGCGCCGCGTCGCCGCAACTCTGCAGCAGCCGGCCCTTCTCGTCGGCCACCGCGAGGCTTCCGCGGTGCGCCGACTCCACGTGCGGCCCGCGGTAGACCCGCGCGAGCACCGGGGGAGCCTTCGTCACGGCGCCCATTATGGCAACATCGGTTATTCTGGAAGCCGCGATGCGGCGGAATATTCGCCTCCTCCGGGCCGTTCGGGGATCCGAATGCGCACCGCCCTGCTAAGCCTCCTCGCGGCAGGGGCCCTGGCCGTCGCGGCTTCGGCCGAACAGCCCCAGGCGCCGCCGCAGTTTCCGGATCTCGAGTTCGCCGGCGAGCAGGGCGGGAGCGTGCGCCTCTCGGATCTCAAGGGCAACGTGGTGCTCCTGAACGTCTGGGCGACCTGGTGCGGGCCCTGCAAGATGGAGCTGCCCATCGTCCAGAAGATCTACGACACCTACGCCGACCGGAATTTCGTCGTCGTCGCCGTCAACGTGGACGCCGATCGCCGGCGCGTGGCCCCCTTCCTCAAGCAGTTCAACATCTCGGTCCCCGTCTACTTTGCCGCCCCCGAAGACGCCGGCCCGCTGACCGCGACAGGCATCCCCTCGACTTTCATCCTCGGCCCGGACCGGACCCTCGTCGACAGCGCGGTGGGGTACGCCCCGGAATGGGAACAGCGCTGGAAAAAGGTGATCGAAAAGCACCTTAAGACCCGCAAGTAATCCCGGCGCCCGCTCCGGGCGTAGGAACCAAAGGGAGGCTCACCATGAAGACCCGTGTCCTCGTCATCGCTCTTGCCGCCGCGCTCGCCGGCGCGGCCTCCGCCAGCGCGCAACTGCGCGCCGGCACGGTCGAATTGAACGGCTTCGCGGGCTACCTCTTCGGGGGGCATTTCGGGGATGCGCCGGGCACCGACGCATATCCGTTCGGGTACCGCCTCGACATCGCCGACGACCTGAACTACGGCGGTCGGGTCGGCTACAACTTCAACAGCGTTTTCGAGCTGGAATTCGAGTACGCGCGCACCGACACGAATCTCCAGATCGACCCGTTCCGCGAGAACCTCCCCAAGGTCGACTTTGGCGACCTCACGATCCAGTACTTCATGGGTTACATGACCTTCAACTTCGGCCACGGCAGGGGCGTGCCGTACTTCACGATCGGCGGCGGCGTCGCCGAGTTCGATCCCTCGATCGTCGGTGTCTCGACCAACTCCAAGACCTACGGCACGGCGGCGATCGGGGGCGGCTACAAGTACTTCTTCAACCCCCACTTCGGGCTTCGCTTCGACGGCCGCCTCTACTCGACGGCGGTAGGCGACCGGACGTTCTATTGCGGCTACGGCTACTACTGCACCGACACCAACTGGGTCACGAACTTCGTCGCCAACGGCGGCGTGATCATCGCCTTCTAGCGGACACGCGAACGATCGAGACCCGGCGGTCCTCGCCGCCGGGTCTCGCCTCGATGCGGACCTCCACGGTCGGCGGGAGGAGCTCGCGCACGGCCGGCCGCGGCCACTCGATGCAGACCGGGGCCCCGGCCACCGAGTCGGGAAGGCCGAGGACCTCGAGCTCGCGCGCCGCGTTGGAGAGCCGGTAGAGATCGAGATGGCGCAGAACCACCGATCCGTCCGGTCCCGCGTACTCGTGGAGCAGCGCGAAGGTCGGAGATGCGACCTCCCGCTCCGCCGCCCCGAGGCCCCGCGCGAGGCCCCGCGCGAAAGCCGTCTTCCCCGCTCCCAGATCGCCCTCGAGATACACCACGTCGCCGCCGCCGAGGTCGGAGGCCAGCGCCTCGCCGAGCGCCTCCGTCTCGGCGAGGCCATGGGTGACGGTCTGCGATCCGTTCATCCCGAGAAGGAGCCGGTGCGTGCCCGAAGCGCTGCCAGCACGCCGGGCACCGCGTCCGCCGCCTCGCGGGCGAGCAGGCCGGCGTCGCCGAGTCGCGACGCCAGGGCCTCGGCGGCTGCACCGTGGAGCCATGTCCCCGACACAGCCGCCGCCCGAGGTTCGAGACCGCCCGCGAGGAGCGCTCCCACGAGGCCGGCGAGCACGTCCCCCGAGCCGGCCGTGGCCAGGAGCGGCGTGCCCGTCGGGTTGACCGCGACCTCCCCGCCGGGCGCGGCCACGAGAGTGTGGGCTCCCTTGAGAACGGCGACGGCGCGACCGCGGCGCGCCAGCGCCCGCGCCGACCCGAGACGGTCGGCCTGGACGCGCGCCGTCGAGCTCGACAGCAGGCGCGCGGCCTCGCCCGGGTGGGGCGTCAGGAGGGTCGGGCCCCCGCGCCTCGCGAAGAAGCCCACCCGCCCGGAGAAGGCGTTCAGCGCGTCGGCGTCGGCCACGACCGGCAGGCGCGATCCGGAGAGGAACCCTTCGAGAAAACGCACCGTGCCGGGAGACGTACCGAGGCCCGGGCCGACGACCACGGCGTCGAAACCCTCGAGGGCCCTCAACAGCTCGACCGCGCCCCTCTCGGCCAGCGCGCCGCCCGATTCCGGCAGGCCGAACGTCATCGCCTCGGGCAGGGCGCCGACTATGATTTCCTCGAGCGACTCCGCGCAGAAGACCGTCACGAGGCCCGCTCCTCCACGCAGCGCTCCCCGGGCGGCGAGGATCGCGGCCCCCGCCTTGCCGCGCGAGCCCGCGACGATCGCGAGCCGCCCGAAGTCCGCCTTGTGGGACTCGAGCGGACGGGGAGGGAGCAGGGATCGAACGTCGGACTCCTCGGCCAGCCAGAGCCGCCGCGCGCGCCGCTCGAGGGCCGCGCGGGAAATGCCAATGTCGGCGACGACGAGGCGCCCGCACAGGCCGCTCGCCGGCGGCAGGACGTGGCAGAGCTTCGGCGCGCCGAACGCGACGGTCAGCGACGCACGCACCGCCGCTCCAGGCACGGCGCCGCCGTCGGAAAACGCGCCCGACGGAACGTCGGCGGACACGACCGGGCGCCCCGCTCCGTTCAGGGCGCGCACGGCCCGGCGCGCGTCGCCGGAGAGAGGGCGCGAGAGTCCCGTGCCGAAGAGCGCGTCCACGGCGCCGTCCGCGTCGCGCAGGGCCCGCTCGAGCGCCGCGAAGCCGCCGCGCCCGGCAAGCGAGACCGGCCGGAGCCCCGCCGACCCGGCCCGGGCGAGGTTCGTCGCGGGATCTCCCGAGTAGCGGGAGGGATCGGCGAGCGTGAAGAGAGCGACGCCAAGGCCCCTTTCGGCGAGCATGCGGGCGGCGGCGAGACCGTCTCCCCCGTTGTTGCCCGGCCCGCACACGACCGCGACGCGCTGCCAGTCCGGGTAGGCTCGCCCGAGCGCCCAGCACAAACCGGCCGCCGCGCCCTCCATGAGCTCGCCCGAGGCGGTACCGGCGCGGATCGTCTCGGCGTCGGCCGCCCGCATCCCCCGAGCCGCGAGAATCGGGATCACGGGAGAGCCTCCGCCAGCGCCTTCATCGCAATCGCCGTCGCCCTCGGATAGTCGTCGGAGAGCGGATCGCGCGAGTCGAGATCGCGCCGGAGGATCTCGAGGTCCTCGGGCCGGTCCACGTCGTACGCCGACGCCAGGACGCGATGTCGCAGGCCCGCGGACTCCAGCCGCGCGAGCGTGCGGGCGAGCACGGCATCGGTCGACCAGGGCACGTCGCGGAAGATCTCGTCAACCGGCGCCCCGGACCCGAGGCCGATGGCGCAGTAGCCGCCGTCCGCGGCCGGAACGAGCACCGCCTCGTGGCTCGAGTCGAGCAGCCCGAAGACCTCTTCGAGCCGCGCGACCGCCAGCGCCGGATGGTCCGACCCGATCGCCACGGCCGACGGCGCGCCAGCGCGAAACTCGGCGTCGAAGGCGGCGGCGAGGCGACGGCCGAGGTCGCCCGCGGCCTGCGCCGTGCGTTCCCACGGCGCCGGGAAGTAGGAATCGAACGGCGGGCAACCCGGATCGGGATCCGCCGAGAGGACGCTCTTCCAGAGCGCGGGCTTGAGGTAGACCCTGCCGGCGTCCTCGAGGAAGGCGCGGTAGAGCGCAGCGGCTCCGTGGGGCCCGAGCCGCGGCTCGAGTCGCGTCTTCACCTGTCCCGGCACGGGGGCGCGCGCGAACAGGATGAGAGACGGGAGGGCCATCAGGGCCCGATTATCCCTCGGCCCGGCCTCAACTCCCGGGCTTGCTCGTCTCGAGCGGCTTCTCCTTGGGAAGGACCGAAACGAAGACGTTCTTCTGAAGGTACGAGGTCATGTTGGACACGCCGTCCCGCACGCCCACCGCGAGCTTTTGCCCGCCCGGCACGACGATGAGAGACACGTCGTAGTAGAAGTCCTTGCGCTGCGCGGTGGTCAGCTCTTTCTGCGGAATCTTGACCTGCTGTTTCTGGATCTGAAGGTCAGACTGCTTTCCCGAAACGTCGAGCACCACCAGGTAGACGAAGAACCGTCCTTCGTACACGTCGCCGGACGGCACGAGCCCGAGTTTGCCGATCGGCACGGAGACCCGCAGGGGGAGCAGGTAGTTCTGGCTGTCGTACGGCTTCGCGTCTCCGACGGACACGCTGATCCCGAGCGGGTTGTCCGCCCGTCCGTAGTGGAGGGTCGCCAGCACGGCCTCGGCCGTCCGGGTCTCGATCGACTTCTCGACGAAGCTCGTGCGCGTGCGCACGGTGAGGCCCTTCTTCTTGACGGAGACCTCGATCTTGTGGGGCCGGTCGGTGGCGCCCTTGGCGCTGCGGTAGCCGAGCGAGTAGAAGTTCGAGAAGTCCGAGGCGATCTGGTCGAGGCCCGCTTTCCAGTCGTTCGTGTTGACGGCCGCGATGCCTCCGGTCTCCTCCGCCATCATCCGGATCGGACCCTGCATGTTCTGCCGCACGAAGAAGTCGTTGACGTGCACGGTTTCCATCCCCCGGTTCTCCGCCGAAACGACGTCGCTCGTCTGCAGCCCCGAGGCGTCGAGCGTGTAGATCGTGACGCCGTTGGCGTTGGCGGCGGAGACGATATTCACGTACTTGCTGTTCATGTCGTACTCGAACTCCTGCATCGTGGCCGAGGCGTCCTGGAACTTGTCGCGGATGGCCTCGTACATCTCGAGACCCGCCATGGCCGGCAGCCCCTCCGAGACGTAGACGAAGTTCTTGCGCCCCTGCAGGCCCGTCAGGCTGTTGATCGTGGACAACATGCCATCGACCGTGAACTCGAGATCGTTGCGCAGAGCCTTCGCGTACATCTTGACGTAGCCCTGGGCCTCGGTCGAGGATTTCGAATCGTTGATCCGCTGGATCGTATCGCGCCGGTCGGCCTGGTAGTTGGTGCCTCCGCCCGTGTCGAGCTCGATCTGCTCGAGGGCGCCGAGCAGCTCGTTGGCCTCGCTCGTGAAGGTCTTGCGCACCTTGAGCGAGCGGTTGTAGGTCACGACCATTCCCTCGGCGTTGGGGCCGATCGCCTGCGGAATGAATTCCTTGAGGCGCTTGAACATCCGGTTTCGGTTCTGAGGCTGAATGTTCTGATTGTCGATGTAGAAGACGTAGTGGGCTTTGACCTCGACCGGGACTTCGGGGGCGACCTCCTTCGAGTCGAGCGGGATCGTGGTTCCGTCCTCGAAGAGGACCTTGCCGCCGGACACGGCGTAGAAGTTGGTGATCTTTTGCGGGACTCCGTCCTGCCGCACCTCGAAGTCGTCGGCCTTGAGCCCGGAGACCCGCTGACCCTTGGAGTCGGTGACGAAGACGTCCACATTCGTGACCGAGACGTCCACCGATTCGGTCACGGGAGGAAAGGGGCTTTCCTGGGCCCTCGGCGCAGCCTCGGCCGGCTTCGCGGCCGCCGCGGGGGCGGGGGGCTTTTGCTGGGCCGCCGACGGGGCGGCGACGGCGACCAGGGCGAGCAGAGCCACGAGGGTGAGAAGACGTTTCAAAAGGATCCTCCTGTCAGCCGCAAAGCGCTGGCGCTGACGACATTATTCCCCGCGGGGGCGATCCCCGGGAGGATCGCAGGAGTCGGCAGCGCCGCCGCCACGCTGCCACGCGGTGCGGCGCGGCCCGATCCCGCCCAAGCCGAAAAAACTCTGTTGCTTTGTCTGGGGGAATTCAACAGAATTCGGCACTCCAGGGCGGGCCGGTGCAAGCCCGGATGGAAAAGCGAAAGAGCAAGGAGCGATAGGGGAGCATGCCACGCTATCGGCATCGTGCGGCCGCGGCCGCTTTTTTCCTCCTGGCGGTCACGACCCTGGCCGGCTGCGACAAGATCAAGTCCAAGCAAGCCATCAAGAAGGGCAACGAGTTCCTCAAGGCGACGCAGTACCAGAGCGCCCTGGCCGAGTATCAGGAAGCCCTGCGCCTGGACCCGGGCGAGACGAAGTTGCACAAGCACATCGGCATCGCCTTACATGGGCATGTACCAGCCGGGCTCGAAGCACCCCAAGGACCTCGAGTTTGCCCAGAAGGCGATCGACAACCTGAGGCAGTACGTCCAGGCCTATCCCGAAGACCCCAAGGCGCGGGAGTACCTGATCTCGATGTACCTGAACACCGAGCGCTACGACGACGCCATCAACTTCTACCAGACCGAGTTTCTGAAGCGCAACCCGAAGGACGAAAAGGCGATGCAGTCGCTCGCCATGCTGTACTTCAAGAAGGGCGACTTCGACAACGGCGTGACATGGTTGAAGAAGCGTCTCGAGGTCCAGGGCACCAACCCCGAGGTCTACTATCTGATCGGTGTGCAGGCCTGGGACCGCTCGTACAACTTCCCCGAGCTCGACCCGGCGCTACGGGCGAAGATCGTCGAGGAGGGCCTCCAGTCGCTGAACAAGGCCGTCGAGCTCAAGCCGGACTACTTCGAGGCCGTTTCGTACATCAACCTCCTCTACCGCGAGAAGGCCAAGATGGAGACCGACCCGGCCAAGAAGCAGGAGTACACCGACACGGCGAACAAGTACCTCCAGCAGGCCCTGGAGATGAGGAAGGCGGCGCAGGAAAAGGCCAAGGCCGAAGCCGGCCAGGCGACGACGCCGGAACCGGGCAAGTAGGGCCGGTGTCTTACCGGGTCGGGGGGATGGTCCATGTTTGAAAACTCACTGATCGAATCGAGCCACCGCAAGATCGAGACGAAGAAGGCCATGTCCTTGCCCGTCTCGATCCTCATCCACGGGCTGGTGATCGGCGCGGCCCTCGGCGCGTCCATCTGGTTCGTCGGCGAGGTGCCCGAGCCGCCCATCCCGGTCACCTTCTACGCGGCCTCTCCTCCCCCGCCGCCCCCGCCGCCGGCCGCTCCCAAGGCGGCGGCCAAGGCGCCTGACGCTCCCAAGCCGGTCCAGGTCAAGCCGACCGAGATGACACAGCCGATGGTGATGCCCGAGACCGTTCCCCAGCCCCTGGCCGCGCCCGAGCCGGTCGCCGATGCCGGGGTGGAAGGCGGCGTGGAGGGCGGCGTCGAGGGAGGCGTTCCCGGAGGCGTCATGGGCGGGGTCGTGGGCGGAACCGGGGCCGGAGGGGGCGAGGAGCCCCTGCGCGTAGGCGGCGACGTCAAGGCGCCCGTGCTCACCTCCCGAATCGAGCCCCAGTACCCCGAGGCCGCCCGCAAGGCGCGCATGGAGGGGGTCGTCATCCTGGAAGCCATCATCACGGCCGACGGCAACGTCGAGGACGTTCGGGTCTTGAAGTCGGTCAACCCCCTCCTCGACGCCTCGGCGGTCCGGGCCGTCCAGGCGTGGAAGTACAGGCCGGCGACGTTGAACGGCCGGGCGGTCCGCGTCTACCTCACGGTGACGGTGACCTTCCGGTTGAACTAGGATTGTGAGTCTTCGAGAGCTCGAAGGGCGAACGAAAACGAGAAGGAGCGTTGCATGAGTTTCAATCCAATTGAGCTGTGGGGCAAGATGACGATCATCGCTCAGTGCGTGGTCGTCCTGCTGATCATCATGTCCATTTACTCCCTGACGATCGCCTTCGAGCGCTTTCTGTACTACCGGAAGGCCCGCAACCAGTCGGTGGCGTACGCGAAGATGGTCACCGGGTTCCTGAAGCAGGACAAGCTCCAGGACGCCATCGACGCGTCGAAGAAGTTCAAGAACAGCCACGTCGCGAGGGTCCTCTCGGCCGGGCTGTACGAATTTACCCACGACATCAAGAGCGGGGGCGGCAACGTCATAGGCCACGACATGATCGCGGCCGCCGAGCGCGCGATCGAGTGCGAGGCGCTCGTCACCACCGCGGACATGAAGAAGGGCCTCTCAGGTCTGGCGACGATCGGCACGACGGCCCCGTTCATCGGCCTCTTCGGAACGGTCATCGGCATCATCAACGCATTCCGCGGCATGGCCCTGACGGGCTCGGGCGGCATCGCAGCGGTGTCTGCCGGTATCGCCGAGGCGCTCGTCACGACGGCTCTCGGCCTGTTCGTGGCCATCCCGGCGGTCTGGATGTTCAACATCTTCATGAATAACATCGAGCGGTTCCAGGTCGAGATGACCAACTCTTCGAGCGAGCTCATCGACTACTTCATCAAACGGCGCGGCGCGGGCGCTCAGCTCTCCGCGTAGGAGTCATCTCATGGGTATGGGTGGTGGGGGCGGGCGCGACAAGCTGCAGAGCGACATCAACGTCACTCCGCTCGTCGACGTCTGCCTCGTTCTGTTGATCATCTTCATGGTCGTCACGCCCCTGCTCCAAAAGGGCGTGAGCGTTCAGATCCCGCAGGCGGACAATCCGGACAAGAAGCCGGAGAACTCGAAGCAGAAACTGATCTCGGTCCAGTACGCGACGCCGCCCGCGTACTATATGGACGCCAAGCAGTTCTCGAAGGCCGAATTCCAGACCGCCCTCGACGAGCTCTACCAGCGCAACCCCGCCGCGGAGCTCGTCATCAAGGCGGACCAGCGCCTCAAGTACGGCGACGTGAAGGAAGTCTTCAAGATGACCAAGGATGCCGGCTTCCAGGACGTCGGCCTGATCGCGGAAAAGAAGCAAAAGGGCGGCTAGGCCCACAACGACGACGAGACCAAGGAGACCTGCTTAAATGGGAATGGGTGGCAGCGCCCCCGGCGAGTACAAGAGCGACATCAACATCACGCCCCTCGTGGACGTGGTGCTCGTGTTGCTCATCATTTTCATGGTCATCACGCCGCTGCTCCAGATGGGCTACGACGTGAAGGTTCCGCCCAAGACCAGCGCCCCGACGGGCCCGCCGCCGACCGACTTGATCATCGTGTCGCTGGCGCTGCAGAACAAGATCTACCTCAACAAGGAGGAGGTCAACGCGCAGACGCTCTCGCTGCGCCTGACCGAGATCCTGAAAAACCGCTCCAACAAGACCGTGTTCTTCTCGGGCGACGACGCCTCCAATTACGGCGAGGTCATCAAGGTCATGGACCTCTGCCGCTCGGCCGGCGCCAAGAACATCGGCATCGTCATGGAGGCGGTCCCGGTCGGTCAGTAATTCCAGACGGCGGTCGGCGGACCGCAGTCGGCGAGCTTCCGCCCCGGGCCCTTGCCTCGGGGGCCCTTCCTGATATTCTCCCCGTCCGCGACCGGCGCATAGCCGGCGCGGTCCGAATCACGCGAAAACAGGAGTTCGACGCATGTCTTTCGAGCTTGCTCTGCCGCTCATCCTGGTGTTCTCGATCGGGTCCCTCTTCGTGGCCGGATTCCTGGCGTCCTGGGTCCTCAAGAAGGACACCGGCACCTCCGCCATGCAGGCGATCTCCAACGCCATCAAGGAGGGCGCCGAGGCCTTCCTCCGGCGGCAGAACCGGACGATCGGCATGCTCGCGGTGCTGCTGGCGGCCATCATCTTTCTCCTTTACGGATTCGTCCGCGGCCACCACGACTTCGACCCCGTTCCGACGGCGCTGCGCCTGGCCTTCTGGACCACTCTCTCCTTCGTTCTCGGCGCCGCATGCTCGGTCTTCGCCGGCTACATCGGGATGTGGGTCTCGATCCGAGCGAACATCCGCACGGCCTCGGCCGCCCGCACGTCCCTGAACGACGCGCTGCGGATCGCGCTGCGGGGCGGGGCGGTGTCCGGGCTCTTCGTCGTCGCGATGTCGCTCTTCGGCGTCGGGGGCCTCTACTGGCTCGTCAGCCACTTCACCGAGGTCCCGGCGGTTCAGATTCCGCTGCTGATCGTCGGATACGGCTTCGGAGCTTCGTTCGTGGCCCTCTTCGCGCAGCTCGGGGGCGGCATCTACACCAAGGCCGCCGACGTGGGCGCCGACCTGGTCGGCAAGGTCGAGGCCGGGATCCCGGAGGACGATCCGCGCAACCCGGCCGTCATCGCGGACCTCGTGGGCGACAACGTCGGCGACTGCGCGGGCCGCGGCGCCGACCTCTTCGAGTCGACCGCCGCCGAGAACATCGGCGCCATGATCCTCGGGGCCACGCTCGCGGCGGCGCTCCAGAAGCAGAACATGGCTTTCTCGGCCGGCGTCGTGGGCGTGATGCTCTTCCCGCTCGTCGCCCGCGCCTTCGGCCTGCTCGCCTCGATCGTCGGGATCTTCGCCGTGAAGACCCGGGAGGACGCCGACCCGATGGCAGCCCTGAACCGCGGCTACTACATCGCGGCGACGCTCGCCATCGGCGGCTTCTTCCTCGCCACGAAGTGGCTCCTCGCGAATCCGTCCCATCCGGACGCCTGGTGGATGTACTTCTTCTGCGGCATGATCGGAGTCCTCACCTCCATCGTCTTCGTCTTCATCACGCAGTACTACACGGAGTACAAGTACCGGCCGGTGCGCGAGATCGCCGAGGCCTCGCAGACCGGCCCGGCGACGAACATCATCGCCGGCATCGCCGTCGGCTTCGAGTGCACGCTCGCGCCCGTCATCGCGATCTCGATCGCCATCCTCGCCTCCTACAAGATCGGCGTCGCAGCCCTGCCGGGCGGCGGCCTCTTCGGCACCGCCGTGGCCACGATGGGGATGCTCGGGACGGCGGCCTACATTCTCGCGATGGACACGTTCGGCCCGATCACCGACAACGCGGGCGGCATCGTCGAAATGTCCAAGCAGCCCGAGGACATCCGCAAGAAGACCGACCGGCTGGACGCGGTCGGCAACACGACCAAGGCCCTGACCAAGGGCTACGCCATCGGCTCGGCGGCCCTGGCGGCGTTCCTGCTCTTCTCGGCGTACCTCGACGAGCTCAAGAACTACGGCGCGGAGCTGACCTCGGTCAATCTCGCCAAGCCCGAAGTCTTCGTCGGCGGCCTGATCGGCGCGATGCTCGTCTTCTTCTTCTCGGGCCTCGCGATCAAGGCCGTCGGCAAGGCCGCCTACGTCGTCATCCAGGACGTCCGGGCACAGTTCAAAGAGCATCCGGGCATCATGCAGGGCACCGAGAAGCCGGACTACGGCCGAACGGTCGACATCGTCACGCGCGGCGCGTTACGCCAGATGATCGCGCCGGGCCTCGTCGCCGTCGGCACGCCGATCGTCGTCGGCCTCATCTTCAAGCAGTTCGGCGTCGGAGCCGAGGCCGTGGCGGCCCTGCTCATGGTCGGCACGATCGCCGGTATCGTCATGGCGACGTTCCTGAACAACGGCGGCGGCGCCTGGGACAACGCCAAGAAGTACATCGAGACTGGGGCCTACGGCGGAAAGGGCTCCCCCACGCACAAGGCCGCCGTCGTCGGGGACACGGTCGGCGACCCCTTCAAGGACACCGCGGGGCCGTCGCTCCACGTCCTGATCAAGCTGCTCGCGACGATCACGCTGGTCCTGGCGCCGCTGTTCATCTGACAGGGTGTCGTCCGGACTCGCGCGGCCCGGTCCCGTCACACAAACCGGCTAAGCACGTCGTTCGAGACGAGATACCCGCGCTCGGTGAAGCGCACGCGGGTCTCGGTTCGCTGGAGGATGCCTTCCTCCAGCCACCCCTCGTAGTCGCTCCAGAGTCGGACGTCCTCGGCCGCGACGACGAAGGCTTCGATGCGGTCGGACGGCACCCCCGCCGCCAGCCGCAGGCCGAGATAGATCTCTTCCCGAGCCGTCTCCGCGGCGTCGACAGGCAAGTCGAAGGCGAGGGGCCGGCGCCCCTCCCCGAGCGCCGACAGATACTGCTCGAGGTTCGACACGTTCGCGCGCCGGCGGCCGCCCCAGAACTCGTGAGCGGACACGCCGAGACCGAGCGTCGGCGCCCGCGTCCAATACTTGACGTTGTGGCGGGCCTCCTTCCCCGGGCGGGCCCAGTTGGAGATCTCGTAGTGGGCGAATCCCCGCCGGGCGAGCGTCTCCCCCATCTCGAGCCAGAGGTCGGCCTGCGCGTCGTCCGAGAGGTAGCGCTCGGGGTGCAGCCGGCGGTCCTCCTCGATCGACTTCGATTTTTCGGTCTCGAGGAGATAGACGGAGACATGGTCCACGCCGGCGTCGCAGAGCCTCGGCGAGGCTCGTACGGAAGCTCTCGGAGGTCTGGGCGGGTAGGCCCGAGGATGAGATCGCCGGAGATCGAGAGCCCCGACCCGGCGAGCATCTCGAGGGCGGACCGGGCCCGTGCGGCGTCGTGGCGCCGTCCGACGGCCGAGAGCTCCGCGTCCGCGAGCGACTGGACCCCGACCGAGACACGGTTGACTCCGGCATCCCACCACGCCGAAACCGCCCCCGGCGTCACGTCCTCGGGATTGGCCTCGAGGGTGAGCTCTGCACCGGAAGCAACGCCGAAGCACGACCCTAGAGTCGCAACCACCCGCCCGATCGCCTCCGGCGGCAAGAGGGACGGCGTTCCCCCTCCCAGATAAATCGAATCGAACGCCACGCCGGCAGCTTCGGCGGCGAGGATCCCGGCCTCCCGTTTCAGGGCCTCGAGATAACGGTCCCGGCTGGACCCATCCGTCGTGACCACGAACGCGCAGTACCCGCAGCGCGAGGCGCAGTACGGCAGGTGCACGTAGAGCCCGGCGGCGCCCAACGAGGGCTTCCGATCACATCCTGGCCGGCCGCCTGGCGGCGCGGCGGACACTTCTCTCAGTCCCACACCCTCTCAACGCCGAAACCGTCCAGGGACGCGTCACTGCTGATGAGCCGCGAGCCCGTCGTTCGCGCTGCGGACACGATCATCCGATCCATCGGATCGCGAACCCCGGAAAGGGATCCGAACTCGAGCGCCTGTTCGATGTCGAGTGCGAGGACCGCGTAGCCCGCGTGCCCTGCGATCGCATCCAGAATCTGCGCCGGACCGACCCGCAGGCGGCCCCGTTCGTAGAGCAGCCAGATCTCGACGAACGCGATTGCCGGGACGTGACAGATCGACCGACCCCGGTCGGCCGACGCGAAGCTGCGGCGCGCCGCCTTTCCCGAGCCGCTTCGGCTGGGTCAAGTGCCAGACGAGCGCGTGGGTGTCAGCGACGAGGTGGAGCAAGGTCTCTCTTGCCGGACGCGAGCGATCGGGAGATCACCGCCCGAATTCGATGAAAGTCAGCGAGCGTCGGGACCTGGGCGCCCTGAAAAAGACCCGAGAGCGGCCGCGGCTCCTCACGAGGCACCGCGAGCGCATCGTGCACCTCGCCGCTCATCCCCCGCTCGATCAGGCGTTCGGCCTGCTGTGAGAGCGACCGGCCCTCTCGCCGAGCCAGATCTTCGACACGGCTCCGAAGGCTCGTCGGAAGCCGAATCGTCAGGACCGCGTCCTTCATTGTATTCGAATGTAAGCGGATCGCATCGAGAAGTCAAGCCCCCTATAGGACGGTCGCAACCTGACGAAGAGCCCCGCTGGCATGGCATGAGGCGGGCGCGACTTTCACCAAATGCTCATACCGGCGTAACGGTTCGCTACGGACGCCGCCCTTCGTCCCGGTCAGATTGTGCGAAAGCAGGAGGCAGCACCATGCGCCACTCAGCTTCGGCTCGGTCTCGCGGAGGGCTGGCGGTTTTCGTGCTCGCGGCTCTGGTTGCAGCCACGGCGCGCCCTGCGGGCTCATCTCGCCCGAGGCGAGGCGCCTTCCTCACGCCGCTGACTTCTCCGACGCTCGGCTGCTCGACCGACTCGACCCTCTGCCTGAGCGAAGGTCGCTTCCTGATCGACGCAACCTGGACGAAGCCCGATGGCGTCTTCCGGCCAGGCCCACGCCGTCGTCCCTGACGCCCGACTCGGGCTACTTCTGGTTCCTCGAGCCCGGCAACGTCGAGCTCGCCGTCAAGACCCTCAACGGCTGCTCGCTCAACGGTCGCTACTGGTTCTTCTCGGGCGGCCTGACGAACCTCGAGGTCGAGATCACCGTCACCGACACGACGACCGGACAAGCCAGAACCTACAAGAACCCGCAAGGCACGGCCTTCCAGCCCGTCACGGACACGGCCGCCTTCACGAACTGCCCTGCCGGAGCTGAGGCAGTCGGCGACCCCCAGGAGCCGCCCGAAGGCTTCGTGGCGCCGATGTCGGTCGCCTCCCGACCCAAGGAGTTCCCGAGATGCGTCGACGGGGAGTCGGTCCTCTGCCTGAACGGCCGGTACCAGGTCGAGGCAACGTGGCAGACCGCCTCGGGCAAGGCCGGCCCGGCACGAGCCGTGCCTCTGACCGCGGAGTCGGGCTACTTCTGGTTCTTCGATCCGTCCAACGTTGAGCTGATCGTCAAGACGTTGAACGCCTGCGATCTCGAAAGCGGCAACTGGTTCTTCGCAGCCGGAATGACGACTCTCGAAGTCCAGCTCAAGGTCACCGACACGTTTACCGGTGAATCCAAGGCCTACGCCAACTCGCTCGGCACCGCCTTCCCACCGATCCAGGACACCGCCGCGTTCTCGTTCTGCCCGACCCCAACCTCGACACCCACGGCGACCCTGACTCCAACCGCAACCCCCACGCCGACCGTGACCCCGACACGAACGCGAAAACCGCCGCCAGAGCCACCACCGACACCGACACCCATACCAGGCCCCGAGATCAGCAACATTGTTCTTGCGCCTCCTCAAATCCAGGTTCTCGGCACCAGGCTAGGCGGCTGTACATCGGCATGGTCCTTTGGGTGCGGCGGAGGCCTTTGCGGCGTCCAATTCAGACGCTCCTTGAGCTGCATTTCTGGAAACGAATCCTCCGTGCTCCTCGGATACGAACCCGCTCCAACCTGTCCGCCCACCATCTTGTGCAGGGTATGCGGGTATAGGCTCGTGATGAACCGCATCAAATGGGTGTGCCAGAGCAAAACGGTTCGTGCCGTTCCGGCAATCTGCGTCGAACCGCAGGGTGGCCCGCTAGCGTGCCGCTTCATTCCCTAATGCAGCGGAGTTGGGGACGGAGCTGCCGACGTGTCGACCGATCAACGCAACCCGTCCACCACGAAGAGATTGGAGACCTGACGAAAAACGGTGTATGCATAGGATTCACTGGGCCCACCTGGTGGCCGCGGACGACGGAGCGTGGGGCGGAGCTTCCCATAGATTCGACCAGGTGGGAACTTTCCCATGCGACTGCTTAGGCGGTCACCAGGGCAGCCGTTGCGACCTTGGTAATCACGCTGGATGTGTCCCCACCGGCCTCGATCACGAGGCCGGCACCATCATCGTCGATCCTTAACCCTCTGATTTCACCGCAGGCCGTCGACGACGTAGAGGTATGACAATTCGCGGGCGAAGGAATATGCGTACGAGTTGCCGTCGGGCGTCAACGCCACGTCGATTCCCACGACGATGCTCGACGGGTCGGCAGGAGTTATCTCGCGCACCGGCGTCCGATCGCCCGTCGAGAGAACGAAGCGATCGATGCGCGTGGGCGCTCCTTCCTTCGCCAGGAAGAGACCCTCGCCTCTGCCGTCCCATCGAAGGATCCTTTCGTCTGCACCGATGCCCGGCACCGGTTGAGCCTCGCCGCCGGCGACGGGTATGAGCACGACTCTTCCGTCGGGATCGCGTGAGGCTACGAGCTTGCCGTCGGGAGAGACTGGGCCGATCTCGAATCCCTCCGGTGTCAGCGGACGCGAAGAGCCGCCAGCCACGTCCGACACGTAGAGCCGGGCCGGGTGCCCTGCGCTCCCGGCCGAGAAGAGAATCTCTTTGCCATCAGGGAAAAACCTCGCCGAGGCGTAGTTCAGATCTTGTTGACGAAGCACCCTCGACTCGCCTGCCCCTGTCGGCAGCATGACGAGGCGGTCCGATGTAGACGGGATGGCGATCGCCCACTTGCCGTCAACCGAAAGCGCGGCTGCCCTGCCCGCACCCAGTCGCACGGCTGGCGAACCATCGGTTCGCCGGAGATACACGGCTCCGTCCGACCCAAGCGAGCCCCTCTCGTCAAACAGCACCGCCTTGCCGTCCTCGGAAATGTCGACGACATTCGAGAAGTCAAGCCAGGCGAGATCCACCTCCTTGGTCGAGCCCGGTGGGAGGCAGAACATCGAGAACGGGTAGTCGGACACTGCCAGCAAGACGCGCCCGTCGCGGTAAATGTCGGCGATGCCCACGCTCGCGGGGAGGCGTGCGACTAGGCGATGCCGCCCCGAGGGGGAAACGGCGTGGAGGGCTAGCTGGGCAGCGGCTCCTCCGGAAAGCTCTCGCCCCGAGAACCAGATTTCGCCGGTCTTCGGGTTCCACGCACAACCACCCGCCTCGATGTTCGTCCAACCGGAGCTCAAAGTTCTTTTCTTCCCGGCCAGATCGACCAGTGCGATCGACTCGTCGCCGGCAATCTCCTCGAAGATTGCGATCGCCTTGCCGTCCGGGGAGAAACGAGGCCCGCCAAGCTTGCCTCGCGCGTTCTCGTACAGCACCCTTCCGATCGGGAATTCCAGGCGGCCATGGTCTCCAAAATCCCGCACGATGGCCAGGTCTTTCCCGTCCGGAGACCAATCGGCGCACAGCTCGCCCTCCTCCACGAGGATTTCGCGGGGTGCGCCCCCCGCGAGCGACGCTTCCGCGAGCGTTTGAGGTTTCCAGCCGCGTTCAGGCCACATCGCAATCGCCATCTTGCCCGAGGAGGAGATCGAGAGAATGTTGGCGCTCGGAAGAGGCAGGCGTGTCCACTCCGTGGTGTCGGCTCGTGTCGAGAAGAGCTGGTGCGGCTTTCCTTCCTGCGTGCCCGAATAAACGATGGTCTGCCCGTCCGGGGCAAACCGTGCACTCCAAATGGGTCCGGCGCGAAAAGTCAGGCGGTGGAAGAGCGGCAGCACCTCACGAGGCCGCCGGGAAGCCAACACGCCGATCGCGATGCCTGTCAGAAGCGCGAGCGTCGCGCCGAGCACCCGGCGCCAGAAACGCTGTTGCGAGGGCAGCGCTGCCACAGATCCCGCGCCCGGCTCTTCCGAGGACCGGGCATAGGCATTCAGAGCGAAGCCCACGTCCTTGATCGACTCGAAGCGATCTCCGGGCTCCTTCTCGAGACACCGGCCAACGATCCGCATCAGGCCGGGTGGGATTTTCGGGTCGATCTTGTAGAGCTCCGGGGGATCCTCCTCCAGGATCCGGCTCAGGATCTCGACGCGTGAGATTCCCCGGAAGGCCTGTAGCCCCAAGAGCATCTCGTACAAGACGGCACCGAAAGAGAAGATGTCGGAGCGGCGATCGGCGGAGAGTCCCCGCACCTGCTCGGGCGACATGTATCCGAGCGTCCCCAGAACGACCCCGGCCTCGCTGACTGCCGTGGCCGTAGCCGCGTTCGTCGGCCCACCGCCCTGCTCCTCGCCGTGCGTGAGCTTGGCAAGTCCGAAGTCCAGGATCTTGACGATCCCATCCTTCGTCAGGAAAAGGTTCTCGGGTTTCAGATCCCGGTGGACGATCCCCTTCTCATGCGCCGCCGCCAGGCCCTGCGCAATCTGGGTGGCGAACTCGACGGCCTTGCGCGCGGGTAGCGAGCCGCGGGCAAGCCTCGCGCGGAGCGTCTCCCCTTCTAGAAACTCGGAGACGATGTAGGGCACGCCGTCGTGGGAGCCGACGTCGTAAACCGCCGCAATGTTCGGGTGATTCAAGCGGCCGGCCGCGTGGGCCTCCTGCTCGAAACGCTTCATCCGGTGCGCGTCGCTCGAAAGGGCGGCTGGCAGGACCTTGACCGCCACCTCGCGCTTCAAGCGCTCGTCGCGCGCGCGGTAGACCTCACCCATCCCGCCAGATCCGAGGAACCCCAAGATCTCGTAGGGACCTACCCGGGCACCGGTGGACAGTCGGTTCCCGGATTCGTTCTCGTCCCGGCTCACGTTCTCTTTTCCTGCGTTTCCGTGGTTCCGGTGCGCAGCAGCGCACGAAGGATCATCGTGACGGATCCGATTTGGATCTCGTCTCCGTCGCCGATCCGAGCCGCGACCTCAAGTCGTTTTCCGCGAAGGTAAGTTCCATTCTTGCTGCCGAGATCCTCCAGCGTGGCAATGCCATCGCCGATCTTGATCCGGGCGTGATGCCGCGACACGGCGGTCTCGTCGATCCAGACGGCGACGCCCCGCTCCCTGCCCAAAATGTTCTCTCCCTCGGCGAGCTCGATTTCGCGGTTGCCGACGAGGAGGCGAAAGACCAGATCGGTGTCGTCGACGGTGCGGCTAGGTCCGTCGCCGGTCCGAACATCGGACTCCCAGCGGTAGCCCTCCCGTGGGACCGTCCGGATTAGGCGATCGCCGGCGGCGCCCAGCGCTTTGCGCAGATCAAACACCTGAACCCGCAGCGAGTCGTCGGTGACCGCGGTATTCGGCCAGATCCGCTCGGCGATGTCGTCTCGGGTCAGCAGCCGGTGGGGATTTTGGAGGAAGAGGACGAGCAGTTCGCGGGTCTTGGGCTTGAGGGCGACCTCGCGATCGTCCCGAAAGAGGCAACGACTTACGGGATCGTAGCGAAAGGCTCCGAATCGATATGGCATGGGCGATTCCAGACTTTCGGCAGGATGCTATACCCGCCGGGCGGCCCACCTCGCTTCTCTCGGTAGCCTCCTGAAAGCCATCCGCCACCGCTACGGCAAACAGCCGGCTTGATTCCTGTACGAAAGCCAAACAGAATTGCGCTCACGGCCCGCCAAAGCCGGGTGAGAAGACGCTGATATGGCGCGAGGAATGGCGCGCTCTGGTGCCGCAGCCGCGCTCGTAGGGCTGCTGGCGGCTGCTGCGGCCACTGGCCAAACAACCGGCAGTATCCAGGGCGTGGTGCGCGACGCGGCGGGCGGATCGCTCCAATCCGCCGACGTTCTGGTTTCGAGCTCGAGTCTCCAGGGCGCCCGGACCGTAAGGACCGATCGGGACGGGAGGTTCTGGCTGCCTGCCCTGCCGCCGGGGACCTACGCCGTGACGGTCGCTCTGGCCGGCTTTCGCCCGGCCACGAAGTCGCTGACGGTCTCCCTCGACGCGAAGACGACCCTGGACATCGCGCTCGAGCCCGCTATCGAAGAGGCCGTCTCCGTTTCCGGCTCTTCGCCTCCGATCGACATGGTGTCGACGACGGGAGGGACGAACTACACGAGCTCCGTCATCGCGAAGCTCCCCGTCGACCGCAATTACGCGGACGTCGTTCGGTCGAACCCCGCGGTCGATACGGACCGGGGCGACACGCAGGGGCGCGGACTGGCGCTGACGATCTACGGCGCGACGTCGGCCGAGAACCAGTGGATCATCGACGGCGTCAACACGACGGGCGTCTTCAAGGGCCAGCAGGGCAAGTCCATCAACAGCGAGTTCGTCGCGGAGGTCGAGGTCAAGACCGACGGCTACGGCGCCGAGTACGGACGGGCGCTCGGCGGCGTCATCAACGTGATCACCAAGTCTGGCGGCAACACGTTCCACGGCGACGGCTTCGTCTACTACGACTCGAGCGGCACGGCGGCCGAGCAGGTCTTCACGCAAGAAGACTCTTCCGTCGAGGACGATGCGGCTGGCGAACTACAGCCGCATCGACTTCGGCGCCGATCTCGGAGGCTACCTCGTCAAGGACCGCCTCTGGTTCTTTGCCGCCTACAACCGGGTCTCCTTCGCCGGCAACGTGTCCGCGCCTTGACTCGACACCCTACGTTTCGAGCGACGACCAGTTCCCCCTCGGCGCCACCGACAACCTGTACTCGGGAAAGCTCACCTGGAACATCGCGAGCTACGACCACCCTCGTCGGCACGGTCTTCGCGGACCCCTCGACCAACTTCGGAGCCGCAGGCGCCGACCCGCGGGAAGGGGCGGCCGGCTTCGTCGCCAACCCGATCGTGAGCAAGGACCCTTCGACGTGGAACTCGTCACGCTGCGTTCGGCGGCACCGACTACAGCCTCCGGGCGACGCAGCTTCTCGGCACTCGTGGCCTGGCCACCCTCCAGGCCGCGCATCACCTCGACCAGAACAGCCTGACCGCGGCCGACGAGGTTCGAACCGAGGACTGGAGGTGCGCGGGAGGCACGTCCGAGAACCCCTGCGATCCGCCGCCCGGGCCCACCTACGCCACCTGGGGATTCGGGTGGATCGACGGGGACCTCGCCAACAACCAGTCGAGCCGCTGGCAGTACCGCGGCGACGTCTCGGTCTACGCCGGAAGCCACGAGCTCAAGGCGGGGGCCGAATATCTCGACGGCCAGAGCACGATGGTCTACGAGTGCACCGGCGGGCAGTGCGTCGAGCGGCACAACGAATGGGGCCAGGACTATTACCTCCACATCTTCTCGGCCCGCAGCGGAGGCGACCTGACACCGCTCTCCGACGGCCTTTTTCACTCGAGTACGAGCGACGTCGGCGCCCACCTGCAGGATTCCTGGAAGCCGGCCGCCGGCCTGACGGTCAATCTGGGGCTGCGGTGGGACTCCGAATACCTCCGGGACTACCGCGGCGTCACGGTCCTCCACCCGCAAAGCGAGTGGCAGCCCCGTGTCGGCGTCGTGTGGGATCCCTGGAAAAACGGTCAGACGAAGGTTTATGCCTCTGCCGGCCGCTTCTACTACGGCTTCCCGAACAGCGCGACGACCTGGGCCTTCGGCAACGTGACTGGGGTCAACACGTGCAACTTCGACCCGCTCGACACGACCCCGAACCCGAACGTGCCCGGCTGCCCGTTCGACCAGGGCCAGCATGATCTTTTTCGGAGGCGGTCCCTTCGGCAGCGGCGTCGGATCAGGGCCTCCAGGGGACGTATCAGGATGAGCTCACGCTGGGAGTCGAGCGGCTGCTCGATCCGACGTTCACCCTCGGTCTCAAGGGAACCTACCGGAGGATCGGGAGCGCGATGGAGGATCGCTGCGACTTCCAGAGCGGCTGCGTTTTCATCAACCCCGGCTCCGACGGCAAGTACGCGCGGGGCGATGCTCCCGTCTGTGACGGCTTCGACGACCCTGTCTGCAGCGAGACGGGCCCGGCGTCCCTCCAGCGCGGAGGACTTACCGCGGTATCGAGCTTCTGGCCCGCAAGTCGATCGGGACCTCGCTCTGGCTCCAGGCGAGCTACGTCTATTCCTCGCTCCAGGGCAACTACGACGGCGCGGTCAACGAAGCCCAGCTCTCCAGCCATCCCGGCCTCAACACCGATTTCGACTATCCCGCTCTCTGGCACAACGCCTACGGCCGCCTCTTCCTCGATCGACCCAACCGATTTCGGTTCGACGGCTACTGGGCGACGCCTCTGGGAGTGGTCCTGGGCCTTCAGGCTTTCGCTGAGTCCGGGGCTCCGGTCGAGCGACTGGGTTACCTCTGCTGCGGCTGGTCGGCCATCTACCTGGTCCCGCGCGGCTCGGCCGGCCGCCTGCCGACGCTCTGGGAGGGCAACCTCACCCTCTCCTATCCCATCACCCTTGGCCCCGCGACGGTCACGATTCAGGCCTACGTCTACAACCTGTTCGACAACCAGATCGTCACGTCGGTGGACGAGCGCTGGACCGTCGGACCGCCCGACGGCTACCCCGCGACGATCTACGACCCGCGCCAACCCTCGAACAATCCGGAGTACGGCAAGGCGACGAGCCGCCAGGCGCCGCGCTTCTTCCGCGCCGCCGTGCGCGTCTCATTCTGATCGAGCGGTCTACCGAGCCGCAGACTTCGCGGAGCGCAGCCTCGGCCTCTCCGGCGACTTCCCCCGTAAACGGGAAGATCCTGCGGAAGTTCCCTTCTCGCGAAATCGCGGCGAGGTCCCGGGCCGAGTCGTCGATCCAGCGCACTCCGGCGTAGAGGAGTGCCGAGCGGTGCTCGTCCTCTTCGAGGCGATCGGCAGCTTCCTCGAGCCGGGCGGCCGCCGCGGCGTTGCCCGGGCGCTCGCCCCGGCCGAACGGCCTCGGCGGCAGGGCCGCCAGGCCATGCCGGACGGCCGAGGCGCGAACCTCCGCGAGGCGCTCCGCCATGCGCCCGCCCCAGTCGCCATGGTGCACCAGGTCGAAGAAGCCGTCGGCGGAGGAAGGGTCGGCGGCCGCGCGAGCTTCGACGATGGCCCGGCGGCCCTCGCCGTCCATCGCGGGCGCAACGCCGGTCAGGGACGCCGCGCCCGCGACCTTCGCCGACACTGCGAGCGCCTCGATCTCGCCGGCCTCCCCCGTCCAGCCCGGCAGGAGGGGGAAGAGGGCGGCGGCGGCGAGGCCCGCCTCCCGGGCCGCGGCAAGTCCGGGAAAGGCCGCCTCGGCGCGGCCCGGCCGCCACGAGCAGAGAACGACTACCTCGCGGCCCGAGCTCTCGGGAACGCCCTCGGGCTCGGGATCGAGGAGGTACACGGCGCGCCCCGCGGCGACGGCCGCCGTCGCTGCCGCGCGGTAAGCACCGCGAACGCTCTCCACCGGTGAGCACGGGCCCACGAGGACGGGACCAGCAGGCACCCTGGAAAAGCGTCGCCCCATGCGGCCGGATCCGCGGGACCCACGGGCACCGTCGCGTCCGGTTTGCCGAAGATGAAGCGCCGTTCCACCGGGTCGAAGCGAAACGGCCCCGTTCCTCCCTCGGAGCCATAGGGCAGAAGCCGCCCGGCAATCCGACGGCCGGCGACAAGGCCTTCACCCGACCTCACGGCGGGCGAGACCGCGGTCTCGAAGACGATCATTTCCGACGGGCGGGCGGGCGGACCCGGGCGAGCGCCCCCGCGCGCCCGTAGCGCGCGAAGACGTCGGCCTCGAAATGGATCGCGTCGCCCGGCTTCGCCCGGCCGAGCGTCGTTCGCCGGTGCGTTTCCGGGATCACGGCCACGTCGAACGAGCCGGGCCGCCGGGAGGCGACCGTCAGGCTGACGCCGTCGAGCGCGACCGAGCCCTTTTGGGCGACGAAACGCGCCAGGCCGCGGGGAGTCGAGAACCGGAAGGTCCAGGAGTTGCCCGAAGATGCGATTCCGAGCACGCGCGTGATCCCGTCCACGTGGCCCATCACGAAGTGCCCCGAGAGTCGGTCGCCCCAGCGCAGGGCCCGCTCGAGGTTGACGGGATCGCCGGGCCACAAGTGCCCGAGCCGGGAGCGCCGCAGCGTCTCCCGGGAGACGTCGGCGACCAGCCGGTGCCCCGCCTCGACGGCGGTCAGGCAGACGCCCGCCACCGCGACGCTCTCGCCCGCCTTGAGGCGGCCGAAGCGAGACGGAGGCTCGATCGTAAGCCGAAGGCCTCCACGGCGTTTGCCGACCTCCGTGACCCTACCGACGCCGACGACGATTCCCGTGAACATGGGCCCTCAAGTCTACGCGAGGCGGCCGCTGACGAGCAGGTCGCCGCCCACGCGCTCGACCCGCAGGTCGGCAATCCCCGGGGCGTCCGCGAGAGGAAAGCCCGCCCCGCCCACCGCGCCGGGTGCACGGCGACCTCCAAGGAGGCGGGGCGCGAGGAACGCCGCGACGCGGTCCACGAGGCCGGCTCGAATGAAGCCCGCGAGCGTCTCCGCTCCGCCTTCGACCATTACGCTCGTCACGGCGTAGCGGGAGAGCTCGGCGAGCAGGTGGCCGAGGTCCACACGAGCACTCCTGCGCCGCGGCAGGCTCCAGACCCGAATGCCCCGGGCCACGAGCCGGCGCACTTTGGGGTGGGTCGGCGCCGCGATCGTCGCGACGAGCCTCTCCCCGGGCCCGCGCAGCACGCGCGCCGTTTCGGGAATCCGGAGCCGTCCGTCCAGGACGATGCGCCAGTGCGGGAGAGGCCCGGCTTTTCCGAGCCGCCGAGTCAGTCGGGGATCGTCGGCGAGTACCGTCCCGGCGCCGACGAGCACGGCATCGTACTCCTCTCGCAGGAGCAGACCCCTACGCCTGGCGGCCTCCCCGGTGATCCAGCGGCTCTCGCCCCCCGACGAGGCAATCCGCCCGTCGAGCGTCGAGGCCCACTTGGCGAGGACGAACGGCCGGCCGCGAACGATCCAGGCGCGGAACTTCTCGTTCTGCTCGGCGGCCCTGCGCCGCCACGGCGCCGGGGCGAGCACGACCTCGATACCGGCCCGCCGCAGGGCCGCGACCCCGCGGCCGGCGACCCGGGGATTGGGATCCGTCGCCGCCACGACGACGCGCCGCACACCCGCCGCGATCACCGCGGGCGCGCACGGTGGCGTGCGTCCCTGGTGCACGCAGGGCTCGAGCGTCAGGTAGAGGTCGGCGCCCCGCGCCGCCCTGCCCGCCCGCCGCAGCGCCGCGATCTCAGCGTGGGGCCCCCCGGCCCTGCGGTGGAACCCCTCGCCCACCGCACGGCCGCCTCGCACGACGACGGCGCCGACCATCGGGTTCGGCGAGACCGTGTACCGGCCCTTCTCGGCCAGAGCCAGGGCGCGCTCGAGCCAGGCGAGGTCAATGGGAGGCATCGTCCCCGAGGAGCGCCCTTGCGTACTCCGACGGCTCGAAGGGCACGAGGTCGTCCACCGCCTCCCCGACCCCGACGTAGACGACCGGCAGCTTCAGCTCCCGGTAGATCGCGAGCACGATCCCACCCTTCGCGCTCCCGTCGAGCTTCGTCAGGACCACGCCGGTGGCCCCGGCGGCCTCGACGAAGCGCCTGGCCTGCGCGAGCCCGTTGACTCCCGTCGTCGCGTCGAGGACGAGCAGCGTCTCGTGCGGTGCGCCCGGCACCTCGCGCGCCGCGATGCGCCGCATCTTGGCGAGCTCGTCCATCAGGTTCTTCTTCGTGTGCAGCCGGCCCGCGGTGTCGACCAGGAGGCACGCCGTTCCGCGCGCCTTTGCGGCCGTCAGGGCGTCGAAGAGCACGGCGGAGGGGTCGGCCCCCTCGCGGTGGCGGACGATCGGCAACTCCAGGCGGTCGGCCCACGTCTGCAGCTGCTCGATGGCGCCGGCGCGAAACGTGTCGGCCGCCGCGAGCAGCACCGTCCGGCCCGCCGCCTTCTCGCGGGCCGCGAGCTTGGCGGTCGTCGTCGTCTTTCCCGAGCCGTTGACGCCCACGAGAAAGGTCACGAAGAGGGGCTCCTCGGCACGGCCGGCCGGCCTCGGGGCCGACGCGATGATCTTCTCGATCTCCTCGAGCAGCAGGGCGCGCAGGGCCTCGAGGTCCTTGCGCTCGGCGCCGCCCGCCCGCGCCCGCACGGCGTCGGCCAGGGCGGCCGCCGTCTCGGAGCCGACGTCGGCGGAGAGAAGGGCCTCCTCGAGCGACTCGAGCACCGACTCGTCGAAGCCGAGCCCCTCCTTCACCGCCGTCCCGAGCTTCTCGAGGATCTCGGTGTGCGTCATGAAGAGGCCGCGCCGCACCTTGGAGAAGAACCCCCGCGCGGGCGCGGGCCTCGCCGGCGGCGTTCTCTGAGGTCGTCGGTCATGTCGGAGAGGGGAAGATACCGCAGCGTCGCCGGCCGTCCGCGGGTCCGTCGTCCGCGGCTACTGCGCCTTCAGCGCCATGTTCTCCAGCAGCAGCCGCGCTTTGGCGCCCATGTCTCCGGCCGGGTCGAGGTCTACGGCCCGCTGCAGGTATCGCTTGCCGAGGTCCGGCTTGTGCATCGAGACGAGGACCATGCCGAGGCGCAGGTTGGCGTCGGCATTGGAGGGCTCCAGCTTGACGGCGGCCAGGTAATCCTCCGCGGCGCCCTCGAGGTTGCCCGCCGACTCGCGGGCCGCAGCGCGCCCGACGTAGGCCGCGTAGACCTTGGGATCTCGGGCAATGGCGGCGCTGAACTGCTCCTCGGCGGCGGCATAGTCGGCCTGTCGCTGGAACAGGCGCCCGAGGTTGATCGTGGCCGACAACCGGTCCTCCGGGTTCTGCGATGCCGCGGCCACAGCGAAGTCGTCCTGGGCGGCCTTGTACTGCCCGAGCTCCATGAGCGCGACGCCCCGGTTGTTCCGGATCGAGCCGTTCTCGGGGGCGAGCGCGATGGCCTTGTCGAAGGGCACGATCGAATCCTTGTAGCGCGCCTGCATCAGCATGGCCACGCCGAGGCCGTCGAGGACCTCGGGATTCTTGGGATCGTCCTTGAGGCACTCGCGAAACGCCTTTTCGGCCTCGGCGGGCCGCCCGTCGCGCAGCAGGACCTGTGCCATCCGTTCGTTCAAGAGCAACTCCGCCGAGGTCTTCGGCTTCGCCCTGGGGCAGCCGGCCGCGAGCAGGGCCAGCGCGGCCACGCCCGCCGCTCTCCCCATGCGCCTCATCGGGCCGCAACCCGGCCCGCCCGGGCCGTCAGCGTCGCGTCCATCGGCACGAGCTCACCCTTGGCGTGGGAGCGTGCGAGGGCTTCGACGACGGCCCCGTCGAACCGCTTCGAGGACATCTCGCGCAGCCTCTCGAGGACGTAGGAGACCTCCATCGCCTTCTGGTAGGGCCGCGTGGTGGTCATCGCGTCGAACGCGTCCGCGACGGCGACGATCCGCGCCTGCAGGGGGATCTGCTCGCCCTTGAGGCCTTCCGGGTAGCCTCCCCCCTCCCACTTTTCGTGGTGGTACTTCATGCCGGGGATGATATCGGCCAGCTGCGGAATTGTCTCCATGATTGCGGCGCCCTTGACCGGGTGGGCCTTCATGAGCTCGAACTCGTCGTCGGTCAGCGCCGTGGGCTTTCGGATGATGCGGTCGTCCACGCCGATCTTTCCGACGTCGTGCAAGAGGGCCGAAAGCCGGACCTTGCGGGCGTCGTCGGGCGGCAGGCCCATCTCCTTGGCGATCGCCGACGAATAGCGCGCCACGCGTTCCGAGTGCCCGCGCGTGTACGGGTCCTTGGCGTCGATCGCGGCGGCGAGCGCCCGGATCGAGGAGATGAAGAGCTCCTGGTTCTCCCGCGCCGCCTTCTGGACCTTTTCGAAGGCGTCGCGGATCGAGGCGCTCATGACGTTGAAGTTCTCCGAAAGGTCCGCGATCTCCGCGGTGCCGGTGACTTCGACGCCCGCTCCGTACTGTCCCTGGGCGACCGCGCGCGTCGATTCGGCGAGCTGAGCGATTGGCCGTGAGAGTCGCCGCGCGAAGAGAAGACCGAGGGCGAGGGCGCCGGCCAGGCAGGCGGCGCTCCAGAGCAGGGTGTCTCGGACCATCCGGTCCACCGAGGCGAAGGCGATGTCGCGATCGCGCTCGACGAGCACGCCCCACGGCGGGTCGCCGACGGGGGCGATCGATGCGAGCACGTCGCCCGAGGCGCCGGCCTCCGAGCGCGTCAGGCGCGCAGGAAACCGGACGAAATCCGAGACGAGGGAGGAGGGGTGGGCCGGCCCCCGGCCGCCCGAGGCCGGAGGAAAGAGGATCTTGCCCTGGCGGTCCACGAGCGTCGCCCGCACCTCCCGGCGCGCCTCGTCCTGAAATTCCCGGAGGATCGGCTGCCAGGAGACCAGGGCCTCCACGACTCCGATGCGGGTCCCCTTCTCGTCCAGGACGGGCTGGGCCAGGACGGCGACGGCCCCGAGCTCGGCGACGGCGATCGGGCTGCCCTCGTAACGCACCCCGTCGCGCGCGGACTCGAAGCCCTTGCGGAACTCGAAGTCCATCTCCGGTGAACGCAGGTCGGGCCCCACGAAGCTGCCCCGGCCATCAAGGTTGACGCCCCGCAGGGCGGCGAGCTGGGTCTGGCCCGCCAGGACCGACCCGAGGATCCCCGGGCCGTCGGCCGAGCCGAACGGGTCCTTTCCGGTCAGCTGGACGGCCAGGTGAATCGCGTCGGCCGCCTTCGTGAGCTGTTGTCCGGCCGCCGCATAGTAGGCCGCGATGTGGTCGGCGATCGCTGCCGACGAGCGGGTCAGATACTTCTCCTCGAGGGTCTCGAGAGTCCGGCGGTTGCGCCGGATCAGAACGGCCTCGGCGACGGCCAGGGGGACCAGGGAAGCGAGGATCAGGGCGCCGGAGAGAAGGACGAAGAGGCGGATCCGACGACGACCGGAACGCCCACTCACGATAGCGACATTATAGCCGCTGCCTCCAGCCACTCCGCCTCCGGGACCGTCTCGTCCACGCACGCCGACCCGATCGCCGGCAGCAGCACCGACGCGAGGCCCCGCGCGGTCGCCTTCTTGTCCCGAGCGAGGAACTCGCGCAGGCGCTCCGGGTCGCGCTCGGGCTCCGGGAACGGACCGAGGCGGGCGAGAACGGCGCGCACCGCCGCCGCGTCGGACTCGGAAAGGCCGGCCCGCCGGCGGGAGACGTCGAGAGCCGCCGCGATGCCCCAGGCGACCGCCTCGCCGTGGCGCAATCCCCCGAAGCCCGAAGCCGCCTCGAGCGCGTGCCCGAGCGTGTGGCCGAAGTTCAGGATGCGCCGGCGGCCACCCTCCCTCGGGTCCGACGCGACGACCTCGGCCTTGACGCGCACGGAGCCCGACATGAGGTCGAGCAGCGCCGCCTCCTCGCGAGCCAGAACCGCGGGAAGGTTGCGCGCCGCGCGCCCGGCCAGCGCGGCATCCCCGATCCACGCGTCTTTGTAAGCCTCGACGAGACCGGCCCGATAGTCGCGATCGGGCAGCGTCGCCAGGGCTGCCGGGTCCACGAGGACGACGGCGGGCGGGTGGAAGGCGCCGAGCAGGTTCTTGCCGAGGCGATGGTTGACCCCGGTCTTGCCTCCGATCGCGGCGTCGGCCATGCCCGCGGTCGTCGTCGGCACCGCGTTCCAGACCACTCCGCGCAGGAGGATCGCGGCGGCGAAGCCGACCATGTCCGTCACCACGCCGCCTCCGACGGCGACGAAGGCGTCGTCGCGGCGAAGACCCGCAGCGATCGCGGCGTCCGCGATGCGCGCTACACCGTCGAGAGTCTTCGCCGACTCGGAGTCGTCGACGGGGATCTCGACGAGGACCCGCTCGCCGAGCGCCCGTCGGATCGGCCCGGCGGCCGCGGCCGCGGAAGGCGGCGCCGCAAGCAGGAAACGGCCGGACGGCGAGACGAGGTACCGGTCCGCCTGGCGGAGCAGTCCGCTGCCGACCCAGGCGACGCTCTCCGAGGGCCCGCCCGCGACCGCGATCCTCACGGGAGGCGTCGGCGTTCACCGCTCGCGAGGCGCCGGCGGCTCGAAGCCGAGCTCCCGGAGCTGCTCCGGGAAGACCGCCGCGGGAGCCTTCGTCATGAGGTCGATGCCCGACGTCGTCTTGGGAAAGGCGATCACCTCCCTCAGAGACGTCGCCCCGGCCGCGATCGCGCAGATGCGGTCGAGGCCGAGCGCGATGCCGCCGTGGGGCGGCGCGCCGTACTTGAGGGCCTCCAGGAGGAATCCGAACCGCTCCCGGCCCTCCGCCTCCCCGATGCCGAGGACGCGGAACACGCGCTCCTGCAGGTCCGCGCGGTGGATGCGGATCGAGCCCGAGCCGAGCTCCCAGCCGTTGACGACGACGTCGTAGGAGCGGGCGCGCACGCTGCCCGGGTCCGACTCGAGGCGGTCGAGGTCCTCCTCCCGCGGCCCCGTGAACGGGTGGTTCATCGGGAACCACTGCCGGCTTTTCCTCGTCGTAGCCGAGCAGCGGGAACTCCGTCGACCCAGCAGAAGACGTATCGCGACTCGTCCACGAGCCTGAGCTCGCGCGCGGCCTCGGCCCGCAGAGCGGCGAGCGCGGCGAAGGCGGCCTTCTCCCGGTCGGCCACGACGAGCAGGACGTCCCCGTCGGCGACTGCTCCCCGCGCGAGGAGGCGGTCGAGGTGAGCCTCCGGGAGCGCCTTCTTCGCGGGCGAGGTCACCTCGCCCGCCGCCTTCTTGATCCAGAGGAGCCCCGCGGCGCCGTGCTCGCGCGCTTTCTCCGTCAGCTCGTCGAGCCGCTTGCGCGAGAAGCCCGCCCCTCCGGGCACGCGCAGGCCGCGCACCGTTCCGCCGGCGCCGAGCGCCTTCTCGAACGGCGCAAAGCCGCTGCCCGCGGCCGCCTCGGAGAGGTCGCAGAGCCGAAGATCGTACCGCAGGTCCGGCCGGTCGGTGCCATACCGTTCCATCGCCTCCTTGAAAGTCAACCGCAGGAACGGGCGCTCGACCGCGATGTTCGCCGCGGCGAACGCCTCGACGAGAAAGGCCTCCACCGCGTCGAAGACGTCTTCTTCGGTCGGAAACGACATCTCGAGATCGATCTGGGTGAACTCGAACTGCCGGTCGGCGCGCAGGTCCTCGTCCCGGAAGCATCGCGCGATCTGGAAGTACCGCTCGAAGCCCGAGATCATGAGGATCTGCTTGAAAAGCTGCGGCGACTGCGGCAGCGCGTACCACTGCCCGCGGTGTACGCGCGAGGGCACCAGAAAGTCGCGCGCCCCCTCCGGCGTCGACCGCGTGAGAATCGGCGTCTCGACCTCGAGGAACCCCCGCTCGTGGAGGACCCTGCGTACGCGAAAGGCGATCTCGTCGCGCAGAACGAAATTCTTCTGCATGACCGGGCGCCGCAGGTCGAGATACCGGTACTCGAGCCGGAGCTCCTCCGTGGCATTCGTCCCGTCCTCGACCAGGAACGGCGGCGTCTCGGACCGCGCCAAAAACTCGAGGCTCTCGGCCAGGACCTCGACCTCGCCCGTCGCCAGCTCCCGGTTGCGCTGGGCCTCGGCGCGGAGCAGGACGGCACCGCGGATCGCGACAACGTCCTCGCCGCGCGCGGCGGAGGCGGCCTCGAGCGCGGAGGCCGGGCACCGCGCCCGGTCGAAGACGACCTGTACGAGCCCGCTGCGGTCGCGCACGGTCAAAAAGATGAGCTCTCCGAGGTCGCGTCGCCGCGCGATCCACCCCTTGAGCAGGACAGTCCGCCCCGCGTCGCCGGCACGCAAGCTTCCGGCCGGTTGCCGCGCGAGCGTCATCGCTCCCTCCCCCCGAGCCTCTCTGCGAGCTGCGGCCGCGGAAACGTCTCCTGCGTGCCGCTGGACAGGTCCTTCAGCGTCACTGCGTCGCCTTCCCGCTCCTGGGAACCCAGGAGCACCGCCTGGACCCGGCCGATGCGAAACGCGTGCATTGCGGGGTCTTTGGCGATCTGGCCCGCGCGCCCGAGGCCCTTCACGATGCCGCGGCCCGAGAGGTCCGTCTCGACGACCTCGTCGGGAAGCAGCTCCCGGATTTGCTTCGCCACGCCGAGGGCGTACACGAAGTCGCCGGGCCCGTCGGGAATGACGGCGAACAGGGTCTTCGGCGACCGCACGTCGTCCGTCATCGCCTCGACCAGCCGGTCTTCACCGATGGCGAAGCCGACGGCCGGAGTCGGGGGGCCGCCGAGCTGCGCGACGAGGTCGTCGTAGCGCCCGCCGCCGAGGAGGGCGTTCTGGGCGCCGAGCCGCTCCGACGCGACCTCGAACACCGTCAGCGTGTAGTAGTCGATGCCGCGCACGATGCCGGCGCTCTCTCGGAAGGGCACGCGCTCGAGTGGCAGCAGCCGCTTGAGCTCCTCGTGGTGCGCCCGGGAGGCCGCGTCGAGAAAATCGAGCGTGACCGGCGCCCCCTGCAGGATCCGCCGGGCCTCGGGGTCCTTCGAGTCGAAGAGGCGCAGCGGATTTTCCTCGAGCCGCTTGCGGTCGTCGGCCCCGAGGCCTCCGGCGTGGGGCCGCACGTGCTCCTGCAGGGCCTTCGAGAAGGCCTCGCGCGCCTCGCCCTTCGGGATGCAGTTGAGCGTCGCGACGGTGTCGGACAGACCGAGCGCGCGCAGAAACTCGAAGAGCATCCCGAGGACTTCGGCGTCTCCCGCCGCCGACGGCGCCCCCAAGAGCTCGACGCCGATCTGGCGGAACTCCCTGTAGCGCCCGGCCTGGGGCTGCTCGTAGCGAAACTGCGGGCCCGTGTACCAGAGGCGGATCGGCCTGGGGATCTCCTGGATCCCCTTTTCGACGAGAGCGCGCACCACGCCGGCCGTGTTCTCCGGCCGCAGCGTCAGGGAGCGGCCCTTGCGGTCGGGAAACGTGTACATCTCCTTGTGGACGATGTCCGTCGTCTCGCCGACCGAACGCGCGAAGAGCTCGGTCGACTCGAACGTCGGCGTGCGGATCTCGCCGTAGCCGTGAGCGCCGAACACGCGCCGGGCCGTGGCCTCCACCGCCGCGAACTTCTCGCTCTCCGGCGGGAAGAGATCGTGGGTCCCCTTGGGTGCCTTGAGGCGGGCCGTCATTGCGCCCACGTCCCGTCGACCCGGAAATACTCCTCTTTGTAGCGGAGGTAGTTGCGGTGGTAGTGCTTGAGGTTCTCGACCTCGGACTCCGAAAGAGCGCGCTCCTGCCGGGCCGGGGCGCCGAGCCAGAGCGTGCGCGGCGGGACGATCGTCCTCGGCGTCACCAGGGCCCCCGCGCCGACGAGCGCCGACTCCCCCACCTCGGCGCCGTCCATGACCGTGGCGCGGATCGCGATCAGGGCGCCCCGCCGCACCGTCGCCCCGTGGACGATGGCGCCGTGGCCGAGCGTCACCTCCTCCTCGAGGATCGAGGGGTGGGTTCCCTGCGTGACGTGGATCGTGCAGTTGTCCTGGATGTTCGTTCGGGAGCCGATGCGGATGAAGTGGCAGTCGCCTCGGACAACCGTGTTGTACCAGATGGACACGTCGTCGCCGAGGACGACGTCCCCGATCACCGCCGCCGTCTCGGCGAGGTAGACGCGCTCCCCGAGGCAGGGGCGCTTGCCGGCATATTCCTTGAGTATGCCCATGAAAACGGGCAATCTAGCACGGAATTCGGGCTCAGGACGGCGGCCAGGGGAAGGCGCCCCGGCGCACGACACGCGGTGGATCGATCGTCGCGTCGAGCAGCGTCGACGGCAGGCCGCCCGGGGTCGTCCCCCCGTCGACGAGCAGGTCGACCTCTCCCTCGAAGAGGCGCAGGACGTCGTCGGGATCGACACACGGCGCCTGCCCGGCGCGATTGAGGCTCGTGGCCGTGACCGGACCGGTCCCCTCGAGCAGCGCGCGGAGCTTCGTGTGCGCGGGAACGCGCACCGCCAGGGTCCGGCCGCCGCAGGAGGCCGGCAGTGGTTCTGCGAGCGGCAGGATCACGGTCAGGGGCGCCGGCCAGAGAGCCAGAAAGCGGTCGAGGATCGACTGGGGCGCCACGACCCCGAGCGACTCGAGCTGTCGGCGCCCGGCGAAGAGAACGAGGAGCGACTTGCCCTCCTCGCGCCCTTTGAGTTCCAGCACCCGTCGCACGCCCCGCTCGTTCCGAGGGTCCACGGCCAGACCGTAGGAGCTCTCGGTGGGAATCGCCAGGACCGCCCCGGCTTGCAAAGCTTCTGCGATCTCGCGAAGGGCCGTCGCGCAGCCGATCAGGCTGTCGATCGCAACCCGCTTCAAGGTCAGCCCCCGATGTAGCGGTCGTAGTAGATGCGGGCGCGGGCCGTGTCGTCGGTGCCGCGCACGACGCAGCGCCCGTCCGGGAAGACCGTCAGGGACAGGTCTTCGATGTCGGCATTGAGGAGCTGCGGCGACCGGCGCACCCGGCCGAGGGGCGAAAGCCGCTTCTCGAGCAGCTCGAAGTCGGGGCGCACCCGCCGCGGCGGCGTGATCTGCACGGACTGCCGGCCGCAGAGCTTGACGGTCTCCGCGGCCCCCTCGCCCTCGAGTGCGGGGAATCGCCGACCCGCGCACACGGGGCACGCAGCCGAGGGGCGCGCCTCTCCGAAGAGCCTTCGCGACCGGAACCCGTCCGACCAGACCGTCAGCGTCAGGATTCCGCGCGCGGGTGCCGCTCCCGACGCCAGGCGCACGACTTCGGTCATCCCGAGCGACGCCACGAGCGGAGGCAGGGTCGGCACGACGCCGGCCGTGTCGCACGTCGGCCCGGATCCGGCCGGAGGCAGTGCCTCGAGGTAACAGCGCAGGCACGGAGTCTTGCCAGGAAGCGAAACAGCGACCCTCCCCTCCTCGCCCACGCAGGCGGCGTAGACCGACGGGATTCCGAGCGAGCGGGCCGTGTCGGACACCAGCAGTCGCGTCTCGAAGTTGTCCGATCCGTCGAAGACGAGACCGTGGCCGGCGAGCAGGTCCCGGGCGTTACCGCGCTCGAGGTCCGCGACGACCGGAAGGACTGGGATTGCCGGGTCGATCTCCGCCAGGCGTTTGGCGGCGGCCTCGGCCTTCGGGGCGAGGCGCGCGGCGTCGTCCGCGTCGAAGAGAAACTGGCGTGCGAGGTTCGAGTCCTCGACGACGTCGCGGTCGATCACCGTGATCCGGCCGAACCCCGCCCTTACGGCCATCTCTGCCGCGGCGGCCCCGACCGCCCCCACGCCCACGAACGCGATCGAGAAGCCGTGGATCCGCCGTTGGCCCTCTTCGCCGATTCCGGGGAAGAGAATCGAGCGCGAGTGCCTCTCCCTCACCGCGCCGCCCCCTCCAGCAGCGTTCGCGCGTGCTTCAAGGCCGTCTCGGGCACCGTCTCTCCGGCCAGCATGCGCGCGATCTCGGCCACGCGCTCGCGGCCCCCGAGCGCGCGGACGGTGGCGACCGTGCGGCCGCGCGCCTCGCGCTTCTCCGCCAGGAAGTGGCGATCCGCGAGCGCCGCGATCTGCGGAACGTGGGTCACGCACAGGACCTGGTCGCGCGCGGCCAGGTCCCGGAGCTTCCGGCCGACGACCTCGGCCACGCGCCCGCCGATGCCGGCGTCCACTTCGTCGAACACGAGCGTGCGGCCGCGGCCGCCGCGGCCTGCGGCGACCGAGCGAATCGCCAGTTGGAGCCGCGAGAGCTCCCCTCCGGAGGCGATCTTCTCGAGCGGCTTTTCGGGCTCGCCCGGGTTCGGCGCGAAGAGAAAGGACGCCGTCTCCGCCCCGAGGGGCCGGGGGGCCTCCTCCGGGAGGGCAGCGAGTGCGCACCGCAATCGGGCCTTCTCCATCGCGAGGCCGCGGAACTCCTTCTCGACCGCCGCGGAGAAGCGCGCCGCCGCCGCCGATCGTCGCGCCGACAGGGCGGCCGCCGCCCCGACGTAGGCCTTTCGGGCGTCCGCCTCTTCCCGCGACCGCCGGTCGAGAGCGTCTTCGATGTTCGCGAGCTCCTCGTGCTCGGCCTTGAGAGCGGCCAGCCGCGCCAGGATCTCGGCGACCGTGGCTCCGTACTTTCGCTTCAGTCTCGCAATCTGCTCGAGCCGCGACTCCAGCGCCGTGAGCCGGTCCGGGTCGGCCTCGATCGCGCCCGCGGCGTCTCGGGCGGCCGCGGCGAGGTCCGCGATCCGCCGCTTCAGGTCTTCCGCCTCCTCCCGGTGAGCCGCCTCGCGCGGATCGATCGCCTCGAGCTCCGCGAAAGCCCGCGCCGCCTCGCCCACCCGGTCCGCCGCGGAGCCCTCGCCCTCGGAAAGCGCTTCGAGCGCAGTCTCGCCCGCCCGCCGGATGCGGTCGGCGTGGAGAAGGCGCTCGCGTTCGGCCGGGAGCTCCGCGTCCTCACGCTCGTCGGGAGCGACGGCTTCGATCTCGCGGACCTGGAACGCCAGCATCTCCAGCCGCTGCCCTCGTTCCCGGCGCGACGTCTCGAGGGCTTCTCGCTTCTCCCCCGCCTGGCGCCAAAGCTGGGCCGCCGAGGCCACGGCCTCCCTCTCCGCGTCGGCCTTCGCGAACGCGTCGAGAAGCTCGAGTGCCGCTCCCGGGTCCACGAGGTCCTGCTCGGAAGCCTGGCCGAGAATCGCGACGAGGCGGTCTCCCACCCGCGCGAGCGTTCGAACCGGGGCCGGCTCGTCTTCGACGAACGCGCGCCCCTTTCCGTCGGACGCGAGCTCCCGGCGCAACAGCACGGTCTCGCCCTCCGGGAGGCCCGCCCGGACGAGCTCGGCCCGGACCCCCGCGTCCGCCTCGAACTCGCCCGCGACGACGAGACGCGAGGCCCCCTGGCGAACGAGATCCGCCGAGCCACGGCCGCCCGCGAGCAGGGCCAGCGCGTCCACGAGGATCGACTTGCCCGCCCCGGTCTCGCCCGTGATGACCGTCAGGCCCTCGCCGAGCTCGAGCTCCAGGTCCTCGACGATCGCGAGGTTCTTGACCGTCAGGCGGCGCAACACGGCGGAAGTCTACTCCGCGGTGCGCAGGCCTTAAGGCTTGACGTTCTTCTGCGCGATCAGCTTGGCGGGGATGCCCCCCACGATCCAGCCCGCCTCGACCGGTTTCGACGCGACCCCCATCGAGCCGACGATCGCGTCGTTGGCGACCCTGACGCCCGACAGGATGACGGAGTGGTACGTCACCCGGGCTCGGGCGCCGATCTCGGTCCTCGCGAGCGACACGTCGTGAATGTCCTCGATGGCGTGCGAATGCGAGTAGATGTTGGCGTAGTCCGAGATCGAGGCGTCGTCGCCGATGACCACCTCGCCCCGGTCGTCGATCAGGACGTTGCGGTGGATCGTGACGCCGTCGCCGACCGTCAGGTTGTACCCGAAGGAGAGCTCGACCTCGTGGAAGATGCGGACCCTCTGGCCGCACTTTTTGAACACGCGCTGCGCCAGCATGAAGCGCATCTGCGTGCCGAGCCGCACGTTGCGGCCCACGGGCGAATGATCGAACATCTGCCAGAACCAGAGGAGAGGCTTGACCTTCGCCCACTTCTCGAGGTCGATCTCCCGGTAGTACTCGGCTTCGAGCGTTCCGTTGCGCGGATCGAAGGACGCGATCAGCGTCTTCGTCGCGAGCGGCAGGTCCGGATCGCCGAGCGCCGCCTCGTGGTCCAGGACGCGGCCGAGGTAGAGCTGCGCGAGCGCGTCGCGCACCACGAGGTTGCGGTCGAGCTTCGGATCGTCCAGCTTCTCGGCCAGCCGGGCGATGAACCAGGGATAGACTTCCTCGCCGACGGGGCCGATCTTGAAGTCACGCAGCGGCATGGTGCGGGCGACCGTAACAAAGCGACCCGGACGAGTCAAACTCGCGGCGGCCGCCCTCGGCGTGTCGGCGTGTCTCGCCGCTCAGGACCCGGCCGAGCCGCTTGTCGGCGTCGGCGCTGCAAGGTTTCCCCGGGCGCCCGCGGCCGCAATCGCCCGGAAAGCCGTGGACGAAAGGGCGCTCGCCTCCACGATCGAAGAGCTCGCCACCTGTGGCACGCGCCACTCGCTCTCGTCCTGGGAAGACTCGAAACGCGGGATCGGCTGCGCGCGCGACCGGATCCTCGCCCGCTACCGCCGCATCGCCGAAACCTCGGGAGGCCGGCTTCGGGTCGTCGTCGACCGCTTCGAGGCGAGCTCGCCCCGGACCCACGAGGAGCCCGCCCGCTTCGAGAACGTCCTCGCCATCCTGCCCGGGACGGATCCCTCGCTCGCGAGGACGGTCTTTCTCGCCGCGGGACATTTCGACTCGATCCCTTCCTCGGCGATGGACGCCGTCTCGGACGCGCCCGGCGCCGACGACGACGCGTCGGGCGTCGCCGCTGTGCTCGAGGCGGCCCGCCTGCTCTCGGCCGGCCGCTATCGCTCGACGCTTCTTTTCGCGGCACTCTCCGGCGAGGAGCAGGGCCTGATCGGCGGCACGCGCCTGCTCGCGTACCTGAAGGAGAACGGGTACGTCATCGGCGGCTTTCTCGACAACGACATCGTCGGCGCCGATCCCGCCCCTGGAGGGCCGCACCGCGTGCGCGTCTTTTCGGGCGGAGGCCCCGACGGCGTCGACTCTTCTTCGCGCGACCTCGCCCGCGCCGTCGAGGAGATCGCCGGCCGGAACTCGGTGCGCCTCGTGTTCCGCCTCGACCGGCTCGGCCGCGGCGGCGACCACCGGCCCTTCGTCGAGGCGGGCCTGCCGGCCGTCCGCTTCACCGAGCCCCTCGAGAACTACGACCACGAGCACCAGACTCCGCGCCTCGAGAACGGCCGCGAGTACGGCGACCTGCCGAAGTTCCTGGACTACCGGTTCCTCGGAAACGTCGCCCGCGTCAACGCCGAAGTCCTCGGCCGGCTCGCGCTCGCCCCCGCTCCGCCCCGGGACGTTTGCGTCTCCGGCGGCGTCACGCCCGACGCGAAGATCTCCTGGGCTGCCGACGCGGACGCTGAGCGCGCGGGCTTCGAGATCCTGTGGCGGGAGACGACCGACCCCCGCTGGTCGGTCCGGGGCTTCATTCCGTCGGCCGGCGAGACAGTCCTCGAAGGCGTCTCGACCGACAACCGGTTCTTCGCGGTCCGTTCGGTCGGCGCGAACGGTGCGCGCTCGATCCCGGTCGCGGCGACCTCGGAGGCGCCGCCCCCGAAGAAGTGACGGGTCCTCGCTTTCAGGCTCGCGCCGAACTCGCTTCTTCGCTCCGGTCGGGCCGCGTCGAGCGGCCCGTACAGAGCGACCGGGTCAGCCCGCCGTCGCTGCGAAGGCTCTGGCCCGTGACGTAGCCGGAGTCCGCCGAGAGCAGACGACTCCGGCGACTTCCTCGGGCTCCGAGACCCGACCCATCGGAATGGCCTTCTGGAACTTCTCCGGCACCGGATGGGTCCCATACCGATCCATCGCCACTGCGACCAGCCTGGCCAGGTGCTCCGGCTCGGTCACCGAGCCGGTCGCCGAGGCCGCGCCGATTCCGCGGCTCGCGGCAGTGACCAGGGCGACCGGAGCGTCGCTCACGGCCGGCTCAGGCCCGCGAACGCGCCGCGCCCGCGAACCGCCGCTTCAGGAATTCGATCGTCAGCGCCACGCCGAAGCCGCTCGCCCCCGCCGGCCAGCCGCTCTGCTCCTTCTCGAAGTGCGCCACCGCAGCGACGTCGAGGTGGGCCCATGGCACTCCCTCCGGCGCGAACTCCTTGAGGAAGATGCCGCCGTTGATGGTGCCGGCGCTGCGACCCCCGGCGTTCTTCATGTCTGCCCACTCTGACTTGAGGTTGTCGCGATATTCGTCCCAGAGGGGCAGCCTCCAGACGCGCTCGCCCGTCGCCTCGCCGGCCGCGACGAGCTCGCGAGCGAGGCCGTCGTCGGAAGTCATCATGCCTGCGCACTCGCTGCCGAGCGCGACGAGGACCGCGCCGGTCAGCGTGGCGTAATCGAGCAGCACGTCGGGGTGGAACTTCTCCGCGTAGGACAGCGCGTCCGCCAGGACCAGCCGGCCCTCGGCGTCGGTGTTGTCCACCTCCACGGTCTTCCCGCTACGCATCCGCAGGATGTCGCCGGGGCGCGTCGCCGATCCGCCGGGCATGTTCTCGGTCACCGGAGCAAGAGCCACGACGTGCACGGGCAGTTCGATCGCCTTCGCCGCCGCGAGGCAGGCGAAGACAGTCGCCGCGCCCATCATGTCGTACTTCATCTCCCCCATGGAGGCGGCCGGCTTGAGGGAGATCCCCCCCGAATCGAAGGTGATTCCCTTTCCCACGAGCACCGCGGTTCCCCGGGGCTTGGCCGGAGCGTGCTCGCCCACGAGAAAGACCGGGGGCCGTGCGCTTCCGGCGTTGACGCCGAGCAGCCCTCCCATTCTCTCCTTCTCGATCGCGCGCCTGTCGAGGACGCGAAGGCGGAACCGCCGCGCCCCGGCCAGCGCCTTCGCCTCGCGGGCGAGATCGGCCGGCCCGAGGTCGTTGCCCGGGGTGTTCCCCACGTCGCGGGCCCATGCCACGGCGGCCGCGATCGCTTCGGCCTCGCGCGCGGCCTGCGCGAACGCCCGCGCTTTCAGGCCCGGGGGCGGAACGACCGTGGCAGTGGCGCCGGCCGCCGTCTTCGCGCGCTTGCCGGGCTTCGACTTGTAGCGCTCGAAGGCGTAGTCGCACAGCGCGACGTGCGGCAGCAGCGAGCGCAGCGTCTCCTCTGAAACCGCCCGATCGAAGCAGAGGACGAGGCCGCGGCGCGGCGCCCGCAGGGCGTCCTTGACGGCGCGGCGAAGAACCGTACGCACCCGCGAGGCCGGGGCGGGGGCCTTGCCGAGCCCGCACAGGGTCCAGCCGCCCTCGACGACGACCTGCCGGTCCTTGCCGCGAAAGCCGCCCGAGCGGGCCGCCGCTCGGACCTTCGCACGCACCGCCGCGGGCGTGCCGGAGGACGGGTCGGGGCCCTCGTGCAGGAAGACGATGCGCCGTGCGGCGGCCCCGCCGGGAACGGTATCGCTCAGTCGAATTCGCATGACGGGGGACGATAACAGAGCGTCATCGGCCGGCCTCCCATTGTGCTAAGTTTCCCGCCCCATGACGACGATCACGGCAACCCACCTGTCCGGAGCGCGCCTGTCACGGCGCGGCAAGGTCCGCGAGCTTTACGACCTGGGCTCCTCTCTCCTTCTTGTCGCGAGCGACCGAATCTCGGCGTTCGACGTGGTGCTCTCCCCAGGGATCCCCGACAAGGGCAAGATTTTGACGCAGCTGTCGAACTTCTGGTTCCGGAAGTTCCCGGACGTCGAAAACCACCTGCTCGAAACCGACATCGCCCGCTTCCCGCAGGAGCTCCGGGCCGACGCCCCGCTGCTCGCGGGCCGCTCGGTCATCGTCCGAAAATGCGAGGTGGTCCCTTTCGAGTGCGTCGCGCGGGGGTACCTGGCAGGCTCAGGCTGGGCCGAGTATCGTAAGACGGGCACCGTCTGCGGTATCCGGCTGCCCGAGGGACTGCGCGAGGCCGACCGCCTCCCCGAGCCCATCTTCACGCCGGCCACGAAAGCCGAAAGCGGGCACGACGAGAACATCTCGTTCGAGACTATGGCCCGGGCGCTGCCCGCCGGCGAGGCCGAACACCTGCGCGACCTGACTCTGTCGCTCTACCGCCGGGCCGCCGACTACGCCGCCTCGCGCGGGCTCATCCTGGCCGACACGAAGCTCGAATTCGGCCGCCTGGAGGGCCGGACGGTCTGGATCGACGAGGCCTTCACGCCCGATTCCTCGCGCTACTGGGACATGGCGCACTATGCGCCGGGAAGGGGCCAGGCCTCCTTCGACAAGCAGTTCGTCCGGGACTGGCTCGAGTCCACGGGCTGGGACAAGAGACCTCCCGCCCCCAAGCTGCCCGAGGGCGTCGTGCGCACGACACGCGAAAAGTATCTCGACGCCTACAGGAAGCTCACCGACGCGATGCCGGAGCACCTGGAGCAGTAGACGGAAGGCGGCGGGCCGGGCCTCGAGCTGCTTCAGGGCCGAAGGAGCTCCGCCAGGAAGTCCGAGACGCGGTTGACGGGGCGGCAGAAGAGGTCCGGGAACGCCGCCGCATCGCCCGCGTTGCCCGACGGCAGGTACACCGTCCGAAATCCCAGCGCCGACGCCTCCTTCAGCCGGGAGGCCGCGGCGGGCACCCGGCGCACCTCTCCGAGCAGGCCGATCTCGCCGAAGAAGACGCTGCCTTCCGGAAGCGCCCGGCCCCGGGCAGAGGAGGCGAGGGCGGCGACGATCGCCAGATCCGCCGCGGGTTCGGTCACTTCGATGCCGCCCGTGCACGACACGAAGACCTCGCGAGCCGAGAGAGCCAGCCCGGCCCCCTCGAGGACGGCGAGCAGCAGCGCCACCCTGCCCGCGTCCACGCCGATGCCGACGCGCCGGGGCGATCCCGCGGACGTGGCACCGACGAGCGCCTGGATCTCGACGAGCACCGAGCGCGTCCCTTCCCGTGCCGCCGTCACCGCGCTCCCCGCCAGGCCCGCCCTGCGCTCCGCGAGCAGCGTCGCGGAAGCGTCGGGCAACTCCACCAGACCATCCCCCGTCATGTCGTAGAGGGCGATCTCGTCCACCGGGCCGAACCGGTTCTTGGTCGCCCGCAGCAGGCGGCGGGAGGAGCCGCGGTCGCCTTCGATCGAGACGACGGCGTCCACCAGGTGCTCGAGCGACTTGGGTCCCGCGAGCGAGCCGTCCTTCGTCACGTGCCCCACGAGGAGCACCGGCACGCCCCGGGACTTCGCGAACCGCGTCAGCTCCGAGGCCGCGGCGCGCACCTGGGAGACCGTGCCGGGCGCCGAGGCGAGCGACGGCTCGCGCACCGCCTGGACCGAGTCGATGACGACGACCGCGGGAACGCGCGACTCCGCCTCGGCGACGATGCGCGAGACGTCCGTCTCGGCGAGGACGAGCAGGCGCTCGTCGTGAATGCCGAGCCGGCCGCCCCGCAGGCGCACCTGCGCCGCCGACTCCTCCGCGCTCGCGTAGAGCACGTCCCGTCCGAGAACGGCGAGCCCCCGGCCCGCCTGCAACAGCAGCGTGGACTTGCCGATCCCGGGCTCCCCCCCGAGTAGGACGACCGAGCCCGGCACGAGCCCGCCGCCGAGAACGCGGTCGAGCCCGTCGAGCCCCGTGGAGAGGCGCGAGCGCTCTTCGGCGTCGATCTCGCCGATCGAGACGGCCCGCGCCGCCGGGGCGGCCGAGGCCCGCGGCGCAGGCCCCCGCATCTCCTCGGCGAAGGAGTTCCACTCGCCGCACTCGGGGCAGCGGCCCAGCCACTTGGGCGAAGTGGCGCCGCAGGACTGACAGGCGAAGACGGCGGTGACGCGGGCGGGCACGGCTATTTTCCGCTCAATGGATCGGCACCGACCCGGCGAGGTACTTCGCGTCGTTGTCGCCCCACCGGACCCCCGCACCGACGAATGCCGAATCGAGGTGGTTCTTCGTGTTCAGGAAGTCGTTCCAGCCCCCCGTCAGGAAGACCGAAGGCGAGAAGTAATAGCGGCCGGTGATCTTGGCCTGCGGGTTCAGGTCCGCGCGGCTGAAGTTCCAGAACTGGGCCGAGAGCATGAGCCGGTTCTTCAGTGTCTGATAGTCCACGCCGACCCCTCCCGTGTTCTCGATCACGCCGGCCCGGCCGGTGAACTGCCCGAGCCGGAACGCGACCTCCGCCGAGATGGCGGCGGTGTCCTGTTTGTACTCCACGTCGTTGACGAGGAGGCTCTCGGTATGGCCGTCCGGAAACCTCACCGTGACGTAGTGCGTGGTCTCCTTGCGGATGCCGAACGGTTCGCTCGAGATCTCGAGGCGGTAGAAGCGGGGCTTGTCCCTCGGGATGAGGTCGAAGGTGAAGAAGCCCTGCGTCTTCTCGAAGCGCGACAGGTACTCTCCGCGCAGGCCGAGATCCACGTCCCACTTCTTGACCGTGTCCATCGAGGTGGTCAGGCTCTTGACTCCGTCCTTGACGGCCACGAGCGCGTCGTTCAGGTTCTTGTCGGTCTCTTCGCTCTTGACGAGCTTGCCGATCGTGCCCTCCCCCTTGCGGATCTGCCCGGTGATCGCGTTCATGTTGTCCACGGTGGCCTGGAGCTTTGTCGAGAGCTCCTTCGCGTTGTCCACGGTCTGCGTGATGCCCGTCTGGTTGGAGGCCACGAGCTTGTCGATCCGCTCGACCAGCTTCGTCATCTCGGTCGAGAACTCGCGGAAGTTGGCCGTGCTGACGTCGATGTTCGAGCGGTTGGACTCGATCAATTTTCGAGTCTCGCGCGACATCGCGAGGACGTTGTCCACGATGTCGTTCAGGCGCCGGTCGCCCGAGACGCCCAGGGTGTCCTTGAGGTTCTTCGTCACTTCCCGGATGTCCCCTTCGATGTCGCGCGCGAGCTTGGTGATCTCGTCGAAGTTGGCCGGGGCTTCTCCCTGGAGCGTGGCGCCCTCCCGCAGGGCCGGACCTCCGGGCGGCCCGGGGTCGAGCTCGACGTACTTGTCGCCGAGCATGCCGAGACTCTGGATCGCGGCGGAAGCCCCCTCGCGCAGGGCCACGTCGGCGGAGATCTCGAGGTCCACGACCGCCCGGCCTCCGACGAGGCGAACTCGCGACACGCGGCCCACCCGCACGCCGGCTAGCCGCACGTCCGCCTTGTCCTTCAGCCCCGCCACATTGTCGAATTCGAGCGTGAGGGTCCGGCCCGCGGCCTTGCCGAACCGAAGGTCCTCGATCTTCCAGATCATCAACCCCGTCAACACCAGCGCCACCAGAAAGAACCCTCCGACTTTCGCTGCCGTGCTCATCGCCCCTCCCAAATCTCCTTGTGCCCCGCCCTGTGGAACTCCACCGTCAGCGGGCCCTTGGCCCGCCCTTCGACGAACTGGCGCACGGCCGGGTCCTCGGAGGTCATGAACTCCCGGGGACTCGCCTGGAACAGGATATGCCCGCCGTAGAGCAGCGCGAGCCGGTCTCCGATCTTCAGGGCGCTCGCGATGTGATGGGTGATCGTCACGATCGTCACGGACAGCTCGCGACGGATGCCGAGGATGACCTCCGCGATGATGTCCGTCATGATGGGGTCCAGGCCCGTGTTCGGCTCGTCGAAGAGAAGGATCTCGGGCTCGTGGGCGATGGCGCGAGCGAACCCCACGCGTCGGCGCATCCCGCCCGAGAGCTCCGAGGGCCGCTTGCCGCCGACGTCCGGCAGTTGCACGAGCTCGAGGCACTCCTCCACCCGCGCCCGGACCTCGGCCGGGGAGCGGCCCGAGCGCCGCAGCGGAAAGGCCACGTTGTCGTAGACGCTCATCGAATCGAAGAGAGCGCCCTCCTGAAAGGCCATCCCGAACTTCTTGCGTAGGGTGTTGCGCTCGAGCGCGTTCAGGGCCCAGAGGTCCTGGCCGTCCACGAACACTCGGCCGGCGTCGGGCCGCAGGAGCCCGATGAAGTGCTTGAGCAGGACGCTCTTTCCCGTTCCGGACGGCCCCACGATCACCACCGACTCGCCCGGGGCAACGGACAGGTCCACCCCGTCGAGCACGGACCGCCCGCCGTAGATCTTGCGCAGCCCCTCGGCGCGGAGCTTCGCGGAAGGGCCCGAGGCCGAGGAGGGCCGGCCGGCGGCGCCCGCGCTCAAAACAGGAGCCTCGTCAGGAAGAAGTCGGAGAGCAGGATCGCCAGGCTCGCCGCGACGACGGCCTGCGTCGTGGACCGGCCCACACCCTCGGCGCCCCCGCTCGTGTAATACCCGCGTGAGCACGACACGACCGAGTAGATCAGCCCGAAGACCGCTGCCTTGATCAGCCCGGCCGTGAAGTCGTTCAGGTCGAGGTACTGGAACGAGTTCTCGTAGTACGCGACCGGGTTGGAGCCGAGCAGCTGCACCGCGACGAAATAGCCTCCGTACATCCCCACGACGTCGCCGAGGACTACCAGAAGGGGCATCATGACGACCGCCGCGATCACCCGCGGCACGATCAGGTAGTGCACCGGCTCGGTCGCGAGGGCCTTCAGGGCGTCGATCTGCTCGGTGATCCGCATCGAGCCGATCTCGGCCGCCATGGAACTGCCGACCCGGCCCGTGACCATGAGAGACGAGAGAACCGGGGACAGCTCCTGCAGAAGCGAGATCGCGACGACGCTTCCCACGAGGCCGGTGGCGTTGAATTTCGCGAACGCATGATGGGTCTGCAGCGCGAGCACCATTCCCGTGAAGAGCGTCGTCAGGAAGACGACCGGGACCGAGCGCACGCCGACCCGCAGCATCTGGCGCAGGATCTCCGGCCCGTCGTAGGGAGGGCGCGGAGCCCACAGCAACACCCGGCCCAGCGTCGTGAAGAAGCGCCCGAGCTCCTCGAGAAAGCCGAGGATCGCCCGGCCGACCACCTCCAGAGCCCGCTCGATCACGGGTTGGCCCCGGCGTACAGCCGGGCGACGCGGGGCCCGAATCCACAGAGGATCTCGTAGGGGATCGTTCCCGCGGCCCGGGCGAGGTCCCAGGCGGTCACCCTCTCGGCGCCCTGCGCGCCGAGGCAGACGACGCGATCCCCGCGCTCGACGCCCGAGCCCGGTCGCGTCAACCACGGTAACGTCCATGCTGACGGCCCCGACCACGGGCGCCCGCTGGCCGCGCACGAGGACCGAAACGCTCCCCGAGAAGCTGCGACGGAACCCGTCGCGGTATCCGATCGGGAGCACGGCGACGGTCGTCTCCCTCCGGGTCACGAACCGGCCTCCGTATCCGAGAGGCGTACCCGCGGGAACGCGGCGCAGCGCGACGACCTCGGTCTCGACGGTCATCGCCGGAGCGAGGCCCCCGGCGTCGAACGCGGGCGACGGCGCGACGCCGTAGAGCGCGAGGCCGGGACGCACCGCGTCGAGCCAGGCGTCCGGCGCCGCGAGCACCGCGGCCGAGTTCGCGGCATGCACGACGCCGGGCCCGAGCCCGGCGGCGCGAAGCCGCTCGACGGCCTCCCGCAGCGCCGCCACCTGCCGGGCGGTCGCGGGCGAGGAGGGGTCGTCGGCCGAGGAGAGGTTGGCGAAGGCGCCGGCCAACCGAGAGCCCGGGGGCGTTCTTGAGGACGGCGACGACGGCGTCGAGCTCCTCGGGCCGGATGCCGGCGCGGCCCATCCCGGTGTCGAGCTCGAGGTGCACGGGCAGCGGCTCCGCGAGCCCTCGCGCGGCCGCGGCGAAGGCCGCCGCCTGGGCCACGTCGTACAGCGTCGGAGTCAGGCCGTAGGCGCGCTGCCGCGGGAGATCCGCCGGCTCGGCGTGGGAAAGGACCAGGATCTCGCCTCCGACTCCGGCGCGCCGCAGCGCCACGCCCTCCTCGGTCTGCGCTACGGCAAACCGGTCCGCCCCTTCGGCCGCGAGGCGCCGCGCCACGGCGGGCGCGCCGTGGCCGTACGCGTCCGCCTTGACGACCGCGTAGACGGCGCGGGCAGGCCCGACGCGGGCGCGGAGGAGTCGGTAGTTGGCGCCGATCGCGTCGAGATCCACGATCGCGCGCGCCGGGGCGCGGGTCTCGAGGTTCCAGTCTCCAGATTCCAACTTCAAACGACGCAACCTTAACGCGTAACGCGTGACCGGCAACCCTGAACTTGAACTCGGAAGCCCGGAGCGGTCCTAGAAGGGCTGCCCCTCCGGCTGCGCCGCCGGCCCGCCGGCGTAGTTGGCGAAGGTCATGTGATCCCCGAGGAAGACCACCTGGAAGTCGCCGGTGGGGCCGTTTCGCTGCTTTGCGATGATGACGTCGGCGATCCCCTTGCGCTCGGTGTTCCTGTCGTAAAGCTCCTCGCGATAGAGAAATACCACCATGTCCGCGTCCTGCTCGATCGAGCCCGAGTCCCGCAGGTCGGCAAGCTGAGGCTTGCGCAGCTCGCCCTTGCGCTGCTCGGGCTGTCGCGAGAGCTGGGAGAGAGCGAGGATCGGGACCCGCAGCTCCTTGGCGAGGAGCTTCAAGCCCCGGGAGATCATCGAGACTTCCTGGGTCCGGTTGTCGAAGCGGCCGTGGCCGGCCATCAGCTGCATGTAGTCCACCACGAGCAAATCCAGACCGTGCTCGCGCTTCAGGCGCTGCCCCTTGGCGCGCATCTCCGGGACGTTCAGGGCGGCGCTGTCGTCGATGAAGAAGCGGGCGCCGTGGATCTTGGATTGAGCGAGCACCAGCCGTTGCATCGCCTCCTTCGAAGCGTAGCCGTCGCGCACCTTCTTGGCGTCCACGTCCGCCTCCGAGCACAGGACCCGGAAGCCCAGCTGCTCCCGGGACATCTCGAGCGAGAAGAAACCGACCGAGCGGCCCTCGCGAATCGCCACGTGCTGGGCGACGTTCAGGGCGAAGGAGGTCTTGCCGACCGACGGCCGCGCGGCCAGCACGATCAGGTCCGTCCCCTGCAGCCCGGAGGTCATCCGGTCGAGCTCGGTGAAGCCCGTGGAGAGGCCCGAGAGCATCCCCTGGCGTCCCCGGGCATCCTCGATGATCTCCAGATTGCGGCTGACGACCTGGCCGATGGGCTCGAAGCCTCCCTGGACCGACCCCTCGGCGATGTCGAAGATCTCGCCCGTCGCCTCGCCGAGCAGTGCCTCCGCGTCCCGCTCCCCGGCCAGACCCTCCCGAACGATCCGCTGTCCCGCCCGGATCAGGCGCCGGAGCGTCGACTTCTCTTTGACGATCCGGGCATAGTGCTCGACGTTGCCCACGTCGGGCACGCCGTCCAGCAGCGAGGTCAGGTAGGAGGCGCCGCCAACTTTTTCGATCGCGCCGCCGCGGTCGAGCTCCTCCCGGAGGGTGAGCACGTCGATCTCGGCCGACCGCTGCGAGAGCTCGAGCATCGCCGCGTAGATCCGGCGATGTGTGTCCGGGAAAAAGTCGTCCTCGGAAAGAATCGGCACCACGAAGTGCAGCGAGGCCGGGTCGAGAAGGACCGCGCCCAGGACCGAACGTTCGGCCTCGAGGTTCGCGGGCAGCGTCTTGTCGGCAGTGACTTCTTCGAGCATCGCGGACGTGGCGGCGATTCTCGTCGCGCCTTCGACGGGAGTCAACGGGCTCCAGGATTTCCGCACGCGCATTCTCGGCCTCCTGCGCGGCACCTGCGAAGAAAAAAAATTCTTTTCCGCAATTGCCGACTTTTCCGCAGGTCCATTAGCGGGCGTGAGGGCGGACAGATGATGTCCGGGCGGAAATCGGGATCGACGAGGGCTACGGTTTGCGGGCGCGCAACGCTTCGAGCATGCGGACGTCGCCGACGACCGCGCCGGGGTTCTTGCGGCCCTCGGGGGTGCCGTGGAAGTCGCTGCCGGCCGTCTGCGCGAGTCCGAGCTCGCGGGTCAGAGCCAGGAAGCGGCGCTCCTCGTCCGGTCCGTGGTCGGGATGGAACACCTCAATCGCGTCGAGACCCTCTGCCGCGAGCGCGCGGATGAGCGCGTCCGTGTCCTTGTACCAGACCGCGTGCGCGATCGAGGAGACGCCCCCAGCCTCGCGGATCGCCCGGACGACCTCCACGGCCCTCCACTTCTCATATTTCACGTACCACGGGTGCTCCCGGCCGAGGAAGCGTTCGAAGGCCTCGTCGTTCGTCTTCGCGTAACCCGCGCGGATGAGCGCCCGCGCCAGGTGCGGGCGCCCCCAGACTCCGTCGCCGACGTCCTGGCGGATGGCATCGAGATCGATCCCATAGCCGTGCTCGACGAGCTTCCGGGCCATCCGCTCGCCACGGGTCCGGCGTTCCTCCTGCCGGACCGCGAGTGCCGCATTGAAGCTCTCGTTGTTCTCGTCCACGAAGAGCGCCAGGATGTGGACGTCGTCCTGCCCGCCCCATTCGGCCGAGATTTCCGCGCCCGAGATGAGCTCGATGCCGCGCCCTTGGGCCTCGGCCCGCGCCTCCGGAAGGCCCTGCAGGGTGTCGTGGTCGGTCAGCGCGAAGGCGTCGAGGCCGGCCTCGGCCATCCGGCCGACCAGCGCCGCGGGAGCGTCGAGGCCGTCCGACACGGTCGAGTGGCTGTGGAGGTCGACCTTCATGGGCAGGCGATCTTAGCCCGAGACCGGCCCCGGCCGGGCGGCTCGGGATAGAATCGCGCCCCCGCGGAAAGCGACCGCGGCCACTTCAACCTCGAAGGAGTAGAGACATGGCCCTCAAGGCTGGCGACACGGCCCCCGACTTCACGCTTCCCTCCACCGTGGGAGACAAGGTGACCCTCTCCGACTACCGCGGCAAGAAGAGCATCGTCCTGCTCTTCTACCCGCTCGACTTCTCGCCCGTCTGCTCGGTCGAGACGAAGCAGTGCGCCGAGATGCTCCCGACGAAGGGCTCGGCGGAGGTCGAGGTGCTCGGCATCTCGGTCGACTCGATCTGGGCGCACAAGGCCTTCGCCGCGCAGCAGGGCATCTCCTACCCCCTCCTCGCCGACTTCCACCCCAAAGGCGCGGTCGCCGAGAAGTACGGCGTCTACCTCGCCGACAGGGGAATCGCGGCCCGCACGGCCTTCGTCATCGGCAAGGACGGGAAGATCCGGGAGGTCGTGGCGAGCGACATTCCCGTCGGCCGGGACATTGCGGGCCTGCTCGAGAAGGCCCGCGCCGCTTAGGCGAAGACCTCGACAGACGGCGGGTTCGCAAGGATCGGCATGAAGAATCGTAGTCCCATGAGCGAAGCGGGGACGACCGTGCCGACCCTCGCGGACAACGACCGCGTCCGGGACATCGCCGCGCAATTCCGCAAGATCATCGAGCTGCTCGGCCTCGACATGCAGGACCCGAACCTCGTCGAGACGCCCGAGCGCGTCGCCAAGATGTACCTCGAGCTCTTCGAAGGGCTCTCGGAGGGCGCCGAGCCCAAGGTCACGTTCTTCCCCAACGACGAGCGCTACTCGGCGATGGTCATCGAGAAGGACATCCCCTTCTACTCGCTGTGCTCCCACCATTTCGTCCCGTTCTACGGCCACGCGCACGTCGCCTACATCCCCAACCAGTCGATCGTCGGGCTTTCGAAGATGGCGCGGATCGTCGAATTCTACGCGCGGCGCCCCCAGCTGCAGGAGCGCCTGACCGAGCAGATCGCCCGCTACATGGCCGAGAAGCTCGACCCCCAGGGCGTGATGGTCGTCATCGAGGCGCGCCACCTCTGCGTCGAGATGCGCGGCATCAAGAAGCCAGGGGCGCTGACCGTCACCTCCGCCATCCGGGGCATCTTCAACACCCAGTCGGTCCGCGAGGAGTTCCTGGATCTCCTGAATCGGCGAGCGCAGTAGCCGGCTACCGGCCCGCTCCGCGGTAGATCTTCCCGTCCTTCATGACGAAGGAGACGCTTCCGAGCACCTTGACATCGGACGTCGGGTCGCCGGACACGGCGACCAGGTCGGCGTAGGCGCCGGGCGCGACGACGCCGATCCGGCCCGACATGCCGAGCATCTCGGCGGCCCTGGAGGTCGCCGCCTGGATCGCCGCCATCGGCGACATTCCGAACTCGACCATGCGCGGAAACTCCTGCGCGATCGGCTCGCTCCAGGAAAAGCCACCGACGTCGGTGCCGAAAGCGATCTTGACTCCTGCCTTGACCGCCTTCTGGAGCGACGGCCCGTGCAGGGCGGCGCGCTTGCGGTCGCGCTCCCCGTCCGGCGTCCCGGCCGGCGCCCATTGCCCGTAGTAGACGCTCATCGTCGGCACGTACCAGGTTCCCTGTCGGACCATCTGCGCGATCGCGGGGTCGTCGAGCTCGAGGCCGTGCTCGATCGAGTCGCATCCGCCGTCCAGAGCGCGGTGGAGCCCGACCCCGTTGTATGCGTGGCACGCGACCTTTCGGCCCCACCCGTGGGTCTCGTCCACGATGGCCTTGAGTTCCTCCAGGGTCAGCGTGGGCTGGCAGACGAGATTGCCCTGGGCGTCGAGCCACGATCGATGCGTCATGTAGACCTTGATCCAGTCGGCGCCGTTCGCCAGCTGTTCGCGGGCGGCCTTGCGCGCCTCGACCGGACCGTCGACGAGCTGCGCTCCCTTGGGGACGTCGACTTCGGGGGCGTAGTCCTCGAGCGGGTAGCCGCCGGTCGTCGAGATCGCGCGCGTGACGACGAACATCCGCGGCCCGGGGATGTAGCCCGCCTCGATTGCCCGCTTGATCCCGACGTCTCCGTAGCCGGCCCCCTCGGTCTCGACGTCGCGGATCGTCGTGAAGCCCTGCTCGAGAGCGCGCTGCGCCGAGACCGCCGCCCGCGCCGAGCGGAAGGCGATGCCCTGCTTCAGGAGTTGCGCGTCGTAGCCGCCCTCGGCCGGATCCTCACCCTGGAGAAAGATGTGCGTGTGTGTGTCGATCAGCCCGGGCAGCACCGTCGCCCGGGAGAGGTCGATCACGGTCGCGCCGGGGGGCACCCTGGCCGGCGTCCAGTCGCCGACGCTCTCTATCCGGTTGCCGCGCACCACGATGGCCTGATCGCGGCGCGGAGCACCGGAGCTCCCGTCGACGAGGGTTCCCGCGCGAACCACGACCGTGGCGGGCTCCGGTTTCGCCGTCTGGGCGGCGAGCGGGAGCACGGCGAGAGTCCCGAGAAGTCCGAGCAGTCGGGTGCGGAGCATGGGCAACCTCCCCGGGGCCGCATTCCACCACAGCAGCTTCCGGCGCCCCCTTGCGGCTACCGCCGACACAGATTCCTTATATAATTAGGCTAGTATGCATCTATTTACATCAATAGAAGGAAATCATTGTAGACAGCCTAATTAAATAAGGAGATCGGCCCATGCTTGCGCTTCGGCAGCCTTTCGAAAGGTTCGACGGCGCTTGCCTAAGAAAATAAGGTTCTATACGCAATATTCCTAATTATGTTAGGGACAGGATCTTGACGGCCTTCAACCCTTCCAACGTCCGGACACCGTGCCAGCAGTAGTCGTCTCCCTCGACGAAGACCCGACGGGTATGGCTCCCGAAGAGCCTCTCGACGAGCGCTCCGTGCTTGTCCTCGGCGAACGGATACGGCTCGCTCGGAAAGATGTGCACCCGAGGCTCCCGGGCCAGCGCCTCGGACGGGTGGGTCGTGGGATAGCGCACGGCCTCGCCTCCGTAGACGTTCTCGCCGCCGACGAGGCGGAGGAGATCGGCCACGTACGTGTCGTCCGAGATCGTCATCCAGGGGTCCTTCCAGATCCAGTAGGCGTAGCGAAATCTCGACATCGGCGGATCCGCCTCGAGAGCCTCGATCTCCGCTTCGATGCGCGCCGCGAGCGCGCCCGCCTGGTCCTCCGTACCGAGCCGTTGCCCCCACTGCCGGATCGCCCTGGGGACCTCGGCGACGGTCTTCGGAAGCGTCACGTCCACTTCGATGCCCGCCTCCCGGAGCGCCTCGACGTCCTCGCGCCGATTCTCCTCGGCGTTGGCAAAAACCAGCTCCGGCTTCAAGTCCAGGATGCGCGCGACGTCCGGGCTCTTCGTCCCGCCGATCCTCGGCAGACCCCAGAGCATGCCGCTCGGCCGGGTGCAGTAGCGCGTCACGCCCACGAGCGCCTTCAGGCCCCCGATCGCGACGATCGTCTCGGTGATGGACGGGCAGAGGGATACCACCCGTGTGGCAGGCACGGCGGAAGTCTATGCCCGGAATGTTCGCTACACTGGGCGGCGTTTGGACGCCTCCGCCAAGGACCTCGCCCTCCTGCTGCGCTCCCGCCACCCCCTCGTCGTGTGCGAGACGGTCGAGGAGCAGCGCTTCGAGGCCCTCGTCCGGACCGTGTCGAGCGGACTCGCGCTCCCTTTCTGGAACTGGAGCGCAGCGAGCGGCCTCGCCCCCGTCCATCCCGAAGACGCCGAGCGATCGGTCGAGCTCGCCTACGCCCTGCGCGTCATTCGCCGGACGACCGGCGATGGGACGTTCCTGCTGAAAGACCCGATGGCGCACCTCGAGAACGCCTCGACCCTGCGGCTGCTTCGGGAAACCGCTCAGGAGTTCGCCGGATCGGCTCGAACGATCGTCATGGTCGGGCCCTCGCTGCCCGAGAAACCGGAGCTGTCGGACGTCGCCGTACGCTTCGAGTTCGCGTTGCCGGGCCCCGACGAGCTGCGGGAACTGCTCGCGCGGGTCATCCGGGGATTGCCCCGCGAAAGCCCCGGCACCCAGATCGCGCTCTCGCGCCCCGAGATGGAGGGGATCGTGTCCGACCTGAAGGGGTTGACGCTCTTCGAGGCCGAGCGTGCGCTCGCCCAGGCCATCGTCGAGGACAACGCGCTCACCGCCGCCGACCGGGGCCGGCTGCGCCGGATGAAGAAGGGCCTGGTCGAGGGCGGAGGCCTTCTCGAGTTCATCCCGACGCCGGAGGGCCTCGACCAGATCGGCGGCCTCGAAAAGCTCAAGAAGTGGATCGCCACCCGCAAGGCGGGCCTGCTGCCCGGCCCCGGCGAGAAGCCTCTCGACCCTCCCAAGGGGGTCCTGCTGCTGGGCGTCCAGGGCTGCGGCAAGAGCCTGGCCGCGAAGGCCGTCGCCGCGACCTGGGACCTGCCGCTGCTCTCCCTCGACGCCGGAAGGCTTCTCGCGCCGTTCGTCGGCGAGTCCGAACGCAATCTGCGCGACGCCCTCCGGCGGGTCGAACGGATGGCCCCCTGCGTCCTGTGGATCGACGAGATCGAGAAGGCGTTCGCGGCCTCCCGCTCGGCCGAGTCCGACGGTGGCGTGTCCAAGCGCCTGGTCGGTGCGTTGCTGGTCTGGATGCAGGAGCGCGCCTCGCGCGTCTTCCTCGTCGCCACGGCCAACTCGATCGAGGAGCTCCCGCCAGAATTGATGCGCAAGGGCCGCATCGACGAGATCTTCTTCGTGGACCTGCCCTCGAGGGCGGCGCGCGCGGAGATCTTCCGGCTGCACCTGTCCCGCCGCGGAGAGGACCCCGACCGTTTCGACCTGAAAGAGCTGGCCGAAGCTTCCGGCGGCTTCTCCGGGGCGGAGATCGAGCAGGCGATCGTGTCGGCGCTCTACGAGGCCCGCGCCGGCCGCTTCCCGCTCGACTCGGCCGGCATCCTCGTCGCCCTGCGGTCCACGCGGCCCCTCTCAATCACCCGCTCCGAGCACATCGAGGCCCTGCGCCGATGGGCCGCAGGACGCTGCGTCCCGGCCAATGGCCCGGCCGACGGCCGGGCCTGACGCCGCACCTCAGGCGATCTTTCGGCCCTCGGGCTGGGCCCGACCGCCGGCGGCTTGGAAGCTTTCCTACGACTACGGCGCTCTCGAGCCCCACATCAGCGCGCGCATCATGGAGCTCCATCACGACAAGCACCACGCCGCCTACGTCAAGGGCGCGAACACGACCCTCGAGCAGCTGGCCGAGGCCCGTGAACGCGGCGACTTCGCCCAACTCGACGGCCTGCAGAAGGCGCTCGCCTTCCACGTCTCGGGCCATCTCCTTCATTCGCTCTTCTGGCGGAACATGGCCCCAAAGGCCGGAGGCCGCCCCGGGGGCGAGCTCGCTCGAGCGATCGACCGCGACTTCGGGGGATTCGAAAAGTTCCGCAACCAGATGAACGCCGCGGCAGCCGGCATCATGGGCTCGGGTTGGGCGGCGCTCTGCTGGGAGCCCGTGGGCGAGCGCCTGCTCGTCACGCAGATCTACGATCACCAGTCCAACGTCGTCCAGGGTCACACGCCCCTGCTCGTTCTCGATGCGTGGGAGCATGCCTTCTATCTGCAGTACCAGAACCGCAAGACGGAGTTTTTCGACGCGGTCTGGAACGTCTGGAACTGGGAGGACGCGGCGACCCGCTTCGAGGCCGCCACCGCCGGCCGCTACGCTCCGAGCGCGCGGGGGTGACGAAGCCCGGAAGCCGGCCGCGGGCGGCTACTTCGTGACGCTATAGGCCAGGGCGAGCGCTTTCGGGTCCGCTTCGGCGCCTCCCAGATAGCGGTGGAGCCAGTCCATGACCGTGTTGTGCCAGAGACAGGAGTTGCCGGGCTTCAGGACCCAGTGGCCTTCATCCGGAAACATCAGGAGCTTCGAGGGCACGCCCTGGAGCTGCAAGGCCGTGAAGAGTTGAAGCCCCTGCCCGAAGGGCACGCGGTAGTCGCGCTCGTTGGTGATCACGAGCATGGGCGTTTTGAAGTTGCCGGCCGACTCCATCGGGCTCCACTTCCTGTAGAGATCCGAGTTCCAGGGCCATCCCTTGAACTCCCAGAAGGGGAACCAGAGCTCCTCGGTCTCGAGGTTGGACGAGGCGAGGTCGAAATCGCCGTCGTGGGACACGAGGGCCCGGAAGCGCTGCGTGTGGCCCGCAATCCAGTTGACCATGTAGCCGCCGTAAGACGCGCCCGCCGCGCCGATCTTCGTCCGGTCCACGTAGGGCAGGGATTCGAGATCGTCCGCCTGCCGCATGAGGTCGTCGTAGACCTGCCCGCCCCAGTCCCCGCTGATCGCGTCGAGAAAATCCTGCCCGAATCCCGTGGAGCCGCGAGGATTCGCGGCGTAGACCACGTAGCCATAGGCCGCCCAGACCTCCGGGTTCCAGCGATACGACCAGCCGTCGACCCAGGCGCCCTGCGGCCCGCCGTGGATGAGGAAGACCGCCGGATACTTCTTCGCCGGGTCGAAGAAGGGAGGCTTCACGACCCAAGCCTGGAGCTTCCGCCGGTCGGAGGAGTCGGTGAAGCGCTCGGACACCTCGCCGAGCGCAAGCTCGTGGAAGAGGGCGTCGTTGACGTGCGTCAGCGCGGCCGGGGCTTTGCCGTCCGTGCCCACGCTCCAGAGCTCGGCCGCGCGGGACAACGAGCTCGCGCCGAAGTAAACCCGATTGCCGGCGACGCCGAGGCCCGCGATCGTGCCGCCCGTCCACAGGGCGACCGGGGCGCCGCCCGCGATCGCGACGCGGTAGAGCGTTTCCCGCCCGCGCACCTGCGACGCAAAGACGATCGCCTTCGAGTCCGGCGTCCAGCGGAAGTCGTCCACCCAGAAGTCGAAGTCGTCCGTGAGGCCGCGCTTCTCGCTGGTCGCGCGGTCGAGGAGCATCAGCCGGAACCGGTCCGCCTCGAAGCCCGCCCGCTTCTGGGAGCGGTAGGCGATCCACCTCCCGTCGGGCGAGAAGCGCGGCGAGCCGTCGAAGGCCGGGTTAGACGCGGTGACGTTCTTCGCCGCGGCACCCCCGGCGAACGGCACGACCCAGACGTCGGAGTTGGTCGAGAGCGCCTCGACCCTGTCCGGGTTCGAGGCGTAGACGAGGTCCCGGCCGTCCGGCGAGACGTCCCAGTCCACGCCGCCCCCGACCTCGAAGGGCGGGGCGTCGCGGTCGCCGGGCGTCAGGTCCACGGCGGCGCCGGCTCCCGAAGCCGGCATCTTCCAGATGTGCGTCCGCGTCCCGTCCTTCCAGGAATCCCAGCGCCGGAAGAGCAGGCGCTCGGCCACCCGCGCCTTGACCTTTGCGGTCTCGCGCGCCTTCACGGTTTTCTCGAGGCAGGCGGTATCGGAGCAGTCGGGGAAGACGTCGGAGGAGACGAGGAACCATTTGCCGTCGGGCGACCAGCTGTAGTTCGAGACCCCGGTCGGAAACGACGTCGCCCTGACCGGGTCGCCGCCCGCGAGGTCCAGCACCCAGATCTGCAAGCCACCGTCGCGGTTGGAGACGAAGGCGAGCCGGCGGCCGTCGGGCGAGAATTTCGGATCGGAATCCTGCTTCTCTCCGGCCGTCATGCGCCTGGCCTCTCCCCCGCCCGGCGCGACCATCCAGATCGCCGAGCGCGAGGCGTTGGCCTCGACGTCGGGCACAGAGACCGCGAAGGCGACCTCCCGGCCGTCGGGCGAGACCGAGAACGGGCCCACTCGCTGGACCTTCGCGAGCTCCTCGAAGCGCAGCGGCCGTTCGGCGGCCGGGAGGGCGGCCGCGGAGGCGGCGACGGAACAGGCGACGACCAGGCGGCCAAAACGCATTCGGAGAGCCCTCCCGGCTGCGCATTCTATCTGCGCGGCGCGTCCCGCCGCCGTCTGCATCCCTTTGGTATCATTCCGAGTCCCGCGGGTCGCAGCCCGCGCTAAGGAGAAGCATGTCCACCGCCGTTCTCGAAGAGAAGAGCTCCCAGCCCGCCAGTCGCACCCCCGTCATCAACGATTTCTCGATCCACGTGGCCACGGCCAACGGCTCCGGAAGCATGTCCTCGAACAACATCCTGATGCGGGCGATCTTCCAGATGGGGATCCCGGTTTCGGGCAAGAACCTCTTCCCGTCGAACATCCAGGGCCTGCCGACCTGGTTCACCATCCGGGCTTCCAAGGAGGGCTTCATAGCCCGGCGACGCGACGTCGGCGTCCTCATCTGCATGAACCCCGAAACGGCGCACGAGGACGTCCGGACGGTCGCGCCCGGGGCCGCCGTGATCTACGAGGAGAGCCTCAAGCTCGACGCCCTGCGCAACGACGTCGTCTTCTACCCGGTGCCCTTCCAGAAGCTCGTCCTCGAGCTCGTCCACGACGGGAAACTGCGGCGCCTGGCGGTCAACATGATCTACGTCGGCGTGGCCGCGTGGCTGCTCGGGGTGGACATGGCCGAGGTCGAGAAGGCCGTCGCCAAGCAGTTCAAGAGCAAGGTCGCCGCCGTCGAGATCAACATGAAGGCGATCCGCGGCGGCCTCGAGTGGGCCGAGAAGAACCTGGCCAAGCGCGACCCCTTCCGCCTCGAGCGCATGAATGCCACGGCGGGCAAGATCATCATCGAGGGCAATGCCGCCACCGCCATCGGCTGCATGATGGGGGGCGTGCAGATGCTGGCCTGGTACCCGATCACGCCTTCGTCGTCTCTGGCCGAGGCGCTCATCGACTACGCCGGCAAGTACCGGATCGACCCGGAGACCGGAAAGCCGACGTTTGCCGTCGTGCAGGCGGAGGACGAGCTCGCCGCCCTGGGCATGGTGCTCGGCGCCGCCTGGGCCGGAGCGCGCGCGATGACGGCGACCTCGGGCCCCGGCATCTCGCTCATGGCCGAGTTCACGGGGCTCGGTTACTACGCGGAGGTTCCCGCCGTCATCGTGGACGTCCAGCGGGTCGGCCCCTCGACGGGCCTTCCCACGCGCACGATGCAGGGCGACATCACCTCGACGTACTTCCTGTCCCACGGCGACGCGAAGCACATCCTGCTGCTTCCGGGCTCGGTCGAGGAGTGCTACGCCATGGCCATCGACGCCTTCGACCTCGCGGAGCGCTTCCAGACACCGGTCTTCCTCATGACCGACCTCGACCTCGGCATGAACAACTGGATGGCCGACCCGTTCCCCTACTCCGAGAGGCCCCTCGACCGGGGAAAGGTCCTCCGGACGAAGGAGGAGCTCGACGCCCACCTCGCGAAGTTCCGGGAGTTCGCCCGCTATCGCGACGTGGACGGCGACGGAATTCCCTGGCGCACGCTGCCGGGCTTCATCGACGCGCCTGCGGCCACGTACTTCACCCGCGGCTCCGGCCACAGCGAACGGGCCCAGTACACCGGAGCGGCCCGAGGACTACAAGAACAACATGGACCGCCTCGCGCGAAAGTTCGAGACGGCGAAGAAGTTCGTGCCCAAGCCGGCCATCTCGAGAGCCGCGGGAGCGCGGGTGGGAGTCATCGCCTACGGCTCCTCGGACTTCGCGGTCGAGGAGGCGCGCGTCCTGCTCGGGCGCAAGGGGCTCGAGACCGGCTACCTGCGCCTGCGCGCCCTCCCCTTCACGCCCGAGACCGCCGCCTTCGTCGCGGCCCACGACCGCGTCTACGTCGTCGACCAGAACCGGGACGGGCAGATGTATGACCTGTTGCGCCTCGAGGTCGGGGCCGACGCGACCAGGCTTCGCTCCATCCGCCACTACGACGGCTTCCCCCTCGACGCCGAGACGGTGATCGAAGGGATCGAAGCCGGGGAGAAGAACTGATGTCCTCAGTCGCCGAACCCAAGGCTCCCCCCACCAACCGTGTGGGCCTGACCGTCAAGGAATACGGCGGCATCAAGTCCACACTCTGCGTGGGCTGCGGCCACGACGTCATCACCCGCCAGATCACCCAGGCGCTCTACGAGATGTCGGTCGCGCCCTACAAGGTCGCCAAGATGTCCGGGATCGGCTGCTCCTCGAAGACGACCGCCTATTTTGCCGACAGGGGCCACGGCTTCAACGCCGTCCACGGCCGCATGCCCGCCATCGCGACGGGGGCGATGATGGTCAACCCGGGGCTGCTCGCAATCGGCGTCTCCGGCGACGGCGACACCGCCTCGATCGGCGCCGGCCAGTTCGTGCACCTCCTGCGTCGCAACGTCCCGATGGTCTACATCGTCGAGAACAACGGCGTGTACGGTCTGACGAAGGGCCAGTTCTCGGCCACCGCCGACGCGGGCTCGAAGCTGAAGACCGGGGTCGTCAACGACCTGCCGGCAATCGACCTCTGCGCGATGGCGATCGAGCTCGGCTGCGGCTACGTCGCGCGTTCGTTCTCGGGCGACATGAAGCAGCTCGTGGCCCTCCTGAAGGGCGCAATGGCCCACCGCGGCACGGCGCTTCTCGACGTGATCTCGCCTTGCGTCACGTTCAACAACCACGAGTCGTCCACCAAGTCCTACAAGTGGGCCAAGGACCACGAGATCCCCATTCAGGAGATCGGCTTCATCCCCTACTACGAGGAGATTTCCGTCGAGTACGATCCGGGGACGACCCAGGACGTCGAGCTGCACGACGGCTCGCACATTCGCCTGAGAAAGCTCCGCGAGGACTACGACGCGACCGACAAGGGCAAGGCCCTCGCGCTCTGCCAGGAGGCCCAGGCGAAGACCGAGTTCCTGACCGGGCTCATCTACGTCGAGCCCAGGAAGAAGGACTTCCTCGAGCTCTCCGGGATCGGGCGCGAGCCGATCGTCTCGATCCCCGACTCCCGCCTGCGGCCTTCGAAGAAGACCCTCGACGAAATCATGGAAGCGTTGCGGTGACCGAGGCGCAGAGCAACGAGGGATCCCGGACTCGATTCCCATCGCCGCGGAGGTCGCTCCTGTTCGCCGCCCTGGTGCTTTTCCCGGCCGCCCTGCTCTGCGCCTCGACCCCAAAGCCCACACCAACGACCGCTGTCACGAACTCCTGCAAGACCTGCAAGGAGCGCCGCCCGACGCTCGACCCGGCCCGCCTGCCCGGGGGCTCCGAGCCGGGCGCCGTGGAGGGCTACCAGATCGCCCGAAAGTACCCCGCCACGCTCGACAGGCTCCACTGCTTCTGCGAGTGCGCCGAGAGCCCGATGTTCCACCACAAGACGCTGCTGACCTGCTACACCGACCTCCACGCGGCCGGATGCGGCATCTGCCTCTCCGAGGCGAAGCTGGCAGCGCAGCTCAAGGAAAAAGGCCTCTCGGACGACGAGATCAAGGTCACGGTCGAATCGGTGCACCGCACCGACGGGCACCCGCCGACGAACTAGTTTCCGCGCGCCAGGTTCCGGGCCTGCGAGGGAGCGTTCAGGGGCCCCGGGCCCGGGTCGCGGTCCGCCAGAGTGATGCCCTGCTCGCGCAGACGGTCCCGTTCGCCGCTGCCGGCCACGACGGACAGCAGCGAGGCGTCCGACGGCGGCGTGGTCCCGTCGCCCGGGTAGTACGGGCGGTAGCCGTAGCCGTGGGCGGCGACCTCCTGTTTCGTCTCGCGCAGCCGGTCGATCGAGAAGACCGCGTCCTCCCGCGAGAAGAACGCCATCTCGTAGTTGCGCGTCATCCAGATCGCGTCCTTCGGGCAGGCATCCACGCAGAATCCGCAGAAAACGCAGCGCATCATGTCGATGTCGAAGACGACCGGGTACTTTTCGTAGGCAATCTTCGGGTGCTCCCCCGCCACGATCGTGATGCACTCGGCCGGGCAGGCCTGCTGGCACATGTAACAGGCCACGCACTTGAGCGTCCCGTCCTCTCGCGCCTTCAGGATGTGCTTGCCGCGGAACCGCCCGGAGTAGTTGCGCTTCGCGTCCGGGTACTGGATCGTGGGGAGCCCCTTCATGTTGGCCAGGTTCCGCACGAGGTGCCGCAGCGTGACCCACATGCCGCGCAGGATCTCCGGCAGGTAGAGCTTCTGCAGGAAGGTCAGCTCGTCCGGGACGCGCCGGCTGACGTCGACCACGCCGCTCATCGGTCGAGCTCCCCGGCGATGACGTTCAGCGTGCCGAGGGTCGCGATCGCGTCGGACACCGTGCCGCCCACGACGATGTGCTCGAAGGCCGCCATGTTGGGAAAGCACGGCGGCCGCACCTTCAGGCGATAGGGTCCCCCGCGCCCGTCGGAGACGGCGTAAAAGCCGAGCTCGCCGTTGCCGCCCTCGATCCACTCGTAGCGCTCGCCGGGCGGGACCCGGATCCCCTCCATGACGAGCTTGAAGTGGTAGATGAGCGACTCCATGTCGTGGTACACGGCGTCCTTGGGCGGCAGGACCACGCGCCAGTCGTCCGAGTTGACCGGCCCTTTCGCCGGGAAGACGTCGAGCGCCTGCCGGATGATCTTCAGGGACTGGCGCATTTCCTCCAGGCGCACCAGGTAGCGCGCGAAGTTGTCGCCGTCCTGCGCGATCGGGACGTCCCAGTCGAACCGGTCGTAGAAGTCGTAGGGCCGGGCGCGCCGCACGTCGTAGGGCACGCCCGAGGCGCGCAGCATGGGCCCCGTCATGCCCCAGGCGATCGCCTGCTCCTTCGTCACGATGCCGGTGCCCGAGAGACGTTTGCGCACGATCCGATTGTTGGTGACGAGCTTCTCGACGTCGTCGAGGAACGTCGGGATCGACTCGAGCAGCGCGCGGCAGCGCGGCACGAAGTCGTCGGGAACGTCGATCGCGAGACCCCCGACCCGCACATAGGACACGGTGAGCCGGGCGCCGCAGCACGCCTCGAGCAGGTCGTAGATGTTCTCGCGGTTCTGGTAGAGGTAGATGAAGTTGGTCAGCGCGCCGATGTCCACGAGGTTCGCTCCGATGCAGACGCAGTGGTCCATGATCCGGGTGAACTCGGAGAGGATCGTCCGAGCCAGGCGCCCCCGGTCCGGGACCTCGATGCCGAGCATCGCCTCGACCGTGCGCACGTAGCCGACCCCGTTCAACATCGCCGACACGTAGTTGAGCCGGTCCGTGTACGGGATGATCTGGTTCCAGTGGTGCGTCTCGGCCATCTTCTCGAAACACCGGTGGAGGTACCCGATCATCGTCTCGGCGCGAACGATCTTCTCGCCGTCCAGGCGCGCGACGAGGTGGATGATCCCGTGGGTCGCCGGGTGCGAAGGCCCGATCGAGATCGTCTGAGTCTCGAAGTGGCCCGCCCGCTCCCCGGTCTGCTTCGACCACTCCGGCATCCGGATGTCTTCCTCCGCGAAGAACCACCGCTGCCCTGGCGCGTAGTCCTTGCGCAGCGGATGGCCCACGAAAGCATCGTGGCAGAGGATCCGGTGCAGGTTCGGGTGACCGGGGACGTCGAAGCCGTAAAGGTCGTAGGCCTCGCGCTCGAACCAGTTGGACGCCGGATACACGTCGCAGACGCTCGGCAGGCGCGGCTTCTCCGCGTCGGCGAGGAGAACGTGCACGCGCAGGTGCTCGTTCCTCGAGAGCGAGTGGAGGTGGGCGACGGCCTCGAAGCGCGTCTTCTGCCCTTCCCTCCGCAGGTTGTCCACGCCGCAGAGGTCGAGGAAGAGGTCGTACAGGCAACCCGGATCGTCGCGAAGGAAGCGGGCGAGCGCCGGCCAGTCCCCGGCGGCCACCTCGATCGTCGGCAGGTCGCGGTCGGCGACCTCGGCGCGGCCGGCCACGGGCGAAGCGGCCACGCGCTCCCGCACGCGCTCGGCGGCGGGCGAGAGCGCGGCTTCGGTCTCGACCGTCACGAAATCCGCTCCGCGGCGAACCTGGCGGAACGGCCGTCGCGGGACTTCTCGCCGGAGGCGATCTTCTTCTGCAGCTCCATGATCGCGTGGATGAGCTGCTCGGGCGTGGGCGGGCAGCCGGGCACGTAGACGTCCACCGGCACGATCTCGTCGATGCCCTGCGTGACGTGGTACGCCCGGTAAAAGCCTCCCGAGGACGCGCAGACGCCCATCGAGATGACCCACTTCGGCTCGGGCATCTGGTCGTAGATCCTGCGCAGCACGGGGGCCATCTTGTCCGTCACCGTGCCTGCGACCACCAGCAGGTCGGCCTGCCTCGGCGAGAAACGCACGACCTCCGACCCGAACCGAGAGATGTCGTAGTGGGCCGCGGCGACGGACATGAATTCGATACCGCAGCAGGCCGTCGCGAACGGGAAGGGCCAGAGGGAGTTCTTGCGGGCCCAGCCGACCATCTCCTCGAGGCGCGTGACGAGGAACTCGGCGCCTCCCGCTGCGCCCGCCTTCGGGGCCTGGAGCGCGGGCAACTCGCCCTTCTTACCGGAGAGACCCATCGCGCCCGGATTCTATGGCAAAACCCGAGGGACCCGTCGGGGTCCGTCGAGGTCGTCCTTCACCCGAAATTCACGGTGTAGGCGAGCGACTTCATGTCGCGCATCCGGTCGAGGTAGACGAGGCCGTCCAGGTGGTCGATCTCGTGCTGGAGGACCCGGGCGTGGTACCCGGACGCCTCGAACTCGACGGGCTTGCCCGACCGGTCCACCGCGCGGACGCGGATCGTCTCGAACCGAGGCACGACACGCCCGAGCAGGAAGGGCACTGAGAGGCACCCCTCGGAGTCCTGCTCGACCTTCTCGCCCACGCCCTCGTAGGTCGCGTTGAAGAAGGCGGTCAGCGGGACCTCGGGCTCCTTGCGCTTTCGGGTCTCGGGGTGCACCTCGTAGAGGAAGACGCGCAGCGGAGTGAAGACCTGCGGCGCGGCGATGCCGGTCCCGTCGTACTCCCGCATCGTGTCCTCGAGGTCGGAGAGAAACGACTCGTAGTCGCCGCGGGCGATGACCCTCGGGTCCACGTCCTCCGAGCGCATCCGCAGCGACTTGACGCCGAGCTTGGCGACTTTCAGGATCACTCGACGGCCCTCGATTCCCGATTCCCGATTCCCGATTCCCGAAAATGGTGCCCAGGGACGGAATTGAACCGCCGACACAGGGATTTTCAGTCCCTTGCTCTACCGACTGAGCTACCTGGGCTCCGGGCGGGCCGTCGAACCGGAGCGCGGAGTCTAGCGGAATCCGGGGTCGCGGGGCAACGTGCCCGGGGTCACGGCCGAGCGACCGCCCGCGGCGCGCCGCGGGACCCGGTGCCCGAAGTCGGCGCCTCGCGGGGGAAGCGTTCCTGGCCGACGGCGAAGAGCCGGCCGTTGTTCTGCGCATAGAGGATCCCGTCCGGCCCGATCGAGACCGGCGTGTATGCCGCCCCGAGAGCCGTGTCGAGGAAGATCTGGCCCGTCACGGCGCCGTGGCGATCGAAGCCGTAGAGGGTGCCGTCCTCGCTGTTCAGGTATACGGCACCGGAGGCGTCGATCGCTGGCTGGTTGACGCACCACTCGAAGCCTTCGGGATGATCGTCGACGCAGGCAATCGTGCCGTCCTGCCGGCGCGCGCAGCTTTCGGTGTTCGTCGCGCGAAACGACCACTCTGGCGCCAGATCGGCGTCGAGCGACGAAACGTAGTAGTAGGTGTCGCCGTCGGAGCTCGAGTAGTGGTTGTCCTTGAGAAGGATCGAATACGTGCCGTCGTGCTCGAGGACTGCCGGAGTCACGTCCCAACCGAAATCGTACGTGGCAAGGGCAGCGCCGGTGCTGCTGAACTTAAAGAGGTGGCCGCGCGAGAAGTTGTACGACGTCGAAGTCCCGATCAGGACGGCGCCATCCGGAAGAACCACCGGAGAGGACGTGCCGAGGTCACTCACCCGTCCGGCGGGCCGGTCGTTGGTCGCGGGGTCGACGCCGAGGTTCGCTCCGGCCCGACAGCCGAGGTTCGAGTTGTCGTCCTGCAGCAGGACGCCGCAGCCGTCGTTCAGGATCCCCCGGAAGGAGGCCGCCCAGGCCGGCGTCAGGTCGGCGTGGACCGCGACGAGATAGCCGTAGCGGTCGGCGCGGTGGGCCCGGCTGACCGTGTAGATCGTCCCGTCGGGCGCGATCGCGGGGACGACGTTGATGCCCGGCCGCTGGGCACCGCACTCGACCGTTGGGGGCGTCGCCGTGGTCGACGGGGGCCAGGGACCTGGTTCTGACGTGAACGAAACCTGGCAGGCGTCCGAGGCAGCGGGCGCCGCCGAGACCAGCGCCGAGAAATCGGCGCGCGACGCCTGACCGTCGGCTCCGATCTTAACGAGCCAGGCCCCGATGATCGGCGCCAGCGAATCCGACGCGGAGAGCCCGACGACGTCGTACACGATGCCGCCGTCCGGGGCGACTGCGAGCCCGCCGGCAACGTAGCGCGAAGAGTCCAGGTCCGGAAATGGATTGAGCCGCGCCCGCGCGAGGCCCGTCAGCTTGGAGACGCGGTGGACGGTGCCGCCCAGACCCGGAACCCACAGGTCGTCGCCGGACATGGCGGGCAGCAAGACGGGCTCCCAGCGCGCCAGTGGCAGGGGCTCCGGCTTCCAGTCGCTCTCGAACGTCCAGACGACCTCGAGTTGCCCCGCGATCCACTGCAGCTTCTTCACGCTCCAGGTCAGGGTGTTCCAGTTTCCGAAGCCTGTGTAGGCCCCGGACTTGAAGACCATGTAGACGCCGGTCTCGTCGGCCAGGGGAACGGCATAGTGCGCGAGCAGGTTACCGCCGCGGTCGGCCTTCATCAGCTCGACGAAGGGATCGTAGACGACCTCGGCGAGGATCGCCTGGAGCGGCTGCGCCACGACGGGAGATGCGCCTGCGTGCTGCGAAGTGCGCCCCCACTGGGGCCAGTTGCGGGAGGTCTCGGCGGCCAGGCCGAGGGCGGCCGCGAAGAGCCCTGCCCCGGCCGCGGCCAGAAATCGACGGCTTCGGGCAAGAGCCTTGCCGCCGGCGCGAATTCGCGTGATGATCACCGCCGAATCATAGGCCTTTGCCTCCGGTGAGGGAATTCCGGCGGCCAGAGAGGAGTTTCTCCCCGAGATGCGAAGCCAGAGAGTGTTCTTGCTGCGCGCTCTGGCGCTCGCCGCCATGGGCCTGGTCGGCCGGCCGCTTTGCGCGCAGAAGCCGCCAGTTTCGCCGCCTTCGCCTCCCGCGACCGGACGAGTCGTGAAGAGCCCTGGCAACGCAACCTGGGCCGCCGACGCCTCCGAGGCCCGAGAACGCGCCGGGAAGGAAAAGCAGCTCGTGTTCTACGAGTTCGTCTCCCCGGGATGCGGGTCCTGCCGGCGCATGGAGGCCCTTCTCTTTCCGGCCTTCGACTTCGAGGCCCTTCTGATCGGCATGGTTCCTGTCCAGGTCGACATCGAATCGCCGGAGGGCAAGGCCCTCGCCGCCCGCTATGGCTTCACGGAGGCGCCCACCGTCCTGATCACGAATGCCCAGGGACGGCTCGCCTTTCTGATGGAGGGATTCAAGGACGCGGGCGACTTCTACGCCCACGCCCACAGCGACCTCGACGCCTATCGGAAGTTTGCGAGAACGGTCGACAGCCAGGATGTCGCGAAGCTGTCGGCAGAGGAGGCGTACTCGACCGGCCGGGCGCTGTACGACCGGTTCGATTTCGAGGGCGCCGCCGCCCGCCTGCGCCGTGCCACGACGGCGCCTGGAGGCACCCCGGAGCTGCGAGCCAGCGCCCTGGAGGGTCTCGCCGCCGCCCAGCTCGAGCTCGGGGAGACGGCGGCTTCCCGCCGCTCCATCGACGCGCTCATCGCCATGTCGAAGGACCCCGCACAGAAGGAGCGTGCCGAACTCTTCAGCGCCCAGATCTGGCTGGCGGAGAACAAGCCGGCCGAGGCCTTGAAGGCCTACAAACAGTTCGCGAAAGACTATCCGGGGTCTTCCTACATCGAAAAAGTCCGCGGGTTCATCGCCAAACTCGAGGCCGCGGCGCCGAGGCCATGAAGAGAGCGGCCCTCGCCCTCCTCGCGTTCGCGGCCGCCGCCTTCTGCCCCGCGCAGGGCGCGCCCGACCCGAAGAGCCTCCTCACCGTCCGGGCCGCGCTCGAGCCGGTCTCGGCGGGCCATGGCACGCTCGTCGTGAAGGCGAAGCTCACCTCCGGCTGGCACGCCAACAGCCACAAGCCCTCCGAGGACTACCTCATCGCGACGGAGGTCAAGCTCGATCCCGCCGCCGGCGCGCATTTCGGAGAGCCGCGCTATCCGGAGGGCAAGGCGCAGAAGTTCGCCTTCTCCGAAACGCCGCTGTCCGTGTACGCGGACGAGTTCACGATCGAGGTCCCCGTCGAGTGGAGCGCCTCGGGCACCGCGCCGGGGGTCTCGGGCTCCGTGGAATTCCAGGCCTGCAACGACACGCAGTGCCTTGCCCCCGCCTCGGTCGCGTTTCACGTCGAGGCGGCGGCCCCGGCGAACACGGCCGCGCCCGCGTCCATCACGGGCGGGGCCGTTCCCCTCTCGGAGGCGCGCCGGCTTCAGGGATCCACGGCTGCGGCCGGCGCCTCCGAGGACTTCGGCGATCTGCTCAAGCGCCGCGGGCTCGCCGGAGTCCTGCTCCTGCTCTTCGGCTGGGGGCTCGCACTGAACCTGACGCCCTGTGTCTACCCCGTCATCCCTCTCACCGTGAGCTTCTTCGGTGGTCAGGCGCACGGGCACAGCCGCCGGACGTTCGTGCTCGCCGGGGCATACGTCCTCGGCATGGCCACGACGTACTCCTCGCTCGGCGTCGCCGCCGCCCTCTCCGGACGCCTCTTCGGCGTCGCCCTCCAGTCCCCCTGGGTGCTCGCGGGGGTCGCGGTCGTCCTGGTGGCGCTCGCCCTCTCGATGTTCGGCCTCTACGACATCCGCATGCCCACCGCGCTCATGCAGAAGGCCGGGGCGCGCCATGGTGTGGCCGGAGCCTACGGGATGGGACTGCTCGTGGGCGTCGTCGCCGCCCCGTGCGTCGGACCGGTCGTGCTGGGGCTGCTTGCTTTCGTCGCGGCGACGCAGGACGCGCTGCTCGGGTTTCTCTTCTTCTTCGTGCTCTCGCTCGGGCTGGGCCTGCCGTTTCTCTTTCTTGCCGCTTTCTCCGGCCGCATCGCCGAGCTGCCTCGCGCCGGCGCGTGGATGGAGGGGGTGAAGAAAGTCTTCGGCTGGATCCTCCTGGCGATGGCGGCCTACTTCGTACGCACCGCGCTTCCCGGGGCCGCCGGGGCCTGGCTCCTGCCGGTCGTCCTCGCCGTCGGAGCAATCGCGCTGCTCGTGGTGCACCGGAGCCTGAAGGTCGGCATCCGCGCGGCGGTCGCGGCCCTCTTTTTCGCCGCCGGCGCCTTCTTCGCTCCGAGCGGCCGCGCCGCATCGGAAGGGCCCGCCTGGGCCGCCTTCGAGCCCGCCCGAGTCGCCGCCGCTGCACGGCCGGCGATCGTGGACTTCTCGGCATCCTGGTGCCTGCCCTGCATCGAGCTCGACAAGAAGACGTTCTCCGACCCGCGGGTGCGCGAGGCGCTCGCGCGGCGAGGTCTCTTCAAGGCCGACATGACGAAGGCCGCCGCGCCCGAGACCGTGGCGCTCGCCGAGAAGTTCGCAATCCTCGGAGTTCCGACCGTCGTCTTCCTCGATGCCTCCGGACAGGAGCGCAAGGACCTGCGCCTGGTGGGATTCGAGGGGCCCGACGAATTCCTCAAGAGACTCGAGCGCGCTCCGTAGCCGTCGCTCGCGCTCGTTCGAGATCTGCGCCCGTTGGGCGCACCGGCGTCCGGCTCGCCCGGATGCGGGCTCGACCGGACGCCTGACCCCTCACTCCGCGCTCGCTCCCGGCGGCGCGAGGCTCCTCCGCTGCCCTCGCGGAGACTCCTCGCGCCGCGAGCGACTCTGAGCCCCACGGCTGAGAAGCCAGCGGAACGGCTGCTAGACTTTGGGCGAGAGCGCCGGTGCGCCCCGAAGGCTCGCAGACCCCTCCGCAGCGAAAGCGACGGCTATGAGGGCAATCTGCCGAGCTTCTTGAGCGCTTCCTTGGCCGCCTTGCGCTGGGCCTCGCGCTTGGAGGGGCCGCTGCCGCGCGAGAAGGCCTCCCCATCCCATTCCAGCTCGACCGTGAAGGCCTTCTCGTGGTCCGGCCCAGACTCCTCGATGACCCGGTACTCGGGAAGCGGCAATCCCAGGCTCTGGGCAGTCTCCTGGAGCGTCGTCTTGTAGTCGTGGAACGAGAGGTCTCCGATGTCGATCCCGGAGACTTCGGGCCCGAAAATGCGGCGCAGGAAGGCCTCCGTCGCGCCGAGGCCGCCATCGAGATAAATGGCGGCAACCACGGCCTCGAAGGCGTCGGCCAGAAGCGAGAGCTTCTCCGCGCCTCCCGAGCGCGCCTCCCCCGCCCCCATCCGCAGAAACCGCCCTATGCCGAGTCCGCGGGCCTTTCCCGCGAGCATGGTCGCCGACACCAGGTGCGCCTTGATCTTCGACAGCGCCCCCTCCTGCAGGTTCGGAAAGGAGCGGAAGATCATCTCGCCCACGACGAAGCCGAGGACGGCGTCCCCGAGGAACTCGAGCCTCTCGTTGTTGGGGGCGCGGACCTCGCGGTTCTCGTTCGAAAACGACTTGTGCGTCAGGGCCCGCTCGAGCAGGCCGAGGTCCCGAAACGTGTACCCGAGCGGTGGCTGGAAGGCAGAAACCGCCTCCGTCGGAACGACGCTCATGGAAATCTCAGTGGTGCCGGAGGCCGGAATCGAACCGGCACGGGCCTTGCGGCCCTCGGGATTTTAAGTCCCGTGCGTCTACCAATTCCGCCACTCCGGCGCGAGCACGCGTGCCGTGAGCCGGAAGCCGTAAGCCGTGAGCCGATCGGAGCAGCAAGTCTTCCTGGCCGGTCATCTCAATGTCTCGGCTCACGTCTTTCGGCTCACGGTTCACGTCTCAATGGAGGCGACGGGCGGATTCGAACCGCCGAATAAAGGTTTTGCAGACCTCTCCCTTAACCACTTGGGTACGTCGCCGCGTCGAGGCCGAATTCTACCGCAGCCCGGGGGCCCGCGGGATCAGCGGGGCCCGTGCGCGTAGTCACGGATGAGGCCCGGTGACCACGCCCTGGATCGTCACGTCCCGGGCGTCGAAGGTCAGCGGTTTCATGGCCGCGTTGGCCGGCTGAAGCCGGACCCGGTGACCCTCGCGTGTAGTAACGCTTCAACGTGGCCTCTCCCCGCACCAGGGCGACCACGGTCTGCCCGCTCTCCGCCTTCTCGCGGCGGGACACGACGACGAAGTCGCCGTCGAGAATGCCGTCGTCGATCATGGACTCGCCGCGCACCCGAAGGACGAAGTGCTCGCCCTTTCCGAGCAGCGAGGACGGCACCTCGATCGACTCCTCCTGCGGGAAGGGCTCGATCGGCCGTCCGGCGGCGACGAGGCCGAGCAGGGCACGCCTCGCGAGACCGGAGCCTCCTCCTTCGGAGCGATGCCGCGGCTGCGGTTCCACTCGCGCGCGAGGGCGCCCTTTTCCTCCAGCCGCTTCAGGTGCTTCTGGACGGTGCCGAAGGAGGAGAGCTTGAAGTGTTTCCCGGATCTCGCGCTGGGTCGGCGAGATGCCGTGCTCGGCGCGGTAGGAGCGGATGAAATCGAGAATTTCCTTCTGTCGTTTCGTGAGATTCATTCTCTTCCTAACACAATTAGGCGTTCTGCCTTCGAATCAAAATTAAATAAGGCCGAGGGAACCACCGCGGCTCTCCGGAGGCCTTACCGGACGAGCCCATCGGCCTTGACGACTCACTGTAGGCGCAAAAGGGGCGTAAGTCAAGAGCTACCCAGGAACGCCACCCGTCGCACAGGCCAGGGCCTACAACGGAGGGCGGACCATATCGTTTCCCGTTTTCCCGCGCAAATCGGCCTCGACGGGCGATGATCGGGCGCGCGTGGCACGCTCGAAGCGCATCGCGGTCATCGGCGCCGGAGCCGCCGGCTCCATGGCCGCGATCTTCGCGGCCGCGTCGGACGTCGAGACGCTGCTTCTCGAGCGCACCAAAGACGGCGGCCGAAAGATCCTGATCAGCGGAGGCGGGCGCTGCAACGTGCTCCCCGCCCGCGCCGACGTCGGACGCTTCGTCACGGGCTCGCAGGCGCGGACGCTCGCCCGCATGCTGCGCTCCTGGCCCCTGCGCGAACAGATCCTCTTCTTCGAGAACGAGCTCGGCGTGCCACTGGCGGAGGAAAAGGAGTCGGCCAAGCTCTTCCCGGCCTCGAACCGGGCGCGCGACGTGCGCGACGCGCTCCTGCGGTTCGCGAAGCGGCGCGGAGCCACGTTCGTGCCCGAGACGCTCGTCACGGATCTCGAGCCTTCGGGCGGCCGCTGGCGGATCGGGCGCGAGGGTGCCCCGCCGCTCGAGGCGGATGCCGTCGTCGTCGCGACGGGCGGCCTCTCCGTGCCGAAGTCCGGAAGCGACGGCCTCGGCCTCTCGGTCCTCGCGAAGCTCGGGCACACGATCCACACGACGTACCCGGCCCTCACTCCCCTGACGGCTCCGGCCTCGCCCTTCTCGTCTCTTGCCGGCCTCTCGCTGCCCGTTACGCTGACGGCGCGCGCCCCCGAGCGAACGGCGACGTCCACCGGCGGCTTTCTCTTCACGCACCGCGGCTACAGCGGCCCGGCCGTCCTCGACGTTTCGCACGTTGCCGTGCGCTCGCACGACGAGACTGGCGCCGGGCCGGCTCGCCTCACGGTCCGGTGGACCGAGCTCGACGAACGGGTTGGGCGGAGGCACTTCGACCCGAAGGACCGCGAACCGTCGCCGGCGCCCTGCGACCGAGGATGCCGGAGCGTCTCGCCGCCGCCCTCTGCGCCGCCGCGGGCGTGGACTCCGGCTGCCGCCTCGCGCAGTTGAAGCGCGAGGAGCGCCTGCGCCTGACCGAGACGCTCGTTCGGGGACAGCTCCCCTGGAACGGCCACGAAGGCTACGCGAAGGCCGAGGTCACCGGAGGCGGAGTGAGCCTGGCGGAAATCGACCCGGTCACGATGGAGAGCCGCAAGCACCCGGGGCTCTTTCTCTGCGGCGAGCTTCTCGACGCGTTCGGGCCAATCGGCGGCCATAACTTCCAGTGGGCGTGGGCGACCGGGCGGGCGGCGGGGATCGGAGCGGCGCAAAAACAGAGCGTCCCTCCCCCGGAAGGGAGAGGGACGCGGTGACCCGGGAAGGGCTACTGGTTCTGCTGAGCCCTCATCCTCTTCTCCATCTCCGCCTTCAACTGCTCGAGGTTGAAGCTCGCGCCCTTCTGCATCGGCGGGTATTCGAGGAAAGTCTGTGCGGCCTTCGCGACCTCCTGCTGGACGTACACGAAGCGCCAGAACTCGTACGCGAACCAGTTGTAGTACGCGATCGAACCGTTGTCCTTGCCGTTGTACATGCCCGTACGCTCGAACGGATCCAGGCGGAGGTTGACGAGGATCGGCCAGTCCACCTTCAGCGTCGCGCCCAGCCAGCCGTTCGGCTGGTCGGTGAAGCGGTACTTGTAGTCGTCCAGCCGCACCGCGGAAAGCGTGCCTTCCGTGAAATAGAAGACCTCGTGACGCTTGGACGGGCCCTTGCCCATCAACAGGTCGGTCTGGTCGTAGCCGTCCAGATGAACCTTGTAGGTCTGCCCGCCGATCGCCTTGCCCTTCAGGAGCTCCGCGGCGATGTTCGGATTTCCGGCCACCGAGACGAAAGTCGGGAACCAGTCCAGCCCGGACACGATCCCGTTCTCGACTTTGCCCGCGGGGATTTTGCCCGGCCAGCGAATCATCGCCGGCACGCGGAACCCGCCCTCGAGCGCCGTTCCCTTGCCGCCCGCAAACGGCGTCTGCCCGCCGTCGGGCCAGGTGAAGTTTTCCGTTCCGTTGTCCGTCGAAAAAGCGATGAGCGTGTTGTCGTCGAGGCCGTTGTCTTTGACGTACTTCAAGACCGATCCGACGATGTCGTCGAGCTGAGCCATCCCGGCTTCTTCGATGGACCAGCCGTTTTCCGAATTGCGCATCTTCTGGTACTTCGGGGACAGGTGCGTGACGACGTGCATGCGCGTCGGGTTCAGCCAGAGAAAGAACGGCTTACCGTCCTTGCGCGACTTATCCACGAACTTCAGCGCGTTGGCGAGAATCTCGTCGTCGATCGTCTCCATGCGCTCGGGACACAGCGTGCCGGCATCCTCGATCTTCTGCTTCCCGATCTTGCCCCAGCGCGGCTGCACCGTCGGGTCGTCCACGTCGGTGGCCCAGGTGTGGAGCATGTTGCGCGGGCCGACCGTGTCCTTGGCCGCCGGCGGATAGTTGGGGTGACACGGGTCTTCCATCGCATCCAGGTGGTAGAGGTACCCGTAGAACTCGTCGAAGCCGTGGACCGTGGGAAGGAACTGGTTCAGGTCGCCGAGGTGGTTCTTGCCGAACTGACCGGTGGCGTAGCCCATGGACTTCAGAGCCGTGGCGATCGTCGGCGCCTCGGCCGGCATGCCGATCGTCGCGCCGGCCTGGCCGACGGTCGTCATGCCCGTGCGGATCGGGATCTCGCCCGTGATGAAGTTCGCGCGTCCGGCCGTGCAGCTCGCCTCGGCGTAGTAGTCCGTGAACAGCATGCCTTCCGACGCCAGGCGGTCGAGGTTGGGCGTCCGGCCGGCCATGATGCCGTGATGGTAGGCGCCGATGTTGAACCAGCCGATGTCGTCGCCCATGATGAAGATGATGTTCGGCTTCTTCTGCTGTGCCGCGGCAGGGGCCGCGGCGGCGAGCCAGGCGGTCGAAGCCAGGAGCAGAAAACCGAGAGTTCGGGGCAAGGGTCGCCTCATACAACGTCTCCTTGGGAACAGCTGGCACGCCGAGGATGGCGTCCAGGGGGCACCGACTCTACCGCAAACGCGGGGGCGATTCCGGCAAAAACACCGGACTCAGCGCAAATGACGAGCGGGACGATTGGTCGGGGCGAGAAGGTTTTGAACGTCCGACCGCTCGGTACCGAACCATGGGCTCGGCGCGCGATACCAGGGACGAGTCAGCCGCCTCCCACGAGGCGCACGGGCGCGGTGCCGGCCAACTTGTCGGCGATCGCCCGCCACCGCGACTCCGCCCGGAGCCCGTCGAAGGCCGGCCAGTAGATGCGGAACCACAGTGCGGCATTGCGCTCATCGTAGGCCCGCTCGAGAAAGCTAGGACACGACTTCGATAAGACGGCAAGATGCACTTGAATCAAAAGGGGCCCAGTGCACGGCGCGGTCGGGCGCCGGAAGAGCGGGGATTCGTCGGGCGGCGCAACGAGAGGAGTTAGTCGCCCTTCCCGCGTCTGAGATTCAGCGCCTGGACGACACCGTCCGCCACCTCGGCCTCTGGTTCGGGCTCGGGAGGTAGGATCGCACGATGCACGACACGATCTCTGCGGTGCTCTTCGCCGCGGTCGCGTGGTCGCTGCTCGTGGCATCTTCCGCGTCGACCATACGCAGCATGGGCTTGCAAACACGCCGGTATGGACGAATTCTCCTTTGCGCTACTCTCTCGTTGTCCTGCCAGCAGTCCGATTCCCGCGCCGGCGGGAGCCGAGACGGAGCGCCGGCGGCAGTCTTGTCCCACACCGCTCCGGCCCCGAGCAGCGGAGCTGGAACGCGCGCGCTTCCCGCTCTCGTCGAGGATGGTGAAGCGGTGTTCTTCATCGGAAACAGCTTCCTCGGATGGGAGGACCGGCCTTTGCCGGAGTGGGTCGCAGCCCTCGGAAGAGCCGTGTCGCCGCCGATTCGAATCGTCGTCGGCGCGGATATCGTCTTCGGCAACGCTCCCCTCGCGTCTTTCCTGCGCCACGAGGCCACCCGCGAGGCGCTCGCGTCTGGCAAGTACAAAGTGTTCGTCCTGCAGGCTGAGGAGTTCGAACCGGTCGACCACAAGAGCGAATTCCATCAGGCGGTTCGAGAATTCAACAACGCAATCATGGCGTCGGGCGCGCGCACGGTTCTCTTCATGACCTGGGACTTTCCCTGGCGGCCGTTCATCGATCAGCTCGCTGCGTCGTACGACGAGATCGGTCGAGAGCTCGGCATCCCGGTGATACCGGTCGGGCTCATCTACAAGGACTGCGGCCATTCGCCGCCCGGGAGGGAAGGGCCCTATTGGCTGACCGCAAGTGCGGAGCAACCGGAAGTGGCGCTCCATCCCAACGAAAAGGGGTCGGCCGTGAACACCTACGCGACGTTCGCGATGCTCACCGGCCGAAACGCACACGGGAAGAACTTCAAAGCTCCGGGCAACACAAATGACGACGCGCTCATGCGCTACTTCTCCGACATGGCCTGGGCCGAGGTGCTCCCGCGCCTTCAGGCTCTCGGCTCGGGGTCGATCGAGGGATCCAGCTCGACGCCACGGCCTGCCTCGACTCCCTAGCGGCGGTCTCGCGCCTGGGCGCCGTCCTCTCCGCCCGTAGCGTCGCCCTGGCGGCCCAGGAAGGCCGACCGGCCGCACCGCCGGCCCCGACCGCCGACCTTCTCAGCGCGAAGGCCGCCGCCCGGCGGCTCGGGCCGTCGCTGCCGCCGGTCTACAGGCTCACGGCCAGGTGCGAGCTCCCCGCGGTTCGGGTCGGCGACTCGGTGCGCTTCGACCGGCGAACTCGCTCAATTCATCGCCGCCAGAAAGTCGGAGGTGCGGCCATGACCGGAGGAATGCACCTAATTCGGCCAGTGCAGGCCCAAGGCCCTGGAGAGGAAGATCGCCATCTGTCCGCGCGTTACGGGTTCATTGAAGCCGTAGAGTCCGTTGCCAATCCCGGTTGTGATGCCCGCCGCGTACAAGGCTTCGACGTACTTGAACCACTGGGATGTCGCCGGCACATCACTGAAATGCTGCACGGCGGGATACGGATAAACGTCCCGCCTCCACCACACTCCCACCCATCCGAAAAACTGCAAATTTGGGCTGGAGGCGATTTCAACATCGAGGACGAAAACGGCGTCGCTACGCCCAAGCAGGTGCAGGTTCAGCGGAACCGGACTCGAGTCCGTCGCCCAAGTGGTGTGAGCCGTGCAATCGAGACTCGCTATCAGCCTAGACGTCCCGCCTGCGCGATCCCAAAGGGCGATGCCCATCACACCCGGAGTGCCATCGTTCAAATTGTTGAAGCCGATGTAATCAATGATGATGCCGGCGGGAAGATCCAACGTGGCATAAAAATGGGTATCCGTGTTCAGAGCGCCGTATCTACCGAGACTGCCCGACGTGTGGTAGGCCTGACCGCTGTCCGCCGGCACGAACGAAACCGCCGCGACCTTGGTAATGTTGTAGTCCTTCGTCCCGAACACCTGCTGCGCCGCGCCCACCCCCGCGACGAGAGCCGCCGTCAGACACAGAACAACAAAGCGGCTCGTTCTTGCAATTCTGGTCATGCGAATCCTCCTGTGCTGGGGAAACGATATACCTCCTTGAATCCTGACCTGTTTCTTAGGGCGGGCAGCAGTCCGCGACCGACTTGTCGCCATCTGCACATTGATGCATGTAAGCATGGTGGGATCAGAGCCTGAGAAGGGAAGTGCTGTTGAAGATCGAACGAACGAGCTTTGAGGTTCCCGACGATCTTTGGTTCCGCTGGAAGGTGCAGGCGGCGCGGGAAGGGATCTCGATGCGGGATCTCATCCTGCGCGAACTCGCTGTTCCACGATCTGCGGCGCAGCGCCGTCCGGGACATGGTGCGGGCAGGGGTCGCGCCGAAAAGCGCTCGCGGGGTCAGCGGGCACCAGAGCGAGGCCGTGTTCGACCGCTACAACATCATGGACGGCAGGGACACGAAGTCGGGGCTCGCGCAGACGCAGCGTTACCGGCGCGAAGCGGACAATTCCGGAGAACCCAGACAGAACACGGACAACGTGAGCGCCCTCGGCTCAGGACTGAGTGAAGAGATCTCTCGCAAGTGATCGAGAGGATTGGTCGGGGCGAGAGGATTTGAACCTCCGACCACTCGGTCCCGAAGGGATTTGTGCAGATCACCCACAGAACTGGATTCAACAAATCCCAGGAAATTCGCTGATTTCCACTGCCTAACGATACCAACGAAAACAGGATTCGCCCGAGCGAACGGGCACAAAACGGACACAGCGACAGGAGCCAGGGGCCCCTCCCGGGTTGTGGAAGCTGGTGGCGACCTTCGACGTCTCCCTCGGCGCGTTCCACGTCGAGTGCAAGGGTGCCGTTCTGCCCCTCCAGGGCGGGCCGACGGCGCACGTGACCGACACGGCCCTGGCTCGCGACGCGACCGGCGAGCAGGCCGCGAGGTAGAGGGCGAGCGCGACGAGGTATCTCGGCAAGGCCGTGAACTAGCCGGGGGGCGAGACCGGCTGCCGGGGGTGTGGGCCGGCTTGTGGGATATGCTCCGAAGAGCGCTGCCGTCCGGCGGCCGACGTCCGGCCGACCCGTCGTGGCGCGAAGGAGTAGTGTCATGAGAGGTAAGACTGCCGCTATCGCCGCGAGCGCGCTCTTGATCTCGCTCGTCGCCTCGGCGGGGGACCAACCCTGTTCGATCCACGCGAAGAAGAGCCAGTCGAAGTCCGAGCTCACCGCGATGGCCAAGTGGTCAGAGCCCGATGCCCGCGCGGCCGCCCTCAAGTCCCTGAATGTCACCCCCGACAAGGCAACGGTGAAGAAGTCCGAGCTCGAGGTTGAGGACGGGTGCCTCGTCTATTCGTTCGACATCGTGGTCGCCGGGGAGAGTAAAGGCAAGCACGAGATCGAGGTGGACGCCGGCAATGGACGAATCCTCTCGACGGACCACGATCGGCGCTAAGCCCGGGAAACATCCGAAGCACGTTACGGTTCTTGCGGACCCGCCGGCGGCACGCGAGTTGCGTCAGACGGGTCCGCGCCATGATTCCGAATCTCACCATGCGGGGCGTGATCCTGGCTCTGGTGGTCGCGGCGTCGGCGGCCGGAAGCAATCCGGCCGCTCTTGCCTTGCAGCGACTTCGCCGTCGGCTCTGAGGCTCCGTCCTGCGCGGATCTGTTCGCGCCGGCGGACGCCGGCTCCGGTGTCGTGACGGAGCCGCTCGAGCCGTCCGAGCAGCCGGCGGGGTAGCGGAGCGTAGTGACGCAAGTGTGATTGACAGGATTGGTCGGGGCGAGAGGATTTGAACCTCCGACCACTCGGTCCCGAACCGAGTGCGCTACCAGGCTGCGCTACGCCCCGAGGGAGTGCGCTTTATACGTGATTCCGGGCTTTTCTGCAAAGGCCGGCCGGCCAGGACCGGGCTACTGCAGCCGAACCGAGAGCTTTCCACCCGAATAGTCGAGCTGCAGGGTCTTCGTGTCGCCGGCCGAAAGGCGCGCGCTCGTGGTGGCGAACGCCGAGGGCATATCGGGGCCCGAGAACCAGACCTTCACGGCGGCCGCCCCAGGCGGCACCGAGATGCTCGCCGACACGCTCCGGCCCTCGCCCTTCTTGAAGGCGAAGGGCCGTCTCAGCAGGATCTGGTCGTTGACGGCCACCATGACGTGGCCCTCGGGAATCGGCGCTTCGAACGCGAGGCGCAGCATGGCCGTGTTCGGGGCCGGGGCGGGAGCCGCGGCCGGAGCTGAAGGAGCGACCGCCGCGACCTTTTCCGCCGGCGCCGGGGAAGCGGCCTCCTTCTTTCTGCCTGCTGCTCCTTCCCCTTCGCGCCCTTCTTGCGGGCCGCCGCCTCCGCGGCGACCTTCGTCTCGGCGATCTTCCGATCCGCGTCGTCCCGGACGGCCGAGGCGTCCGTGTTGCCGGAGTCGAGCCCGAGGGCCTCCTCCGCCTTCTGCTTCGCGTCCTCGGCCTTCCCGTCGCCAAGGGCGGCTTTCGCGGCCGCGACGAGCTCGACGGCCTTCTGTTTTCGCTCGGCCTCGGCCTGCTGGCCCTTGACGGCGTTCTCGGCCATCTGGGCGTACTTGCGCGCTTCCTCGTTGTTGGGGCTGCGGGCCAGCACCTGGCGGGCCCTGGCGAGGCTCTCGTCGTACTTGCCGGCGGCGAAGAGCTTCTTCGCGTCCTCGAGTGCATCGCGCCGCTCCCGGACTTCCTGCTCGAGCGCCGCGTCGGGCTCCACGGCCGGCTTCGAGGCGGACCTGGCGCGCAGCGCGAAGAACGCGATGATGAGGAGGAGCACGCCGCCCGCCGCGGCGGTCACCATCCAGAACCACCTCGGGTTGACCTCGGCCTTCGCGAGCTTCTTCCACTCCTGCGGAGTCGCCGGACGGGGGGCGGCGGCGGCGCCGCCGGCGGCGGAGGTGCCGGCAGCGGCGGCAGGGCGTCGCCGGAAAACTCGCTTTCCGTGGCCGAGACGGGCCGCGGGCCCGCGCCCATCGCCCGGGTGAGTTCGGGCTCGGCGGTCGTGACCTCGTGCTCGTCCGACCCCTCCCCCCACTCACCCGACGCGTCCCCGGCGGCGGGGTCGGGCGGAGGAGGAGGGGGCGGAGGCACCGCCGGTGGCACGACCGTCGAGTCGCGCGGCGCGCCCTGCGCCGCGACCTGCGCGAGGTTCGCGAGTTTCAGGGTCGGCAGGTTCTCCGCGGCCGAGACCATCGTGCCGAGGTCCTGCAGCGCCTTCTGCTCTTCGAGGTGGGCCTTCAGCTGGTAGAGGGCGAGCGCCATGTCCTTGCCGCGCTGGTAGCGGTTCCAGGGGTCCTTGGCCATCGCGCGGGCGACGATCGGGTTGAAGTCCTGCGGAACCTCGGGCGAGAGATCCCCCGGCGGCGTGAAGTCCTCGTGGACGATCTTGTACGAGATCGCCGTGAGGTTGTCGCCCTGGAACGGCTTGCGGTTGGTCAGGAGCTCGTAGAGCACGACGCCGAGCGAGAAGATGTCGCTGCGCCCGTCCACCGGCGCGCCGGAGACCTGCTCGGGCGACATGTAGTTGGGCGTGCCCAGAAACTGCCCCGTCGGTCGTGAGGTTGGAGGAGGCGACCTTCGCGATGCCGAAGTCGGTGATCTTCACCTTGCCGTCGGTCGTCAGGATGATGTTGGCCGGCTTGACGTCGCGGTGGATGATGCCCTTGCTGTGGGCGTAGTCGAGCGCCTCCCCGATCTGGGCGACGAGGTCCGCGACTTCGTCCCAGGAGAACTTCTTCCTGTCGGCGAGCAACGTCTTGAGGTTTCGGCCCTCGATGTACTCCATGGCGATGAAGGACGTGCGGCTCTCGGTGTCCTCGCCGATGTCGTGGATCGTCACGATGTTGGGGTGGGACAGTATGCCGGCCGTCTGGGCCTCGCGCACGAACCGTTCGCGGAACTCGCGGGACTCCGAGTCGTCGTCGCCGGTTTGCGAGGTGCGGATGGTCTTGACCGCGACGAGGCGTCCGATGACGGGGTCCTTCGCGAGGTAGACCACCCCCATCGCGCCCTTGCCGAGCTCGTTCAAGACTTCGTAACGACCCAGCTTCGCCACGCGCGCTCCCGCCAACGCCTTGTCCGACATCGGTTCGGGGTCCCTCCGGCCCGAACGCTCCGCCCTGCAGACACATACGCCGGACGGCGTTTCCGGCCAGGCGAAATTCTAGCAGGTTGGCCCCGAGGCAAGGGGACGAATCTCGGGAAGCCCGCTCGGCGAACGCGCGGAAAGGGCCTCGCCATCGGCGTATCCTGCGCCTCATGGAAATGATTGCCCCGGCCGTCCGCAGCGAGTCCATCGTCCGATTCGGCGTCGAGGCCCCCGAGCGGCGCGAGGACCGCGTCACCGTCGAAGAGCCTCTCGAGATTCGGGTCGGCGGCGAGACCCTCGCCGTCACCATGCGCACTCCCGGGCACGACTTCGACCTGGCCGCGGGCTGGCTCCTTGCGGAGGGGATCGTCCGGCTCCCATCCGAAATCGCCCGAATCGAGCACTGCCGCCAGGTGAAGTCGCCCGAGGAGGAGGGAAACGTCGTGATCGTGCGCACGACGGAGCCCGCCGGAGCACCGCTCGACCGCGCGCGCCGGCTCCTGCTGACCTCCTCCTCGTGCGGGCTCTGCGGCAAGGGCTCCATCGAGTCCCTCCACGGGCACTTTCCGCCGGTCGTCTCCGCGGCCCGGACCGACGCCGCGACGCTGTCCCGCCTGCCCGACGCCCTCCGGAAGGCCCAGGCGAACTTCGCCGAGACGGGCGGGCTCCACGCGGCCGGCGTGTTCTCTCTGACGGGTGAGCTGCTCGCCTGCCGCGAGGACATCGGACGGCACAACGCCGTGGACAAGTCGATTGGCCACCTGTTCCGGCAGGGACGGCTGCCGCTGTCGGAGGCGATCCTCGTAGTCTCGGGCCGGGCTTCTTTCGAGATCGTCCAGAAAGCGCTCGCGGCGTCCATTCCGATCGTCGCCGCGGTATCCGCGCCCTCCTCGCTCGCGATCGACCTGGCCCGCGGCTCCGGGATCGCCCTGGCCGGCTTTCTCAGGGAGGGCGGCTTCAACCTGTATTCGGGGGAGGAGCGCCTTTCCGGGCTCGCGCCCGCTCGATGAGGGCGGGCAGCACCCAGCCGAGCAGGACTCCGGCGAATACGAGAAAGCCCACCGCCAGCAGGAAGGCGATTCCGATCGCGAGGCAGGAAAGGGCCGTCATGCGGCCCCATTCTTCTACACGCCGGGCGGGTCGCGGGCGGCGATCGCTTCAATATAATCCGGGCCCATGAAACCACTCTCCGCACCGCAGCTGCGCAACGTGGCCGTCGTCGGCCACAACACCGTCGGAAAGACCACCCTCGTGGCCGCAATGCTCCATGCTTCCGGCGCGATGACCCGGCCAGGCAGGATCGAAGACGGCACGTGCCCGACCGACTTCGACGCCGAGGAAATCGACCGGAAGATCTCGATCAACCTCGCCTGCGCCCACGCGGTCCATCGAGACACGCGGGTGAACTTCCTCGACGCTCCCGGGTACGGGATCTTCTCCCCCGAGGCGCGCTCCGCCGTCTACGCCGCCGACGCCGCCCTGATCGTCCTGGACGCCGTCTCCGGGGTCGAGGTCCAGACCGAGCGCGCCTGGAAATTCGCCCAGGAGTTTGGCCGGCCGGTGCTCTTCGTCGTCAACCGCATGGACCGCGAGCGCGCGTCCTTTGACCGCGCGGTCGAGAGCCTGCGCAAGAAGTTCGGGCGCGGCGTTGTGGCCCTGCAGATCCCGGTGGGCGAGGAGAAGTCCTTCAAGGGGACGGTGGACCTCGTGCGCATGGAGTCTCACTTACTCGAGGGAGGCAAGCGGGCGGACGGGCCCATCCCGGCAGAGCTCGCGGAGCGGGCGAAAGCCGAGCACGAGGCGCTCGTCGAGATGGTCGCCGAGGGCGAGGACGACCTCATGGAGAAGTTCTTCGCGCAGGGCACACTCGAGGCCCAGGACATCCTGCCCGGCCTGAAGCGCGAGATCGTGGAGCGAAAGATCTTTCCCGTGCTCTGCGCCTCCTCGGCCTCGGGCATCGGCTCGCTGCGCATCCTCGACGCCTGCGTCGCGCTCCTGCCCTCCCCCGAGGGCCGCAGGGAAGAGGGCGTCGGCAAGGACGGAAAGCCCGTCGTCGTCTTCTGCAACGAGAAGGACCACGCGGTCGCCCAGGTCTTCAAGACCGTCTCCGACCCGTTCTCGGGCCGCATCTCTTACCTGCGGGTCCTCGCGGGCCACTTCCAGTCCGACGGCAACTACTGGAACGCTACGAAGGGAGCCCACGAGCGCTTCTCCGGGCTCTTCCTGCCGCAGGGCAAGGAGCACGTCAGCGTGCCCGAGGCCCGCGCCGGCGACGTCGTCGCGGTGGCGAAGCTCAAGGACACGTTCACCGGGGACACGCTCACGACCAAGGACAACCCGGTCGTCCTGCCGGCCCTGAAGGTGCCGGAAGCCTCGATCGCCTACGCGATCGAGCCCAAGGCCAAGGGCGACGAGGACAAGATCTCGACGGCGCTCCACAAGCTGATCGAGGAGGACCCGTCGCTCAACTTCCAGCGCGACGAGGAAACCAAGGAGTTCCACCTCGCCGGGGCCTCGCAGCTCCACGTCGAGATCGCCGTGGCGCGCCTGAAGAAGCGCTACGGCGTCGAGGTCATCCTCCACCCGCCCAAGGTCCCCTACCGCGAGACCATCACGAGCAAGGCCGAGGCGCACGGCCGCCACAAGAAGCAGACCGGCGGCCACGGGCAGTTCGCCGACTGCCGGATCCGCGTCGAGCCGCTGCCGCGCGGCAAGGACTTCGAGTTCGTGGACGACATCTACGGCGGGTCGCCATCCCGCGCAACTTCATCCCGGCCGTCGAGAAGGGCATCCAGGAGGTCCGGCGCCGGAAGGGCTTCCTCGCCGGCTACCCGATGGTGGACTTCCGCGTCACGCTCTACGACGGCCAGTACCACGACGTGGACTCCTCGGAGCTCGCGTTCAAGCTCGCCGGCGCCCTCGCCTACAAGGAAGCCATGGCGCAGGCCAGGCCGACGCTGCTCGAGCCGATCATGAACGTCGAGATCACGGCGCCCAACGAGTACGTCGGCGACCTGATGGGCGACCTCTCCTCGCGCCGCGGACACGTGCAGGGCATGGACGCCGCCGAAGACGACACCGTCATCAAGGCCCAGGTGCCGATGTCGGAGCTGCTGACCTACGGCGCCCAGCTGCGCTCGATCACGCAGGGCCGCGGGTCCTTCCACCTCGAGTTCTCGCACTACGCCGAGGTGCCGCACTCCCTGCAGGACAAGATCATCGCGCAGTCGAAGGCGGGCAAGGTGGAGGCGAAGGAAGCCTGAACGGGATAGGGGATACGGGATCTAGCATCTCGCATCTCGCATCTCACATCTCCTATCTCGTATCTCGTATCTCGTATCTCGTATCTCACCTACAGCGTCCTCCACCTCCGGCCGTCTTGCTCGAGAAAGCGATCCGCGGCCTCGGGGCCGAAGGTTCCCGCCGCGTAGTTGGGAAAGTCCTGCGGCGGCTGCTTCGCCCAGGCGTTCAGGATCGGCGTCAAAACTTCCCACGCGTGCTCGGCCTCGTCGCCCCGGATGAAGAGGGTCTGGTCCCCGTGGGTGACGTCGAGGAGCAGCCGTTCGTAGCCTCCCGCGATCGGGGCTCCGAGCTTCGAGTAGGGAAAGTCCATGTACACCGACTGGATCTGGAGGACCGAGCCGGGGATCTTGACGCCGAACTTCAACGACACGCCCTCGTCCGGCTGAATGTGGAGGCGGAGCACATTCGGTGCGAGCTCCCCGGAGGCCTTGCTGAAGAAGCGGTGCGGGATGCCCTTGAACTCGATCGCCACCTCGCTCACGCGCTTGGCCAGCCGCTTTCCCGAGCGCAGGTAGAAGGGAACGCCGGCCCAGCGCCAGTTGTCGATCGCCACCTTGATCGCCGCGTACGTGGGTGTCGCCGATGCCGCGTCGACCTTCGGCTCGTCGCGGTAGCCCGGAACCTTCTTGCCGTCCACGACGCCCGGACCGTACTGCCCGCGGACCGCCCAGTCGTCGATCGAGTCCTCGGGGAAAGGCCGGATGGATTCGAGCACCTTGACCTTCTCGGCCCGGATCGCGTCGGCCTCGTACGCGGCGGGGGGTTCCATCGCGGTGAGCGTCAGGAGCTGCATCAGGTGGTTCTGGAACATGTCCCGAAGGACGCCGGCGCTCTCGTAGAAGCCGGCGCGGTGGCCGACGCCGACCGCCTCGGCCACGGAGATCTGGACGTGGTCCACGTACCGGTGGTTCCAGAGCGGCTCGAAGATCCCGTTGGCAAAGCGCAGGACGAAGATGTTCTGGACGGTTTCCTTGCCGAGGTAATGGTCGATTCGATAGATCTGCTTCTCCGGAAAGACCGACAGGAGAACGCGGTTCAGGTGGCGCCCGGACTCGAGGTCGTGGCCGAACGGCTTCTCCACGACCGCGCGGACCCATCCGTTCTCGACCGTGGCGAGGCCTTCGCGGCCGATCGCGGCGACGATCCTCTCGTCGGCGTCCGGAGGCGTCGCGAAATAGAAGATCCGGTTGCGGGCGCCGCCGCGCGCGCCTTCGATCGCCTCGAGCGCCGCCCGGAGCCTGCGAAAGAGCTCCGGGTCTCCGAAGTCGCCGGCCACGTACTGCACGCGGCTCGGAAGATCGCCGGGACGGCCCTGCGTTGGGGGAGTGAACTCCCGGGCTCCGCCCTCCAGGTGCGTCCGAAATGCCTCGTCCGTGTAGGCCGAACGCCCGATGCCGATGATCGCGAACTCCGGCGAGATCGCTCCGTCCCGGTTCAGGTGCGCGATCGCCGGAGCGAGCAGGCGCCGCGCCAGGTCCCCCGACGCGCCGAAGATGACGAGGGTCGCCGGCGGGCGGATTTCCTCCTCGCGCCGCGCGGCGTTACCGGAGGTCGTTTCTGGGCTCATTCCGTCGCCGTCGGGCTGGAGGCTCAGGCCACGCTCATCGCGTGCTGCTTCTGCTCGATCGCCTTCATGAGGCTGTCGAAGGAGTCCGAGAACTTCTTGACGCCCTCGTTCTCGAGCTCGACCGAGGCCTGGTCCATCGAGATCCCGAGGTCCCGCAGGGCGCGGAAGTCCGCGTGGGCGGCCTCGCGGCCGTCGCGGATGCGCACCTTCGGGTCGCCGTGGTCGCGGTACGCCTCGAATGTCTCGGGCGGCATCGTGTCGACCGAATCCGGCGCGACGAGCGCTTCGACGTAGTAGAGATCGGGAAGCGCCGGGTCCTTGGTCGAGGTCGACGCCCAGAGGGGCCGCTGCACCTTCGCGCCCCTGCCCTCCAGTGCCTTCCAGCGCGGGCTCGCAAAGACTTCCTCGAAGGCTTCGTAGGCGATGCGGGCGTTGGCGATCGCGAGCCTGCTGCGCAGCGCCTTGGCCCGCGTGTCTCCGGCCTGCGACAGCGCGTCGAGCTTCTTGTCCACGTTGGTGTCTACGCGCGACACGAAAAAGCTCGCGACCGAGCGGACGGAGCCGAGCGGCTGCCCCGCCTTCGTGCGGTCCTCGAGGGCGGCCAGGTACGCCTCCATCACCTCCCGGTACCGCTCGACCGAGAAGAGCAGCGTCACGTTGATGTTGATGCCCTCGCGAGAGGCACTGCCGGATCGCGGGAACGCCCTCGGCCGTGCCGGGAATCTTGACCATCACGTTCGGCCGGCCGCACTCGCTCCAGAGGCGGCGCGCCTCCGCGCTCGTCGCCTGGGTGTTCCGCGCCAGGCGCGGCGCGACTTCGATCGACACGAAGCCGTCGCCGCCGCCCCGGGCATCGAACACGGTCCGGAAGACGTCCGCGGCTGCCCGCACGTCGCGGATCGCCAGGGCCTCGAAGACCTGCGGGGCCGGCTTGCCGGCGCCTGCGCCGCGGATGTCTGCGTCGTAGAGCGAGCTTCCCGCGATCGCCTTCTCGAAGATCGTCGGGTTCGAGGTCATCCCCGAGAGGGCGTCGGCGTCGATGAGCCTTGCGAGGCCCCCGCCTTCGACGAGGTCCCGCCGAATGTAGTCGTACCAGACGCTCTGACCGAGTTCCGAAAGCCGCTTCAACGGATTGGCGCTCATGCTTCCCCCTTCTTTTTCAGCAAGCCGCGTGCGAACGCGACGACGTGGTCCGCGGTCAGGCCGTACTCGCGAAGGACGACCTCGCCGGGCGCCGAGGCCCCGTACCGGTCCACGCCGATCGAGCCCCCGTCGTCGCCGACGTACTTCTGCCATCCCAGCGTCACGCCCGCCTCGATCGAGATGCGCGCCCTCACCGCCGGCGGCAGCACGTCGTCGCGGTAGGCGCGGGGCTGGCGATCGAAGAACTCCCAGCACGGCATCGAGACGACCCGTGCCGGGACGCCCTCGGATTGGAGCCTGCGGCGGGCCTCGACGGCCACGTGGAGCTCCGAGCCCGTGGCGAGCAGGATCACCTTCGGGGCGCCGCCCGACGCCTCGGCCAGCACGTAGCCGCCGCGCGAGAGATCGCCGCGAGCCGTCGAGCGGTCGAGAACCGGAATGTTCTGGCGGCAGAGGACGAGCCCGGCCGCGCCGTCGCGGTGCTCCATGACGGCGCGCCATGCCTCGACGGTCTCGGTGGCGTCGCCGGGCCGGATCACGGCGAAATCCGGCATCGCGCGCAGAGACATCAGGTGCTCGACGGCCTGGTGCGTCGGGCCGTCCTCGCCGAGGCCGATCGAGTCGTGCGTCCAGACGAAGACGGTGGACAGCCGGTTGAGAGCCGCGAGCCGGATCGAGGGGCGCATGTAGTCGGAAAAGCAGAAGAACGTCGCGACGAACGGGCGCACCCCTCCGTGCCACGCCATGCCGTTGGCGATCGCGGCCATGGCGTGCTCGCGCACGCCGTAGTGGAGGTTGTTTCCGGCACCGGTGCGCCCGTCGAAATCCCCAGCGACCTCGAGCCTCGTCTTCGTGGATTCCGACAGGTCGGCGTCGCCGCCGACGAGCCAGGGCACGTTCTTCGCGATGGCGTTCAGGGCCTTGCCGCCGGCCACGCGGGTGGCCAGCGAGTCGCCCGGCTTCCACGTTGGAAGCGCCGCGTCCCACCCGGCGGGCAGCGCCCCCTTGCGGGCCGTCCGCCACTCTTCGGCCAGATCCGGGTAGGCCGCGGCCCACGCCTCGAAGCGCCGATCCCAGTCGGATTGGAGCTTCGTACCGCGCTCGAGCGCGCCCCGGAACCGATTTATGGCGTCCGGCGGCTCGTAGAACGCCTCGGTCCACTCCCAGCCGAGGGCCTTCTTCGTCAGTGCGACTTCCTCGACGCCGAGCGGGCTGCCGTGCGCGGCCGAGGTCCCGGCCTTGTGCGGCGAGCCGTAGCCGATCGTCGTCCTGACGGCGATGAGGGTCGGACGCTCCTTCTGGGAGACCGCCGTCCGAATCGCGGCGTCGATCGCGTCGAGATCCGTGTTCCCGTTCTCGACCCGCAGCACCTGCCATCCGTAAGCCTCGTAGCGGCGCAGGACGTCCTCCGTGAAGGCCTGCGAGGTCGGCCCGTCGAGCGACACGTGGTTGTCGTCGTAGAGATAGGTCAGCTTGCCGAGCTTCAGGTGGCCGGCGAGCGAGCCCGCTTCCGAGGAGATCCCCTCCATGAGGTCCCCGTCGCCGACCAGGGCGAAGGTGCGGTGGTCGACGATCTCGTGGCCGGGGCGGTTGTAGCGGGCCGCGAGGAACCTCTCCGCGATGGCCATCCCCACCGCGTTCGCCGTCCCCTGGCCGAGGGGGCCGGTCGTGGCCTCGACGCCCGGAGTCAGGTGCGTCTCCGGGTGGCCCGGCGTGCGGCTCCCCCACTGCCGGAAGGCCTTGAGGTCGTCGAGGGACAGGTCGTATCCGGTCAGGTGGAGCAGGCTGTAGAGCAGCATGCAGCCATGGCCGGCCGACAGCACGAACCGGTCCCGGTCGGGCCAGTGCGGGTCGCGCGGATTGTGCCGCAGGTGGCGCTGCCACAGGACGTAGGCCATCGGGGCGGCCCCGAGGGGCAGCCCCGGGTGCCCGGAGTTGGCCTTCTGGACCGCGTCGATGGACAGCGTGCGGATCGTGTCCACGCAGAGCTCGTCGAGAGTTTTCGTTGCGGCGCTCAAGGACCCTCCTCGTCGCGCTCGATCTTATTACGCGGGACGCATCCGGCTCGGAGGACGGCCTGAACGGGATGTAAACGCCCCGAGGGCTCCTCCCGGCCCTTCATTTGATAGAGAATCGCCCGGAGAGGTTTCGCACTCCTTGTCCGATCGACCGCCCCCGCCGACGGCACGCAGCGCCCGCAAACCGCTCGAGTGGTCCGCCGCCGAGCTCGAGGGCCGCGCCCTCGACCTCGAGTGGCTGGAAACCGACGGCCTCGGCGGGTTCGCGTGCGGCACGGTCGCGGGCGCGCGCACCCGCCGCTACCATGGCTGGTACGTGCCCGCGATTCCTCCACCGCGGCGGCGCTGGATGCTGGTGTCCGGATGCGACGAATTCGTGACGGCGGGCGGCCTCACGGAGGGAATCTCGACGCAGGCGTACCGGGACGCCGTGCACCCGAACGGCGCGACGAGCCTCGTTCGGTTCTGTCTCGAGCCCTTCCCGACGTGGAGGCACGAAAGGCCCGCGTTCGCAATCGAGCGCTCGCTGTGCCTCGTGCGCGAACGCTCGCTGACGATCGTCCGCTGGGTCAACCGCGGCACGAGCGAGATCACGCTGAAGGTCAGGCCGCTGCTCGCCTTCCGCAACTCGCACCGCCTCCAGAGCGAGACGTCGGACTGGAACGCAGCCACCGAGGCCCGAGGCGAGGTCTCCTCGGTGCGCCCCCTGCCGTACCTGCCTCGCCTCTACCTGCGCGGGATCTTCGCGTCCACGCGCCCGGACCCCGTCTGGTACCGCAGCTTCTCCTATTCCGAGGAAACCGAGCGCGGCTACGACGGGTCCGAGGACCTCTGGAGCCCCCTCGAATGGGAGTGGACCCTGCGTCCCGACGCGAAGGCCTTCGCGCTCTTCTCGCTCGACGAGTTCGCGGCGGACCCCGACCACCTTCTCGACGAGGAGCGTCAGCGGCGTCAGGCGTACGCCCCCACTCAGGACCCGATCTTCGACGAGCTCGCGCGGCGCGCGGAAGCGTTCGTCGTGGAGGCGAACCACCGCCGCGCGACGATCCTCGCCGGATACCCCTGGCTCGCGGACTGGGGACGCCAGGCCATGATCGCCGCGCCCGGCATCGCCCGGGCGACCGGCCGCTCCGGAGCCGTCGCGCGCGTGCTCAACACGTTCGCCGGGGCGCGCCGCGACGGACTGGTTCCCAGCCATTTCTCCCGCGAGGAGGGCGAGCCGGAGTACGACTCGATCGACGCTTCCCTCTGGTTCATCCTGGCCGTGGACTGGTTCGGCCGCGCCCGCAAGAGCCCGCTCGCGCCCTCGCCATTGGCCGGGGCCGTGCGATCGATCATCGAGGCGTATCGCCGAGGCACGCGCTTCGGCATTGGCGTCGGCGCCGACGGCCTGCTCGTCGGGGACGCGCCCGGCCGGGCCCTGACCTGGATGGACGCCGTCGTGGACGGAACGCCCGTCACGCCGAGGTCGGGCCGCGCTGTCGAGGTCAACGCGCTCTGGCACGCGGCCTTGAAGAGCGCGGCGCGCCTCGAGCGGCTGGCCGAGGAGGCGGGCCGCGCGCGCGAGCTCGAGTCCGAGGCGTGGCACGTGGCGCGGCGATTCAACGAGACCTTCTGGTACGGTGCGAAGGGCTACCTCTACGACGTCGTCGGCGACGGCGGGCCGGACCCGAGCCTGCGCCCCAACCAGATCCTCGCGGCGGCCCTGACGGAGGACCTGCTGCCGCCTCACCGAGCGCGCTCGGTGTACTGGACCGTGCGCCGCGAGCTGCTGACGCCCTTCGGCCTGCGCACCCTCGACCCGGCCGACCCCCGCTACCGGGGCCGGTACTCGGGAGACGAGCGCGCCCGCCTCTCGGCCGCTCACCAGGGGACCGTCTGGCCCTGGCTGATGGGCCCCTTCGCGGACGCGCACTTCCGCGTTTTCGGCCACACCGAGGACTCTCGGCGCACCATGCGCGCCCTGCTTGCGCCGCTTCGCGCCCACGTTCGGGACGCGGGCCTCGGGTCGATCTCCGAGGCGTTCGACGGGGACCTGCCCCACTCGCCCCGGGGCTGCTTCGCCCAGGCCTGGAGCGTGGCGGAGGTGGCGCGGGTCGTGTACACGCACCTGCTCGGAGAAGACTGAGCTAGAGACGAGATGCGAGATACGGGATCCGGGATACGGGATCCGAAAATCAGCGCACTCGTATCCCGCATCGCGCATCCCGCATCCCGGAATTCACGTTCCATGCGCGTCCTCATGTTCGGCTGGGAGTTCCCTCCCTACGTCAGCGGCGGGCTTGGCGTGGCCTGCGAGGGCCTCGTGCGCGGCCTCTCGGAGCTCGACACCGAGGTCGCGCTGGTTCTGCCGCGTCGGTCGCCCCGGCCGGCGCTCCCCAGGCTCAAAGTCATCTCTTCGGCCGAGGGCGAAAACGGACACGCCCGGCCTCGGGGACGAGGGCGGCGGCCGCGGGTGCGCCGGATCGCGAGCCCGCTCAGGCCCTACCTCACGGAGTTCCTCTACGAGGAGGAGCGCCGGGACGCCGAGCGGCTCGGGACGCATTTTGCCAGCAATTACGGTCCGGACCTTCCCCGCGAGGTTCTGCGCTACGCCGGCGCGGCGGCGCGCATCGCGGTCCGTGAGCGCTTCGACGTGATCCACGCCCACGACTGGCTGACGTTCCTGGCGGGGATCGAGGCCCGCCGGGCGACCGGCCGGCCGCTCGTCCTTCACGTCCACGCGACCGAGTTCGACCGGGCCGGGGATGCCGAGAACGGCTTCGTCACCGCGATCGAGCGGCTCGGCCTCGCCGAGGCCGACCGCGTGGTCGCCGTCTCGAGATACACCGCGGATCTCGTCGCGCGGGAGTACGGCGTGCCGCCCGAGAGGCTCCGCATCGTCCACAACGCGATCGACGCGAAGGAGTCGGTCGGCCGCTGGGCGGTCGAGGAGACCGACCCGCTCGTCCTCTTTGCCGGGCGCATCACGTGGCAGAAGGGCCCCGAGTACTTCGTCGCGGCGGCCGCGCGCGTGGCCGCCGAGAGGCCCGACGTCCGGTTCGTGGTCGCGGGCTCGGGCGACCGCATGGCCTGGATGATGGAGCGCGTGGCCGCGCTCGGCATGAAGGAGCGGTTCCTGTTCACCGGGTTCCTGCCCCCGGCCGAGCTCGACCGCCTCTACGCGCGGGCCGACGTGTACGTCCTGCCCTCGGTGTCCGAGCCGTTCGGCCTGACGGCCCTCGAGGCCCTCCAGCAAGGCACGCCGGTCATCGTCTCGACGTCGGCCGGCGTGTCCGAGGTGGTGCGCAACCTGCTGCGCGTCGAGTTCGGAGACGTCGAGGATCTCGCATCGAAGATCCTCGCCGTCCTCGCCTTTCCGCCGCTCAAGAAGACCCTCTCGGCCCGCGGCCGCGCCGAGGTTCGCCGGCTTTCGTGGCGCGAGGCGGCCGCGCACTGCCTGGCCGTCTACCGGGAATTGGTGCGAGAATGAGGACGGCCCCATGATCCCCGTCTGCCTCTACTTCCAGGTCCACCAGCCCTACCGGCTGAGGCGTTACAACTACTTCGACGTCGGGCGCGAGCACCGGTACTTCGACGACGCCCGCAATCGCGAGGTCCTGCTCGGAGTGGCCGAGAGGTGCTATCTACCGGCAACCGCGATGCTCGAGCGCCTCCTCGGCCGGCACCCGCGTTTCGCGGCTTCCTTCTCGCTGTCGGGAACCCTGCTCGAGCAGCTGCGCGCCTGGGAGCCCTCGGCCCTCGAGCCGTTCCGGCGGCTGGCCGCGACGGGCCGCGTGGAGTTTCTGGCAGAGACGTCGCACCACTCGCTCGCGTGGCTCGCCTCGCGGGAGGAGTTCGCGGCGCAGGTCGCGATCCACCGCGCGGTGCTCGCCGAGACGCTCGGAGTGGAGGCCCGCGTTTTCCGCAACACCGAGCTCATCTACTCCGACGCTCTGGCGGCGGCTGTCGAGGAGCTCGGCTTTGCGGGTGTCCTCGCCGACGGCGTCGAGCCCCTGCTCGGGACGCGCTCGCCCGCGCACCTGTACCGGGCGGCGACGCCGAGGGGGCTGCCCCTTCTCCTGCGCCACTACCGCCTGTCCGACGACGTGGCCTTCCGGTTCTCCGACCGCTCCTGGCCGCAGTGGCCGCTGACCCCGGCGACCTACGACCAGTGCATCTCGGGTGTGCGGGGCGACGTCGTGTCGCTCTTCATGGACTTCGAGACCTTCGGCGAGCACCAGCGCCGCGAGACGGGCATCTTCGAGTTCTTCGAGGAATGGGTGGACCGCCGCCTTGCGCGCCGCGGCGCCGCCTTCCTCACGCCGACCGCCGCGATCGAACGCCTCCCCGCCGGCGACACGCTCTCGGCCCCGCGGCTTCTCTCGTGGGCCGACGAGGCGCGGGACATCTCGGCTTGGCAGGGCAACGACCTTCAGCGCGATGCGCTCGGCAAGCTCTTCGCCCTCGAGCGGCGCGTCCGGGCGAGCGGATCGGACGCGCTCGCCGACGACTTCCGAAAGCTGTCGGCCTCCGACCACTTCTACTACATGGCGACGAAATCCTCGGGCGACGACAGGGTGCACGCCTACTTCTCCCCGTTCGAATCTCCCTACGACGCCTACATCACGTACATGCACGTGGTCTCGGATCTCGAGCGCCGCCTTCCCCGCCCCGCCCGCGCACGGATCCGCGCCGAACCCATCCGCCCGGCTCCCCGCGCTTGAAGACGCCGTCGGTCCTGCTTCTCGTCTGCGACGGCTGGGGCCACGCGCCACCGTCGGAGGGCAACGCCATCTCGCGGGCGCGCACGCCCATCTACGACCGCTGGCTCGCGGAGTATCCCTGGACCCTCCTGGAGGCCTCGGGCGAGGCCGTCGGGCTGCCGGCCGGCGTCATGGGCAACTCCGAGGTCGGGCACCTGACTCTCGGCGCCGGACGCATGGTGCCGCAGGACCTCCTGCGCATCGACCTCGCTTTGCGCGACGCGTCCTTCTTCACCAACCCGGCGCTCGTCGCCGCGGCAGAGCAGGCGCGGCGCCGGGGAGCGACGCTCCATCTGATGGGCCTCGTCTCCGACGGCGGCGTCCATTCGCACGAGAGGCACCTCGACGGCCTCCTCGAGCTCGCCTCGCGTGCCGGCGCACCCCGTGTGCGCGTTCACGCCTTCACCGACGGTCGGGACACGCCGCCGAAGTCGGCGCTCGGCTACCTCTCCCGCCTCGAGGCGGCTCTGGCGAAGTGGGGCGGCCGGATCGCGACGGTCTCCGGGCGGTACTACGCCATGGACCGCGACAAGCGCTGGGACCGCGTCGCGCGCGCCTACCAGGCGCTCGTCTTTTCTTCGGGTCTCCACGCGGGGAGCGCCGCGGAGGCCGTCGAGGCCGCCTACGAGCGCGGGGAGTCCGACGAGTTCGTCCAACCGACCGTCCTCGTCGAGGGGGACGAGCCCGTCGGGCCGATTCGCGACGGCGACGCCGTCGTCTTCTTCAACTTCCGGGCCGACCGCGCCAGGCAGATCACCCGTGCGCTGACGGAGGAAGGCTTCGCCGACTTTCCCCGCCCGAAGCCGCCCCGGATCCACTTCGTGTGCTTCACCGCCTACAAGGAGGACTTCGGCCTGCCCGTCGCCTTTCCGCCCCGGGCGCTGACGCACATCCTCGCCGACGTGTGGGCGCAGGCCGGCATCGCGAACCTGCGCCTGGCCGAGACCGAGAAGTACGCGCACGTCACGTATTTCTTCAATGGCGGCGTGGAGGAGCCCTACCCGGGCGAGGAGCGAGTCCTCGTTCCGTCCTGGAAGGGGGCGACCTACGACCTCCACCCCGAGATGAGCGCGGCGCAGATCACGGAGGAAGCCGTCCGGGCGCTGCGCCACGGCCGCTTCGCCGCCCAAGTGGTCAATTTCGCAAACGCCGACATGGTCGGCCACACCGGCAAGCTCGCCGAGACGATCACGGCGATCGAGACGCTGGACCGGTGCTTCGGGATCCTCGAGGCCGCCTGCAAGGACGCCGGCGTCGTCCTGATGATGACGGCCGACCACGGAAACGCCGAGCAGATGATCGACCCCGTGACCGGCGCGCCTCATACCGCCCACACGACCAACCCGGTGCCGTTCATCCTGTGCGGGAAAAAGGGGGCGCTCGCCGACGGCGGCTCCCTCTCCGACGTCGCTCCGACGCTGTTACGCCTTCAGGGGCTCGTGGCGGCGGACGAGATGACGGGGAGGGATCTGAGGAACTAAACCGCAATTTGTCATCCCGAGCACAGCGAGGGATCCCTTTGGAAGCCGCGCACTGACTCGAAAGGGATCCCTCGGGCCTGCGGGCCCTCGGGATGACGAACGCCTCCGGCCTTCGTCACCCTCCGATCTCCTTGCGCTCCCGCGCTCCCGGGAACGCGCGGCGCTGCTCGGCCCTGAGCTCGGCCGCCGTCCGCGGGTCGCCGAGGACCTCGTAGGTCTTGATCGCGGCAAAGTAGGCCTCGGGTGTGCGCACCTCCCGCACGAGGTCGGACAGGATCTTGCGCGCTTCCGACTCCCGCTCCTGGCTCGCGTACAGCATGGCCAGGGCGGTTCGCGGGGCCACGCTGGGCGGGAAATCCCGGATCTCCTGGAGAAACGCCGCTTCGGCCTCGGCTTCGCGGCCCAGGCGCGCGAGGCTGTCCCCGCGCAGGTAGTTCAGGTTCTGGAGCGGGACGCTGTCGGTGCCGTGGGGACGCGCGGCCAGGTCGATCTCGGCCAGGGCTCCGGGGTAGTCGCGCCGGTCGTGGCGGACCCGGGCGAGGATCAGGTGGGGCACTCGGCGCATCGGGTATTTCTCGAGCGACGCCCGCGCCTCGCGCTCGGCCGCGTCCAGGTCGCCTTCGACGAGGGCGATCCTGGCCAGGTTGTCGTGAGGGCTCGTGGTGCCCGAGGCGCCGGCGGCTTCGGCGTGCTTGCGCGCTTCGGCAAAGTTGCCGATCTGCAGGTAGTAGTCGGAAAGGGCCATGAGGACCTGGGGGTTCGACGGCGACAGCCGGGCGGCCTCGGTCAGGGCCGCGAGGGCCTCGGCTTCCCGGCCGAGTTTCATGCAGGACTCGCCGTACATCTGCCAGACGTCGGTCATGCCGGGCTCGGCCTCGAGCAGTTTGTGGAAGATCTCGACGGCCTCCGCGTTGCGGCCGGCGCGCATGGCGCCGAAGCCCGCCTTCAACTGCGCGACCGCCCCGATGCGGTCCCGGGGCGCCGGAAGGTCCTTCTTTCCGAAATCCGCGTTGGAAGCGCTGATGTATCCCAGGGCGGCGAGCTTCTTGACCTGCTCGGGGTCCGAGTTGCCCGGCGGCTGGAGGGGCCGCGGCATCCGCGCCAGTTCGGCGCGCAACGAGCGAAAGGCCGGAGGCAGCCCTTCCGCGAGGTCCCGCTTCTCGCCCGGGTCGGCCGCAATGTCGTAGAGCTCGGGGTGCGGCGACTCGATGTAGTGGTCGCGGTCGTCCACGAGCGAGGCGAGGTCGCTCCAGCCGAGGTGGAGGCGAGGGTAGAGGGTTTCGCTGTAGATGCGCCGCGCAGGGGCCGGGGCAGCCTTGCCCTGCAGCGGGACGGCGAGCGAGGTGCCCGCCAGTCCCGGGGGTGCCGGAAGGCCCAATACGCCGGCCACGGTCGGAAAGACGTCCACGAGCGCGACCGGGGCGGCGACCGCCTCGCCCTTGCGCCGGGACTTCGGGAACTTGACCATCAGCGGAACGTGAATCGATTCACGGTAGATGAGCACGCCGTGCTCGTCTTCGCCGTGGTCGTTCAGCCCTTCGCCGTGGTCCGAGAGAAAGACGATCAGAGCCCGGTCGTAAAGGCCACGCTCCTTCAGGAACCGGAGGAAGTGGCCGACGATCTCGTCGGCGCGCGCGATCTCGCCGTCGTAGGCGAGCTTGTAGCGGGACCGGTAGGGCTCGGGCGGCTCGTAGGGCGAGTGCGGCTCGAAGAGGTGCAGAAACGCGAAGAAGGGCTTGCCCGACCGGCCGGCGACCCACTCGGCCAGGAGAGCCTGGGTGTCGTCGCCGCCGCGCTGGATGCGCGAAATGGACTGGCTCATCTTTGTGGGCTCGATGTTGTCCTCGTAGAAGTCGAAACCTCGCGACACCCCGGTCGCGTGGGAAAGGACGATCGACGACACCGCGCCGCCCGTCTCGTAACCGTTCGCCTTCAAGAAGGCCGCGATCGTCGCCGGCCCGGGGCCGAGCGCGTATCCCAGGTTGTCCCGGACCCCGTTCTGCGGCGGGTAGAGGCCCGTGAAGATCGCCGTGTGCGAGGGCAGCGTCAGAGGAACTTGCGAGTACGCGTTCTCGAAGAGGACCGCGTCGGCGCGCAGAGCATCGAGGTTGGGCGTCTGCACCCCGCCGTACCCGTACGCCGGAAGGTGATCGGCCCGCAGGGTATCGATCGAGATCAGGATGACAGGCGCCCGCGGGGCCACGAGCTCCCCGCCGCGCCGGCACCCGGCGCCCGAAAGCGCCGCGGCGGCGACGAGAACGGCCAGGGCGCCGCGCCGCCCGCGCCGAAACGATTCTGCTAGCATCCGCGCCATGCCGATCAAGCCTGAAATCTACCTCCGGCGCCTCGAGACCGTCCGGGCGCGGCTCGCCTCGCTCCCGGCCGACGGACTCTACGCCACCCCCTCGTCCAACCTGTTCTACCTCACGGGCGTCAGCTTCGACCGCAGTGAACGCTTGACGGCCCTGCTTCTCTTCCAGGACAAAGAGCCCGTGATGATCTGTCCGGCCTTCGAGGCGGGGCGCTTGCGCCGGATGTCCGCCGTCGAGCGCGTCGTGACCTGGGAGGAGACCGAGGATCCGTTCGCAAAGGCCGCGGCCCTGTTTCCCACTTCGGCGGGCACGCTCGCCGTCGAGCCGTCCACCGCCTACGACGACGTCGAGAGGCTCCTCCGGGCCCTTCCGGGCTGGAAGCCGGCGTCCGCGGCCACGACCTTCGGCGGGCTCCGGATGGTCAAATCGTTCGACGAGCTCGCGCTGATGCGCGGCGCCATCGAGGTCGCGCTGCCCCGCTTTCGGAGGGCGTTCGAAGCCCTGAAGCCGGGCTGCACCGAAGCGGAGATCTCGGCGCTCGTCGGCGGCGAAAACATGGTCCAGTTCGGCCCTTCGTCCGCCTTCCCCCACGGGGCCTCGGGCTCGACACCGCTCTCCCGCGACCAGGCCGTCCTGATCGACGCCTGGGACAAGCCCGACGGCTACTTCTACGACATCACGCGGTCGACCTTCTTCGGCACGCCGACCGACGAATACCGGAAGGTCTGGTCGATCGTGCTCGACGCCCAGTCGGCGGCCATCGAGCGGGCGGCGCCGGGAGTACCGTGCTTCGAGGTGGACGCGGCCGCCCGCCGGGTCATCGAGAAGGCCGGCTACGGCGAGTTCTTCACCCACCGCCTCGGCCACGGCCTCGGGATCGACGTTCACGAGCCGCCGTACATGGTGGGCCACGACCGCACGATCCTCGAGCCCGGAATGACCTTCACCTCGGAGCCCGGCATCTACCTACCGGGACGCTTCGGCGTCCGGATCGAGGACGACATCGTCTGCACCGAGCGCGGCGCCGAGTCGCTGTCTCCCCGGGTCATCCGGCTCGAACCCATCGCCGCATAGGCGCCGTCCGTCCTCCGGCCCGGGCCTCTGGTCCCCGCGGGGGACTTCCCGGGGGTTTATAGTGTTTTCGTTGGACGCATGAAGTTCCAATTCGGCAGCCTCCTGCTCGATTCCGAGAGCCGGGCCCTCACCCGCGAGGGCCGGCCCGTCTCGATCTCGCCCAAAGCCTTCAAGCTGCTCCAGGTCCTGCTCGAGGCGCGTCCGCGGGCGGTCCCGAAGGCCGAGCTCCACCGCCGGCTCTGGCCCGACACGGTCGTGTCCGACGTCAACCTGCCCACGCTGATCGCCGAGGTGCGCAAGGCGATCGGAGACGGCGCGCGATCCCCGGAGTTCATCCGCACCGTCTACGGGTACGGCTACGCCTTCTGCGGCACTGCGGCAGCGCTCCACCGCGACGGCCATCCGGAGTCGGGAGGCGACCAGGTCTTCCGGCTCCTCTGGGGCAACCGCGAGGTCGCGCTGGCCGACGGCGAGAACATCCTCGGGCGCGGCGCCGACTCGCTCGTCTGGATCGACGCCCAGAGCGTCTCCCGCCGCCACGCCCGGCTCATAGTCGCCTCCGGGCTCGCCACGCTCGAGGATCTCGGCTCGAAGAACGGAACCTTCGTCAACGGCATCCGGCTGACCGCACCGGTGGCCCTGCGCGATGGCGACGAGCTGCGCGTCGGCAGCGTCCCGATGACGCTCAAGGCCCACGCGAAGCCCGCCTCGACCGAGACGGCGACGGGGCATTGATCGCGCCGGCGCCCGGGAGCGGTCGAGCCCGGCACCTGCTCGCCGGGGCCGCGCTGATCCTCGCGGCGCTCCTCACCCGCGCCCCCGTCTGCGCCGAGGAGCCGGCGCCCGGCCCCGACGCCGAAGAGGCGGCGGACTTCGCGCGGCGGGCGGCGCTGGCCGCGCTGCACGGCCCGCCGAAGATCTTTCTCGAATCCATCGACGCCGACGGCATCCTGCAGCGAATCGTGGGCCCCGAGGTCTGGGCAGGCCTGACCGAGCGCCAGCAGGAAATGCTCCGGGCGGCCGCGCGCGACCACTTCGTCCAGGCCCTCGCTCCTCCGCCAGGAACTTCGGGCGAGGTTGTCTGGGCGTCGCTCGCCGACTCGGGCCGGGGCACGGTCCTCGTCGACCTCGGGCTGCGCTACGGCGAGTCGCTCCTGAAAACCCGCTGGACGGTACAACGCACGCCCCGGGGCTGGGCCGTCGAGGACATCGAGCTCGTCGATCCGGGCCTCTCGCTCTCCCGCGAGGTCGGGCGCATGCTCGGACCCGAGCCGGTCCGGCGCCGGGACACGGCCCGGGAGGCCCGCGCCCGGGCCCTGCCGCGCCTGGCGGGATTCGCGTCGATCCTCGGGATCGCGCTGCTCTTTGCGCGGCGCCTGCCCGCCGAGCGCCGCCGCATGCTGTGGGTCGCCGCCGTGCCCGCCCTGCTCTTCCTGGTGGACGGCGCCCTCGCGGTCCAGCGGGCGCTCTCGGAACCCTACGTGCTCGCCGAAAACCTGCCTCCCCAGCCCTGGCGCCAGGCCGAGAAGCTCGCGCTCGCCGCCCAGAGCGAAGGCAGGATCGACGCGTCCCGCGCCGAGTGGTCCAGGGCGCTGGCCATGGGCGCGCCCGCCGGGCCCGTCTATTACCAGATGGGCCTGTCCGCCCGCAGCCGCGGCGTCTCGGCGGAAGCGGCCGGCGACTTTCGTCGCGCGCTGGCCGAGGTTCCGCCCGCCCCCGGAGCCGCCCGGGAGCTCGCGGCGATGGCTCTGGCCGACGGGCGCAACGCCGACGCCCGCGCGCTGCTCCAAGGGTACCTGCGCGACGCGGGCCCCGACCCCGACACGCTGGCGACACTCGCCGTGATCGAAACCAATCTCGGCGACACCGCTTCCGCGGTCGGGACGATTCGCGCCGCCCGCGCACTGGTGGGCGAGGACTGGCGCAAGGCGGAGCTGGAAGCCCGTATTTATGCCCGTGCCGGGGACGCGGGCGCCGCCGTCGCGGCGCTGCGCCCGCTCGAGGGCCAGGGCAAGCTCGATCGCGCCGCGTTGCGCGCGCAGCCCGCCTACCTGCCGATCGCGACGGACCCGGCGTGGGTCAGCTTTCTGGCGGAATCGCCGAGATCGGTCACACTCCCGCCCACTTCGCCCACGCCGTGAAGAGCTCGACTTCCGACAAGCCCGTTTCGGCGACGAGCGCCTGACCGAACGTCCCCCCTTCGCGGGCGAGCCGGTCGAGGAGACAGGCGATCGCCCCGGTCCCCCGAACCGCGATCAGGTACTCCACGATCGACAGCGCCTGCGCGTAGCTCGCCCGCGCGGCGGACCGCACCAGCCGGCCCGAGAGGCTTCGATCCAGGCCTTCAGATGACGAGGCCGGGCGCGCGCCCACCGTCTCTCGGACCTCGCCCGCCGGAATCTTCCGGCCCTCGCACCACTGCGCCAGGCCCTCGTGAAACCATCCGGGTGCGCGGTTGCCTGAGCTCCTGCGGATGAGCGCGTGGGCGAGCTCGTGGGCGAGGACGCCGGACCACGCCTCCGCCGGCCTCCAGTCCGGCTCCACGGACACGCGAATCTTGCCGTCGAAGAGGCCGGATCCCCAGTCGGGGACCGACACCAGGGAGAAGTAGGCCCGGCCCGAGTAGAGGACGACGACCTGCCGCGCGTCGAGCCCTCCGCCGAAGAGCGTCGTCTGCGCCGTGTAGGAGGCTTCCAGGTCGGCCCCGGCGCGGCGCACGAGCTCTTCCGCCAGGCCCGCGTCTGCGAAGACGGTGAAATGGTCGAAGGAAAGCGCGCGCTGTCCCCGCGAAACGGCGAGCTCGTCGCGCGCGCGAGCCAGGCGGGCCAGAAGCGCGGGGTCGGAGCCTCCAAAACGGACGAACTCCTCCCAGGCCACGACGGCGTCTTCGAGCAGGTGCAGGCCGAAGTACACGTCGCCGAGCACGCCGTAGATCTCGGGCGGCGCTCGGGAGACGCGCTCCTCGGCCAGGCGCAGATAGAAGCGGGCCGCGTCGAAATCCTCGCGGCGCACGTTGCACAGCGTCAGCTCGGCGAGGACGAGCCCGTTGGTCTCGTCGAGCGCGTAGGCCTCGGACAACAACTCCGACGCCCGCCCGAGCTCCCCTTCGGCAAGGTACGCGGCTCCGATCCGCTCAAGCTCTCCGGCCACGCGCGCGGCATCCCGGGATCCGGGAAGCGCGAACGCCGCACGCGCGTGGAGCTGCGCGATCGCTTTCTGGCGCTCCGCGCCGGCAGGAACCGCGGGACTCGGGGCGGCCTGCGCCCGGGACGAGAGCGCGGCCAAGAACAGCGCGCCGGCGAAGCTCAAGGAACCAGAAACGGGGCGGTCGCCTGGCGCGTCGCTCCCCCAACGCCGCCCTGCAGGAACACCCTCAGGCCGTAACGGCCGGGGACCAGGTCCGGCGGCGCGGAGAAAGAGAGAAGCAGCGTGCGCTTTCCGTCCGGCCCCGGAGCCGTGCTGCCGACCACGGCGAGCTTCACGTCCTCGAGAGGGCGCCCGTCGCCGCCGAGGATCTGGCTGCCGAGCTTCAACTCGTCCCGGTCGTTCGTGGCGAAGTGGTACGCCACCAGGCACAGGTGGGACGCGCTGCCCGGCAATACCCGGGCGAGCGCCGCAGGGGACAGCCCCTCGCCCGGCAGCGCCGCGAAAGGATTGGGAGGCGGCGCTCCCCCCGCCCCGGGCCGGCCCGCGCCCTGCACGGACACCCACGCACCGGCGCCCTCGAGGAAGACGGGCGGGAGCAGAAAGGGCTCGGCGGTCGAGAACGCGGGGACCTCCAGCAACGCCACCGAAAAGCCCATCCGCCCGGTTGCGGCGTTTCGGACGAGCGTTCGGAGCCGATACGACCCCGGGGGCAGCGAGAGCTCGCCGTAGTAGCGCACCCCGCCGGCCATGAGCCTCTCGCGGCTCTTCGCGAGGTCCGAAGAGATGGTGCGCACGAAGAAGTCCTGCAGCCGGCCGTCCCGGTCGACGGCGTAGGCGTAGATCTCGACGGTCAGCTTCTCGCCCCGGTCCGCGGCCAAAAGCGGCGGCCCGGGGATCTCGAGAAGCACCGGCACGCTTGCCGCCGCCTCCCCGGCGGCAAACGGGACGGCGAGCACGCGGGTCGGGATCTCGTCGAAGGGAATCTCGTTGGCGATGACGTTTGCGGCCAGCAGCCGCCGCTCGAGCGGCGAGAGCTGCCGGAAGCCGCGGCGCTCGTAGTAGCCGGCGCGCGCGAGCACCCGGGCTCCCGGAGCCGACACCCTGACCTTGAGCTCGTGGAACCGGCCCTCATCCGCGGCTCGATCGGGCCGGAACGCGAGCACGTAGACGAGGCTCGTCTGCTCGACGAGCTTGCCGAGCTCGGCGGCGAGGTCGTTCGCATTACGGAAGACCTCTCCGCCCGTGCCCTGGGCGAACTCGTACAGTGCGTTCTCCGTCTCCCGCAACCCGACCGAGGCGCCGTCGGACTCGGGGTCGGCGTCGGCCCGGATGCCGGCGATGTCGACCGCGTGGATGACGCAGTCCGATCGCCGAAAGACCTCGCCCAGGTCCGCGAGCTCGTTGCGCAGCGGTGTCGAGCCGAAGCGCTTGTCCGAGTCCACCTTCCACACTTCGCCGTGGACGAGGTACTGGCGCTCCTCCTCCGTCTCGGGCATGCCGACCAGGAAGCGCCCCCGGAAGCCTTCGGACAGGTAGATCACGTCCTTGCGCCCCTCCACGGCGTCCAGCGCCCGCGACAGATCCCGGAACGACTGGAAGAGGTGCCGCACGCGCCCGCGAGCGTACTCGTCGTTGCGGACCTTGCTGACGATCGAGAGCGACTGCAGGCTCTCCACGAGGCCCGCCGTGTCCGCCCGGCTGCCCCCGCGCGCGACGGGCACGCCCGGCGCCCCGGACACTCCGGCCGTGTCGAAGGCGAAAGCGAGAGGATCCGCCCCGTCCCCCTTCGACGTTTCCAGTCCGAGCGTTTCGACGGCCCGAGCCAGCTGGGCGCGGTCCGCGGAAAACGTCACGAGCAGCCGGACGCCCTTCTCCACCGAGTACGTCGCGACGGCCGCCAGATCGCGGTCGCCCATGCCCGACAGGACGAAGTCGCGGGCGGCGCGACGGGCCGCGACGATCGCCTTGGGCTGCGAGAAGGAGAAGTCGAACAGTATGAGGAAGCGGCGCCGCGCCGCGGGGGCAACGGGGACGGCGCCGACTCCGGAGACCTTCTCCGCGAGGTCGATGGCGTCGAAGCCCACGATCTCCTGGCGCCGCCCGTCGTCTTCGACCGTGAAGTCCGCCTGCGTCAGGCCGCGAACCGGCTTGCCGTCGCGGCCCACGACGCGCACCGGAACTTCGACGAGCGAGACCTCGGCGGCCTCACGGACCGGCCCCGGCTCCTGCGCGCCGGCCTGCGACGGCGCGGCCGGCGCGAGACAGAGGAGCGCGAGGACGCAAAACGATCTCATGGACGACCGCCAGGGGACCCATTATCCCCCCGGGCGGGCGACCGGAATCACGAAAGCGTCTTGAGGAGGTCCTTGATGTCCTTGGCGTCGGGGCCGTCGGGCGCGAGCTCCAGGGCCTTGCGCAGGTCCGCCCTGGCCTCGCCGTTCTGCTTGAGCTGCATGCGGCAGAGCCCGCGGTAATAGTAGGCGTCGGCCGAGTCGGGCTTGATCGCGATCGCTTTGTCGAACGCGCTCACGGCCTCCGCGGCCTTCTTCTTGTTCATCAGAAGGATCCCGACATTCAGGTACGGCTGCGGATCCGTGATCTTCTCGGCGGGGACCTTGTCGAGCGCCGCCTGGCCGGCCTCGAGATTGCCCTTCTGAAGCTCGAGCTCGGCCACCATGCGCCACGCCGTCGCGTCGGAGGGGTCCTTCTCGGAGGCCTGTCGCGCGTACCGAAGGGCGTCGTCGGTCTTGCCTTCGGCGAGGTAAGTGGCGGCAATGCGCTCGAGCACGGCCGCGTTGTCCGGCAGCTCGACGGCGGCCTTCTGGTAGCTCTCGCGAGCCGCCGTCCAGTTCTTCGCGGCCATCGCGGCGTTGCCGGCCTCGATCGCGTCCGCGGTCTCCTTGGAGATCTTCTTGCCGCCGACGAGAATCTGCGGCGCCGCAGCGGCCGCGGGAGCCTGCGCCTGGGGCTGCGGCTCGAGCTGCACGTCGATCGGAGGGTTGCGCGAGCCCTCCTGGAGGCTCAGGTTGATCTTCTTGGTCAGGTAGCCGGGCGCCTCGAAGTCCACGTCCCACGGGCCCCCGGCCAGGCCGAAGATCGCGAAGCGGCCCTTGGTGTCGGTGGTCAGGTCAGGGCCAGTGTGGCTGCTCCTGCCCCACCGCATCAGGACCTTGCAGCCCTCGATCGGCTCGCCTTTCTCGTTCTTGACCGTGCCTTCGACCCGGGCCCGGCCCCCTCGCCAGTCCTGGGCGAGGGCCCCCGAAGCCGCGGCAGTCGCGGCGAGAACCGCCAGAACCCACGCTCTCCGACCCATCGCTCTCGACCTCCCTGAAAAGCGCGACCAGTATATGCGCCGCGCCCGCGGGCGAATCCCGCCGGGCCCTCGTCCACGAAAACTAGCGGCTCGTCCTTCCGGCCGACACGGCGGCGGGCGCCGCCGGCGCGCCTCCGTAGAAATCGATCAACGCCTCGACGAGCGCCTGGGCGACCCTTTCGCGGTACGCGCGCGTCCGCAGCAGCTTCCGGTCGTCCGGGTTGTTGAGGTTGCAGACCTCCACCAGGACCCGCGCCGGGATCCGGTTGTAGCGCAGGATCGCCGGGACCCATTCGCGGCCGCTGCGGATGACGTTGCGGCGCACGGGCTCGAACGCGTGGAGGGGCAGGTCGGCGGCGCGGAAGGACGCGACGATGTGCTCGGCGAGGTCCCGCGAGATTCCCTCGGCCTCGATCTTCTCCTTCCGGGAGAACGAAACGCGCGGCGCCTCCCGCACTTCCCGGCGGGAGTCGTAAGGCTCCCCGGTCTTGCCGTAGGAGTCGTTCAAGAACTTCTCGCCGGGCACGTAGACCATCGTGCCCCGGACCGCCGGGTGGAGCGAGTCGGCGTGGAGCGAAAGGAAGACCGTGCGGTCCTCCTGCCCTCCGTACCTGCGCACGTTCTTGTAGATCGAGTTGGCCAGGTACCAGCGGAAATTGACGCCGACGGCCGCGTCTTCGATCGCATACGGCGGCGACGTCAGGACCCGGGCGCTCTTCGAGTCGCCCACGGCTTCCCTGCGAGCGCCGGCGCAGGGCGCGTCGCGGCCGACCGTCGGCACTACCCGGGCCCTCGTGCGGGCCCTCACGAGCCGCTCGACGCGGCAGGCGATGTCGTAGACGTATGCGGCCTCCTCGAGGCCGTCTACGATCGCTCCGGTGTCGCGGCCCCCGTGGCCCGCGTCGAGAACGAGCGTGACGCCCGACAGGTCGGCGCTCCGGACCTTGTTGGAGAACTGCGCGGCCTCGAGGAGCGACTTCTCCTCCTCGATCCGCTCCGGGTCGTCGGGGGGGCGGAACTCCGGTGAAAGGTCCGCGACCGGGATCTTGACCGGAAACCCGACCGGCATGGCGTGCACGTCGGCGATGCCGTTGCGGCCGGCGATCTCCGCGGCCTTCGCGTTCACGTCTTCCGCGTGGAGCCGCCCGGTGAAACGGACGACGACGGCCGTGTAGAGCGCCTCGCCTTTCTTCAGCCTGTAGACGGCGTATCGCCCCTGCTCGTCCTGTCCGTACTCGAGCCGGGCCGCCTCGGACTCGGGCGCCGGGGCGGCCGCCGCCACGGCCTCGCGGAACGACGGCGTCAGCAGCGCCTCGGGCACGAGCACGACCTGCCCCTCCCGCGTCTCGAGCGACGCGATGGCGTCCGCCTGGCGGATTTCCCTGTAGCGCGCGCCGTCGCCGGTGAACCATTCGGCGATCATCCAGAGGCTCTCGGGCTTCCCCGCCGGCGCGGTCACGCGGTGCTCCCAGCCCGTCACTGTGGCCCGATCGGCCGGAAAGAGCGCCTGGATGGCGATCTTGCGGTAATTGCCCGACAGGAGCCGGTAGGGCACGCTCAGGAAGCGCCCCCTTTTCAGACGCACGGATCCGCCGTTCAGAGCCAGGATCTGCCTCTTGGTCTTCGGGTCGTCGGTGACGCGCCGGACGAAGGCGTCGAGGCTCTCGCCCGGAAGCGGCCGCACGGAGAGCACGATCTGGTCGCCGGCGGAGATCGTGGCGCGGATCTCGGGTGAGACGACGACCGTTTTCTCCCGCGGAGCGGCCGATAGGGTGGCGGCGGCGAGAAGCGCGGCCACGGCGGCCCGCCCGGTCATCCCTCTACTCCGCGACCGGGGGCGGCTCATCCGGAAAGCCGGTCCCCGCCTCGAACGCCCGGGCGGCCGCGAAGACCGCCTCCTCGCCGAAGCGCGGACCCAGGACCTGCATCCCGAGGGGAAGCCCGCCGCGCGTCAGCCCCGAGGGCACGGAGATGGCGGGCAGACCCGCCAGCGACGCCGGCACCGTGAAGACGTCCGAAAGGTACATCGTGAGCGGATCGTCCGTCTTCTCGCCGATGCGGAAGGCCGGGCCGGGAATCGACGGGCACACGATCACGTCCGCCGCCGCGAAGGCGCGGTCGAAGTCGGCCGAGAGCAGCTGCCGGACGCGCATCGCCCGGCCGTAGTACGCCTCGTAGTAGCCCGAAGCGAGCGCGAACGTGCCGAGGAGGATCCGGCGCTTGACCTCGGGGCCGAACCCGGCCGTCCGGCTCTCGACGTAGAGCGCCGTCAGGTCCGCGTCGGTCGCGCGGGGCCCGTACCGCACGCCGTCGAAACGGGCGAGGTTCGAGGACGCCTCGGCGCTGGCGACGACGTAGTAGATCGCGATCGCGACGGCGGCGCGCGGCACCGACACCCGAACCACGTCCGCCCCCGCGTCGCGAAAAATCCGCCGAGCCGCCTCCAGGCTCGCGGCGACCTCGGGGTCGAGGCCCTCGCCCTCGGCTTCCTCGAGGAAGCCCACCCGCAGCCCCTCGACGCCCCGGGCGAGCGCTCCCTCCGGGTCGCCGACGGCGCGGTCGGAGGTCGTCGAGTCGAGAGGGTCGCGGCCGGCCACGACCCGGTAGAGCCGGGCCGCATCCGCGACCGACCGCGTCAGAGGGCCGATCTGGTCGAGCGACGAGGCGAAGGCGACCAGGCCGTAGCGCGAGACGCGCCCGTACGTGGGCTTGAAGCCGACCACGCCGCAGCAGGCGGCCGGCTGGCGGATGGAGCCTCCCGTGTCCGAGCCGAATCCGCCGGGTACGAAACGGGCCGCCACCGCCGCCGCGCTGCCGCCCGACGAGCCGCCGGGGACGCGCTCGAGATCCCAAGGGTTGCGGGTCACGTGGCTCGAGCTGTTCTCGGTGGACGACCCCATGGCGAACTCGTCCATGTTGGCGCGGCCCACGAAAACCGCGCCCGCGGCCCGCAGCCTCGCCGCGACGGTCGAGTCTCCGGGCGGCCGGAACCCCTCGAGGATCCGGGAGGCGCAGGTCGCCCGCCGGCCTGCGATCCAGATGTTGTCCTTGACCGCGAGCGGCACTCCCGCGAGCGGCAGGTCCTCGCCGGCGGCCACCCGGGCGTCGACGGTCCGGGCGTCCACGAGCGCCTGCTCGCCGGTCACCTCCAGGAACGCCCGCACGCGGCCGTCGGCGGCCGCGATCCGGGCGAGCGACTCCTCCGCGACGGCGACCGCCGACCTGCGGCGCGCCGAAACCGCGGCAGCCGTCTCGACGACGCCGGGGGTTACCGTCATGCCGTCAGCTTCCCGGGCCCACGACTCGCGGCACCACGCCGTAGCCGTGGAGCCGGCGCGGCGCGTTGGACTCCAGGGCTTCGTCCCCCGCCCCGGGCCGCGGCTCGTCGGGACGAACGGGGGTGGCGGCCCCGGCCAGAGCCGCTCCGAACGCCTCCTCCGGGATGGTCGCCAGCTGGTCGATGTAAGCGACGATCCGCGAGAGCTGCCCGGTCCAGAGGGACAGGTCCTCCTCGGGCAGGCGCAGGCGGGCGAGCTCGGCCACTTTCCGGACCACGGCCGGCGTGACAACGGGACGGTCGGATGTCATCCTCGAAATTGTAGAACGGAGCATGCGTTCGAACCAGCGAAAGAGCGCCGCGAGGGCGCTCGGCGGGCTCTGCCGGCGCGCGGAGATCGTTGCGCTCGCGCGGGCCGCCGCCCGGCGGGGCATCGCGGCGTGGGTCGTGGGCGGCGCGCCGCGAGACCGCCTGCTCGGCGTCGCGGTGCCGGAGGTCGACGTGGCCGTTTCGGGCGACGCCGAGGGCCTCGCCGACGAGCTCGAACGGGCGGGCCTCGGGCGAGCCGTGTTCCTCTCGCGCGACCGGCCGGGGCCGCGGGTCTTTCGGGTAGCCGGGAAGCGGCTGCTCGACATCGCGGAGCTCGAAGGCGGATCGATCGAGGCGGACCTGCGAAGACGCGACTTCACGGCCAATGCGATCGCCCTGCGCGTGCCGTCCGGAGAGATCCTCGATCCCTTCGGCGGCGTCGCCGACCTCGGCCGCCGCCGCCTGCGCTGCGTGCGCGAAGAAAATCTCGCCGAGGACCCGCTGCGCATCCTGCGCGCGGCCCGACTCTTCGCGACGCACGGCCTCCGGCCCGACCGCCGCCTTCTCGAAGCGTCCCGTCGGGCCGCCCCGCTCTTCGGGCGCGCGGCCCCGGAGCGCGTGGGAGCCGAGCTTTCGAGGCTCCTCGCCAGCCCCGCCGCGGCCCCGGCGCTCGGCTGGGCGGCGCGGGCCGGCATCCTCCCCGCGGTCCTCGGGCGCGCGTTGTCTCCGGCGCGGGCGGCCGCCCTCGCTCGCTCCATGGCCGTCCTGGACGGCGCGGCGGTGCGGGAGATGGCTCCGTCGCGACGCCGGAGAGTGCGCCTGGCGCTTCTTGCGATGCACTTGAGACTTTCCCCCTCCGAGACCCGCGGTTGGCTCCAGAACCGGCGCTGGGCCCGCGAGGAGGCGCGGGAAGCGGCACTCCTCCATGAGCTCGTCGCTTCGGCCCGCGGGGCCCGCACGCGGCGGGACGCCTGGCACTGGGTCATCGAGGCCGGCACTCTCGGGGAGGACGCGCTGGCGCTGCTCGCCCGGCTCGGCGCGCGCGGCCGCCGATGCGCGCGCGCACTGCGCCCCGTCGTCCGGGCTCCCCGCCGGACGGTGCGCGTAACGGGTGGAGACGTCGTGAACTGGCTCGGCATCGAGCCCGGCCCGCGGGTCGGGGAGCTGCTCGGCGATCTGCGCCTCGCGGCGGCCATGGGAGAGGTCGACAACCGGCGGGAAGCGCGCACTGGCTGACCGGACAGGTCCGGAGAAGGCCTGTAACCGGCTATAATCTCTGAACATTGACACTCTCTGAGCTCCTCAAGTTCATGGCCAAGAAGGAGGCCTCGGACCTCCACTTGAAGCCCATGAGGCCGCCCCTGCTGCGGATCAAGGGCCGGCTCATCCCGCTCAATGCCGACGCCCTGCAGCCCAAGGACCTCGAGGAGATGCTCCTCTCGATCCTGACGCCGGCGCAGAAGGAGCGGCTGGAGGCGCACCAGTCGGTCGACGTGGGCTACGGCCTGACGGGCGTGGCCCGGTTCCGCTGCAACATCTTCGTCCAGCGCGGCTCCTACGCCGCCGTCTTCCGCCGGATCCCCTTCAAGCTGCCCTCGATCACCGAGCTGAACCTGCCCGAGGTGCTCGAGAGCTTCGTCCACCTGCCCAAGGGCCTGGTGCTGATCACCGGTCCGACCGGCTCGGGCAAGTCCACCTCGCTCGCCGGCATCATGCGCTCGGTCATCGAGAAGCGCCCGGTCCACATCGTCACGATCGAGGACCCGATCGAGTTCCTCTTCGCCGACGGAAAGGCGGCGGTCTCGCAGCGCGAGGTCTCGACCGACTCGCCGAGCTTCAACGAGGCCCTCGAAGAACATGTTCCGGCAGGACCCCGACGTCATCATGGTCGGCGAGATGCGCGACTGGAACACGATGCAGACCGCGATCACCGCCGCCGAGACCGGCCACCTGGTCTTCTCGACCCTGCACACCAACAGCGCCGCCCAGTCGATCGACCGCATCATCGACTCGTGCCCGATCGAGCAACAGGCCCAGGTCCGCTCGCAGCTCTCGATCGTGCTGCAGGCGATCGTCTCGATGAACCTGATCGAGACCTCGGACGGCTCGGGCCGCGTGCCGGTCGTCGAGATCATGATCAACTCGCCCAAGATCGCGAAGCACATCCTCAGCGGGCGAGGTCAAGGAGATCCACGAGGAGATCGAGAACTCGGTCAACTACTACAAGATGCAGTCGATGAACCAGTCGCCTCATCGCGCTGCTCGTGCAACAGGCGCATCACGTACGCGAAGGCGATGGAGCTCTCGACCGACCCCGAGGACCTGTCCCTCAAGCTCCGCAAGCTCTTCCCCCAGATCGAGGAGAACCAGCGAGGAGGCCTCATGGCGTCCGACAGCGATTTCTCGCAGATCACCCAGCTCCTCGAGATCAAGCGGCTCTACGAGGAGCAGGAGGAGAAGTGGAAGCTGCGCCTCTCCGAGAAGGACGAAGAGGTCAACAAGCTACATGATGGAGCTGCGCGACCAGAAGCGCGTCATCGAGGGCCGCGACCAGGTCCTGACGGACATCGAGGGCGAGAACGACGCGGCTCAAGGCCGACACCGAGCGCATCACCCGGGAGTTCCAGCAGAAGATCGCCCAGCTGAACGAGCGCATCAAGGAGCTCAACCAGCGGCTCGTCCTCGCCGAGGGCGGCGCCGCGGCCGCCGCGGGACAGGCCGGCGGAGCCGGCGGCGGCGGCTTCTTCAAGAAGTAACGGGTCCGGCTCCCGGAGTCCTCGGCTCTCCTCCCGACTAGAATGCGACGGTGCGGAGCGCCGCCGTCCTGCTGGCCGCCGCCCTCGTTCGCTGCGCCCGCCGCTCCCGCGCCGACCCCGGGCCCCCTGGCGCGCGCGGAAAGCTCCTCGGGCGCAAGGACTACGCGAGGCGCGAGGCCGCTGCTTGCGCGAGGTCATCGATCGGAGCCCGGCCAACGCCCGGGCCCACGGGAACCTCGCCCTGGCGCTGCTCTCCCAGGGCAAGACGCGCGAGGCGGTGGACGAGGGCCGTCTGGCGGCGGCCTTCGGGCCCCAGAGCCCCGAGGCCCGCTACATCTACGGCCTGACCCTCGCGGCCGCGGGCCGCCCCGGCGAGGCGGCGCGGGAGTTCGAAAAGGCCGTCGCGCTCAAGCCCGGCGAGGTCGGCCCGTTCGAGGCCCTGGCCGGCGCGTACGCCGCCGCCGGCGACGAACGCGCGGCCGCCCTCTACGAGAGGCTCCTCGTCCTGCGACCCGCGGAGCCCGGGTCCGCGCCAGCTGGCGGAGTACCTCTGGAGCATCGGCAAGCACGATCGAGGGCAACGCCGTCACGGCCGCAGGCGGTCGCGGCCTTTCCGGCGAACGCCGACCCTCCGCGTCGCTACGGCCGCGCGCTCGCTTCGAGCAGGAGCGTTTCGCTGGATGCCGCCGTGCAGCTCGAGCGCGCCCGCGCGCTCGGAGTCAGCGATGCCGAGACCTTCGCCCTGCTCGGCCAACGCCCTCGTCGGTCGGGCGGCCGCAGGACGCCGCGCGCGCCGCCTTCGAGGCGCGGTCCGGGAGTACCCGGCCACGCCTCGCCTTCGGCTCGACCTGGGCCGTCTCTTGCTCGCGCAGGCCGAGACGACGAGGCCCTCCGCCAGCTCGAGGAGGCGGCGCGGCTGACGCCCGAGACGCCGCCACGTCCAGCTCGAGCTGGGCCGGGCCCTCGAGGCCGCCGGCCGGCTCGCGGAGGCCGAGGCAGGCCTACCGGCGGGCCATCGCCCTCTCGCCCAGACTCGTCTCCCCGCGCTACGCCCTGGGACGCCTGCTCCTGCGGCAGGGCCGCCGAAGGAGGAGGCCGAGAAGGAGCTCGCGGTCTATCACGCCCTCTACGAGCGGCGGCCCGCGTGCTGTTCGAGATGGCGTACGCCGCGGCGCGGCGAGATCCTCCTGGCCGGGCCGAGCTCGCCCGCGGCGAGGCGGCCGCCGCTCTCGTCGCGCTTCGAGTCGCTGCCGGAGAGCGCCGAGGTCCTGCCGGCCGCCGCCCGGGCGCTCTCGCGCCTCGGGCGGCACGCCGAGGCCGTGCGCGTGCTCGAGCGTGCCCGCGACGCTCGCGCCCGACGACGTCCGCATCGAGCTGCTGCTGGTCGACCGAGCGTCCCGCGCGGAGGAGGCGAAGTGATCCTCGCGCTGCTCGCTCGCTCCTGGCCGGTGGCCCCGCGGCGCCGCGACTGTCCGGTCCACTTCACCGACGTCGCCGCGCTCGTCGGGCCTCGCCTTCACCCACGACCGCGGCGCGCACGCCCGAGCACCGGCTCGCCCGAGACGATGGGCTCGGGCCTCGCCTGGCTCGACTACGACAACGACGGCTGGATGGACCTCTACGTCGTGCAGTGCGGGCCGCTTCCCGCCGGCGGGCAGCCCGCGGCCCAGGACCGGCTCTTCCGCAACGACGGCGACGGCACGTTCACCGACGTCACCGCGAAGGCCGGGCTGAAGGACACGGCCTACGGGATGGGCGCGATTCGCCGCCGACTACGACAACGACGGCTTCGTCGACCTCTTCGTCACGAACTTCGGCGGCAACATCCTCTACCGCAACAACGGCGACGGAACCTTCACGCGACGTCACGGCGAAGGCCGGGCGCTCGCGGCCCGGCCTGGGCACGAGCGCCGCCTGGGCCGACGTCGACGGCGACGGGCGGCTCGATCTCTTCGTCGCGCGCTACGTCGACGACCGAAACGAGACAAGACCTCTTCTGCGGCGACCCGGTCACGGGCGCGCGCGACTACTGCCCGCCCGATCATGTATCCCGGCACGGTCAGCGTCGCTCTACCGCAACAACGGCGACGGCACCTTTCGCGGACGTCACGAAGCGAGGCCGGCCTCGGCGGCTCGTCGGCAAGGGCCTCGGCGTGGTCTTCGTGGACGTGGACCTGGACGGGAAGCCCGACATCTACGTCGCCAACGACGAGGTCATGAACTTCCTCTTCCGCAACCTCGGCGGCGGCCGCTTCGAGGACATCTCGGTCGTCTCGGGCGCCGGCTTCGACCCGCAGGGCAACCCGCAGGGCGGGATGGGCGTCGACGCCGGCGACCTCGACGGGGACGGCCTGCCCGACCTCGTCGTCGCCAACTTCGAGAACGAGACCAACGAGTACTACCGCAACCTCGGCTCCGGCGTCTTCGAGGACCTCTCGGTCTCCTCCGGGCTTCGGGCCGCCCGACGCTGCAACTTCGTCAGGCTTCGGCCTGAACCTCCTCGACGTCGAGAACGACGGCGACCTCGACGCCTTCATCGCCAACGGCCACGTCTTCGAGCAGGCCCACGCGGCAGGGCACGACGTACGCGCAACGCGCGTTCCTGATGTGGAACGACGGCAACGGGCAGTTCCGCGAGCGCGGCTGCGGGCCGGCGTTCGCCAAGGAGCTACGTCGGCCGGGGCTCGGCCGTCGCCGACTACGACAACGACGGCGACCTCGACATCGCGGTCTCCAACTCCGGCGGGCCGCTCCAGCTCCTGCGCAACGACGGCGCGCACGGCCGCTGGGCTCGGCGTCGAGCTCGTCGGGCCGCAAGTCCAACCGCCAGGGCATCGGGCGCGCGGCTGGTCGGCGAGACGCCCGGCGGGACGGAAGCTCACGCGCTGCGTCGAGGCCGGCTCGAGCTACCTCTCCTCCTCCGACCCCCGCGTCCTCTTCGGGCTCGGGTCCGAGAGGTCGATTCGCGAAGCTCACGATCTACTGGCCGTCGGGAACGGTGCAGATCGTCGCGAACCTCGCCGGCCGGCAAGTACGTCACGATCGAAGAGAAGTAGCGTCCGAATCCCCGGCGCCCCCGACGCCGCGACGCCCGCGCGCCACGACGCCGAGCGCCCCGACGAAGGCTCCGGCGGTGTCCGTCGAGCGCGTCGAGCCCCTCCATCGACGCGGCCCGGGATCCAGGCCTGGTGGATCTCGTCGAGGGTCGCCCAGACGGCGAGGCCTCCCGACGACCGCGAGCGCGCGCAGCCATGCGGATCCGCGATCGGCGCGGCCAGGCGACGGCGCGAAGTAGAGGAGGAAGCCCTCGACGCCGTAGAGCAGGCCGTGGATCAGCTTGTCGAGGTCCGGGATCGCCGAGACGACGGGGACCTCGGGCGGCGAGGGCCACGAGGTCAGAGCGAGGAGGAAAGAGCCCCCAGCCAACCGCGGCCACGCGGGCCCTGCGGAGTCCCCGCCGGCTGGCCGGGTCGAAAAGAAAAGGGCGCCGCGAGGACGCGACGCCCGGAGTATCCATCGAGAGCGTCCCTCGCTACGCGCCGCGCTTGGACGGGCCGGTGCGCGACGGTCCCTTCTTGGGGGCGGGCTTGGCCGCGGGCTTGACCTTCTCGGCCTTGCCCGACGCCTTCGCGCGGGACGCCGCGTCTCGCGAGTCTCCGCGGACCTCTCGCCGCCCTCCGTCTTCGCCTTGTCCTTGCGAACCGTCTCGACGCGTCCGCCCGACGCCCGGCGTGCGCGGTCCGACAGCGACTCCTTGCGGGGACCCTTCTCCTTGGGCTCGAACTTGTAGTCGACGAACTCCAGGATCGCGGCCTCGGCGGCGTCGCCCTTGCGGGCGCCCAGCCGCAGGATCCGGGTGTACCCGCCCGGCCGGTCCACGAAGCGAGGCGCGATGGTCTCGAAGACGCGCTTGACGGTGGTCCGATCCGGGATCCACCGGGCGACGCGCCGGCGCGCCGCGACAACGTCGTTCTTGGCCCGCGTGATGAGCTCGCTCCGCCAGCGGACGCAGCTCCTTGGCCTTCGACAGCGTCGTCTCGATGCGCTCGTGCGTCATCAGCGAGGCCAGCTGGTTCGAAAACATCGCCAGCCGATGAGGCGTGGTGCGACGGAGCTTGCGCCCCGCTCGATTGTGCTGCATGGCTTACTCGCTCTTGGCTTCGACCGGCTCGATCTCCATGCCGAGGGACAGGCCCATCGGGCGGAGGATGTCCTTGATCTCGTTGAGGGACTTGCGGCCGAAGTTCTTGGTCTCGAGCATGTCCTTCTCGGTGCGCTGCACGAGGTCCCGGATCGTCCGGATGCCGGCGTTCTTGAGGCAGTTCGCGCTGCGGACCGACAGCTCCAGCTCGTCGACCGACTTGTTGAGGTACTCCGCCAGGTTCTCCGGCAGCTCGCCGTCCCCGCCGCCCTCGAACGCCGTCTCGTGCTCGGCGTTGACGAAGATCGTCAGGTGGTCGCGCAGGAGCGTCGCCGCCGAGGCCCACCGCGTCCGTCGGCGAGATCGTGCCGTTGGTCCAGACCTCGAGGACCAGGCGGTCGTAGTCGGTGGCCTGCCCGATGCGGGCAGCCTCGACGTGGTAGTTGCACGCGGCGAACCGGCGAGTGCACGGAGTCGATCGGGATGTAGCCGATCCCCATGTCGTCGTCGAAGTTCTTGTCGGCGGAGACGTAGCCGCGGCCGGTGGACACGCGCATCTCCATGCGCAGGCGGCCGTTCTCCGAGAGCGTGGCGATCGGCGCGTCCGGATCCAGGATCTCGATCGTCGAGTCGCCCTGGAGGTCGGCCGCCGTGACCTTTCCCTTGCGCTCCACGTCGATCGTGAGGATCTTCTCGTCGTTGGTGTGCATCTTGATGGGGATCTGCTTGAGGTTCAGGATGATGTCGGTCACGTCCTCGACGACGCCCGGCAACGAGGAGAACTCGTGCAGCACGCCCTCGATCTTGACCGCCGTGATGGCGGCGCCCTCGATCGACGACAGGAGCACGCGGCGCAGAGCGTTGCCGATCGTCGTGCCGAACCCGCGCTCGAAGGGCTGTGCGTAGAACTTGCCGTACGGTCGTCAGCGTCTCGGAGTCGATCTCGAGCCGCTTGGGCTTCTGGAATCCTTTCCAAAGGGTCATGATCTGCTCCTTCGTTCGCGGCTACTTGGAGTACAGCTCGACGATCAGCTGCTCCTGGATCGGCAGCTTGATGTCCTCGCGACTTCGGAAGCTCGACTGCACCTTGCCGGTGAAGGACTCCGCGGAGAGCGTCAGCCACTCCGGGACGCCGCGCGCCCGTCGCCGATTCGACGCGACGCCTTGATCAGCTCGTTCTTCCGGCTCGACTCCTTGACGGAAATGGCCTGACCGGCGCGGACCTGGTAGGACGGGATCGAGACCTTCCTGCCGTCCACCGAGAATGTGTCCGTGGCGCACGAGCTGGCGCGCCTGATGCCGCGAGACGCGAAACCGAGGCGAAGACGACGTTGTCGAGGCGCCGCTCGAGCATACCTAGGAGGTTCGCGCCGGTGATCCCCTTGCGGCGCTCGGCCCGGGCGAAGTCGAGGCGGAACTGGCGCTCGAGGACCCCGTAGATCCGCTTGACCTTCTGCTTCTCGCTCAGCTGCATGCCGTAGCCCAGCAGCTTCCTGCGCCGGCGGCCGTGCTGGCCGGGCGGATAGTTGCGCCGCTCGATGGCGCATTTGTCCTTGAAACAGCGATCCCCCTTGAGGAACAGCTTCATCCCTTCGCGCCGGCAGAGCCGGCAAACCGATTCGCTATAGCGAGCCAAACGTGGAACCTCCCCGATCCCTCGTTGGTTTACGTCCTTCTTCCCGGCCAGGATCTGCGAGCCGGTTTACAGACAATTTTAGATTTTAGATTTTGGATTTTGGATTGAGGCACGAGGGCCCAATCCGCAAATTCTCCCAATCTAAAATCTAAAATCCAAAATCCAAAATTCCTCCCTCTACACTCTCCTCCGCTTGCGGGGCCGGCACCCGTTGTGGGGGATCGGCGTCGTGTCCCTTGATGGACTTGATGTCGATGCCCGTTGGCCCCTGCAGCGCCCGAATGGCGGAGCTCGCGGCCGGCGCCCGGGGCCAGTCCACGCGCACGTCGGACCGAGCGGACCCCCGTGCTCCTTGGCGTGCTCGGCGCAGTTGGCGGCGGCCAGCTGGGCGAGCGAAGGGCGTGCCCTTGCGGGAAGCCCTTGAAGCCCGATCCGGCCCCGCCGAGGACCAGGCGAGGATGTTGCCCTCCTGGTCGGCGATCGAAACGATCGTGTTGTTGGAGAAGGAGGCCGGCCACGGTCGCCTGAGACCGTGGGGGGGGATGCTCTTCTTGCCTCTCTTCTTGCCCGCGTGGACGCTTGCCCTTGGCGGGCTTGGACGGCCTTCTCGGGCAGTGGCGGATACCGGTGTCGCTTCAGCCATGCGTTGTCCTCTGTCCCTTCCTTACCTACTTCTTCGTCGCCTTCTTCTTACCGGCGATGGTCTGCTTGCGCGGGCCCTTCCGGGTCCGGGCGTTGGTGTGGGGTGCGCTGACCCCGCACCGGCAGATTGCGGCGGTGACGCTGTCCGCGATAGCAGCCAATGTCCATCAAGCGCTTGATGTCCATGGCGATGTCCTTGCGGAGATCGCCTTCGACTTTCACGTCGTCCGTGATGACCTTGCGAATCCCGCACGACCTCTTCCTCGGACAGGTCCTTGACCCGGGGGTGTCCGGGCGGACGTCCGCCTTCTCGAGGATGAAGTTCGCCTTGGGCCTCCCGATGCCGTAGATGTAGGTCAGCCCGATTTCGACTCTCTTGTTGAGTGGAAGATCCACTCCAGCAATACGCGCCATTTCAGTTCCTCAATCCAAAATCCGAAATCTAAAATCTAAAATCGGACTAGCCCTGCCTCTGCTTGTGCTTGGGGGTCGTGCAGATGACCCGCACGACGCCCTTGCGATGCACGATCTTGCATTTGGCGCAAATCTTCTTGACGGACGCTCGGACTTTCACGAGGACTCCTGACTTGTACCGGTAAATGATCCGGCCCCGCGTCAGGTCGTACGGCGACAGCTCGACGAGGACCTTGTCCCCCGGCAGGATGCGAATGGTCTTGCGCATCTTCCCGGAGATGTGCGCAAGCACCGGATGCTTGTTCTCGAGCTCGGCGATTGG